>NZ_JBIWLU010000005.1:0-226611 GCF_044766365.1 Streptomyces sp. NPDC102279 | reverse complement strand
GGTGGTGGGGGGGGGGGCCCCCCGCGGGGGGCGGCCCCCGGGGGGGGCCGGGGGGGGGGGGGGGGCGCCCCGCCCCTCCCCTTCCGAAGCCGCTCCGCCTTCTCCGCGTTCTCCGCCTTCTCCGCGTTCTCCGCGATCTCCGCGATCTCCGCGATCTCCGCGATCTCCGCGATCTCCGCGATCTCCGCGATCTGGTGCGTGCCCTCCGTACCCTCCGTCCCGTCTTCCTCCCGTCTCAGCCGCCGGACGAGGTTTCGACCAGGTTTCCCCGACCGGCTAGGCTCCCCGCGTGGCTGATATCCAGATCCCCGCTGACATCAAGCCCGCCGACGGACGATTCGGCGCTGGCCCCTCCAAGGTGCGGACGGAGGCGCTCGACGCGCTGGCCGCGACCGGCAGTTCCCTGCTCGGCACCTCCCACCGCCAGGCCCCGGTCAAGAACCTGGTCGGCACGGTCCGCGAGGGCGTGCGCCGGCTGTTCTCGCTGCCCGACGGATACGAGGTGGTCCTCGGCAACGGCGGCTCCACCGCGTTCTGGGACGTCGCGACGCACGGACTGATCGACAACAAGTCGCAGCACCTCACCTTCGGCGAGTTCTCCTCGAAGTTCGCCAAGGCCGCCAAGCTCGCGCCGTGGCTCGCCGACCCGACCGTGATCTCCTCCGACCCGGGCACCCATCCCGAGCCGGCCGCCGAGGCGGGCGTCGACGTGTACGCCTTCACCCACAACGAGACCTCCACCGGTGTCGCCGCTCCCCTCAAGCGGGTCGCGGGCGCCGACGAGGGCTCCCTCGTCCTGGTGGACGCCACCTCCGGCGCCGGCGGCCTGCCCGTCGACATCGCCGAGACCGACGTCTACTACTTCGCCCCGCAGAAGTCCTTCGCCTCCGACGGTGGCCTGTGGATCGGTGTGTTCTCCCCGGCCGCCATCGAGCGCGCCGAGCGGATCCACGCCTCGGGTCGGCACGTCCCGGAGTTCTTCTCGCTGCCCACCGCGATCGACAACTCCCGCAAGAACCAGACGTACAACACCCCGGCCCTCGCGACCCTCTTCCTGCTCAACGAGCAGCTGGAGTGGATCAACGGCCAGGGCGGCCTCGCCTGGTCGACGGCGCGCACGAAGGACTCCTCCTCGCGCCTGTACCGGTGGGCCGAGGACAGCAAGTACGCGACCCCGTTCGTCACCGACGCCGCGAAGCGCTCGCAGGTCATCGGCACGATCGACTTCGCCGACGAGGTCGACGCCGCCGCCGTCGCCAAGGCCCTGCGCGCGAACGGCATCGTCGACACGGAGCCCTACCGCAAGCTCGGCCGCAACCAGCTGCGCGTCGCCATGTTCCCGGCGATCGACCCGGCGGACGTCGAGGCGCTCACGCAGTGCATCGACTACGTGATCGAGAAGCTGTAACCACCGCTCCCCCACGGGGAGTTCAGGCGGTACGGGCGAGGGGCGCCCGGCACGGGAACGTGCCGGGCGCCCCTCGCGCCGTTGTCGGTGCCCTCACCGGGCCCCGCGGGCCGGTCGGCCGGCTCAGTTGCGGCGCAGCAGACGCCGGAAGCCGAAGACCACGGCGAGCAGCGCGGCGACCGCGACGGCGCCGACCTTGAGGCTGCCGCTCATCGAGTCGCCGTCGTCGCCGGAGGCGGAACCGCCGCCCTGCGAGGGCGACTTGCCGTCGGAACCGGTCGCGCCGGGCACGTCCCGCGGCTGCACGGGGCTGTCCGTTCCCTCGCTGCCGTACATGAGTTTGGTTCCGTCGGTGGTGTACGTGACGGACTCGCCCTGGCCTTGGAGGGGCACGTTCAGGCGGCCCTCGCGTTTGATGCTGCCGCCGTTCCAGTCGTAGAGGATGCCGCCGAAGTAGCCGCGTACGGCGAGGTGCCGGCCGTCGGGCGAGAACGCGCCGTCGGTGACCCACAGGTCGACGGGGGCGACGGGCTCGAAGATGTTCGTGCCGGTCGCGGAGAGGTGGGCGGGGCCTTCGTAGAGGTGGCCGCCGTCCTCGTCCTTGTCGGCGATGTACACACGGCCCGTCTTGGGGTGGACCATCAGCGCCTCGGCGTTGCGGGCGCCGTCGGAGTACTTCACGACGTACTGGGTGGCGCGGATCGTCTGGTCCTTCAGGACCTTCGGCTCGGGCAGCTCGTAGATCCACACGTGGTCCCACTTGCCGCCGAGGTTGTCGCCGATGTCACCGACGTACAGGTCGCCGTCGGGGCCCAGCGAGATCGCCTCGACGTCCCGGGGCGCGCCGACCCCGCTCATGGTGACCGTCGCGACGGTGCGGCCGGTCCGGCTGTCGACGGCGTACAGGTAGGCGCCGTCGTCGCTGTCGTTGTGGGTCCAGTACACGCCCGGGTGGATCCGGGAGGCGGCGAGGCCGCTGGACTCGGTGATGCGGGGGTCCTTGATGGTGAATCCGTCGTCCCCTCCGTCGGCGAGGGCCGGCGCCGCGAAGGCGACTGAGGCGACGGCTACGGCAACGGCTCCGGCAAGGGCTCCGGCGGTGGTCCCGAGGCGGAACGAGGGCGATCGGCGCATGGCCCAAGCCTGCCACCCCGCCCGAGTGTTCGCGTCGGCGGTGGCCGCCGAACAGCCCTCGACCGGCAGCGGACCGACGGCGGACGGACGGCGGACGGACGGCGGTCGGCGGACGGCGGTCGGCGGACGTGCGGCCGACCGGGCGGTGGACCAGGCGCACAGTGGCGGGCCTCACACCACGACGGCTCATCGCGCCCCCGCCGATCGTCCATGATGAGCGGATGCTCAGGTTCATGCCCGTCGGGGACTCCATGACGATCGGTAGCGCGGGCGAACACACGTGGCGTTACCGGATGTGGCAGCACCTGCGGGCGACGTACGGGGGCCCGTTCAAGATCGTCGGTCCGCGCGAGACGCTCTACGACATGACGACGGGCGTCCCCGACTCCTACGAGTACGCCGACCCGGACTTCCCGCGCGGTCATCTGGCGGGCTGGGGCGAGGGCTGGCAGCACATGGCGCCGGTCATCCGCGAGACGGTCAGCGCCCAGCGCGCCGACGTCCTGCTGGTCTCCCTCGGCCTGATCGACCTGGGTTTCTACACCAACGCGGTGCAGACGGCCGACAACGCCCGCATGTTCGTGGCGGAGGCCCGGGCCGCGAACCCGCGGGTGCGGATGGTGCTGCTCCCGGTGATACCGAACGTGCGCGCCGAGTCCGACGCCCCTTTCGCCACCGAGGTCGCCGCGTTCAACGAGCTGCTCGCCAAGACGGTCGCCGACCTCGACGAGCCGCGCTCCCCGCTGCTCCTGGCGTCCCCGCCGCCCTCGTACGACGTCGCCTTCGACACCTACGACGGCACGCATCCGAACGCCGGCGGCGAGCACAAGATCGCGGAGGGGTTCGCGGAGGCGATGTACCAGGCGTGGGATCTGGGCGCGCCGTACGTCGCGGCGACGGTCTGAACGGTCGCGACGGCCCGGACACCGCAAGGGGGCCCTCCCGGGCGGGGAGGGGCCCCTTGCGGCCCACCGGACCCTGACGGGCCCAACCAGGGTTTCCTGGAGGGGCGTTGCACCGGACGGCCGACCGCCGGTCCGTCGCTGATCCGCCTCCCTACCCGTACCGATCCGCCTCCCTACCCGTGCCGATCCGCTTCTCAGCTCGTGCCGATCCGCTTCTCAGCCCGTGCTGATCCGCTTCTCAGCCCATGTGGACGGGTGCGGCGCCCTCGCCCTGGTGCTGCCGGCCCGCGGTGATCGCGAGGGCCGTGACGACGAGGCCCGCCAGGAACAGGGCGGCGGCCGCGGCGAACGCCGTCGTGTAGCCGTGGGTCAGTGCGGCGGCCGCGGCGGAGACGAGCCCCGCGTCGTGCGTGGCGAGACCGCGGTACAGAGCCCCGGCGGCCCCGGGGAGCCGGTCGTCGGCCGCCGACGTGGACACCGTCGACAGCACCGCGAGGCCGAGCGCGCCGCCGATCTGCTGTGCGGTGTTGAGCAGCGCGGAGGCGATCCCGGTGTCCTCGTGGGAGACGCCGCTGACCGCGCCGAGTGTCATCGGCACGAAGCTCGCTCCGAGGCCGAGGGCGGTGACGAACATGGCGGGCATGATGCGCCCGGCGTAGGAGGAGTCCGGTGTGAGCGTGGCGAACCAGCACATGCCGCCGGCCGCGACCAGCAGACCCGGCCCGGCGATCAGCCGCGGCGCGATGTGGGTGACCAGCTTGGAACTGGCGCCGGCCGCGGCGGCCATGCCGAAGCTGAACGGCAGGAACGCGAAGCCGGTCCTGATCGGGCTGTAGTCCAGGATGAGCTGCGCGTAGAGCGTCAGGAAGTAGAAGGTGGCGAACATGCCCGCGCCGATGAACAGCATCGTCGCGTAACTCCCGGCCCTGCTGCGGTCCTTGAGGAGTCGCAGCGGCAGCATCGGGGACGCCGTCCGGCCTTGGAGCAGCAGGAACACCGCGAGCAGGACGGCCGCGACGGCGAACGAGGCGAGGGTGAGGGCGCCGGTCCAGCCGTGCTCGCCGCCCCGGGTGATGCCGTAGACGAGGGCGATCAGTCCGCCGGTTCCGGTGACGGCGCCGGGCACGTCGAGGCGTCCGGGGTGCCGCTCGGCCTCGACGAGGGTGCGGGTCCCGGCCAGGACGGCGAGGCCGATGGGGATGTTGACGAAGAACACCCACCGCCAGTCCAGGAGGTCCGTCAGGACGCCGCCCAGGAGCAGTCCGACCGTCGCGCCGACACCGCCCATCGCCGCGTACACGCCCATGGCGGTGTTGCGGGGCCTGCCGCCGGGGAACGTCGTGGTGATCAGCGCGAGCGCGTTGGGCGCGGCGAGGGCGGCGCCGACGCCCTGGAGGATGCGGGCGGCGATGAGCAGGCCCTCGTTCGGGGCGAGGCCGCCGAACAGCGAGGCGAGGGTGAAGACGGCGATGCCTGCCTGGAAGATCCGGCGCCGGCCGAACAGGTCTCCGGCCTTGCCGCCGAGGAGCAGCAGTCCGCCGAAGGCGAGGGCGTAGGCGTTGACGATCCACGCCAGGTTCGCGTCGGAGACACCGAGGTCGCTCTGGACGGCGGGCAGGGCGATGTTGGTGATGGTGGCGTCGAGGACGACCATCAGCTGCGCCGCGGCGATGACGACGAGGGCGAGGCCGAGGTGGCGTCCGCGGGGTGCGGGGCCGGTACCGGGCTCGGTCCCGGAAGTGTCCGTCCCGGCGGGGGCGACGGCAGGGGTGCTGCCGGCAGACACAGACATGGAAATACTCCAAAAGGTGGGCTGGAATCATTTCCCGGAGAGCGGAAGCGACCGGACAAGTCAATTCGAATTCCGAGAGGAAGCCGGGGCGAACGGAATCCGGGAAAGGTACGGAACGGAACGCCCACGCGTGCTGCAATCCGGGGCGGGGTGCCTGCACGGCACAATCCGGCCCCGGGACGAGCCCTCACCCTAACAGCCACAACACCCCGGGAGGGGGCGGGAGATCGGCCTCGCGGTGTGGTGATGATCGCCCTTGACGAATGCACGGACCGTGTGAGCACAAAGCGGAAAGCGGTGTGCGCGGACACCGGGAAGGAATCCGGAAAAGGGGCCGGTGCGGGTCCACATTTTTCACGGAAAGGCAAATCCTGAACCGGTCGGGCGGAGGTGTTTCGCCGGACGGACGGGAAGTCGGCCTCGGCCGGACGCCGCGATCCGCCCTTGCCTAGAGCGCACTCCACCCCGTTGGCTGGTACGTCATGAAGTACACACAGCTCGGACGCACGGGGCTCAAGGTCAGCCGGATCGTCCTCGGCACCATGAACTTCGGACCGCAGACCGACGAAGGCGACAGCCACGCCATCATGGACGCGGCGCTGGACGCGGGTATCAACTATGTCGACACGGCGAACGTGTACGGCTGGGGCGAGAACAAGGGCCGTACCGAATCGATCATCGGGAACTGGTTCGCCAAGGGCGGCGACCGGCGGGAGCGGACGGTCCTCGCGACCAAGGTGTACGGGAACATGGCCGCCGAGGGCGAGCCGTGGCCCAACCAGGACAAGCTGTCCGCCCTGAACATCCGGCGGGCGGTCGACGCGAGCCTGAAGCGGCTGCGGACCGACCACATCGACATCTACCAGTTCCACCACGTCGACCGGTCGACGCCGTTCGAGGAGATCTGGCAGGCGATCGACGTCCTGGTGCGGCAGGGCAAGATCCTCTACGTGGGGTCCAGCAACTTCCCCGGCTACAAGATCGCGCAGGCCAACGAGATCGCCGCGCGTCGCGGCGGCACCATCGGCCTGGTCAGCGAGCAGTGCCTGTACAACCTCGCCGAGCGGCGCGCCGAGATGGAGGTCATCCCGGCGGCACGGGAGTACGGGCTGGGGGTCATCCCCTGGTCTCCGCTGAACGGCGGGCTGCTGGGCGGTGTGATCAAGAAGGAGGTCCGGGGCGGCCGCCGGGCGGGCGGCCGGTCCGCCGACGCCCTCGCCGACACGGCCGTACGCAACCAGATCCAGGCGTACGAGGACCTGCTCGACAAGCACGGCCTGGAGCCCGGTGAGGCGGCCCTGGCATGGCTGCTGACCCGTCCGGGGGTGACCGGCCCGATCGTGGGCCCGCGCACCGCGGAGCAGTTGGAGTCGGCGCTGCGCGCCGTGGAGCTGGAGCTGTCGCAGGAGGTCCTGGAAGGTCTCGACGAGATCTTCCCGGGTCCGGGTCCCTCGCCGGAGGCGTTCGCCTGGTAGGACGGGCCCGCGCGGCGTCCGGTGTCCGGCGGTGGCGGTCGCTACCTGACCGCCGCCGCCAGTGCCACGACGACGAACATCAGCACGAGCACACCGGCCATGATCCGGTTACGGGTCTTCGGGTTCACGCCATCGAGGTTAACCGGCCCCTTGCCCGGTCCCGTCGCCCGCCCCCAGCGGCCGGGCGGCCAGGGTCTCGTAGCGGGGCCGCTCACCGGGGATCCCGGAGGCCGGCAGGTTGCTGCGGACGAGACACAGCTCGCCCACGGTCCAGGTGCCTCCGGCGAAGCCGTCCAGGGCGGTGACGTACGGGGTGAAGTCTGCGGAGTCGCGGCTGCGGGCCAGGGTGAGGTGGGGCCGGTAGTGGCGGTGTTCCTCCATGGCGATGCCCGCCTTGCGGCCGGCGGCCTCCGCGCGTGCGGCCAGCAGCCGCAGACTGTCGATGTCCCCGGTGGCGCCCGCCCACAGGGCGCGGCCGCCGAAGTGGCCGCCGCCGCGCAGGGCCAGCGGGAAGGGTGCGGTGTGCCGGGCCGCGCGGGTCAGCCGTTCGGTGAGGTCCGGCACGGTGGCGTCGGCGACCTCGCCGTAGAAGGCGAGGGTGAAGTGCCAGCCGGGGAGGCCGGTCCAGCGCAGCGCGTCGGCGCCCGGTGTGCGCCGCAACAGGTCGGCCTCCGTGGCGAGTTCACGCACCGCGTCAGCGGGCGGCAGCACGGCCGCGAAGAGTCTCATGCGGCCACTTTCCCAGGTGGCGGCGCCTGCGTGGAGGGATTCCGCCGGTGGCCCGGTCTCCCCGTGCGCGACGGCCGGCCCCCTCGCGCGGAGGGGGCCGGCCGTGGCGTCGGACCGGCTGTTCGCCGGCGGGGTCTCACACGGTGGCCAGTTGCTCCTCGGTGCGGGCGCGCGGCACGAAGCG
The DNA here is from genome assembly GCF_044766365.1 of Streptomyces sp. NPDC102279. Lineage (NCBI taxonomy): Bacteria > Bacillati > Actinomycetota > Actinomycetes > Kitasatosporales > Streptomycetaceae > Streptomyces > Streptomyces sp. NPDC102279. The sequence goes on along the minus strand of NZ_JBIWLU010000005.1, from coordinate 218,984 downwards.
GACGCGGGGTGCGCCGCGGTGCCAGCCGAGGGAGACGCGCAGGCCGCCGAGACGCGCCAGGACCAGGCCGATCGTCGTCGCCGCGGCCATCGAGACGAGGCCGCCGAGCGCGAAGCCGATCCGGGGGCCGTAGGAGTCGGTGACCCAGCCGACCAGCGGGGCCCCCACGGGGGAGCCGCCCATGAAGACCATCATGAACAGCGCCATGACCCGGCCGCGCATGGCCGGGTCGGTGGCCATCTGGACCGAGGTGTTCGCCGTGACGTTCACCGTCAGGCCGGCGATGCCGATCGGGACCATCAGCAGGGCGAACAGCCACAGTGAGGGGGCCGCGGCGGCGACCACTTCGAGCGCGCCGAAGGCGACGGCCGCCGCGATCAGCACGCGCAGCCGTGCCGTGCCGCGCCGCGCCGCGAGCAGCGCGCCGGCCAGTGAGCCGAGGGCCATCAGCGTGTTGAAGAGGCTGTAGGCGCCGGCGCCGGCGTGGAAGGTGTCGTCCGCGTACGCCGACAGCCAGACGGGGAAGTTGAACCCGAAGGTGCCGATGAAGCCGACGAGGACGATCGGCCAGATCAGGTCGGGGCGGCCGGCGACGTAGCGCAGGCCTTCGCGGAGCTGGCCCTTGCCCCGGGGTGTCCGCTGGACGACGTGGAGTTCGCGGCCGCGCATCAGGAGCAGGCCCACGATGGGTGCCACGAACGACAGGCCGTTGAGGAGGAAGGCCCATCCGGTGCCGACGCCGGTGATCAGGAGTCCCGCGACGGCGGGGCCGACCAGGCGTGCGGACTGGAAGTTGGCCGAGTTCAGGCTGACCGCGTTCTGCAGCTGGCCGGGTCCGACCATCTCGGAGACGAAGGACTGGCGGGCCGGGTTGTCGACGACGGTGGCGAGGCCGACGGCGAAGGCGGCGACGTAGACGTGCCAGACGTGGACGTGTCCGGAGAGGGTGAGGAAGGCGAGCGCCAGGCCGGTGAGGGCCATCGCCGCCTGGGTGACGAGCAGCGTGGGGCGTTTGGGCAGCCGGTCGACGAGGACGCCGCCGTACAGGCCGAAGAGCAGCATCGGCAGGAACTGCAGGGCGGTGGTGATGCCGACGGCGGCGGAGGAGCCGGTCAGGCTCAGCACCAGCCAGTCCTGGGCGATGCGCTGCATCCAGGTGCCGGTGTTGGAGACGACCTGGCCCATGAAGAACAGCCGGTAGTTGCGGACCTTCAGCGAGCTGAACATCGAGGAGGAGCGCTGGGCGCGGGGGGAGGGGCCGGCGGTGGCCGGCGAGGTCTCGGCGGTGGCCGGCGAGGCGCTCGGGGTCTGCGGGGTGGCCGCGGGGGTCCCGGTGGTGGCCGGGGGAGTCGCGGGCGTGGCCTGCGCGGGGTCCGCGACCTGTGCGGGGTCCGCGGTGGCCGGGGAGGTTCCGGCGGTGGCCGGGGAGTCGTGGGCGGCTGAGGAGTCGTGGGTGGCTGGTGCGGGGGCGGAGTGTGCTCCGGGTCCCGAACTCAAAAGGGCTCGCCTCCGGGGAGTCGTGGACGTCGGCGTCATGGGGGCGTCGGCGCTTGCTGGGGGCGGCCCCCGCCGATCCGGGATCGATGGGGGCCGGTTGGAGCGGGTCAGATGTGGGCGAGTTTCTCCAGGACGGGGGCGGCCTCGCGGAGCTTGGCCCACTCGTCCTCGTCGAGGACCTCGACCAGTCCGGCCAGGAACGCGTTCCGCTTGCGGCGGCTCTCTTCGAGCATGGCCTCCGCCTTGTCGGTCTGCGTGACGACCTTCTGGCGCCGGTCCTCGGGATGCGGCTCCAGCCTGACGAGCCCCTTGGCCTCGAGGAGCGCGACGATGCGCGTCATGGACGGCGGCTGCACGTGCTCCTTGCGGGCCAGCTCGCCGGGCGTGGCGGTGCCGCAGCGGGCGAGGGTGCCGAGCACCGACATCTCGGTCGGACTCAGCGACTCGTCGACCCGCTGGTGCTTGAGTCGACGCGACAACCGCATCACTGCGGATCGCAAGGCGTTCACGGCGGCCTCGTCGTCGCCCTGGGTGAGGTCAGGCATGTTCTTTAGCGTAACTCATTACCCTCGCTAAAGACCAACGGGGTGCCCGTGAAACGCGCCACCGAACCCCGAGGTCACTCATATGAGTGAGCCGGATCCGGAAAGCGACCCGGTTCCGGCCCGCGTGCGGCGACCCTCGACTGCATGGGGACCAGCGTGCTCAGCCTGCGTATGGACGGGGAGCTGCTCGACCGGCTCCGGGAACATGCCGCAAAACGCGGAATGAGCGTCCAGGACTATGTGGTCCGGACGCTCATTCGCGACGACTTCGACGAGCGGTTCCAGACCGCCGTCGAGGAGACGGAGAAGTTCTACGGGGTCACGTGAGGCCGCGTACCCGTGCCGCCGTCCCCGGCCGGGTCAGGTCAGGCCGAGGGCCGGCATCAGGTAGTAGAAGGTGAACACCGCCGACACCACGTACATCGCGACCGGGATGTCCCGCCCGCGGCCCGCCGCGAGGCGCAGCACGACGAAGGTGATGAAGCCCATGCCGATGCCGTTCGTGATCGAGTAGGTGAACGGCATCAGCATCATCGTCACGAAGGCCGGGATGGCGATGGTGTAGTCCGCCCAGTCGATCTCCTTGATCGAGTGGGACAGGATCAGGAAGCCGACCGCGATGAGCGCGGGGGTGGCGGCCTGGGACGGGACCATCGTGGCGACGGGGGTCAGGAAGAGGGCGACGGCGAAGAGCGCGCCGGTGACCACGTTCGCGAAGCCCGTGCGGGCGCCCTCGCCGACACCCGCCGTGGACTCCACGAAGCAGGTGGTGGCCGAGGAGGAGGAGGCGCCGCCCGCGGCGACGGCGATGCCGTCGACGAAGAGGACCTTGTTGATGCCGGGCATGTTGCCGTGGGCGTCGGTCAGCTTGGCCTCGTCGCTGATGCCCATGATCGTGCCCATCGCGTCGAAGAAGCACGACAGCAGCACGGTGAAGACGAAGAGGACGCCGGTCAGTATGCCGACCTTGTCGAAGCCGCCGAAGAGGCTGACCTTGCCGACGAGACCGAAGTCCGGGGTGGCGACCGGGTTTCCGGGCCACTTCGGGGTGGTCAGGCCCCAGGACGGGATGGTGGCGACGGCGTTGATGATCACCGCGACGACGGTCATGGTGACGATCGAGATGAGGATCGCGCCCGGCACCTTGCGGACCATGAGGGCGAGCGTGAAGAGCGTGCCGAGGATGAAGACCAGGACCGGCCAGCCGGTGAGGTGTCCGTCGCCGCCGAGCTGGAGCGGGACGGTGGTCTGGGCGGCGTCCGGGATGCGGGAGACGAAGCCGGAGTCGACCAGGCCGATCAGCATGATGAACAGGCCGATGCCGATGGCGATGCCCTTGCGCAGGCCGAGCGGCACGGCGTTCATCACGCGCTCGCGCAGACCGGTGGCGACCAGCAGCATCACGACGAAGCCGGCGAGGACCACCATGCCCATGGCGTCCGGCCAGGACATCCGGGGGGCGAGCTGCAGGGCGACGACCGTGTTCACGCCGAGGCCCGCCGCGAGCGCGATCGGCACGTTGCCGATGACGCCCATGAGGAGCGTGGTGAACGCGGCGGTCAGCACGGTGGCGGTGACGAGCTGCCCGCCGTCGAGGTGGTGCCCGTACATGTCCTTCGCGCTGCCCAGGATGATCGGGTTCAGCACGATGATGTACGCCATCGCGAAGAAGGTGGCGAAACCGCCGCGGATCTCGCGCGGGAGGCTGGAGCCCCGCTCGGAGATCTTGAAGTAGCGGTCGAGGGCGCTCTGCGCGGGCCGGGACTCCGGCTCCTGCGGGGCGGGGGCCTGGGTGGCGGCCGAGGTGGACATGCGGGTCCTCAAACGTGCGGGGGAATGGGGAACATGATCAAGTCTGGCCAGTGTCCGGTCACCGACGGGTTTCCCCCAGGTTTCCGTTGGTGTTTCGTACGAATACAACTGGCCAGTCTTGGACGGTTTCAGTATGAACATATGAGTCCGAAATCGCTATCTCCGCGCGTAGACCCTTGGTATACAAGGGGAACGAGGGTGCGGGCGTCGGCCGGATCCCACTCCTCGTAAGCTGTGCACATGGCGAAGTGGACCCCCAAGCACGAGGCGCCGGAGCCCCTGGAGGGCCCCGTCGTCGCCACCATCACGGGCGGCACGATCCTCTGGTTCGTCCTCTTCCTGGTGCAGCTGCCGTTCTACGGCTGGTTCGACGACCACGGACACCTGTGGTGGCTGTGGACGTGCCTGGCCGGCGCGGGACTCGGCCTGATCGGCATCTGGTACGTCCGCGGGCGCGACGCCGCCATCAAGCGCTCACGGGCCGCGGGCACCCCCTCCCCCACGACGGAGTAACGGCCACCCGGGGACCTCCCCTACGCCCACGGCAGCATTACCCGCGGCCCCGGTCCTCCCCAGGTCGGATCTTTCGGGCGCTCGGCGGGTGAAGCCGTATATCCGCACGTACCGTCGAATGCATGACCCACATCGACGCGGGCGCCGGACTCGATCCCGTTCACCCCGTGCCCATACCCGCGTCCCGGCGGGCGGAGGGGCTCACCGCCGCCGAGGTGGCCGAGCGCGTCGCGCGCGGTGAGGTCAACGACGTCCCCGTGCGCAGCAGCCGCTCCATCACGGAGATCGTCCGGGCCAACGTCTTCACCCGGTTCAACGCGATCATCGGTGTGCTCTGGCTGATCATGCTGGCCGTCGCGCCGTTCCAGGACAGCCTGTTCGGCTACGTGATCATCGCCAACACCGGCATCGGCATCGTCCAGGAGTGGCGGGCCAAGAAGACCCTCGACTCCCTCGCGGTGATCGGCGAGGCGAAGCCGACGGTCCGCAGGGACGGGGCGGCCACCGAGGTCAGCACCTCGCAGATCGTGCTCGGCGACCTCATCGAGATCGGGCCGGGCGACAAGGTCGTCGTCGACGGCACCTGCGCGGAGGCCGACGGGCTGGAGATCGACGAGTCGCTGCTCACCGGTGAGGCCGACCCGGTGGTCAAGCACCCGGGGGACCCCGTGATGTCGGGCAGCTTCGTGGTCGCCGGAGGCGGCGCGTTCACGGCGACGAAGGTCGGCCGGGAGGCGTACGCGGCGCAGCTCGCGGAGGAGGCCTCCCGGTTCACGCTCGTCCAGTCCGAGCTGCGCACCGGTATCTCCACGATCCTCAAGTACGTGACGTGGATGATGATCCCGACCGCCATCGGCCTCATCATCAGCCAGCTCGTCGTCAAGCAGCACGGCTTCAAGGACTCCATCGCGCGGACCGTCGGCGGGATCGTGCCGATGGTCCCCGAGGGGCTCGTCCTGCTCACCTCCGTGGCCTTCGCCATCGGGGTCATCCGGCTCGGCCGGAAACAGTGCCTCGTGCAGGAGCTTCCCGCCATCGAGGGCCTCGCCCGCATCGACACCGTCTGCCTCGACAAGACCGGCACCCTCACCGAGGGCGGCATGGACGTCACCGGACTGCGGCTCCTGGACGGCGCCGACGAGGAGTACGTGCGCACGGTGCTCGGCGCGCTCGGCGCGTCCGACCCGCGGCCCAACGCCTCCCTCCAGGCGATCATCGCCGCCTACCCGGACAGCGAGGAGTGGCGCTGCACCCAGGCCCTGCCGTTCTCCTCCGCCCGCAAGTACAGCGGTGCCGGGTTCAGCGAGGGCAACGGCGAGTCCAGCACCTGGCTCCTCGGCGCCCCGGACGTGCTGCTGGCCGAGGGCGACCCGGCGCTCGCCGAGACCGAGAGGCTGAACGAGGCGGGACTGCGCGTGCTGCTGCTCGCCCGCACCACCAAGGACCTGGAGGACCCCGGCGCGAAGGAGGCCGCGCGGCCCACCGCGCTGGTCGTCCTGGAGCAGCGGCTGCGCCCGGACGCGGCGGAGACGCTGCGCTACTTCGCCGAGCAGAACGTCAAGGCCAAGGTCATCTCCGGCGACAACGCGGTGTCGGTGGGCGCCGTCGCCGACAAGCTCGGCCTCACCGGCGAGGTCGTGGACGCGCGCCGGCTGCCCTCCGAGCGGGACGAGATGGCGAAGTCCCTGGAGAAGGGCACGGTGTTCGGCCGGGTCACCCCGCAGCAGAAGCGGGACATGGTCGGCGCCCTGCAGTCACGCGGCCACACCGTCGCGATGACGGGTGACGGGGTGAACGACGTGCTGGCCCTCAAGGACGCCGACATCGGGGTCAGCATGGGCTCGGGGTCCGAGGCGACCCGTGCGGTCGCGCAGATCGTGCTGCTCAACAACAGCTTCTCGACACTGCCCTCGGTGGTCGGGGAGGGCCGCCGGGTCATCGGGAACATCACCCGGGTGGCGACGCTGTTCCTGGTGAAGACGGTCTACTCGGTGCTGCTGGCCGTCCTCGTGGTGTGCTGGCAGGTCGAATACCCCTTCCTGCCCCGGCACCTGACCCTGCTGTCCACCCTGACGATCGGCATCCCCGCGTTCTTCCTCGCCCTCGCGCCCAACACGGAGCGCGCGAAGCCCCACTTCGTGCGGCGGGTGATGCGGTACTCGGTCCCCGGCGGGGTCGTCGCGGGCGTCGCCACCTTCGTGACGTACCTGATCGCCCGTCACCACTACACCGGGGACGGCTCGCTGAGCGCCGAGACGAGCGCCGCGACGCTGACGCTGTTCCTGATCTCGATGTGGGTGCTCGCGATCATCGCCCGGCCCTACACCTGGTGGCGGATCTGCCTCGTCGCCTCGATGGGCGGGGCGTTCCTGCTGGTGCTCGTCGTGCCGTGGCTGCAGCACTTCTTCGCGCTGAAGCTGGTCGGCACGACGATGCCGTGGATCGCGGTGCTGATCTCCGTGATCGCGGCGGCCGTCCTCGAGTTCTTGTGGAGGCTGGTCGACCGCCGCGTCCCGGCGTGAGGGGTGCTGTCGACTACTGCACGTCGACGTAGTCACCCGTGGCCTTGACGGCCGGGGTGGTCGAGGTGCCCGCGAAGTTGTAGCGGAAGTAACCGTCGACGGTGGCCGTCGTGGTCGTCTTCAGGTTGCCCTTGGAGTCCGACTTCACCGTCTTGAGGGTCGACGTGTACGTGGAGGCGGACTTCGTACGGAACTGCAGCCCGACCGGCTGGACGGTGTAGCCGGCGTACTTGTGGGTGTCCCAGTTGGCACGGGACAGCAGGCCGGTGACCGTGATGGTCTTGCCCTTCTTGACGGGCTCCGGCGAGGCGTTGACCGTCAGCTTGGAGTAGCGCTGGAGCTTGGTGGTGGTCAGCGCGTCCTGGTCGACGTACCCGACCTTGCTCAGGTCGGCGTTCGGGTCGTCGAGGTCGACGCCGTTCAGCGCGATCGCGTAGCCGTAGGCCTTCCACGTGGTCGCGTCCACGTTGCGCAGCTCGTCGTGCGGGTCGATGTCGATGGTGCCCGTGCAGGAGGCGGCCGTCGACGAGGTCGCCGTGCAGGACGGCCAGTCGTCGCCGATCAGCTCGTTGTCGAACGCGTCGAAGGAGCCTCGGTAGATCTCGACGTCCATCAGGAAGTCGTCGGCGGTGATGTCCACCGACGCGGCGTGCTTGACGTTGTAGGTGACCGGGACGGAGACCGTGTTGGTCGTTCCGGCGACGATCGGCTTGCCGTTGTTGACCTTCACGCTGGAGAAGGACAGGTCGAGCGTGTAGGGCTCGCCGTCGGAGCCGGTGGACCCGGTGTACGCGGTCTTGCCCGAGGCGGCGTGGGCGGCCTCGCGCACCTTGGCGATGTCCGCGCGGTGGTCGGCGGAGCCGGCTGCGTGGGCGCCCGGGACGGCGAGGGCGGAGAGGGCCAGGGCGCCGGAGACGGCGGCCACGGTGGCACGTATGCGCATGCGATCCCCAAGTGGAGAAAGGGGCCCGGCGGGTGGTCGTTCCTCGCGGTTCGTCGACACCAGGGGGCCCAAGTGATCGTGGAATCTGTTGACTCCGGTGATCAGATCGGCGACGCGGGCGAATGGTTGTACGGGGGATGAAGATTTTGTGTACGCATTACCAAGATCGCGCACGGGGTGGGCGGAGAAACCACCCACCCCGTGCGCGAACGGTCCCGGACCGCTCAGTCGAACCAGCGGTCCCGGGCCAGTTCCTCGGTGCGGGAGGGGTCCTCCAGCAGGGCCGCGACCTCGAAGCGGCGCGGCCACTGGCCCGCCGACCAGGCGAGTCCGGCGGCCACACCCTCCACGGTGGCGGCGTGCAGCACACCGTCGCGGGTGGCCCGCCAGTCCAACTCCGTTCCGTCCACGACCAGTTCCTCGTGCTCCAGGTACGAGGCGGGTGTCGCAGGCCCCAGCAGGAGCCGTACGGAGTCCGGGACGTCGTGCTCGGTGCCCTCGGAGGTGACCTCGCCGGTGACGGACTCGCTGAGCCGCCGCACCTGCAACAGCTCGGCGAGCTCCGCCGCCCGGGACGGCCGCACCGGCAGCAGCGGCACCCCGTCGGTGAAGGCCAGCAGGTCGGGAGAGTCGACGACCACAGCGTCGGCCGCGTCCACCACCCGCACCTCGCCGTCCACGACGGCCCGCAGCTCGTCCGGCAGCGTCACCTGCTCGGGATCGAGGTCGGCCAGCGCGCCGTAGAGGGCGTGCAGTTGGGCGCCGGAGACCTCACGGTCCGGGTCGGCGAGCCGGTCGAGGAGTTCGGCGGCGCCGCCGGGCTCGTCGAGCAGGGCGGCCACCGACGTACGGACGCCGAGCGCCCGCAGCACCTGCTCGTCGTCGAAGCCGGTCGCGTCGGCCTCGTCGTACAGGCCGCGCAGCAGCGGATCGCCGCCGGCCGCGCGCAGACCGGCCGGGCGGCGCCCGTCGAGCACCGGATGTCCGCGCAGCCACCACGCCGTGTACGGCCGGACGACCTCGTGCGTGCCGTCGGGCAGCAGGATGCGCACCTGCTGGGTGATCGCGTCCCGCAGCGGCGGCCGCGCGAGCAGCGCGAGCGCCTGCGGCCACCGGTCGTCGTCCACCAGGTCCAGGTCCCGTACGGCGACGATCTCGGTCGCGACGGGCGGCACCGGGGAGTCCGGCAGCCGGTCCAGGACGTCCTCGCACCACACGTCCACCGCGTCGAGCAGGCCCGCGTCGTCGGGCTGGGCGAAGTCCCCGTCGCGGGGCTCCAGTTCGTCCGGGTCGAGGACGACGTCGGTGGCCCGCACCAGGGCGAAGCCCGCGAGCACCCCGCAGGCGGCGAGTGGCCGGCCGCCCCAGCGGTCCGCCAGCTCCGCGTCGAGGAAGGCGAGTTCGTCCTCGCGCATCAGCTGGGCGAACGGGCTTCCGGGTAGCACGAGTTCACCGGCGGGCGCGAGTTCGCCCTCCTCGTCCGGCAGGGCCAGCGCGCCGAGCCAGGGCTCGTCACCGGGTTCGAGCCCGGCGTCGCGCACCAGCGCGAGCACGGTGTCCGCCAGTTCCTCCGCGTCCGGGGTGTCCTCGTCCCAGGCGCCGCCCCCGTCGTCCAGCGAGGCGGCCACCGCGGCCCGCACCTGCGGGGTGGTGAGCACCGAGCGGGGCGTCGCGGGCAGCGCGCCCAGCTTCTCCAGAAGCGGATGCACGGCGTCCGGATGGGCGACCTTCAGACCGAGCCGGGCGAGGGTGTCGGGCGCGACCAGCGAACCGTCGGCGGTGGGCAGCAGCACCTGGCGCGGCCCGATCGTCGTCCGGCCGTCGGCCAGCGGCACGGGCAGCCCCGACAGCCGGTCCGGGTCGACCCCGGCGAGGCTGTCGTACAGGCGGTGCCACCAGCCCGGGTCCTTCTCCAGACCGGCGAGCCGGTCCACGGCCTCGGTGAGCGGGACCCGGGCGACACCCAGGGTCCGCAGTTCCACGCGCCGTTCCAGTCCCGCGGGCAGCAGGCTCGGCAGGACCTCGGCGAGGACCCGCACCGTCTCGGCGCCGGCGCCCTCCACCACCTCCGCGTCCCGCGGCCGCAGCGCGGCCGGCTGCTCCGCCGGGCTGCTGTCGGGCCAGTCCGCCGGGGTGTCGGCGGCGGGCGTCTCGTCCGGCGGGACGGCGGGCGGCAGGAACGAGGTGCGCGGGAGCCGCTCCAGGACGGCCCGGCGCAGCGCGCTGTCCAGCTCGCCCTTGCCGAGCGGTCCCGGCACCAGGTCGATGATCCCGGTGTCCACCGGCCGCCACGCGGCGAGCAGCTCCGCGTACGCGTCCGCCGCGCGCTCCACCAGGAAGTCGGTCAGCGGGCCCGGGGCCGCGTGGCGCCGGGTGGTGTCCAGCGGGAGGGAGGCGATGAGCAGCGCGGGCACGCCGAGTGCCTCGTCGCTCGGGGTGGGCGCGTGCACGACGGGGCTGGTCCGGGGGCGGGCCGGGACGCCGTCCGGGCCGAGGGGGACGGCCCAGGTCACGGACCAGTGCGGCCGCAGCCGCTCCTCGACCGGACGGTCGGCGAGCAGGGCGGGGTCGAGGGAGCCGTGGCGGGCGACGGTGCGGTAGCGGGTGGTGCCGTCGCGGGAGTCGTCGATGGTGACGAGGCCGTGGGTGGCGGCGGGGGCGTCGCCGGTGGCGTATTCGGCGTCGCCGGTTGCCGGGGCGGGGGCGGAATCGGCGTCCCCGTCGGCGCCGGGCCGGGTACGGCGGAGGGTGCGGACCTCCCCCTCGCCGGTCTCGACGACCACTTCCTCCAGGCCGGGAAGGGCGAGCAGCAGGGCGTCGTCGACGGTGCGCAGGAGGCGCTCGGCGAGGTCCTCGGCGGCGGTGTCGCGCAGCGGGAGGATGACGGCCGTGTCGTACGGGTCCGGGGCGGTGCCCTCGGCGGCGAACGGCAGCCGGAGCAGCGGTACATGGCCGTCGCGGCGGCGGATCTCGTCACCGAGGCCCGCGCTGTCCCCGGCGGTGCCGGCGGCGAGGTCGCGGGCTTCGGCGAGGGCCCAGCGGACGCCGCCGTGCCGGCCGACGACCGCGGGTTCGTCCGTGACCGCGAGGACCGCGGCGAAGCCGACGCCGAACCGGCCGACGGCCGAGTCGTGGGCGTCCCGTTTCGAGGATGCGCGCAGCGTGGAGAGCGACTCGACGCCCGCCGCGTCGAGGGGGGCGCCGGTGTTGGCGGCGATCAGGACGCCGTCGCGCAGGGTCAGCCGGAGGCGGCCGGGGGCGCCGGCACGGGCTGCGGCGTCGGCGGCGTTCTGGGCCAGTTCCACGACGAGCCGGTCGCGGTACCCGCCGAGGACGAGGTCCTCCTCCGCGTTGGCGTCCTCGCGGAACCGGGCGGGGCTGGCCGCCCAGGCGTCGAGTACGCCACGGCGCAGGCGCGCCGTGCCGAACGGGTCCGCGCCCTCGGCCGCGGGCCGCACGAACTTACTCACGGATTCACTCTCCCTCTCGGGTGGCGCGGCCGCGCGGGCGGCGGGTCGCGGCTCGAAGGTACCGCGCGCTCCCCCGCGCTCCCGCCGGACGCCGGCTGCGGGCAGACGGGGGCCGAGGTTCCGGCGGGAAAAGGGCACGGGACACGGTCCAGCCCCTCGGCGATCGAGGAGCGGGTCCTGGGCGCAAGCCCCAGGACGGGACGGGCGGGGGCGGAGGGGGCGAAAGGAGCCGGTGGCCGGTCCCTGGGGCGGAGGACGAGTGGGTCCCCGCCCCGGGGCAGCGTGCCGCTACGAGTGGCCGAGTTCCGCGGTGGACTCGTCGGGGGCCGCGGAGACCGACCCGGAGTCGGGGGACGGCCGCAGCGGGAAGGGGTCCACCCGGGTCTCGTCGATCACCGGCTGAGGCGGCCGCGGAGGCGCCGGCATGACGGCGGCCTCGGAATGCCCCCCGCATCCGTACGCGAGGGACACCACATGCCCGTCGGCGGGCGAGAACTCGTTCGCGCAGACCCCGAACGCCTGTCCGAGCGTCCCGCCGATCCGGTTGAGGAAGCCACAGCTGACGCACGTCGCGGGCGCGGCCTGCGCCATCGCGGTCTTGGGCCCGTACGCCTCTTCCCAGCGGTCGGCGGCGACGTGCAGGCCGTAGCGGGAGAGGACCCGGGCCCGGCGCAGACCGAGTTCCTCGGCGACCGCGGCGATCGAACCGCGGCGCGGGGCCATCGGGAGGTTCGCGGGGGTGCCCGCACTCACCTCGATGTCCTCGGCCTCCACCAGCTCGGCCATGTCGTCCGAGATCGCGGAGTTCGGCGCGGGCTCGTCCTCGCCGGAGAAACCGGGTTCGAGCCGCAGGTCCTCGGCGTCCGTGGGCAGCAGGTCGCCGGGGCCCATGTCGCCGGGGCGGAGCCGCTCGCTCCACGGCACCCACTCGGGAGCCAGCAGCGCGTCGGTCCCCGGGAGGAGCACCGTCTCGTCGAGGGTGACGACCTTCGCTCGGGACGCGCGGGCCACGGTGGACGCCCAGCGCCAGCCCCGGTATCCCGGTTCCTTGCACTCGAAGTAGTGCGTGACAACGCGGTCCCCCTCGGAGACCATCCCGAGGTGCTCGCCGACGATGCCCGGATAGGCGACCTCCTCGGCGGCCGTCCGGGCGAGGTCGATCGCCTCGGCGCACAGGCGGTCAGGGGTGCGGCTTCGCGTTGTCGCTGCGCTCACAGGTATCGCTTCTCTCCTACGCCGTCTCACGGGTGCGCCATTCCTCCGGCGGGGGTGCGGACGGAGCGGACCGGTGGGCCGCGTCGACGTCCGCGCCCGATCGCACTCGGGCGCACCTACGCCATCCATTCTGCGGGATGGCCGAGAGGCGCGCGGCCGAGAACAATCGCCGCATGCGCGTTACGCACGCTACCTTCTCCTGGCCCCTGGGCCCACACCGGCGGGCGTCTTCGGCGCTCCGCGCCGGTATCCGGGCCGCTCCACGGCGTGCCGCCGGACCGCCTGACGCCGCCGCTCCGGCGCCCCGCGCCAGGGGTCCCGCACTCCCCGGCGCGCCCCGCTCCCCCACAAGCCGCCGCCCCCCATCCGCGCGGTAACCGCACTACAAACCCCGATCTCGGGGCACTATGACGGGGTGGCATCCGCAAGGTCGCCCCAGGGAGCCACCGGTCTCGGTGGCGCCAAGGGGAGCAACCAAGGTGACGGATCGGGCCGGGTGAGCGGTTCCGTCCGTGCGGTGGGGCGTGCCCTGAACTTCCCCGTGACAAAGACGGCGCGCGGCATCCGCCGGGCGACGCACGCGCACGGAGCGGGCGAGTCGGGCCTCGGAAAACTCATCGAACTGCACGCGGTGAACGGCGCGGGCGACGTCATGATCACCGTGGCGCTGGCGTCCACGGTGTTCTTCTCGGTGCCGACCGACGAGGCGCGCGGCCGGGTGGCTCTCTACCTGGGCATCACGATGGCGCCCTTCGCACTGCTCGCCCCGGTGATCGGCCCCCTCCTGGACCGGCTGCCGCACGGCCGGCGGGCCGCGATGGCGGGCTCGATGCTCGTCCGGGCCATGCTCGCGCTGATGCTGGCGGGCGCGGTGGTGAGCGGCACGTTCGAGCTGTACCCGGCCGCGCTCGGGGTGCTGGTGGCCTCGAAGGCGTACGGCGTGGTGCGCAGCGCCGTGGTGCCCCGGCTGCTGCCACCCAACTTCTCCCTGGTCAAGGCCAACTCACGGGTCACGCTGGGCGGGCTCCTGGCCACCGGTGTGGCCGCACCCATCGGGGCGCTGCTCCAGTCGCTGGGCTCCCGCTATCCGCTCTACGGCGCCTTCGTGATCTTCATCGCGGGTACGTTCCTGTCCTTCTCGCTGCCGCCGAAGGTCGACTCCGCCAAGGGCGAGGACAAGGCGCTGCTCGCCGCCGACGAGGGGCATCTGCACGGCCCGCACCTGAAGAAGCCGCCGCGCCCGGGGCTGCGGACGGTGGGGACGGCCGTCACGCACGCGCTCGCCGCCAACGCCTCGCTGCGCTGCCTGTCCGGCTTCCTGATCTTCTTCCTCGCCTTCCTGCTGCGCGAGCACCCGCTGAGCGGCAAGAGCGCGGCGGTCTCACTGGGCCTGGTGGCCGTCTCCGCGGGGGTGGGCAACGCGCTCGGCACGGCGGTCGGAGCCTGGCTGAAGCAGCGCGCCCCGGAACTCATCGTCGTGACGGTGGTGGCGTTCGTGCTGGGCGCCGCGGTCACGGCGGCGGTCTTCTTCAGCACCGCGCTGGTGGCGTGTCTGGCGGCGGTCGCGGGGTTCGCGCAGGCCCTCGCGAAGCTGTCCCTGGACGCGATGATCCAGCGCGACGTCCCCGAACTGGTCCGCAACTCCGCCTTCGCCCGCTCCGAGACGCTGCTCCAGATGGCCTGGGTCCTCGGCGGCGCCGTCGGTATCGCGATGCCGCTGAACGGGTCGCTCGGCCTGTCGGTGGCCGCCGGGATCGTCGCCCTCGGCTGGCTGACGACCGTGCGGGGGCTGCTTTCCGTGGCCCGGCGCGGGGGTTCGGGGCGCGGGCGGGTGTCCTGAGCCGCGCGGGACGGTGTCCGGGCCGCGCGGGTCCGCGCACGGCACGCCGTACCCCACGTGGGGGGACTGGTGGGCGCGCCCGATAGCCTTCGGCCATGACCTCCCTGCCCCGCGGCAGAGCCGCTAATGGACGACGCGCCGCCCGCACCCGCCGCGCCGTCGCCACCGTCGGCGCCGTTTCCGCCGGACTCCTCGCCCTGTCCGCCTGCGACAAGCCGACGCCGCTGGCCACCGTCACGGTCGGCGACAACTCGGTGAGTTCCGAGACCGACTGCTACAACGACGGCGACGCGGTGAAGACCGCCGACCTGGCGAAGTGCCTGCAGTCCAAGGACATCAAGTCCATCAAGGTCGATCCCGACGCGACCGTGCGCTTCGGTGTGGACCCGAAGATCGCGGACAAGGGCTGGACGATCCTGATGAACGGTCAGCCGCTGACCGACTCCAGCACGAAGACGTACCGGACCATCCCGGGCAGCGTGTTCTTCAACGAGCAGTACGGCGCCAAGGGCAACTCGACGGTCGTCTCCATCAAGGAGGGCGAGAAGGACGTGTCGGGTCTGTGGTCCTTCAAGTTCCAGAAGGACGCCTGATCACTGCCGCCGGGCGCAGGGTGCTCGTGGCCACCGCCGTTCCCGCCGAACGGGACGCGGTGGCCGGGGTGTCCCCCGGCCCGGGCCGTGAGACACGGCTGCCCGGGGCGACCCTGCTCCGGGCCGGCGGCCTCGATCTGCTGGCCGCCGGTGTGGGGCCGGCCCTCGCCGCCTCCTCCGTCTCCGCCGCGCTCACCGCGGCGGCCCTCGCGGGCACGCCGTACAAGCTCGTCGTCTGCGCCGGAGTCGCGGGCGGTTTCCAGCCCGACGCGCCGGTCGGGTCGCTGGTGGTCGCCGACGACATCGTCGCGGCCGACCTGGGCGCCGAGTCCCCCGGAGGTTTCCTCCCGGTCACCGAACTGGGCTTCGGGACCGTCAGCCACCGGCCGCCGGATTCACTCGCACGAGAGGTCGCGGCCGTCACGGGCGGCCAGGTCGGGACGGTGCTCACCGTGTCGACCGTGACCGGCAGCGCGGCCCGCGCCGCCGAACTGCGCGCCCGGCATCCGCGGGCCCTCGCCGAGGCGATGGAGGGCTTCGGCGTCGCCGAGGCGGCCGGTGCGCACGGGGTGCCGGTGCTGGAGATCCGCGCGGTGTCCAATCCCGTCGGCCCGCGTGACCGCGCCGCGTGGCGCATCGGCGACGCGCTCGCCGCACTCGCCGGGGCGTTCGGGAAGCTGACGCCCCTCCTGGAGAGTTGGAACGGACATGACCGTACGCACTGAACCTTCCGAAGACCTGCGGATCGCCTACTCGCCCTGCCCGAACGACACCTTCGTCTTCGACGCCTGGGCGCACGGCCGGATCCCGGGGGCGCCCCCGCTCGACGTGACGTTCGCGGACATCGACATCACCAACGGCATGGCCGAGCGCGGCGAGCTCGACGTGCTGAAGGTGTCGTACGCGGTCCTGCCGTACGTCCTCGACGACTACGCGCTGCTGCCCTGCGGCGGTGCGCTGGGCCGGGGCTGCGGGCCGCTGGTGCTGTCGCGGGAGGCCGGTACCGACCTGACGGGCCGTACGGTCGCGGTGCCGAGCGAGAAGTCGACGGCGTACCTGCTGTTCCGGCTGTGGGCCGCGGACACGGTGCCCGGCGGGGTCGGCGAGATCGTCGTCATGCCGTTCCACGAGATCATGCCGGCGGTGCGGGACGGAAAGGTCGACGCGGGCCTCGTCATCCACGAGGCGCGTTTCACGTACCAGAACTACGGGCTGCACAAGCTGGCCGACATGGGTGAGCACTGGGAGCGGACGACCGGGCTGCCGATCCCGCTGGGCGCGATCATCGCGCGGCGCTCGCTGGGCGCGGAGCGGCTGCGGGCGCTCGCCGACGCCACCCGTGCCTCGGTCCGCGCCGCCTGGGACGACCCGGAGGCATCCCGCGCCTACGTCCTGGAGCACGCCCAGGAGATGGACCCGAAGGTCGCGGACCAGCACATCGGCCTGTACGTGAACGAGTTCACCGCCGATCTCGGCGAGGACGGGTACGCCGCGATCCGCGGACTCCTCACGCGTGCGGCGGCCGAGGGACTGGTACCGCCCCTCGGACCGGACGCGCTGGACTTCCCCTGATCCGGAGGGATCCGGACCTCTCCGGTCAGACGTCGAGCTGGTCGGCGACCGCGCGCAGCAGGCCCGCGATCTTGTGGCCGGAGGCCTTGTCGGGGTAGCGGCCCTTCTCGAGCATCGGAGTGATGTTCTCCAGGAGGGTCGTCAGGTCCTGGACGATGGACGCCAGTTCGTCGGGCTTGCGGCGCTGGGCCGCCGCGACCGAGGGGGTCGGGTCGAGGAGTGTCACCGAGAGCGCCTGGTCCCCGCGCTGACCTGCGACGACTCCGAACTCCACACGCTGGCCGGGCTTGAGAGCTTCGACTCCGGCGGGCAGGACCGAGGAATGGACGAAGACGTCGCCGCCGTCGTCGCGGGAGAGAAAGCCGAAGCCCTTCTCACTGTTGAACCACTTGACCTTGCCGCTGGGCACCGTCTGTCCTCGTCCTCGTACTCGTCGGGAACTGCTCGGGAAACCGCTCGGGTCGTTGCAGGGGCAACTGCCCTTGAACGGCTCTGGATAGCACTACAGCGGGTCGCCCGACCCGCCGCCATCAAGGCTAGTGGTCCGGCGGCCGGTGACAAGACGTCGCCGGACTGTTCCTTCGCGCAGGGAACTACCCTGGTCGGGTGCGTGACAAAACCCAAGCGAATTCCCGCGAAGCCGGTGACCGGCTGATCCGTGCCGGTGCCATCGTGTTCTTCATCGGAGCCGTGGCCACACTGGTCACCGTGGCCCCGCTGTTCCTGGACACGAATCCTTTTCCGACCTACATGTTCGGCCTGAGCATGCTCATGGGGGTCGGCTTCCTGCTGGCGGCGGCTGGCGTGCTGCAGTCCGTCGCGGAGGGCCGCCGCAGGGCGCGCGCCGCGAGTTCCTGAGCGGCGGCTCGGCCCGGAACCTCTCCCGGCCCGCCCGGCCGCGCCTAGCGGTGGTTCTTCAGCCAGGCCGGGAATTCGGTGAGGTCGGCGAGGACCACGTCCGCGCCCGCGGCACGCAGTTCCTCCGCGTCGCACGGGCCGGTCGCCACACCCACCGCGTACGCCTGCGCCGTGTGCGCGCCGCGTACGTCGCCGGTGTGGTCCCCGACGTACACGCTCGCGCCGTGCTCGCGCAGTGCCACCGCCTTCTGCTCGGCCCACAGGTTGCCGACGAGTTCGTCGGCCGCGATGCCCAGGTGGTCCAGGTGCAGCCGCGCGTTGGGCTCCCACTTCGCGGTGACGACTACCGTGCGCCCGCCCGCCGCCCGGACCGCCTCGACGGCCTCGCGCGCGCCGGGCATCGCGAGCGTCCCGGTGATGGCGTGGGCCGGGTACATCTCGCGGTAGAGGTCGGCGATCGCCGCGACGTCCGCGGCGGGGAACCAGTTGGCCAGTTCGTCCTCCAGCGGCGGCCCGAGCCGGGTCACGACGAGATCGGCGTCGATGTACGTCCCCGTCCGCTCCGTGATCGCGGTGTAGCAGGCGTGGATCCCGGGGCGGGAGTCGATCAGGGTCATGTCGAGGTCGAAACCGACGGTCAGCGCGGGAGCAGTCATATGCGCCATTGTGCCCAGGCCGCCGACGGGCCGGTCCAGGCACCCCGTGCGGGCGGAGCGGGGGCTGTGGGACGTCCGGTGCGGGCCGTGGGGCTCAGCGGCGGCGCTGGGAGCGCCAGACGAGGTACAGGGCGGAGGCCACGGCTGCCGCGCGGACGACCCAGGGCCAGGTCTCGGCCATCGCGTCGCTCATGTGACCTTCGGCCACGGGGTCGCCCCAGCGGCCGTTCTGGCGGCCCCAGAGCCAGACGAGGCCGGCCGTGACCGCGAGGCCGGGCAGGACGAGGACCGCCAACTTCGACTCCCCGGGGGTGAGCCGGCGGGAGCCGTAGGCGATCAGCCAGCCGAGGCCGAGGGCGAACCAGTTGCCGAGCACGGCGCCGGCGACCAGGAGGACGGCGGCGAGCAGCAGGAGCGGGTTGGTGGAGCCGGCGAGGAGCGATCGGCGACGTACGACGACGGGGGCGACGACCGTCGCGTCCACGGCGCCCGGTGCGGCCGCCTTCGCCCGGCGCTTCGTGCCGAACCGGGCCCAGCGCCCTCCCCTGACCTTGCCGTTGTCCGTCCCGGCGGTCCGCGCGGCCTTCTCCGCTGCCGCCTCGGCCGCCTCCTCCGCCGTCGGGTCCTTCGCGGCGGGCGGCGGCTTGAGCAGTTCGGGGATCTCCACGCCGCCGGTGAACCCGGGCACGCTGTCGCCGAGGCCGAAGGGGCTGCCGGTGACCCGCCACCAGTCCGGCTGGGTCGCGCTGTCGCCCAGTTCGTACGCACTCGCCAGATGGGGCGGGGAGGGGATGTCGGCCCCCGCTTCCCCGGGGGGCACGGTCTCGGGGGGCGCGGTCCCGGCGGGGCGCGGGCGGGGCACGACGCGGCGCAGTCCCTTGGGGCGCTCCCGCGGGGTGTCGGAGCGCTGGGCGGGTACGGCGGCCCAGGTGTCCGTGGACGCCGCGGGGGCGGTGCCCGAGGGGGAGGCGGAGCCCGGTGTGCCGCCCGCTCCGGCCGCGGAGACGACGGCGTCGGGGGTGCCGAGCCGTTCGAGGAGGCGGCGGACGGCGACGGGGCTGTCCGCGGTGTCCTTGGCCCTGCTGCGGTCGATCTCACCGCGCAGCTCCGTGACCAGGCGCATCCGGGTCGCCGACGGCAACTGCCGCTGCTGGGCCAGGTCGCCGACCCGGCTCAGGTAGTCGAAGACCAGCTGGTCGCTCTCGATCCCCACGAAGTCCCCTCCGGGGCCGGTGCGTTGGATTCCCCGTGGTGACGAAGGTACCGGTTTTTCCGCGCCGGGAGGGGGCCGCTCCGTCCGGGGAACGCGCCCGCCGGGTACGCGTCCAGGCGTGCGGCGGGGTCTCGGGGGCAGGTCACCCGCTACCGTTGACAGGATGAGCCCCGAGACGACCGCCCCGCGGTCCCTGGCGGAAGCACTCCGGGCGCGGGACGACGCCTCGCTGTCCGCCTTGCTGCGTTCCCGTCCCGACCTGATCACGCCCGTCCCCACGGATCTCACCCAGCTCGCCACCCGGGCGGGCACCCGGGCTTCGGTGGTGCGCGCCCTGGAGCGGCTGGACCGGTTCGCGCTCCAGACGGCCGAGGCTCTGGCCGTGGCCCCGGAACCGGCCGCGTACGGGGAACTGCTCGGGCTGCTGGCGGGGGACGACGCCGAGCCCGCTGTGACGGCGGCCTTCCCGCACGCCCTCGGGACGCTCCGCGAGCAGGCCCTGGTCTGGGGGCCCGACGACCGGCTGCGGCTCGTGCGGACGGCCCGCGAGCTGCTCGCGCCGTCCCCGCAGCATCCGTCCCCCACGGGGCTCGGGCCCACGGTCGCCGAGGCCACCACGGGCATGTCGCCGGGCCGTATCCAGGAGATCGTGGCCGCGGCGGGGCTCGCGACGACCCATGACTCGGTGTCGGCGGTGGTGTCCCTGAGTGGCCTGTTCGGCGACCGGGGCCGGATGTCCGCGCTGCTCGACGAGGCGCCCGCCGATGCGGTGGAGGTGCTGTCGCGGCTGGTGTGGGGGCCGCCGTACGGGCAGGTGACGGCGGACCCGGCGGCGCATCTGCGGTGGCTGATCGACCGGGGGCTGCTGCTGCCGACGGCGCCCGGCACCGTCGTCCTGCCGCGGGAGGTGGCCCTGCATCTGCGGGCGGGCCGTGCGCACCGGGTGACGGAGCCGGCGGCGCCCGCGGTCGAGGCCGCGACGACGCACCGTCCACAGGTTGTGGACGCCGCCGCGGCCGGTCAGGCGTACACGACACTGGCGACGGTCGAGGAGCTGTTGAAGGACTGGCACGAGGGAGGTCCCGCCGTGCTGCGCGCGGGCGGGCTGAGCGTGCGGGACCTGAAGCGGACGGCGGTGGCGCTCGACGTCGCCGAGCCCGTCGCCGCGTTCTGGGTGGAACTCGCCCATGCGGCGGGCCTGGTGGCGTCCGACGGCGAGGCCGACGAGCGGTACGCGGCGACACCGGCCTACGACGAGTGGCTGGAGCTGCCGGCGGCCGAGCGCTGGGCGCGGCTCGCCTCGGCGTGGCTGGCGGCGACCCGCACGGCGGGGCTGGTCGGCGGGCGGGACGCGAAGGACCGGACGCTCTCGGCGCTGGGCCCCAACCTCGACCGTTCGGCGGCGCCCGAGGTCCGCCATCGTGTCCTCGCACTCCTCGGCACCCTGCCCGAGGGCTCCTCGCCCGCCCCGGACTCCCTGCTCGCCCGGCTGTACTGGGAGCGTCCGCCGCGCGGTGCCCGGACCCCCACGGACGACCTGCGGACCCGGCTGGCCCGGTGGACCCTGTCCGAGGCGGAGCTGCTCGGGGTGACCGGCCGGGGCGCGCTGTCCGCGCAGGGGCGGGCGCTGCTGGGCCTGCCGTCGTCGGCCGCCGTGGAGACGGTGGAGGCGTCGGGGCCGGGAGCCAAGCTGCCCGCGCACAAGCGGCACCACCCGGCGGACCGTGCCGTGACCGGTGCCGTGCCCCGCTCCCCCGCCGAGCAGGCCGCCGCGGCGGAGCGGGCGGCCCGGCTGGTCGCGCCGCTGCTGCCCGAGCCGCTCGACCACGTGCTGCTCCAGGCGGACCTGACGGCGGTCGCGCCCGGCCCGCTGCAGCGTCCGCTGGCCGACACGCTCGGGGTGCTCGCGGACGTCGAGTCCAAGGGCGGCGCGACGGTCTACCGCTTCACGCCG
Organism: Streptomyces sp. NPDC102279; assembly: GCF_044766365.1. Taxonomy (NCBI): domain Bacteria; kingdom Bacillati; phylum Actinomycetota; class Actinomycetes; order Kitasatosporales; family Streptomycetaceae; genus Streptomyces; species Streptomyces sp. NPDC102279. The sequence continues at coordinate 197,781 of NZ_JBIWLU010000005.1, read as the reverse complement.
GGCTCCGTACGCCGGGCCCTTGACGCCGGGCGTTCGGCCTCCGACCTGCACGCCTTCCTCGCCGCCCACTCCCGTACGCCGGTCCCGCAGCCGCTCGCCTACCTGATCGACGACGTGGCGCGCCGCCACGGGCACCTGCGGATCGGGGCGGCGTCGGCCTACGTCCGCTGCGACGACGACGCCATGCTCAGCGAGATCCTCGCCGACAAGCGGTCGCAGGGGTTCCGGCTGCGCCGGCTCGCGCCCACGGTGCTGGCCGCGCAGGCCGACCCGGCGGCTCTGCTGGAGGGCCTCCGGTCGATGGGCTTCGCGCCGGCCGCCGAGTCCGCCGAGGGTGACGTCCTGATCACCCGGGCGCACGCCCACCGCACGCCGCCGCGCACCGCCCCGGAGCCCGTCCCGGACGGCCCGCCGGTACCCGACGCGACGCTCCTCGGAGCGGCGGTCCGCGCCATCCGGGCCGGGGATCTCGCCTCGACGACCCCGCGCAAGGAGGACCCGGCCGGGGACGGCCCGGCCACCGGCGAGCTGCCCCGCACCAGCTCCGCCGAGACCCTCGCCACCATGCAGGCGGCCGTTCTCACCGGTGAGTCCCTGTGGATCGGCTACGTCAACGCCGAGGGCTCCGCCAGCCAGCGGGTCATCGCCCCCATCCGTGTCGAGGGCGGCTTCGTCACCGCGTACGACCACACGGCGGACGAGGTCCGCACCTATCCGCTGCACCGGGTGACGGGAGTGGCGGAACTGGCGGACGACCAGCCGTGACGCGGCCCGCCGCGGGACGGGCCGCGGGCCGCGGGCGCGGGGGGACAGCGGTGCGGCCCGTGGCGCAGGACCGTGCTCGGGAACACCGGGTGTGGGCCGCCCCGCCGAACTCCTGGACCGAGCGGCCACGGCCGGCTGACGGGGGCGGACACGGCCGCCTGACAGGGGTGGGCGCGGGGCCGGTACCGGGACGGGCCGACGACCAGCCGTGATCACCCCCCGGTAAGGCACACTGGACGTTTGGCCGAGCATCCGCGCCGGGTGCCGCCACGCAGAAAGGGACGGGTGTGAACGGACCCCTCATCGTCCAGTCCGACAAGACGCTCCTGCTCGAAGTGGATCACGAGCTGGCCGACGCCTGCCGTCGTGTGATCGCCCCCTTCGCCGAGCTGGAGCGGGCTCCCGAGCACATCCACACCTACCGCGTCACCCCCCTCGGCCTGTGGAACGCGCGGGCCGCCGGGCACGACGCCGAGCAGGTCGTGGACGCGCTCGTCGAGTTCAGCCGGTATCCGGTCCCGCACGCCCTGCTCGTGGACATCGCCGAGACGATGGACCGCTACGGCCGGCTCACGCTCAGCAAGCACCCCGCGCACGGTCTCGTCCTGACCACCACCGACCGGCCCGTCCTCGAAGAGGTGCTGCGCTCCAAGCGCGTCGCGCCGCTCGTCGGCAGACGGATCGACGCCGACACGGTCGCCGTGCACCCCTCCGAGCGCGGCCAGATCAAGCAGACGCTGCTCAAGCTCGGCTGGCCGGCCGAGGACCTCGCCGGGTACGTCGACGGCGAGGCCCACGCCATCGACCTCGCGGAGGACGGCTGGGCGCTGCGGCCCTACCAGAAGCAGGCCGTGGAGAACTTCTGGCACGGCGGCTCCGGTGTCGTCGTCCTGCCCTGCGGCGCGGGCAAGACGCTGGTCGGGGCCGGTGCCATGGCGCAGGCCAAGGCCACCACGCTCATCCTCGTCACCAACACCGTCTCCGCGCGGCAGTGGAAGCACGAGCTGGTGAAGCGGACGTCGCTGACCGAGGAGGAGATCGGCGAGTACAGCGGTACGCGCAAGGAGATCCGCCCGGTCACCATCGCCACCTACCAGGTGCTGACGACCCGGCGGAAGGGCGTCTACCCGCACCTCGAACTCTTCGACTCGCGCGACTGGGGACTCATCCTCTACGACGAGGTGCACCTGCTGCCCGCGCCGGTCTTCAAGTTCACCGCCGATCTCCAGGCCCGCCGCCGGCTGGGACTGACCGCGACCCTCGTCCGGGAGGACGGGCGCGAGTCGGACGTCTTCTCCCTGATCGGCCCCAAGCGGTTCGACGCGCCGTGGAAGGAGATCGAGGCGCAGGGCTACATCGCGCCCGCGGACTGTGTCGAGGTGCGGGTGAACCTCACGGACGCGGAACGGATCGCGTACGCGACGGCCGAGACGGAGGAGAAGTACCGCTTCTGCGCCACCACCGCGACCAAGCGGAAGGTGACGGAGGCGCTGGTCAGGAAGTTCGCGGGCCAGCAGATCCTGGTGATCGGCCAGTACATCGACCAGCTCGACGAGCTGGGTGAGCACCTGAACGCGCCCGTCATCAAGGGCGAGACCAGCAACGCGCAGCGGGAGAAGCTGTTCGACGCGTTCCGGCAGGGCGAGATCAGCGTGCTCGTGGTGTCCAAGGTCGCGAACTTCTCCATCGACCTGCCGGAGGCCACGGTCGCCATCCAGGTCTCGGGCACCTTCGGGTCCCGCCAGGAGGAGGCTCAGCGTCTGGGCCGGGTCCTGCGGCCGAAGGCCGACGGCCACAAGGCCCACTTCTACTCGGTCGTCGCCCGGGACACCATCGACCAGGACTTCGCCGCGCACCGCCAGCGCTTCCTGGCGGAGCAGGGGTACGCGTACCGGATCATGGACGCCGACGACCTGCTGACCGACAGCGGGAGCTGACGGGAGGCGCCTGCGACGCGGGCGGTCACAGGGTCGGGCGGGGTACGGCGGGTCAGCGGCGGCGGACGCCGGCTTCCTCGCCGTACTCGCCGAGCAGGACGACGTCGACCGCGGCGCCCGCGAAGACCTTCACGGCCCGCAGGGCGTCGCCGAAGCGGTGGCGGTGGTGGGCGGAGGTGACGGCCGTCGCCCCGCGGGCGGCGGCGCCGGGACGGGCAGGGCCTGGGGTGAAAGTGGCTGCACTCATACCTCCATGGTGCGATCCCCGGCCCCGAACGGCGTCGGTCTTCCGACCGAACCTGGGCATCCCCCGCGTCCACCCCCGGTGCCGCCCGCCGTACACCTCACGACGGACAGCGCCCCCTAGGGGCCCGGGGCCCGACCCTGACGAGCGGCGGGCCGTTCCCCTCCCCGGCGGGATCCGGCGCCGCCCGCAGTCGCAGCGGGAGCCGTCCGTGAGGGAGCCCTGCGCCGCGACGCGGGAAGGCCGGACCGGTCCGGCGGCAAACCCGGAGCCGGAAAACCCAGTGGCACCGGCATCCGTCCCTCACCTAGAATCCCCGCTCTTGCCCGCCTCCCTTCGCGGAGTGCCGCCGTCCGGCCGGAAACCGGACGGCATCCGGAATCGCGCACGGATTCCACGGAGATCCAGGCCCGAACCGCCTGGACCGTCCGAGCCACCGCATCACTCCCGCAGCAGGTCCCCGGAGGCAATTCCCGTGTCCACCCTGTCCGACGGTCCGTCCGGCGCACCGTCCGAAGCCGGCGATCCCCTCTCCCGCGAACGTTCCCACCTCGGCCTGTCCCGTTCAGCGCTCCGCGCGATGCGCGAGGACGCCGAGAACCTCGACATCCGCGACGTCACCGCGAACTGGGTGAACGCCGAGGTCCTGCACCGGCAGATCGGGGAGCGCATCAAGGCCCTCGCCGACCTCAGCCACACCCCGCTGTTCTTCGGGCGCCTCGACTACCTGCACGCGCCGGGTGCCGACCGGGCGGAGGGTGCGCGGGGCGAGCGGTTCTACATCGGGCGCCGGCACGTGCACGACGCCGACGGCGACCCGATGGTCATCGACTGGCGCGCCCCGGTCTCGCAGCCGTTCTACCGGGCCTCGAAGAAGGACCCGATGGACGTCGGGCTGCGCCGTCGCTTCGGCTACACCGGCGGCGACCTCACCGCCTACGAGGACGAGCACCTCTCCGACCCCGCCGAGGCGGCGGCCACCAGCAAGCTGCTCCAGCAGGAGATCGAGCGCCCGCGTGTCGGCCCGATGCGCGACATCGTGGCGACCATCCAGCCCGAGCAGGACGAGATCGTACGGTCCGGGCTGTCCGGCTCGGTCTGTGTGCAGGGCGGCCCCGGCACCGGGAAGACCGCTGTCGGCCTGCACCGCGTCGCGTTCCTGCTGTACGCGCACCGGGACCGGCTGGCCCGCACCGGCACCCTGGTGATCGGGCCGAACAAGTCCTTCCTGCACTACATCGAGCAGGTGCTGCCCGCCCTCGGCGAGCTGGAGGTCCGGCAGGCGACCGTCGACGACCTCGTCGCGCATGTCGAGGTGCGCGGCAGCGACGACGCGCCGGCCGCGGTGATCAAGGGCGACGCACGGATGGCGGAGGTGCTGCGCCGGGCCGTCCGCTCGCACGTGACACTGCCGACGGAGCCGGTGATGGTCGTCCGGGGCTCCCGGCGCTGGCGGGTCGCGGCGTACGAACTGGAGGAGATCGTGCGCGAGTTGCTCGCCCGGGACATCCGGTACGGCGCCGCGCACGAGGCTCTTCCGCAGCGCATCGCGCACACCGTGCTGGTCCAGATGGAGCGCTCCGGGGAGGCGCCGGACGACCGGGTGCAGGACGCCGTCGCCCGGAACGCCGCGGTGAAGGCGGCCGTCAAGGCGATCTGGCCGCAGGTCGACCCGGCCAAGCTGGTGCTGCGGCTGCTGAGCGACGCGGACTTCCTCGCCGCCCACGCGGAGGGGCTGCTCGACGAGGCCGAGCAGAAGGAGATCCTCTGGGCGAAGCCGGTGCGCAGCGTGAAGGCCGCGAAGTGGTCGGCGGCCGACGCCGTGCTGATCGACGAGGCCACCGATCTGGTGCGGCGCACGCACTCGCTCGGGCACGTGGTGCTCGACGAGGCGCAGGACCTCTCCCCGATGCAGTACCGCGCGGTGGGCCGGCGCTGCACGACGGGTTCGGCGACCGTGCTCGGTGACCTGGCGCAGGGGACCACTCCGTGGGCGACCCGGAGCTGGGCGGAGGCGCTCGGGCATCTGGGCAAGGGGGACGCCGTCGTGGAGGAGCTGACGGCGGGTTTCCGTGTCCCCACGGACGTCATCACGTACGCGTCCCGGCTGCTGCCGCACATCGCGCCCGGTCTCGCGCCGGTCGCGTCGGTGCGGGAGAACCCCGGCTTCTTCGAGGTCCGGGCGTCCACCGGGGACGGTGAAGTGGTCGACGCGGTCGAGGAGTTGCTGGACCGCGAGGGCTCGATCGGGCTGATCGCGGCGGACGCCCGGATCCCGGCGCTCGCGCAGGCGCTGGCGGCGGCCGGGCGGACGTATCTCGGGCCCGGCGAGGAGACGACGGCCGAGACCCGGCTGACCCTCGTGCCGGCCTCGCTCGCCAAGGGCCTGGAGTACGACTACGTGGTGCTCGACGAACCGCGGGCCGTCGTCGACGGCGAACCGGACGAGCGCACCGGCCTGCGCCGCCTGTACGTCTCCCTCACCCGAGCGGTCTCGGGCCTGATCGTCACGCACGCGTCCCCGCTGCCGGCGGAGCTGACCGATTCCAGCGGGGAGTTCAGCCCCTCCGGCGTCTGAGGAGCGGGGTGCCCGAGGGCAGCACCCCCGGGTACGGGAAAGGCAGGGGCGGAGGGACGGGAATCCCCCCGCCCCCGGACTACGCGTGCAGCGGCGCGCGGGCGTCGACGGCGGCCCGCCACTCCCGGACCGCGACGGCGGAGACCGGCCCGGTCCAGCCGAGGGGCCGGGCGGCGCCGCCGATGTGGAAGGCGTCGACCCCTGCCGCGCGCAGCTGGGGGACATGGTCGAGGCGCAGGCCGCCCCCGACCATGATCCGCTGCTCGTACCCCGGTTCGCCGCAGCGCCCCGCCTCGGCGGCGAGCACGGGAAGGCCGTCGTCGACGCCCGTCGCGGACCCGGCGGTCAGATAGCCGTCGAGACCCGGCAGGCCGGCGAGCTGCCTGCGCAGGGCGTCGCGGTCGGCTGCGCGGTCGATCGCCCGGTGGAACGTCCAACGGCAGCCGTCGAGTTCGGCGGTGATCCGCTCGACGGCGGCCAGGTCGGGGCCACCCCGCTGGTCCAGGAAGCCGAGCACGAACTCGTCGGCGCCCGCCGCCCGCAGCTCGCCCGCGGCCCGCACCAGCGCCTCGACGCCCTGCTCGCCTCCCGAGGCGAAGCCGTCCGACAGGCGCAGCATCACGCGCAGCGAGATGTCGACGGAGGCACGGATCCCGGCGAAGGTCTCCACCGGGGGCGTCAGCCCGTCGGCGGCCATGTCGGTGACCAGCTCAAGCCGGTCGGCTCCGCCGTCCTGAGCGGCGACCGCGTCCTCCACGCCGAGGGCGATCACCTCCAGGAGTGCGCTCTTCCGCTCGCTCATCGGACCTCTTCCTTGGGCGGCTACAGGTCTAGTCCAATCCCAAGAGTACGCGCGCGGGCACGGGGGCGCGAGAAGCCCCGGCCGGGCCGAGGGTTTTCCCCGTCCGCCCGGCCCCGCCCTGCGCCGCCCCGCCCCGTGCTCACGTGTCCCCCGCCCTTCACCCGAACAGGTTCAGCTCCGTCTCCTTCGCCCCGACCAGCTCGTACGCGGCCGTCTGCGGGACCGGGCGTCCCGCGTACAGCCGTACGAGCGTCGCGGCGTCGCCGATGTAGCGGGCCGGGGGCCGGTCGCCGGGGACGCCGCCCAGGCGCAGCGGGTCGTCGAGGTGGTCGAGGTCGGCGTGCAGCGGCAGGCGGTCCCGTTCCCGGCTGACCCGGGCGAGGAGGGTGAGGGCGTGCGGAAGCCCCGCCCCCTCGTAGGCGCCCGGTTCGCCGAGGGCCTCCCGTACGTCTCCGGCGTGCACCCACTCTCCGAGCGCGACCGCGTCGAGGGCGCCGTCGGACCGGGCGATCGCCGCGCCGGCCTCGGTCATCCCGCGCTCCAGTTCGTCGAGGACCCGGGCTGTCGGCCAGTCGCCGCGCTCGGCGATGTCGCGGTCGTTGGACTCGGGGCTGAACACCCCCCGTTCGAAACGGCTCTCGACGACCCGGGCCAGCACGGCCGAGCAGTGCGCCACCACCTCCCGCACCGTCCAGGCCGGGCACCCCGCGGTCGGCAGCGCGAAGTCCCCCTCGGGCCTGGCCCGCAGCAGCGGGATCAGCGCGTCGCGCTCGGTATGCAGGAGCAGGCCGGGCAGTTCCGGGTCCCGTACGTCGTGTGCGTCTCCAGGAATCATGGGTCCACCGTAAGAAGGGACGCGGCGCGGGGCGAGCAGAATGGCGGTATGGCAGCAGAGAGCAACCGCAGGCCGGGCGCCGACAGCCCCCGGCATCCGGCCCGCGCGGACCTGGCGAAGCGCTGGGCGGAGACCGTACGGGCCGCCCGCGACGGCGCGGACGGTCCGGGACCCTCCCCGGAGCCCTACGCGGAGAACCTCCTGGACCGCTGGGCCGAGCCGCAGCGGCGATACCACACCACCGACCACCTCCTCGCGGTACTCGACCGCGTCGACGTGCTGGAGGCGCACGGGGAGCGGCCCTCGGACCCGGCCGCGGTACGCCTCGCGGCCTGGTTCCACGACGCCGTGTACCTGCCGGACCGCTCGGAGAACGAGGAGCGGTCGGCGCGGCTGGCCGAGCGCGCGCTGGCCGAGCTGGGCGTCGGCGCGCGGCGCACCGCCGAGGTCGCCCGGCTGGTCCGGCTGACCGTCTCGCACGACCCCGCCGACGGCGACGGCGACGGCGCCGTCCTGTGCGACGCCGACCTGGCGATCCTGGCCTCGCCGCCGGCCGCGTACGCCGCCTACGCCGCGGCCGTCCGCGAGGAGTACGGCTTCGTCCCCGACGACGCCTTCCGGGCGGGCCGGGCGGCCGTACTGCGTCAACTCCTGGATCTCCCACGGCTGTTCAGGACGTCGTACGGAGAGCGGGTGTGGTCCGGTCCCGCCCGCGGGAACCTCACGGCCGAGCTGGCGGCACTGACGGAGGGCTGAGCCCCGGGCCGCCCGCGCCGCAGGTCCCCCGGCTCCGGCGCCGCCCCGGCCCGCCTCCGGTACCGCGTCCCCCTCCCGTCGCACCACCGCCCACCGCCCCGTCCGTCATCCGGGACGGCGGGGAAACCGTTCGACGGCACGCTCCGGACGCCGTACGAAGGAGGCATGCCTCCGAGCCGCGGTTCCCTGACGCCGGACATACCCGCCACCGGTCCCCCCGGTGCCCGCCCCCGTATGCCGCTGTCCGTCTACATCCTCGCCCTGTCCGTCTTCGCCCTCGGCACCAGCGAGTTCATGCTGTCCGGGCTGCTGCCGCCCGTCGCGGAGGACCTGGGCGTGACCATTCCGCAGGCCGGACTGCTGATCTCGGCGTTCGCGATCGGCATGGTCGTCGGGGCGCCGCTGCTCGCCGTCGCGACCCTGCGCCTGCCGCGCCGGGCCACCCTCGTCGCGCTGATCGCCGTGTTCGGGCTCGGCCAGGTCGCCGGGGCTCTCGCGCCCACGTACGCCGTGCTGTTCGCCTCACGGGTGGTCAGCGCGCTGGCCTGCGCCGGGTTCTGGGCGGTCGGGGCGGCCGTCGCCGTCGCGACGGTGCCGGCGACGTCGCGGGCCCGGGCGCTCGCCGTGATGATCGGCGGCCTGTCGGTCGCGAACGTCCTCGGCGTGCCCGCCGGAGCGTTCCTCGGTGAGGGGCTGGGCTGGCGCTCCGCGTTCTGGGCCGTCGGCGCCGCGTCCGCGATCGCGCTCGTGGGCATCGTGAGCCTGGTGCCGGCCCTGCCCCGGCCGGCCGAACGGCCGCGGATGAAACGGGAGATGCACATCTACCGCGACCGGCAGGTCTGGCTCTCCATCGGCACGATCGCGCTCGCCGCGGCCGGTGTCTTCTGCGCGTTCAGCTACCTCGCCCCGCTGCTCACCGATGTCGCCGGCCTCGACGACGGCTGGGTGCCGACCGTGCTGGCGCTGTTCGGGGTGGGCGCGCTCATCGGGACGGCGATCGGCGGGCGGTTCGCCGACGCGCACCTGTTCCGGGTGCTGATCCTGGGGATGGCGGCCGACACGGTCGTGCTCGTCGCGTTCGCCCTCCTCGGGCGCCACGCCGTCGCGGCGGTGCTGCTCTCCTTCCTCCTCGGGGTCGCCTGCTTCTGCACCGCCCCGGCCCTGAACGCGCGGATGTTCGACGTCGCCGCCGCCGCTCCCACCCTGGCCGCCGCCACCACCACCGCGGCCTTCAACCTGGGCAACACCGCGGGCCCCTGGCTCGGCGGGGCGGTCATCGACGCGGGGCTCGGCTACGGCGCCACCGCCTGGGCGGGCGCGGCCCTGACGACGGCGGCCATCGCCCTGGCCGTCGTCTCGCTGCGCCTGCAGCGCCGTACGCCGGGATCACGGATCGTCGGAACCGGGAGCGCGACGGCCGATCCCGTGTGTTCCGAGGCGTGATCCGTCCTATCCTCGGCCGCATGGGAGACACGGGTGGGGACCAGGTGGAGGCAGCCGTCCGGGACTGTGCCGCGCTGCTGCGACCGGCGGCCGGGCTGGACTGGAACGGCGTCAGGGCGGGAGGGCTGGAGTGGGACTGCCGGCGGACCGCCGAGCACATCGCGAGTGATCTCGTCGCGTACGCGGGCCAGTTGGCGGGGCGGGCCACCACGGCGTACGTGCCGTTCGAGATCACGCTGGACGACGGAACCGACAACGCGGGGGCCGTCGACGTGATCGAGGCGACCGGCGGACTGCTCGCCGCCGCCGTGCGGACGACTCCGCGCGAGGTACGGGCCTTCCACCCGCACCCGTTCCGCAGCGCGAACCGCGAGGGCTTCGCCGCGATGGGCGTCGCGGAGATCCTGCTGCACACCCACGACATCGCCGAAGGGCTCGGCCTCGCGTACCGGCCGCCGGCCGAGCTGTGCACCTGGGTCCTGGCCCGGATCTTCCCGCACGTCCGGCCCGAACCGGGCGCCCCCTGGAACACCCTCCTGTGGGCCACCGGACGGGCCGACCTGCCCGGCCGCGCCCCGGTCACCGAGTGGCGCTGGCGCAACAACCTGGTGATCGACGCCGAGCGGCTCACGCTCCAGGGCGTCACCCCGGCCGCCGCCGCCGATCTCCGCGCGGGCGGCACCGGCGGCTTCGCGTGGATCGAGGGCGGCCCGTTCGAGGGCACGCGGGACGCCGCGGGCATGGTGGTGAAGGCGTACGAGGCGGGGACGCACCGGCCCGAGTGGGGCATGTTCGCGCTCGTGCGGCGCGAGGACGGGCAGGCCGTCGGCGGGATCGGCTTCCACGGGGTGCCCGACGAGGAGGGGCGCGCCGAGGTGGGCTACGACCTCGCGGAGACCGCGCGCGGCCGGGGTTACGCGACCGAGGCGCTGTGCGCCCTCGCGGAGCACGCCCTGGCCCGCGACGACGTGAAGCTCCTGTTCGCGGCCATCGAGCAGGACAACGCCCCCTCCCAGCGCGTGATCGCCCGCGCCGGCTTCACCCGGGTGAGCGAGGACGAGGAACGGGCGGCGTACGAACTGCACGATCTGGAGCCGTCGTTGCGGCTGTACGTCCGCGAGAGCTGAGCGGGCCGCCCGCTTCGCGTGAGCGGGGCGGGCGGCGCACCCGCGGGAGCCGGGCCGGGACCGGTCAGCCGGTCGTGCCCTTGCGCCGCCGCAGTCCCGCACCGTGCAGCAGCCGCACCACCTCGCGGCTGTTGACCTCGACGGCCCCCGCCGCCACGGCGGCGGCGTAGCGGTGCGAGGGGATGTCGTAGTGGTCGCGCTCGAAGGCGCGGCGGGGAGCGCCCAGCGTCTCCGCGAAGGCGTGGAGTTCGTCGTAGGAGACGTCGCTGATCAGGTGGGACCACACCCGGCCGTGGCCCGGCCAGGTGGGCGGATCGATGTAGACGGTCACGCGGGCGGGCCCGAGCCGGTCGCCGAACTGAGGGAGCCCACCGGGGAGACCTTCACGCCGGCCTGGTGGCACACCCAGTGCGGGTCGGGTCCCAGTTCGGGCTCGACCTCCAGGGCGTGCGGGTCGCCGCTGCCGCAGACCGGGCAGAGCGGCCACCGCCCGTGCCGCTCCAGGAGCGCGTCCTGGACGTCCTGGGCGACGAGCCCGGCGACGAATCCGGCGCCCTCCGGCCACTGCTCGACCCACCAGCGGCGCTGCACCACCGACTCCTCGACGAGGGAGACGACGTCCGCCTCGGCGACCCGGCCCGCGATCAGGTCGGCGAGCACACGGGCACGAGCCGCGTGGAGCGCCTGTTCCAGAGGGCTGAGGGCGTTGTCGCTGGGGTCCATGCCCCCCATTGTGCGCACCCTTGACCGTATGCCCCAAAGGAAAATATCTTTCATCATGTGACCCAGAACGTGAAGGAAATTTTCGCGGGCGAGGCTCCTCCCGCCCCTGCCGCCCTCGCGGCCAAGGTGCGGACCCTCGCCCCCTCGATGACGCGCTCCATGCAGCGGGTCGCCGAGGCCGTCGCCGGTGATCCGGCCGGCTGCGCGGCCCTCACGGTCACCGGGCTCGCCGAACTCACCGGCACCAGCGAGGCGACGGTCGTGCGCACGGCCCGCCTCCTCGGGTATCCGGGCTACCGGGACCTGCGCCTCGCGCTCGCCGGGCTCGCCGCCCAGCAGCAGTCGGGCCGAGCCCCCGCCGTCACCGCCGACATCGCGGTCGACGACCCCATCGCCGACGTCGTCGCGAAGCTCGCCTACGACGAGCAGCAGACCCTCGCCGACACCGCCGCCTCGCTCGACACGGTGCAGCTCGGCGCGGCCGTCGCCGCCATCGCGGCCGCCCGCCGCATCGACATCTACGGCGTCGGCGCCTCCGGCCTGGTCGCGCAGGACCTCTTCCAGAAGCTCATGCGGATCGGTCTGATAGCCAACGCGCACAGCGACCCGCACCTCGCGGTGACCAACGCGGTGCAGCTGCGCGCGAAGGACGTGGCGATAGCCATCACCCACTCCGGCTCGACCGGCGACGTCATCGAACCGCTCCGGGTCGCCTTCGAGCACGGGGCGACGACGATCGCGATCACCGGGCGTCCCGGCGGACCGGTCACGCAGTACGCCGACCACATCCTCACCACCTCCACCGCCCGCGAGAGCGAGCTGCGGCCGGCGGCCATGTCGTCGCGCACCAGCCAGCTCCTCGTGGTGGACTGCCTGTTCGTGGGGGTCGCCCAGCGCACCTACGAGACGGCGGCGCCCGCGCTGTCCGCCTCCTACGAGGCACTGGCGCATCGCCATACTCCGCGCCGCGGCCGATAACCGCCGCGCGGGACACAAACCGGGGGACTTGATTCAGCAGGGAGACTGCGGTCCGTGGGCGGCCTGACGCCACCCGCGTGACGGTGCCGTACGTCGTCCCGGCCGCGCCCCTTCCCGGGCGCGGTACGACACCTCACCGGAAAGAGCCGCTCCCGTCATGACCTCCATGTCCAACTACGGTGATCTTCGAGCAGAGTTGGAGACGCTGACCACCGAGGCGTTCCGCCCCGAACTGTCCGAGATCGACCGGCTGCCCACGCTGGAGATCGCCCGGCTCATGAACGGGGAGGACGCAACGGTGCCGACAGCCGTCGCCGCGCAGCTCCCGCTCATCGCCGCCGCGATCGACGGCATCGCGGAGCGCATGGCCCGCGGCGGGCGCCTCGTCTACGCGGGCGCCGGTACCGCGGGCCGCCTCGGCGTGCTCGACGCCTCCGAGTGCCCGCCCACCTTCAACACCGACCCCACCCGGGTCGTCGGCATGATCGCGGGCGGCCCCGCCGCCCTGTCCACCTCGATCGAGGGCGCGGAGGACTCCCGGGAACTGGCCGCGGCCGACCTGGACGCCATCGCGGTGACCGCCGACGACACGGTGGTCGGCGTCTCCGCCTCCGGCCGCACCCCGTACGCGGTGGGCGCGGTCGAGCACGCCCGCTCGCGCGGCGCGCTGACGGTCGGCCTGTCGTGCAACGCGCACAGCCCGCTCGCGGCCGCCGCCGACCACGGCATCGAGGTCGTGGTGGGCCCCGAGCTGCTCACCGGTTCCACCCGGCTGAAGTCCGGCACCGCCCAGAAACTCGTGCTCAACATGCTGTCGACGATCACGATGATCCGGCTCGGCAAGACGTACGGGAACCTGATGGTCGACGTGCGGGCCTCGAACGAGAAGCTGCGGGCCCGCTCACGGCGGATCGTCGCACTCGCGACCGGCGCCTCGGACGAGGAGATCGAGCAGGCGCTCGCCGCCACCGACGGCGAGGTGAAGAACGCGATCCTGACGATCCTCGGCGAGGTGGACGGGCCGACCGCCGCCCGCCTTCTGGAGGAGAGCCAGGGCCATCTGCGTGCCGCGCTGGCGAAGGCGTCCGGCTGACGAGCACGCTCGGGGAGTGCGTACACCGGACTCCACCACAGCCACCGCGATCCTCCCCCTGGTGGGCGGCCCCGCGAACGTCCTCACCGTCGCCCACTGCATGACCCGGCTCCGGCTGGGTCTGCGGGACCGGAACCTCGTCGACGAGGACGCCCTGCGGGCGCTGCCCGCCGTCCTCGGCGTCGTCGCGGACGACGACAGCTACCAGATCGTGCTCGGCCCCGGCACGGTCGCCCGGGTGACCCCGGAGTTCGAGGCACTGCTGACGCCCGCGGCCGAGCGTCTCGCGCTGCGCGGCGCCGAGCTGAAGGCCGACCGGACCCGGCGCAACGCGACGCCTCTCAAGCTGCTGCTGCGCCGGGTCGCGGACATCTTCGTGCCGCTCATCCCGGCACTGATCGGCTGCGGAGTGATCGCGGGCCTGAACGGCCTGCTGGTCAACCTCGGTGTGCTGACGGGCATCACGCCCGCCCTCGCCGTCATCGCCGGCGGCTTCATGGCGCTGATCGCCGTCTTCGTCGGCTACAACACCGCCAAGGAGTTCGGCGGAACCCCGATCCTGGGCGGCGCGGTGGCGGCGGTCGTCGTCTACGCAGGGGTCGCCAAGGTGACCGTGTTCGGCATGACGCTGGCCCCCGGCCAGGGCGGCGTCCTCGGTGCACTGGCCGCCGCCCTCCTCGGCACCTACGTCGAGAAGTGGTGCCGACGCTGGGTCCCGACGGCCCTGGACGTCCTCGTCACCCCGACGCTGACCGTGCTGCTGACCGGCCTGGTGACGCTGTACGCCCTGATGTACGCGGCCGGTGAGCTGTCCTCCGCCATCGGGACGGCGGCCGACCGGCTCCTGTCCACCACCGGAGCGTTCGCGGGCCTCGTCCTCGGCGCCCTGTTCCTGCCGCTGGTGATGCTCGGCCTGCACCAGGCCCTCATCCCCATCCACACCACGCTCATCGAGCAGCAGGGGTACACCGTCCTGCTGCCCGTCCTCGCCATGGCCGGCGCGGGCCAGGTCGGCGCCGCCCTCGCCGTGTACGTACGCCTGCGCCACGACACCTCGCTGCGCACGACGATCCGCTCGGCACTGCCCGCCGGCCTCCTCGGCGTCGGCGAACCCCTCATCTACGGCGTCTCGCTCCCCCTCGGCCGCCCCTTCCTCACCGCGTGCGCGGGCGGAGCCGCGGGCGGCGCCTTCATCGGCTTCTTCTCGATGCTGGGCGACCAGGTCGGCTCGACCGCCATCGGCCCCTCGGGCTGGGCCCTGTTCCCGCTGCTGTCCGGCAACCGGGGCCTCGGCCTCACCGCGGCGATCTACGCGGGCGGCCTGCTGACCGGGTACGCCGTCGGCTTCGCGGCCACCTACTTCTTCGGCCTGGACCGCCGGACACGCGTCCGGCCCCCGGAACCGGCCGCCGCGTGACCGCACTGTCGGCGGCGCGTGCGACGCTGGGACCATGAACCACGCACAGCTGACCGCCCTCGGGCGCGCCCTGCGGGTGCTCGGGGAGCACGGCGACGCCCTGAGCGCCGACAGCCCCGACGCCAAGCTGCACGAGGTCAAGGCGGACCTGAAGCGGGCCCTGGACCTGCTGGAGGAGACGGTGACGACGGCCGCGCCGACCACCCGCTGCTCCGAGCATCCGAACGGCCCGGTGGACGAGAGCGCCCCCGACCGCTGCCTGCTCTGCGAGACCCGCCGCCGCGCCGCCCGCCGCACCGAGGTCAACGACGCGTACACGCACGGCCGGACACCCGCGCCGGACGAGCTCCCCGACCGCGCCATGTCCCGGTACGGGGTCCGGGGCGACCGTCCCCAGCCCCAGCAGCGCTGGCTCCCTGAAGTGTGGACCGGCCAGGAGTGGCACCTGTGCGGCACCCCGCGCCGCGACCGGCACGAGGCGGAGCGCTATCTCGCGGCCGAGCGCCGTACCCCCCGCCCCGGCATGGCCTACCGCCTCGTCCACGAGTTCACCGACTACGAGGTGCTCCGCATCTGGGGCACCCCGGTCAAGGTGGACATCGAGCCCATGGGCAACCTGTAGCCGTCAGGGGTGACCCGGGAGGGTCTCCTCAGCGGTGACCTCCCGGACCCCTTCCTCACGGCAGCCGCGTCTCCGTGTTGAGCCGCCGCACCCGTGCCCGCAGCCCGTCCCCCGGTGCCGCCTCCCCGAGGGACTCCGGCGGGCAGTCCCACTCGCATCCGCCACCCGGCGGCCGCAGTTGGACGAGTCCGCCCTCGCGCCCCATCACCTGGCCGAGCCGCCCGTCCCGCACGTCGACCGCGTACTCCACGCAGGCACGCAGCACGGCGGTCAGCTTCTGCGCGGTCCCGACGTTGCAGCGGCCGAGTGCGACCAGGGCGAACGGCTCGTCGCTCGCCCCGGTGACCGGATCGACCCGCAGCGACGGCAGCACCACCCCGACGCCGGTCAGCGCCGCCCGCAGCTCCGCCACGATCTCCTCCGTCGGCCGCATCCGTGTACCCGGCGTCATCTCCATCGGACCGTTCCCTCCACGCTGAGTGTTCGCTTTCACCACCCAGCGTGGCCATCACCCCTCTAACCTGGCCAGAGTCGGCGTCCCAACAACCCCAGCTGTGTGACAGGGAGTCGCCATGCCCGGACCGAAGGACCTCGACCCCTCCTCCTCACCCCGCGCGATGATCGGAGCGGAGTTGCGGTACGCCCGCGAGAACGCGGGGCTCTCTCAGGCGGAGCTGGGCGAACCCCTTTTCGTGAGCGGCTCGTTCATCGGTCAGCTGGAGGCGGGGACCCGGCGGCTGCACCTCGAATACGCCGTCCAGATAGACGAGATCCTGGGCACGAAGGGCTTCTTCGAGCGCAACTGCAGGGCCCTGGCCAGGTCGAAGTACCCGGACCACTTCGCGGAGGCGGCGGAGGCAGAGGCGATCGCATCGGGGATCAGGGAGTACGCGCCTCTGCTGATCCCAGGACTACTGCAGACGGCAGGCTATGCGCAGGCCGTATTCCGCGGAGGCCGCCCGACCGCCACAGCAGACGTAATCGAGGATCTGGTCACAGCGCGACTTGAACGGGCTCAGATCCTGGAAGATCCAACAACCCCACTGTTGTGGGCAGTTCTGGACGAAGCCGTCCTACGCCGACAGGTTGGCGGCGCGGACATCATGGTTGAAGCCCTACGGCACATCGCGGCGCTCGCGAAGCGACACCGGATCATCCTCCAGGTACTGCCGTTCGAGGCGGGCGCCCATATGGCCATGGGTGGCTCTCTCAAGCTGATGGCGTTCGAGGACGCACCCTCACTCGCCTATCTGGAGGGCTTGGGCACAGGCCGACTGGAGGACTACCCCGGAACGGTCACCAGCTATGAGCTGACCTTCGACCTACTCGGGGCCAGCGCGCTCTCACCGTCGGAATCCCTAGCCCTGATCGAAGCAGTGGCAGAGGATTACTCGCATGAGGAACAACCCTGAGTACCCCCTGAACGACACCACTTGGCACAGGTCCAGCTACAGCGATGCCAGCGGCGGAAACTGCCTCGAAGTCGCCGAAGGTCACCCCACCCTCGTCCCCGTGCGGGACTCCAAGAACCTCGGCCCGGTGATCGCCTTCGGCGCCGTCGCGTGGGCCGTGTTCGTCGGGCACGTCGGCAGCGACGGCTGACCGGCGCGGGAAACGAGAAGGGGCGGCGCCCGCGTCACAGCGGGCGCCGCCCCTACAGCCAGGCTCGGATCAGCTGAGCGTGCGCAGCGCGGCGGCGTCGTACGGCTTCAGGTCGTCGAAGCGGCCGGCCAGGACCTTCGCGGCCCACTCCGGGTCCTGGAGCAGCGCGCGGCCGATGGCGACCATGTCGAACTCGTCGCGCTCCAGGCGGTCGAGGAGGTCGTCGATGCCCCGCACCGAGGAACCCTCGCCCTGGAAGGCCTTGAGGAACTCGCCGTCCAGGCCCACGGAGCCGACGCTGATGGCGGGCTTGCCGGTGAGCTTCTTCGTCCAGCCGGCGAGGTTGAGCTCGGAACCGTCGAACTCGGGCACCCAGTAGCGGCGGGTGGAGGCGTGGAAGGCGTCCACCCCGGCCGCGGCGAGCGGGGCGAGGATCGCCTCCAGCTCCTCCGGGGTCTCGGCGAGACGGGCGTCGTACGCCTGCTGCTTCCACTGCGAGTAGCGGAAGAGCACGGGGAACTCGGGCGAGACGGCGGCGCGGACCGCGGCGACGATCTCGGCGGAGAACTTGGTGCGGGCGACCGGGTCGCCGCCGTAGGCGTCGGTGCGGCGGTTGGTGCCGGCCCACAGGAACTGGTCGAGCAGGTAGCCGTGGGCGCCGTGCAGCTCGACGCCGTCGAAGCCGATGCGCTCGGCCTCGGCGGCGGCCTTCGCGAACGACTCGATGACGTCGTCGAGGTCCTGCTGGGTCATGGCCTTGCCGGTGACGTCCGCGCCCTCGGTGGCGAGGCCGGAGGGGCCGACGGCCGGGGCGTCCGCGAAGGGCGGCTCGCCGGCCTGGCGCACCATGCCGATGTGCCACAGCTGCGGGACGATCGTGCCGCCGGCCGCGTGCACGGCGTCGGCGACCTTCGTCCATCCGGCCAGCTGGTCCTCACCGTGGAAGCGCGGCACCCGGTCGCTCTGCCCGGCCGAGTCGTGGCCGACGTAGGTGCCCTCGGTCACGATGAGGCCGACGCCGGCCGCGGCGCGGCGCGCGTAGTAGCCGACGACGTCCTCGCCCGGTACGCCACCCGGCGAGAACATCCGGGTCATCGGGGCCATCGCGATCCGGTTCGGGACGGTCAGACCGTTCAGGGACACGGGGCGGGCAAGGATGTCGGCTGCGCGGGACGCGGCGTCTGCGGTCATGTGGGGGCTCCTCGAAGAGCTCGTCGGTGGCAGGTCGGGCGTTCTGCGGGGCGGAGGATTCCACGCGGTATGTGCGCATGCATCGACTGCCCGTCAGCGTCAACCACCACATCCGGCACCACATTCCGGCACGCCCGCACGGTCCACTGTGATCCGGGCCACGCGCGCCGAGGGAGGGCGGCGACCGTTTCGCGTCCAGGGGGCCCTCGGTCCTGGACCTCGGAAACGCCCGAGGGCGGCACCCTCCCTCTCGGGAAGGTGCCGCCCTCGGAACGTCAGGACGGTTGATCGACCAGGTCGATCAGAAGTCCATGTCACCGCCCGGCATGCCGCCCGGAGCGCCGCCGGCAGCGGCCTTCTCCGGCTTGTCGGCGATGACGGCCTCGGTGGTCAGGAACAGCGCGGCGATGGAGGCGGCGTTCTGCAGGGCAGAGCGCGTGACCTTCGCCGGGTCGATGATGCCTTCGGCGATCATGTCGACGTACTCACCGGTCGCGGCGTTCAGGCCGTGGCCGACGGGAAGGTTGCGCACCTTCTCGACGATGACGCCACCCTCGAGACCACCGTTGACGGCGATCTGCTTGAGCGGGGCCTCCAGCGCGAGCTTCACGGCGTTGGCGCCGGTCGCCTCGTCACCGGTGAGCTCGAGCTTCTCGAAGACCGAGGAAGCCTGGAGCAGGGCCACGCCACCACCGGCGACGATGCCCTCCTCGACGGCCGCCTTCGCGTTGCGAACGGCGTCCTCGATGCGGTGCTTGCGCTCCTTGAGCTCGACCTCGGTGGCGGCACCGGCCTTGATGACGGCCACGCCGCCGGCCAGCTTCGCCAGACGCTCCTGGAGCTTCTCGCGGTCGTAGTCCGAGTCCGAGTTCTCGATCTCGGCGCGGATCTGGTTGACCCGGCCGGCGACCTGGTCGGCAGAGCCGGAGCCGTCGACGATCGTGGTCTCGTCCTTGGTGATGACGACCTTGCGGGCACGGCCCAGCAGGTCCAGACCCGCGTTCTCCAGCTTGAGGCCGACCTCCTCGGAGATGACCTCGCCGCCCGTGAGGATGGCGATGTCGCCGAGCATGGCCTTGCGGCGGTCACCGAAGCCCGGAGCCTTGACGGCGACGGACTTGAAGGTGCCACGGATCTTGTTGACGACCAGGGTCGACAGCGCCTCGCCCTCGACGTCCTCGGCGATGATCAGCAGCGGCTTGCCGCCCTGCATGACCTTCTCGAGGAGCGGGAGCAGGTCCTTGACGTTCGCGATCTTGGAGTTCGCGATCAGGATGTACGGGTCGTCGAGGACGGCCTCCATACGCTCCATGTCGGTGGCGAAGTACGCCGAGATGTAGCCCTTGTCGAAGCGCATACCCTCGGTGAGTTCCAGCTCCAGACCGAAGGTCTGGGACTCCTCGACGGTGATGACGCCTTCCTTGCCGACCTTGTCCATCGCCTCGGCGATGAGCTCGCCGATCTG
Organism: Streptomyces sp. NPDC102279; assembly: GCF_044766365.1. Taxonomy (NCBI): domain Bacteria; kingdom Bacillati; phylum Actinomycetota; class Actinomycetes; order Kitasatosporales; family Streptomycetaceae; genus Streptomyces; species Streptomyces sp. NPDC102279. Next base: position 178,203 of record NZ_JBIWLU010000005.1, on the reverse strand, counting down.
CGTGTCGGCGGCGGAGATGGAGGCCGTGGAAGCGATCTGCTCCTTGGTCTCGACATCCTTGGCCTGCTCGAGCAGGGCACCGGAGACGGCCTCGACGGCCTTCTCGATACCGCGCTTGAGGGCCATCGGGTTGGCGCCGGCGGCGACGTTGCGCAGACCCTCGCGCACGAGCGCCTGGGCCAGCACGGTCGCCGTGGTCGTACCGTCGCCGGCGACGTCGTCCGTCTTCTTGGCGACTTCCTTGACCAGCTCGGCGCCGATCTTTTCGTACGGGTCCTCGAGCTCGATCTCCTTGGCGATGGAAACACCATCGTTGGTGATCGTGGGCGCGCCCCACTTCTTCTCGAGGACGACGTTACGGCCCTTGGGGCCGAGGGTGACCTTGACGGCGTCGGCGAGCTGGTTCATCCCGCGCTCGAGACCGCGCCGTGCCTCCTCGTCGAACGCGATGATCTTGGCCATGTGAAGTGGTCCTCCCGGACGGGGTGGATTGCTCCGGATCGCGCCCGCGCCCGCGACGGACGGCCTGCATGCCCTGTGGTTCCTTGCCCCACCGGCCTGCGGACCTCGCTGGCCCGATCCAAGTTCTGTCACTCTCACTGGGAGAGTGCTAACGCCAATGATTAGCACTCGACCCCGTCGAGTGCAAGGTGCGCTCGTGAGGCGAGCCCCTCCGAGGGGTGGCGGTCGGGCGCAAGCGCCTCTCGGGAAACGGGCCCCCGGGGGAAGCCCCCGCGCACGGCGCGCGCCCGCGCGCGCGTGGGGAAGACGCACGAGGGGCCCGCATCCCTGGTGGGATGCGGGCCCCTCGTGCGTGAGTGCGTCGGTGGTCGTTCGCGCCCGATCAGACGGCGAGTTTGACCATGTCCGCCTGCGGACCCTTCTGGCCCTGCGAGATCTCGAACTCCACTCGCTGACCCTCTTCAAGGGTGCGGTAGCCGTCCATCTGAATCGCGCTGTAGTGCACGAAGACGTCCGCACCACCGTCGACCGCGATGAAGCCGTACCCCTTCTCCGCGTTGAACCACTTGACGGTGCCCTGAGCCATGCCTAACTCCCCTATTACTGGCCCTTGCACAGATCCGCACTTCGCGGATCCGGGTCAGACCTCCACCCCCCAACGGGTTGGGGGTGTGCGCCGGAACGCGTCGACCGCGGCTGAATGTATCTGTCCAACTGCCGTCTGCAACAGGTCAATCGGACGAGAATTCTGGGCACGCCTGATCGCCGGTATAGGGAGAATTCGAGGAGATCCAGGGCAAGTCGGGCCCCGTATATGCCATAAACGGCTCAAAAAGGCCGGGCACTTTGGCTACTTCTTGTCGGCTGCCGGGAGAGGACTCATATGCGTCCGGCATGAAACCAACATCCAGAACGGGGCGACTTCCCCAACCCTACCCCGTTCAACCCTGCAGAATTGCCCCCTCCGCTTCTCTCACGGAGGGGGCAATTCGATGAACTCTTCGTGTTCGGCATTACCGAGGGTAACGATCAGCCTCCGGCGACGGCCGGAATGATCGAGACGCCCACCCCGTCCGGGGTCGCCGTCTCCAGTCCCTGCTCGAAGCGCACGTCGTCGTCGTTCACGTACACGTTGACGAAGCGGCGCAGCTTGCCCTGGTCGTCCAGGACGCGCGCGCTGATGCCCGTGTGGTTCTTCTCCAGGTCGCTGATGACCTCGGCGAGGGTCGTGCCCTCGGCCGTCACCTCGGCGGCACCCCCGGTGTAGGTGCGCAGGATGGTGGGGATGCGGACGTTGACGCTCATGATGCGAGGCCTGCCTCTCGGAAGGAGTCGAGGTTCGGGCGGATGGTCGCGGTCAGCCCGGTGTCCGAGGCCACCGCGTCCAGAGTCTTGAGGCCGTCGCCGGTGTTGAGGACGACGGTGGTCAGGGTCGGGTCGAGCAGACCGCTCTCGATCAGCTTGCGGGTGACGCCGACGGTCACCCCGCCGGCGGTCTCCGCGAAGATGCCCTCCGTGCGCGCGAGCAGCTTGATCGCGTCGACGATCTGCTCGTCGTTCACGTCCTCCACGGCACCACCGGTGCGCCGTGCGATGTCGAGCACGTAGGGCCCGTCGGCGGGGTTGCCGATGGCGAGCGACTTGGCGATGGTGTCCGGCTTCTGCGGCCGGACGACGTCGTGGCCGGCCTTGTAGGCGACGGAGACCGGCGAGCAGCCCTCGGCCTGGGCGCCGAAGATCTTGTAGGGCCGGTCCTCGACGAGCCCGAGCTTGATCAGCTCCTGGAGGCCCTTGTCGATCTTCGTGAGCTGGGAGCCGGAGGCGATCGGCACGACGAGCTGGTCCGGCAGCCGCCAGCCGAGCTGCTCGCAGATCTCGTACGCCAGCGTCTTGGAGCCCTCGGCGTAGTACGGGCGGAGGTTGACGTTGACGAAGCCCCAGCCCTCGCCGGCCGGGTCGCCGATCAGCTCGGAGCAGAAGCGGTTCACGTCGTCGTAGTTGCCCTGGATGCCGACCAGCTCGCCGCCGTAGACCGCGGCCATGACGACCTTGCCCTGCTCCAGGTCGTGCGGGATGAACACGCAGGAGCGGAAGCCGGCACGGGCCGCCGCCGCGCCGACGGCGCCGGCGAGGTTGCCCGTGGAGGAGCAGGAGAGGGTGGTGAAGCCGAAGACGCGGGCCGCTTCGATGGCCTGGGCGACGACGCGGTCCTTGAAGGAGTGCGTCGGGTTGCCGGAGTCGTCCTTGACGAAGAGCTTGCCGGCGTCGACGCCGAGCTCGCGGGCCAGGTTGTCGGCCTGCACGAGCTTGGTCCAGCCCGGGTTGATGTTCGGCTTGTCGGCCACGTCCGCGGGGACGGGCAGCAGCGGCGCGTAGCGCCAGATGTTCGCGGGTCCCGCTTCGATGCGCTTGCGGAGTTCTTCGGTTTCGTAGGCCGAGAAGTCGTACGCGATCTCCAGCGGGCCGAAACACTCCTCGCAGGCGAAGAGCGGGCCGAGAGGGACGCGATGTCCGCACTCCCGGCAGGAAAGCGCCGCGGCCGGGCCGAGATCGACCGCTTCTGCGGAGTTCGTGGTGCTTGCAACTGTCTGCGCAGCCATGGAGGCGAGGCCCTTTCTCCTCATCTTCCTCACGACGCACTTCGCCGTGAGACGGATTTGGCACCTTCCCTAGCCGGGAGCCTCGCGACGCGATCGACTTCGATCGGTACGAGACCGGCTGGAGGGTTGCCGGGGCTTCATCGGGCCGTATCCCTCTGCCCCTCTGGATGAGCGGTATTAAATTGTTGAACTGTTGAACACAGTTAGCGCCGATGATCCAGGACATGCGATGGTCATCCGCGTTGTTCAAGACTGTAACCGAAGGCCAGGACAGTTGAAGCAGTCGTCCGAACCGCGAGACGACGGCAAGCGATCAGCCGCTGGCCGCAGCGGGCACGCTGATGAGAGCGTGTGATCAGACAGTGAGGAGCCGCAGACCGTGCTGAATGACGTCGAACGCTGGCTGAGCACACGCTCCTGGTCCCTGACCGACCGCCCGCTCCACAGGATCATGGCCGCGAAACGCACCTCGGGGTCGACGGTCAGCGTCGTGCTGCCCGCGCTCAACGAGGAGGAGACGGTCGGCGAGATCGTCTCGATCATCCGCCACGACCTGATGCAGCAGGTGCCCCTCGTCGACGAGATCGTCGTCGTCGACTCGGGCTCCACGGACCGCACCTCCGCGGTCGCCGCCGCCGCGGGCGCGCGAGTCGTGCACCGCGACGACATCCTTCCCCGGCTGCCGGCCGTGCCCGGCAAGGGCGAGGTCCTGTGGCGGTCGCTGCTCGTGACGAGCGGGGACGTCGTCTGTTTCATCGACGCGGACCTCAAGGAGTTCTCGTCCGACTTCGTCTCCGGGATCGTGGGCCCCCTGCTCACCGACCCCGGCGTCGACCTGGTCAAGGCCATGTACGACCGCCCGCTGGGCGGCGCCGCCGGTCAGGGCGGCCGGGTCACCGAGCTGATGGCCCGCCCCCTGCTGAACATGCACTGGCCGCAGCTCGCGGGCTTCGTGCAGCCGCTCGGCGGGGAGTACGCCGCCCGGCGCTCCCTGCTCGAACAGCTGCCGTTCCCCGTCGGGTACGGCGTCGAGCTGGGCATGCTCGTCGACGCCCTGCACCTGGTGGGCCTGGACGCCCTCGCCCAGGTCGACGTCGGGGTGCGCAAACACCGCCACCAGGACGGCCAGGCCCTGGGCCGCATGGCCGCCGCGATCTACCGCACCGCCCAGTTGCGGCTGGCCCGCGGCCACCTGATCCGCCCCGCCCTCACCCAGTTCGAACGCACGCGGGACGGTTTCCAGCCGCGCACGTACTCGGTGGACACGGAGGAAAGGCCCCCCATGTCCGAAATCGCCGAGTACCAGCAGCGCAAGGCCGCTTGAGCGGACCCGTCGGCCGGCGATCGCATACGGCCGACGGGAACGTTTGAGCGTTTCGAGACGGGGCTAGGTTTCGAGGCATGGCTTCCACGCACGGTGCCCACGGCATCCTCGTCGCGTCCAACCGCGGCCCGATCACCTACCAGACCCAGGACGACGGCTCACTGCAGGCCAAGCGCGGCGGTGGCGGGCTCGTCTCCGGGCTCTCGGCGATCGGGCCGGACGCGGACGCCCTGTGGGTGTGCGCGGCCCTCGGTGACGGCGACCGGGAGGCCGTGCGGCGCGGGGTCGGCGAGGACGGCGTGCGGATGCTGGACATCGACGCCGAGGTGCACGCCGACGCGTACAACGGCATCGCCAACTCCGTGCTGTGGTTCGTCCACCACATGCTGTACCAGACCCCGCTGGAGCCGGTCTTCGACGCCGGGTTCCGGCGCCGGTGGGACGCCTACCGCGCCTACAACCAGGCCTTCGCCGAGGCGCTGGCCGAGGAGGCCGCCGAGGGCGCCTCGGTGCTGGTCCAGGACTACCACCTGTGCCTGGTGCCGGGGATGCTCCGCACGCTCCGCCCCGACCTGCGCATCGGCCACTTCTCCCACACGCCGTGGGCGCCCGTGGACTACTTCCGGATGCTGCCCGACGACATCCGCACGGAGCTGCTGGACGGCATGCTCGGCGCGGACCGGCTGGCGTTCCTGACCTGGCGCTGGGCGACGGCCTTCCTGGACTGCGCGGCGGAGATCGACCCCGGGCGCTACCGGGTGACGTCGGCCTCGGAGGCGTCCCGGGCGGTCGAGCACCTGGACGGCGCCGCGCCCGGCCGGACCCTCGTGGGCGTGCACGGCCTCGGCGCGGACGCCGAGTTCCTGCGCGCCCGCTCGCACGAGGACGACGTCGCGGAGCGGATGGCCGCGCTGCGCGAGGAGATCGGCGAGGGCCGCAGGACGATCGTCCGCGTCGACCGGACCGAGCTGTCGAAGAACATCGTGCGCGGGATGCTGGCCTACCGGCAGCTGCTCGACGACCACCCGGAGTGGCGCGAGCGGGTCGTGCACGTGGCGTTCGCCTACCCCTCGCGGCAGGACCTCGCGATCTACCGGGACTACACGGCCGAGGTGCAGCGCGTCGCCGACGAGATCAACTCCAGCTACGGGACGCCCGGTTGGACCCCGGTCGTGCTGCACGTCAAGGACGACTTCGCGCGCTCGCTCGCCGCGTACCGGCTGGCGGACGTCGCCCTGGTGAACCCCATCAGGGACGGCATGAACCTCGTCGCCAAGGAGGTCCCGGTGGTCTCGGACGAGGGCTGCGTCCTGGTCCTGTCCCGGGAGGCGGGAGCGTACGAGGAGCTGGGCGAGGACGCCGTCTCCGTGAACCCGTACGACATCATCGGCACCGCGCGGGCGCTGCACGAGGCGCTGACCATGCAGCCGGGCGAACGGGCCGAGCGGACCAAGCGGCTGGCCGCCGCGGCCACCGCGCTGCCGCCGGCCCAGTGGTTCCTGGACCAGCTGCACGCGCTGGAGGCCTGACCGGCCGCCGGCCGTCCAGTCCAACAAGGCCGTTGTCGCAGCCGGGTTGTCGTGGCCCGGCGGACAACGGCCCGCGCGCTCAGGCCAGTCGGTCGGCGAGTGCGGCGAGCAGCCGGACGACCCCGGCCGGGCCGTCGACCACCAGGTCGGCGCGCTCGGCGAGTTCACCGACCTCGGGGGTGCCGCTGCACACCAGGAGGCCGGGAACGCCGTCCGAGCGGAGCTTGTCGATGGCGGCGAACGCGGGCAGGTCGCCCAGGTCGTCACCGGCGTACAGGACGGCCTCGGCGCCGGTCTCCCGGATGTAGTCGAGGAGCGCGACGCCCTTGTCCATGCCCGGCGGGCGCAGCTCCAGGACCATCCGGCCGGGTTCGACGATCAGTCCGTGCCGGGTGGCGAGGTCGGCGAGCGGTTCGCGGAGCGCCTCGAAGGCGGCCTGCGGGTCCTCGGCGCGGCGCGTGTGCACGGCGAGCGCGCGGCCCTTCTCCTCGATCCAGGTGCCCTGCCAGGCGCCGATCTTGTCCAGGAAGCCCGGCAGTTCGGCGCGGACGGCGGCGACGCCGGGGTGCGGGGCCGGGGCGGTGACGTCGCCGCTGACGGCGTCCCAGCGTTCGGCGCCGTAGTGGCCGAGGACGACGAGGTGCTCCAGGCCGGGGACGCCCGCGAAGCCGCCGTGCCGGACGGCGACGCCGGGCGGACGGCCGGTGATCACGGCGACGGAGGCGACCTTCGGGGCCAGCGCCGCCAGGGCGGCGACCGCGTCGGGGTGCGCGCGGGCCCGGTCGGGGTCGGCCACGATGGGGGCGAGGGTCCCGTCGAAGTCGAGTGCGACGACCGTCCGGGTGGGGCGGGAGAGGATCGCTTCCAGACCGTCGCGCCCGGCAGGGGTCACCGGGGCCGGCAAGGGGTCCTTGGATTCGGGATGGCTGCCCATGGGGCGACCCTATCCGGGTACGGGCGGGCGCACCCCTCGCTCATGGCCGCGCGGGGGCGGCGCGGCCTGATCGCGCCGCGGCCGGCCGGTCAGCGCTCCGAGCGGCGGGCCTCCCGCACCCGGCGAAGCCGGTTCACCGTGACCGGGTCGTGCGCGAGGGCCCTCGGGTCGTCCAGCAGGGCGTTGAGCAGTTGGTAGTAGCGGACCGGGGCCAGGCCCAGCTGTTCCCGTATCGCGCGCTCCTTGGCGCCGGGGCCGGCGAAGCCACGGCGCTCCAGGGCGAGGATGCGCTGTTCCCGCGCCGGCAGCTCTTCCACGGACAGCACGGTATCCCCCGGCACCGACAGCGGCCCGATGAGGCCACCGGGGGCGAGCGGAGGCGCGGGGAGCGGCGCGAGCCCCCACCCGGGGGGGGCGGCCGGAGATCGACCCGGCGGTCCCCCGGTGGGGGGGTCGGGCGCTAGCTGCCGCTGCTGTCGGCCATGGTGGCGCTGGTCTGGAGCGAGCCGAGCACCTCGGCCGGGTCGCCGCCCGGGCTCACGGCCTTGGCGATGCCGCTCTTCACGTCGGCGCTGACACCGGCCCAGGAGGTCTTGTCGACCGGGTAGAGCCGGGAGGTGGGGAGCTGGGCGAGGAAGGGCTCCAGGTCCTTGTCCCTCTTGTCGACCTCCATGGCGTCGGACGCGGACGCGGTGACGGGCAGCAGGTCGTACTTGTGGGAGAAGGCCGTGACGTTCTTGTCCTGGTAGACGAAGTCGAGGAAGTCGCCGACCTGGTCGCCGTTGCCGTTCTTCTTGAAGGCCATCATCCAGTCGGCGACGCCCATGGTCGCCTTCGTCCTGCCGTCGACGCCGGGCATCGGCACCATGCCGAACTTCACGCCCTTGCTCGCGGCCTGCTTCATCAGGGTGGGGTGTCCGACGAGCATGCCGACGTCACCGCGGGTGAACGCGGAGAAGGCGGCCGCACGGTTCAGCTTGGCAGGTGCGACGGGTCCGGTGAGGCCCTTGGTGACCAGTTCGTCCTTGATCCAGGTGAACGTGTGGACGTTCTGCGCGGAATCTATGGAGTACGTGCCGACGTCGTCCGCGTAGCCGGTGCCGCCGCCGCTCAGCAGCCACTGCATCGCCTCCGCCTGGGCCTCCTCGGGACCGAGCGGCAGCGCGTAGGGGAACTTCACACCCTTCGCCTTGAGCGCCCTGGCGTCGGCCGCGAGCTCGCTCCAGGTCGTGGGCGGGGTGATGCCGGCCTCGGAGAACAGCGTCTTGTTGAAGAAGAGCAGCCGCGTGGACGAGGCGAACGGCAGCCCGTACTGCGTCTGGTCGATCTGTCCGGCGTCGGCGAGCTGGGAGACGAAGTTGGCCTGCACGGGTATGGAGAGCAGGTCGTCGGCCTTGTAGAGCTGGCCTTTCGCCGCGTAGTCGGCGTACGCGCCGATCTGCGCCATGTCGGGGGCGTGGCCCGCCGCGACCATCTCCTTGACCTTGCGGTCGACGTCGGTCCAGGGGTAGACGCTGACCTCGACCCTGGTTCCCGGATGGGCGGACTCGTAGGCCTTGACGACGCCGTCCCAGTACGTCCGCGAGCTGCTGGCCTTCGTGTCGCCGTAGTCCGCGGCCACGAGTCTGAGTGTCACGTCCGAGGGATCCTCCGAGCCGCCGCAACCCGCGAGGGTCGCCGTCATGCCCAGGGCCGAGACCGCCGCCATCGTTCCCGTGATACGCCGCTGCACCGCTTGCTCTCCCCAACCCCTGAGCCGTATCGGCTGCTTCATTTGCTTCTGCGTCCGTTGCATCCGTCTCGGAATGCGGATCCAAGGTCTACACCACGTGAGTGGACTAGACCTCTCCTGGGGTAAGGGGCGACACTGTCCCCCGTGAGACATGTCATCGCCCTCGATGTGGGCGGCACCGGGATGAAGGCGGCCCTCGTCGGGGCCGACCCCGAACCCGCCGCCGGCCGCCCCGGCGCGCCGCCGCCGCAGGCCCCCGAGCACCCCGTGCTGCTGCACCAGGCCCGCCGGGCCACCGGCCGCGAGCGCGGGCCCGAGGCCGTCGTCGACGACATCCTCGACTTCGCCGCCGAACTGCGCGCCCACGGCGAGAAGCACTTCGGGCAGAGCGCCCTGGCCGCCGGCGTCGCCGTGCCCGGCATCGTCGACGCCGAACACGGCATCGCCGTCTACGCCGCCAACCTCGGCTGGCGGGACGTCCCGCTGCGCCGGCTGCTCGGCGAACGGCTCGGCGGTGTGCCCGTCGCCCTCGGGCACGACGTCCGCACCGGAGGTCTCGCCGAGGGCCGGATCGGCGCCGGGCGGGGAGCGGACCGTTTCCTGTTCGTGCCGCTGGGCACCGGCATAGCGGGCGCCATCGGCATCAACGGCAGCGTCGAGGAGGGCGCGCACGGCTTCGCCGGGGAGATCGGCCACATCGTCGTACGGCCCGGCGGCACCGCGTGCCCCTGCGGGCAGTACGGCTGTCTGGAACGGTTCGCCTCGGCGGCGGCCGTCAGCCAGGCCTGGGCCGAGGTGTCCGGCGACCCGGACGCGGACGCCGCGGACTGCGCCAAGGCCGTCGAGTCGGGCGACCCGCGGGCGCGGGCCGTGTGGCAGGACGCCGTCGACGCGCTCGCCGACGGGCTGGTCACCGCGCTCACCCTCCTGGACCCGCGCACGCTGATCATCGGTGGCGGGCTCGCGGAGGCCGGGGAAACCTTGTTCACACCGCTGCGGGCAGCGGTCGAACGCCGCGTCACCTTCCAGAAGCTGCCGTCCATCGTCCCCGCCGCCCTCGGGGACACCGCCGGATGCCTCGGTGCCGGGCTCCTCGCCCGGGACCTCCTGAACACCACGTCAACGACTCCCCGGAGGTAACCACCTGATGGCTCCTAGCAAGGTTCTCGCCGGTGCCCGGGTGGTCCTGCCCACCGGGACCGTGCCCGAAGGCCGCGTCATCGTCGACGGTGCGCGCATCAGCGGGAGCGCTCCCGCGGACGCGGACGTCCTCGACCTGTCCGGCCACTGGCTGGTCCCCGGCTTCGTCGACATCCACAACCACGGCGGTGGCGGCGCGTCCTTCACCTCGGGCACGGTCGAGGACGTCCTGAAGGGCATCCACACCCACCGTCTGCACGGCACCACCACCGTCGTCGCGTCGACCGTGACCGGAGACATGGACGGCCTCGCCCAGCGCGCCGGACTGCTCTCCGAGCTGGCCGAGCAGGGCGACCTCGCGGGCATCCACTTCGAGGGGCCGTTCATCTCGCCGTGCCGCAAGGGCGCGCACTCCGAGGAACTGCTGCGCGACCCCGACCCCGCCGACGTCCGCAAGCTGATCGACGCGGCCCGCGGCCACGCCAGGATGGTCACGCTCGCCACCGAACTGCCGGGCGGTCTCGACTCCGTGCGGCTGCTCGCCGAGCACGGCGTGATCGCGGCGATCGGCCACACCGACGCGACGTACGAGCAGACGCAGGCGGCCATCGACGCGGGCGCGACCGTGGCGACCCACCTGTTCAACGCGATGCCGCCGCTCGGACACCGCGAGCCCGGCCCGATCGCCGCCCTCCTGGAGGACGAGCGGGTCACCGTCGAGCTGATCAACGACGGCACGCATCTGCACCCCGCCTCGCTGGAGCTGGCGTTCCATCACGCGGGCCCCGGCCGGGTCGCGTTCATCACCGACGCGATGGACGCGGCGGGCTTCGGCGACGGCCGCTACATGCTCGGCCCGCTGGAGGTCGACGTCACGGACGGCGTCGCCCGCCTCGTGGAGGGCGGATCGATCGCGGGCTCCACGCTCACCCTCGACCGCGCCTTCCAGCGCGCGGTCACCGTCGACCGGCTGCCGGTCGACGACGTCGTGGCGGCCATCTCGGCCAACCCGGCCCGCCTGCTGGGCCTGTACGACCGCAAGGGGTCCCTGGAGCCCGGCAAGGACGCGGACCTCGTGGTTCTCGACGCGGACTTCGCGCTGAAGGGCGTGATGCGCGCGGGCGAGTGGGTGGTCGATCCCCAACTGGGGTGATTAGCCCCTTTGTTGCGGCACGGCGGTCGGCCCGGGGACTGGGCCGACCGCCGTTGTCTTTGGCATGATCGTGCCTCCGGAACCACCGGCGGGCGTCCAGTCGGCGCGCCCACGTCACGCAACCCTCGGGGGAGGTCGTCGCAGGTGATCCTCACGGTCACGCTGAACACCGCTCTCGACATCACCTACCGCGTACGGTCCCTGCGCCCACACGCCTCGCACCGGGTGAGCGAGGTGACCGAACGCCCGGGCGGCAAGGGCCTGAACGTCGGCCGCGTGCTCGCCGCGCTCGGCCACGAGGTGACGGTCACCGGGTTCACGGGTGGCGCGACCGGCCGCACGGTGCGCGAACGGCTCGCCGGAACGCCGCGGATCGAGGACGCGCTCGTCCCGGTCGCCCAACCGACGCGCCGCACGATAGCCGTGGTCGACACGACGACCGGTGACACGACTCAGCTCAACGAACCGGGACCGGAGATCACCCCAGCCGAGTGGGCGGCCCTCCAGGAGACGTACGAGCGGCTGCTGCGCTCCGCCTCCGCGGTGGCCCTGTGCGGCAGCCTGCCGCCCGGAGTCCCGGTCGGCGCCTACGCCCAACTCGTCCGCGCCGCACGCGCCCTGGCCGTCCCGGTGCTCCTCGACACGAGCGGCGAACCGCTGCGCCGGGGGGTCGCCGCGCGGCCCGACATCGTCAAGCCGAACGCCGACGAACTCGCCGAACTCACCGGCTCCCACGAGCCGTTGCAGGCCACCCGTAACGCCCGTCGGCGCGGCGCACACGCGGTGGTCGCCTCCCTCGGCCCGGAGGGGCTGCTGGCCCACACACCGGACGGCCACTGGCGCGCCAGGCCGCCCGTGCGCGCCCACGGCAACCCGACCGGCGCGGGCGACTCGGCGGTCGCGGGCCTGCTGTCGGGTCTGGTCGAGAACCTGCCCTGGCCTGACCGGCTGGCCCGCGCGGTCGCCCTGTCGACGGCGACGGTCGCGGCGCCGGTGGCGGGCGAGTTCGACCGCCCGCTGTACGAGAGCCTGCTCGACAAGGTCACGGTGACGACGGAGGCCGCGGCGGCGTAGCCGCGCGGCCTCTCCTGCGGCCCTCGGGGCCGGCGTTCACGGCCCGGGGCGCCCCGGGCCGGAACCTACTCCTTGACCTGGCCCTTCTTCAGCGAGAGCTGGTCGAGCAGCACGTTGCAGCTGTCGCCGTCCCCGCAGGAGACGGTGATCGTGTTGGTGCCCTTGTTGAGGCTCGGGTAGGCGTAGGTCGTCGTCCAGCCCTTGGCGAAGTCGCCGTCGGCGGCATTGGCGAAGTTCTTCATGCTCAGCTTGGAGCCGAAGGCCTTGCCGTTGACGGTGAGCGTCATCGACTGGTCGGCGCCGGGCACGCTGTAGCGCGCGAAGAGGGTGTAGACGCCGTCGCTGGGGACGTCGTCGACCGTCCAGGTGACCGAGGAGCCCGGGTTGTTCAGGCCGGCCACGTAGACCCCGCCGTCGGACTGGGCACCCTTGACGTCGGACGCGGTGCTCGCACCGGTGCCGAGGTTCAGCGCCTTCGCGTCGATCTCCTTCGGCTCCATGGCGTTGCCCGGTGCCTTGGACGCCGACCGGCTCGGGGAGGCGCTCTGCGAGGCCGTGGGCGTCGAGCCCGCGGCGTCGTCCTTCTTGTCGTCGTCGCCGCCGCTGCCGATCATGGCGACGCCGATGCCGATCACGACGGCGGCGACCACCGCGATCGCTCCGATGAGGAGGCCCTTGGTGTTCGGGCCGCCCCCGCGCCCGCCGCCGTCACCGTGACCGGGCATGGGCGAGCGCGTCGTGACGGGCCCGCCCGGAACGGTCTCGGGGGCCGCGTAGTGCGCGTTCGGCTGGTTGTAGCCCTGCTGCTGCGGCACCTGGCCGTACGGGGCGGTGGGGGCGTTCTGCTGGCCGTAGCCGCCCGGGGCGGTCTGCTGCTGGCCGTACTGGCGCTCGCCGACGGCCCGCACCCGGTTGACCGAGCCGGGGTAGCCGTAGCCACCGCCTCCGGACGGCGGCAGGGCTCCGTTGGCCTGACCGTCGGCGTACAGATAGCCGAACGGGTCGTCGTCCTCGGGCGTGCTCGCGCCGTTGTTGCCGGGCGTCATCCCTTGGTCTCCTCAGCGGGTGCGGTTCAGATGCGGTACGTGAATGAATGGCGAGCCTACCCGCTCCCACTGGGCCAAACGGGGGGCCTTCACCACACCGACAGACTGACCTGGGGTTATCCCGCGCGCCTGTGTTGTTTCGGACGTGATCGTTTCTCGACGTACATCCGCTCGTCAGCGGATTTCAACACCTCGTCCGCCGTCATGCCGCAGTGTGCCCACCCGATGCCGAAGCTGGCGCCGACCCGCACGGCCCGTCCGTCGACCCTGATGGGCGGGATGATCGCGTTCCGCAGCCGGACGGCGAGGTCCTGGGCGTCCGCCCGGCCGAGGCCGTCGGCGAGCACCACGAACTCGTCGCCGCCGAGCCGGGCCACCGTGTCGCCGTCGCGGACGCCGTGGGTCAGCCTGCGGGCGACCTCGATGAGCACCTCGTCGCCCGCGTTGTGGCCGAACCGGTCGTTGATCGACTTGAAGCCGTCGAGGTCGCAGAAGAGCACCGCGAGGCCCTTGGTGCCGTCGTCCGTCTCGCCCTCGGGGGCGATGGTGTGCACGTGGTGGTCGAAGGCGTCGAAGGCCTCGGAGGCGGACCGGAAGTCGAAACCGTGCCCGTTCCCGTCGAAGGCGGGGTGTCCGTCGTGGGCGGCGCCCGGCAGCTCCGCGAAGTCCCCGTGCCCGTAGGCCGCGTCCAGCGAGGCGACCGCGCCGGGCGGCAGGGACTGCGGGCGGGCGCAGAGGCGCGAGCTGAGCCGGGAGCGCAGTTCGGCGGAGTTGGGCAGGCCGGTCAGCGCGTCGTGCGAGGCGCGGTGCGCGAGCTGGAGCTCCCGGCGCTTGCGCTCCTCTATGTCCTCGACGTGGGTGAGCAGGAAGCGCGGGCCGTCGGCGGCGTCCGCGACGACGGAGTTGCGCAGGTGGACCCAGACGTAGGTGCCGTCGCGGCGCCCGAGCCGCAGCTCGGCCCGGCCGCCCTCGGCGGAGGTGCGCAGCAGGGTGCCGATGTCCTCGGGGTGCACGAGATCGGAGAAGGAGTAGCGGCGCATCGCGGAGGCGGGCCGCCCGAGCAGCCGGCACAGGGCGTCGTTGGTGCGCAGGATGCGGCCGTGCTGGTCGCCGCCCATCTCGGCGATCGCCATGCCTGAGGGCGCGTACTCGAAGGCCTGCCGGAAGGACTCCTCGCTGGCGCGCAGGGCCTGCTGCTCGCGCTCCAGGCGGACCAGGGCGCGCTGCATGTTGGCGCGCAGCCGGGCGTTGCTGATCGCGATGGCGGCCTGGAAGGCGTACATCTGGAGCGCCTCGCGGCCCCAGGCGCCCGGCCGCCGGCCGTTGCGCGGCCGGTCCACGGACAGGACGCCGATCAGCTCGCCGTGGCCGCCGGAGGCGCTCGGGGTGTACATCGGCGCGAAGAGGCGGTCGGAGGGGTGCCACTCGTCCTCGAAGCGGGGCGCGGGACCGTCCGTGTACCACTGCGGTACGTCGTCCTCGTCGAGGACCCAGCCCTCGGTGTGCGGTATGAACCGCAGGTCGCCCCAGCCCTCGCCCATGGTGAGCCGGCGCTCCCAGGAGGTGCGGGAGCCGACGCGGCCGGTGATGAGGGCCTCGGCCGCGGAGTTGCCCGCCAGGGCGGCGACGACGAGGTCGCCGTCGGGGCGTACGAGGTTGACGCAGGCCAGCTCGTAGCCGAGCCCGGTGACCACGCCGTCGGCGACGGTCTGCAGCGTGTCGGCCAGGCTGCGGGCGGTGTTCATGTCCGCCATCACCTGGTGCAGCTGCCGCAGGGTCGCAAGACGGACGTAGGGCTCCGACTCGGTCTCCATTCGCCCTCCCCTCGAGACCTCGCAGCAACTCCAGGGTTCTCTCGGCGTACCCAGGTGCTCTTCGGTGCTCTGCTGACTACGGCCTTGGCGACCGGGCGGTGCCCGCCGTGAAAACCCTCACGGCGTACTGCTTGGTAGCTTCCTGCATGGCGTCTCCGCCACTGAATCACAGCGCGCTCTCCACTCGGTACACAGGGTCAACAAAATATGGCTCCTGTGACTCAAGTCACAGCGGAAGATGAGCAATTGAGTGGAGTTTCTGCATTTCAGTGCCCGTTTATCGACCGCATTGTCGGTCTGCTGTGCAGACCCTGTGCACGCTTGTGCCCACTGGATGAACAGGCCTGAGCGTACGGCTTCCGGGCCCCGTCTCCGTCCGCGTGCCCCCTCCCCTCCGTCCCCGGACCTAGGTCCGGGTTCGGGCCGAGGTCCGATGCGCGGTCCCGGGTGCGGAGACTAGCGTTTCGACGTGCTCACGACTCCCCCTGCCGCTCCGCCCACCCCGCCCGTGCATGCTGAGGGGGTGAGCAACGACGAGTTCCGCGCCGCCATGTCCCGGCTGGCCGCGGGTGTGGTCCTGGTGACCGCGTACGAGCCCGCGCTGGCCGACGACGGGCCGCGCGGCGAGGACGTCGGCATGACCGCGACGGCCTTCATGTCCGTGTCCCTGGACCCGCCGCTCGTCATGGTCAGCCTGCGCGAGGGCTCCCGGATGGACGACCTGCTCGACGAACAGCCCCTGTGGGGGGTGTCCGTCCTCTCGGAGAGCCAGCGTCACATCGCGGGCCGCTTCGCGATGAAGGGCCGTATCAGCGACCGGCTCCTGTTCGAGGACATCCCGTACGTGCGCGGCGAGGCGGCCGGGGCTCTCCTGGTGGGCGGCTCACTGGCGACCCTGGAGTGCCGGACCGAGCAGCGGGTGTCCGCGGGCGATCACGTCCTCGTCATCGGCCGCGTCCTGACCGCCCGGGTGCCGAGCGCGGACGGCGGCCCGCTGACCTACTTCAAGGGCCGCTACCGGCATCTGGGCTGACCGCCCGGCGGGCTCCCGCGGGAGCCCGCGCGGCGCGGGGCTACCCCCAGTCGCGGCCGGTGCGCCCGCGCTTGGTGTCGGAGCGCTGCTTCTTCTCGCGCAGCCGCCGTTCGTTGATGCCCCGCGGGATGCGGGTGGCGCGGCGCTGCTTGGGCGGCGGGGCGGTGGCCTCGGCGAGCAGCGAGGCGAGGCGCACGGCGGCGGTCTCGCGGTTGCGCCACTGGGAGCGGTGCTCGGAGGACCGGACGCTGACGACCCCGTCGACGAGGCGCCCCTCCAGCCTGGCGAGCGCGCGGTCCTTCCACACGGGCGGCAGGGCCTCGGTGTTCGCGAGGTCGAAGCGCAGTTCGACCTGCGTGTCGCTGGTGTTGACGTGCTGCCCGCCCGGGCCGCCGGAGCGCGAGAAACGCCACATGAGCTCGGCCTCGGGCAGGGAGACGGAGCCGCGGATGACATAGGGACCGGACATGGGTCCATGGTCCCGTGCCCGGACGGTCCGCGTCACCCCGTTTTCAGCGGCCGTTCGAGTGCCCCGGGACACTTTGGCAAAGAAAGTAAAGACAGGCGGAACCTATGGGACCCCCCTTGGCGTTCATAGAGGTGACGGTAGCTTCGTCCTCAGTACGAAGCCCGTACGCAACGAGGGAAGGGACTCCCAACAATGGCTGTAAGCCTGTCCAAGGGTGGCAACGTCTCGCTCACCAAGGAGGCTCCGGGCCTGACCGCCGTCACCGTGGGCCTCGGCTGGGATGTCCGCACCACCACGGGCACCGACTTCGACCTCGACGCCTCGGCCATCGCGGTCAACCCCGAGGGCAAGGTCTACTCGGAGGCCCACTTCATCTTCTTCAACAACAAGGCGACTCCGGACCAGACCATCGTCCACACCGGTGACAACCGGACGGGCGAGGGCGCGGGCGACGACGAGGCGATCAACGTCAACCTGGCGGGCCTGCCCGCCGACGTCGAGAAGATCGTCTTCCCGGTCTCCATCTACGACGCGGAGACCCGCTCGCAGAACTTCGGCCAGGTCCGCAACGCGTACATCCGCATCCTGAACCAGGCCGGCGGAGCCGAGATCGCCCGCTACGACCTCTCCGAGGACGCGGCGACCGAGACCGCGATGGTCTTCGGCGAGCTCTACCGCAGCGGCGCGGAGTGGAAGTTCCGCGCGGTCGGCCAGGGCTACGCCTCGGGCCTCGTCGGCATCGCGCAGGACTTCGGCGTCAACGTCTGATCCCGACGCACGACGGGAGGAGCCCCTGGCCGTCGGCCAGGGGCTCCTCCCGTGCCCGCCGCGCTCACGCGTGGTCCGGCCGGCCCTCGCCGTGCAGCCAGTGGTCCCAGATCGCGCCGAAGTCCTTGTCCGGCGCGGCCTTCTCGACGTACGCGGTGAAGTCGGCGGTGTCGGCGTTCCGGTGGCGGCGCGTGGCGGCCCAGCCCTGGACGATGTCGTAGAAGGTGTCGTCGCCGACCAGTTCGCGGATCTTGTGCAGGACCATCGCGCCCCGGTAGTAGACGGGCGGGTCGGAGATGTGCGCGGCGTCCGGCGGGTCGGCGGGCGGGAAGGCCCAGATCTCGCTGTTGTCGGCCGGTTCGTAGTACTCGCCCTTGTAGAGCGCTTCGAAGATCTCGTCGGCCGTGTCGCCGCCGTGATCCTCCTCCCACAGCCACTCCGCGTAGGTGGCGAAGCCCTCGTTGAGCCACATGTCCCGCCAGGACTTCGGGGTGACCGAGTCGCCGAACCACTGGTGGGCCAGTTCGTGGACGAGGGTCGCGGTGTCGGGGGCGCCGGGGAAGACGGGCCGGTTCTGGGTCTCCAGGGCGTAGCCCGCGTCGTCGGCGCGGTCCACGATCGCCCCGGTGGACGAGAAGGGGTACGTGCCGAAGTTGTACTCCTCCCAGTCGATGATCCCGGGGAGCCCAGCGAGCACCTTCCTGCTCGCCTTCGCCTGGGCGGGGTCGACCGCCACGTAGACCGGCAGCCCCTTCTTCGTCGTGGAGCGGGTGATGTCGTAGTGGCCGATCGCGAGGGTGGCGACATAGCTCGCCATCGGTTCGGCCGTGTGCCAGACGTAGGTGGTACGGCCCTTCGCGGTCGTCTCGCTTCTCAACTCCCCGTTGGAGACGGCCTGGAGACCCTCCGGCACGCTGATCCGGACGTCGTAGGACGCCTTGTCGGAGGGGTGGTGGTCGCCGGGGAACCAGGCCATCGAGCCCGTCGGCTCGCCGAGGCCGAGGGCGCCGTCGGCGGTGCGCAGCCAGCCCTCCTTGGAGCCGTCGGGGTCGGTGATCGTCTCGGGGCGGCCGGAGTAGCTCACGGTCGCGTGGAAGGTCCGCCCCCGGTCGAGGTCGTCGGGCGGGCGCACGGTCAGTTCCTGGCCCGTGCGGCTCCAGCGGGCCCGCCGCTCCCCGACGGTGACGTCGGAGACGTTCATCCCCAGCAGGTCGAGATGGAAGGCGCTGAGGTCCTGAAGGGCCCGCGCGGTGATGTCGGCCGTCCCCGTGAGCCGCTTGCCGCGGGGGTCGTAGGACAGGGTCAGGCCGTAGTGCGTGACGTCGTAGCCGCCGTTGCCCGACTTCGGGAAGTACGGGTCGTGGACCCCGGCCGCGCCGGGCTTGCCGTGCACACCGTCTCCGCCGCAGGCGGTGAGGCCGAGGGCGAGGGAGAGGGAGAGGGAGAGGGCTAAGGGGGCGACGCCGGGAGGTCGGGGCACGTTCGTGATCCTAGGTGGAGCGGTGTCGGGGGGCCTGTGCGTCGCCGGGGCGGGGGTGGTCGGAAACCGTCGGGCGGAACGCTCCGGCCGGATGCGGCGCCCGCCGACGCCTCCGGGCTTCGCCCCCACCCCTGCGCCCGGACATCCGTCGGCCGCCCGCCGGTGGGGGCCCGTCGCGCCGTTCCCCGCGTCCCCGGACACCACCCGGCGTTCCCCGGGCTTCGCCCCCACCCCTGCGCCCGGACATCCGTCGGCCGCCCGCCGGTGGGGGCCCGTCGCGCCGTTCCCCGCACCCCTGAACACCACCCGGCATCCCCCAGGGCTTCGCCCCCACCCCTGCGCCCGGACATCCGTCGGCCGCCCGCCGGTGGGGGCCCGTCGCACCGTTCCCCGCACCCCTGAACAGCAACCGGCGTTCTCTGGGCTTCGCCCCTGCCCTTGCGCCCGGTCGTCCGTCGGCCGGCCGGCGGGGGCGTGGCACCATCTTCTACGTGCTCGACATCGGCTACGCCCTCTCCAACCGCTTTCCCGATCCCCCGCAGACCGACTACCGGCGCGCGGACGTCCGTGCGCTGCGGCACGACCTGTTCTGCGGAGACGTCTACCTCGCCGACACCAAGGCGGATCGCGAGGTGTCCACGGGCTGGGGATGGGTGCCGGTGCTCGACTTCGCCTGGGCGTTGTGCGACATCGTCGAGCGGCTCGACCGCGACCCGCTCGGCAGCCGGGCCTCCCGGCCCCAGCACGCGGAGCTGGACTTCACCGAGTCGACCGACCGCATGCTCTTCGAGCGGCGCTTCGGCTGGGTGGACATCGCAGCCGACTGGATGCCGCGCGAGGAGGAGCCGCTGACCTTCTCGTTCACCGCGCTGCGCCGCGAGGCCCGGGACTTCCTGCACGACCTGCTGGCCGACCTGACCGACCTGCACGACGACCTCGGCGAGAACCCTGCGATCTGGACCCTCCAGGCCCGCTTCCCCCGCGTCTCCTAGGGCCCCTCCACCCGGACGCCCAGCGCGGCGGCCAGTACCGGTGCCAGGTCCAGGAGCTGGGCCGTGCCGATGACCGCGCCCGCCAGCCGGTCCACGCCCCGGGCGATGTCCAGCTCCGCCGCGGCCCGCAGATCCACGTCCGTCAGTGTCGCCCCGGTGAGGTCGGCGCCCTTCAGGACGCAGTCCACGAACTCCACCCGCTCCAGGCGCGCACCCCCGAAGTCCGGCTCGACCAGGACGCAGCCCTCGAAGACGACGTCCTTCAGCCGCGCCTTGCGCAGGTTCAGATAGTCGATCTTCCCGCCGCGCACCACCACCCGCTCCAGCACGGAGCCGTGCAGCTGCACGCCGCCGAGCCGCGCGTCGACCACCTCGACGTCCCGCAGCATCGCCTCGGCGAGATCGGTGCCCACACCCCGTATCCCCGTCAGGACGGAGTCCAGCACGCGCGCGTGGTGCAGCCGCGTCTCGTCCAGCGCGCAGCGCGTCAGCGCGCAGTCCATGAAGCGGGCTCCCCCGCCGTCCTGCCCGGCGAAGTCCGCGTCCGTGAACTCCAGCCCGTCATAGTCGCCGTCCGGCTCCAACTCCCCGCCGTCGTACGGCTCCAGCGCGGGCAGCCGCAGCTCGGGCCGCCGGGCCGCCTTCACTCCCCCGCCGGACGCCTTCGCACCGGACCCGCCCGCAACTCTCCTCGCCATGCCCCCATCCTGCCCTCCCCCACTGACAAACGCCCTGGCCTGCGCGAACCCGGCCCATGTCACATTCCTGGGCCCCCGATCGGTCCTCTTCACAGAAAGGCCCGCTGTCAGAGCCCTCTCGGACCCCGAGCACGAGGAGACCTCCAGCCATGGACCGCATCACCGTCATCGGCGGCGGCTTCGCCGGACTGACCGCCGCGATCACCGCCGCGGAGGCAGGCGCGAGCGTCACCGTCCACGAAGCGCACCACACCCTCGGCGGGCGGGCCCGGACCGCCGAGGGGCCCTACCGGACCAACGAGGGCCCGCACGCCCTGTACAGCGCGGGACCGCACTGGACGTGGCTGAAGCAGCGGGACCTGATCGGACCGCTCGCACCGGTACCGCCCCGGGAGGCTGCCCGGCTGCGGCTGCACCACAAGGGAGCGCTGCGCCGCACCCCGCCCTTCGCGATGCTCAAGCTGCTCCGGCGCTCCTGCCAACAGGCTCCCGAGGACGTCGACTTCATGACCTGGGCGACGGGGCAGGCCGGAGCGGAGGGTGCGCGGGCCGCCGCCAACTACGCGGCCGTGGCCCTCTTCCACCACGACCCGGGATCACTGTCCGCCGCGTTCGTGCAGGAGCGGCTGCGCCGGGCCATGAGGCTGCCCCCGGAGGCGAACTGCCCGCGCGGCGGCTGGGCCAACGTCATCGACCGGATGGCGGGGCGGGCCTGGAACCTCGGGGTGCGGATGGAGACGCTGGCCCGGGTGGACCGGCTGCCCGTGGGAAAGGGGCCGGTCGTCGTCGCCACCTCGCTCGCGTCCGCCCGGCACCTGCTCGGGGACGCGGCGCTGACCTGGCCGAGCGGCCGTACCGCGCTGATCGACCTGGCACTGACGAGCCGGCGCGGTGACGCGTTCGCGGTCTCCGACCTGGACGCGCCGGGCTGGATCGAACGGTTCACCGCGCGGGACCGCACCCTCGCCCCGGCAGGCGAGCAGCTCCTCCAGGGGCAGATCCCGATCGCGCCGGAGGAGTCCGGGGCCGACGGGGTCGCGCGCGCCGAGCACCTGCTCGACCTCGCCTTCGAGGGCTGGCGCGAACGGGTCACCTGGCGGCGGGAGTCGGTGGCGAGCGGCCGTACGGGCGCGGTCGATCCGCCCGGCACGAGCTGGCGGGACCGGCCCTCCATCGACCGCGGGGACGGCGTCTACCTCGTGGGCGACCAGGTGGCCGCCCCCGGCGTGCTCTCCGAGGTCTCCTTCAACAGTGCCCTGGAGGCGGTCGCGCTGGCCCTGCGCATCCGCGAGCGCCTTGACCTCAAGCATGCCTGAGGTTGAAGAGTGGTGAACCCACCGGCAGGCCGGCGGTCTCCGGGCCTACGGGCCGGGCACCCCGCGCACGGCCCGCATCCTTCGCACCGCGCGACACCCTCGTACGCCTCTCCGAACGTGAGGAACCCCTGATGCACGCCATCCGACTGCACGCCTTCGGTCCCGCCGACCATCTGGTCCACGAGCACGTCGACGACCCCGTGCCGGGGCCCGGGCAGGTGCGGATCGCCGTGGCCGCCGCGGGGGTTCATCTGCTGGACGCGGCCCTGCGCGAGGGCATGCGGGGCGGTCCGGCGCCCGGGCCGACCGTCCTGCCGACGGTGCCCGGGCGGGAGGTGGCCGGGACCGTGGAGTCCCTCGGCGAGGGGGTCGCGGCGCTCTGGCTCGGCCGTCGGGTCGTCGCCCACCTCGGCTTCGCGCCCGGGGGCTACGCCGAACTGGCCGTCACGGACGTCGACCGCGTCCACGACATCCCCGAGAACCTGGACTTCGCGCAGGCCGTCGCCATGATCGGAACCGGCCGTACGGCCATGGGGATCGTGCAGTTCGCCGAACCGGGGCCCACCGACGTGGTCGTCGTGCCCGCGGCGGCCGGCGGCATCGGCACCCTGCTCGTGCAGTACGCGCACCACCGGGGCGCGACGGTGATCGGTCTGGCGGGCGGCCCGGAGAAGGTGGCCAGGGTCCGCGCGAACGGCGCGGACCACGCCGTCGACTACACCGAGCCGAGCTGGTCGGAGAAGGTCCGCGCGCAGCTCGGCGGCCGGACGGCGACCGTCGTGTTCGACGGCGTCGGCGGCGAGGTCGCCCGGGAGGCCGTGGCGCTGCTCGGACCGGGTGGCCGCCACATCGTCTTCGGCTGGTCGGGCGAGGGCATCCGGGACGGCTCCCCCTACCTGGTGGAGGGGGTGTCCGAGCAGGTGCTCGGGCCCGTGATGCTGAGGCGGGCGGGCGGCCCCGATCCCCTGCGGACCCTGGAGCTGCGGGCCCTCGCGGAGGCCGCGTCCGGGCGGCTCGGCCCGGCCGTGACCCGTTTCCCGCTGGCGGAGGCGGCCGCCGCGCACCGTGCCCTGGAGAGCAGGGCGACGATCGGAAAGGTGGTGCTGGAGCCGTGACCACGAGCCCCGGAAAGGCGTCCCGTGAGGCCCTTTCGTCCGGAGATGCGACCCCCGCCGATCCATGGTCTTCTGAGCGGGTGACTGCCACCCGGACAGGCGAACCCAGTGTCCCCGCAGGTCAGGACGCCCACCGCTGGTGGGCGTTGGTGGTCATCGCTCTCGCGCAGCTGATGGTGGTGCTGGACGCGACGATCGTGAACATCGCGCTTCCCTCGGCGCAGAGCGACCTGCACATGTCCGACGCCAACCGGCAGTGGGTCATCACGGCCTACACGCTGGCGTTCGGCGGACTGCTGCTGCTCGGCGGCAGGATCGCCGACCTCGTCGGGCGCAAACGCACCTTCATCATCGGCCTGATCGGCTTCGCCGGTGCCTCCGCGATCGGTGGCGCGGCCACCACGTCGGCCATGCTCTTCGGCGCCCGCGCGCTCCAGGGTGCGTTCGCCGCCCTGCTCGCGCCCTCCGCGCTCTCCTTGCTGACCACGACGTTCACCGATCCGAAGGAACGCGCGAAGGCCTTCGGCATCTACGGCGCGCTGGCCGGCTCGGGTTCGGCGATCGGCTTCATCGCGGGCGGCCTGCTGACGGAGTACCTGAACTGGCGCTGGTGCCTGTACGTCAACATCCCCATCGCGATCATCGCGGTATTCGGCGCGTACTCGCTGCTGCACGACCGGCCGGGCCACAAGAACGTCCGGCTCGACGTGCCCGGCGCGATCCTGGGCTGCGGCGGACTGGTGGCGATCGTCTACGGGTTCAGCGAGGCGGGATCACGTGGCTGGACCGACTCCCTCGTGCTGGCCCTCCTCGCGCTCGGCCTCGCGATGCTGGTCGCGTTCGTGTGGTGGCAGAACAGGGCTCCGAGCCCGCTGCTGCCGCTGCACATCGTCACGGACCGCAACCGCGCTGGCTGCTTCCTGACGATGGGTCTGGCCGTCATCGGCCTGTTCGGCGTGTTCCTGTTCATGACCTACTACCTCCAGGTCATCCTCGGGTACTCGCCGGTGAAGACGGGTCTCGCGTTCCTGCCGCTGACCGTCGCCATCATCATCGGCTCGACGCAGATCTCCGCGCGGCTGCTGCCTCATGTGGCGCCGCGCAGGCTGATGGTCCCGGGCATGATCCTCGCGGCCGGCGGCATGCTGTTCTTCACCCAGCTCACCGTCGACTCCGACTACGCGGGCGAACTGCTGCCGGGTCTGCTCCTGCTGGGCTTCGGTATGGGCATGACCTTCATGCCGGTCTTCGCCACCGCCACCGCGGGCGTCGCCCCGCAGGACTCGGGCGTGACCTCCGCGACGGTCAACACCTCGCAGCAGGTGGGTGGTTCCATCGGCACCGCGCTGCTGAACACCATCGCCACCACCACCAGCGCGACCTACATCGCCGCCCATCTGCGCAACCCCGCCCAGAAGGACCTGATCGTCCGCCAAGGCATCGTCCACGGGTACACGGTGGCCATCTGGTGGGCCGTCGGCATCATGCTGGCCGCCGGTCTGATCGCCGGACTCATGGTCACCGCCAAGGCCCCGAAACACCTCGCGCCGGACACGGCGGTCCCGGAGTCCGCGGCCTGAGGCGCGACGGCTCCATGGGTCCGGGGGCCCGTGAGTCCGGTGGGCCGGCCGGTCCGGTGGGCCGGCGGGTCCGGGGTCAGTGCCGGCCGGACACCCGGTCCGCGAGCCGGGCCAGCCGGGACGACTCCGCGCTG
Organism: Streptomyces sp. NPDC102279; assembly: GCF_044766365.1. Lineage (NCBI taxonomy): Bacteria > Bacillati > Actinomycetota > Actinomycetes > Kitasatosporales > Streptomycetaceae > Streptomyces > Streptomyces sp. NPDC102279. Next base: position 153,810 of record NZ_JBIWLU010000005.1, on the reverse strand, counting down.
TGGGTGGTCAGTTCGCGCCGGTCGGCGGTGCGGTAGGTGGCGTACATGCCGTGCACGCCGATCCAGCGGAACGGTTCCGGCTCCCACTTGCGTACCTTGTGGCCGACCCAGGGCAGGCCGGTCAGCTCGGTGGCGCCCGCCTGGCCGGAGTCCTGCTGCACGAGGTCGCGCAGGGTGCGGGCGGCCAGGTTGGTGGTGGCGACGCCCGAGCCGACGTATCCGCCGGCCCAGCCGAGGCCCGTCGAGCGGTCCAGGGTGACCGTGGCGCACCAGTCGCGCGGGACACCGAGGACGCCGGACCAGGCGTGGGCCACGCGCACGCCGGCCAGCGGCGGGAAGAGGCGCACGAGGATCTCGTACAGGGCGTCGATGGTGGCCTGCTGGGTGCGGCCGTCGTTGTCGGTGCGCGAGCCGAAGCGGTACGGGACGCCGCGTCCGCCGAGTGCGATGCGGCCGTCGGCGGTTCGCTGGGCGTACATGTACGCGTGCGCCATGTCGCCGAGCGTCTCGCGGCCCTCCCAGCCGATGGCCGCCCACTGCTCGTCCGTCAGCGGCTCCGTGGCGATCATCGAGGAGTTCATCGGCAGCCAGGTGCGTTTCTGGCCCTTGAGGTTCGCGGTGAAGCCCTCGGTGCAGCGCAGGATGTAGGGGGCGCGGACGGTGCCGTAGGGCGTGACCGCGTGCTTCGGGCGGATCTCGGTCACCGGTGTCTGCTCGTGGATGGTCACGCCGAGGGCCTCCGCGGCGGCGGCGAGGCCCTTGAGCAGTTTGACCGGATGCAGCCGGGCGCCGTGCGGTGTCCAGGTCGAGCCCACCGCGTCCGCGACCCGGATCCGCTCGGCGGTCTCCTTGGCGCCGTACAGCTCGCGGTCCTTCTCGCCGTACGACAGCTCGTGCGCGTGGAAGGCCTTGAGCCGGGCCAACTGGGCCGGCGTATAGGCCACTTCGAGGACTCCGCCCTGGTGGACGTCCGCCTCGACGCCCTCCTCGGCGGCCACCCGGACGACCTCGTCCACGGTGTCGTTCATGGCCTGCTGGAGGCGCGTGGCCGCCTCCTTGCCATGCAGTTTCGCGTACCGGTCGCGGCCCGCGATGCCGTTGTAGAGCCAGCCGCCGTTGCGCCCCGAGGCGCCGTAGCCGCAGAACTTCTGCTCCAGGACGGTCACCCGCAGGAAGGGCGCGGCCTTCTTCAGGTAGTACGCGGTCCACAGTCCGGTGTAGCCGCCGCCGACCACGACGACGTCGGCGGTCGCGTCGCCGGGCAGCGGTTCCCGGGGGGCGGGGAAGCCGTCGTCCGCGTACCAGAAGGAGATGCCGCCGTTCACGGCGTTGCCTGCCGAGCTGCTCATGAGCGGGACGTTAACCCCTGGACGTGGTGACTGTCTCCTTCGGATTCCGTGCTTTTCCCCGCCCTCTGACCAGCGGATAACAGGCGAGACCGATCACCACCGAGGTGAAATGCCCGAGATCGGTGAAGGTGCGCCCGGTGACGAGGGGGACCCCGTAGACAGCCAGCACGATCACCAGATACGCGTACCGCCAAGGCGTCGCGATCCGGTAGGTGAGCACGCCGACCACCCCGGCGAGCGCGTAACTGACGCCGATGTCGAGGGTGTCGGCGGCGGAGTGCGGTGCCATCCCGTGGCGGATCGCCCAGAGCAGCGCACCCTCGCTGATCAGCGTGGACAGCACGTGGGCGGCCGCGTTCACCGCGAGCCAGCGCGCGGTACCCAGCCAGCGTTCGGCCGGCGCCTGGAAGACGGTGTAGAGCACGGCGTACGGCAGCCAGCGCCCGCCGTCGATCCACATCGCGCTGGCGACGAGGACCCGCACCGGGTTGCTCGACAGCTCGTGCAGGTTCGTGGAGCGCTGCCGCAGGAACTCCGCTTCGAAATCCGGAGACATGTGATGCATCGCAACGGTCGTGACGAACAGGATCGCCAGCCAGATGTACGTGCCCGGGGCGCCGCGCACATATGTCCACACCCTGTGGATACCCCGCTCACCACGCACGGCCGGCCTCACCCATGCCAGTAGTGTCCCTTATGTGATCGACGTTCCGGCGACATTCGGAACAGGCCACTCCGGGTCAGGCAACCCCGTCATCGCGCCGGATACATGGCTCGAACACGTGAATCTCCCGTTCGACAGATTGTTCGTAACAGCGGCTCGCTACTCTCCGGTGGCGTGAGGGTTACTGGTGGTGCGGAAGTTTTGCGTTTTTCCTTACTGGGCCCGCTGCGGGCCTGGCGGGCCGGCACGGAGCTGGCCCTCGGTCCGCCGCAGCAGCGGGCGGTTCTCGCGGTGCTGCTGCTGCGCGGCGGACGCGCGGCCGGAGTCGGCGAACTCGTCGACGGCGTCTGGGGCCCCAACCCGCCGTCCGGCGCCGTCCCCATGCTGCGCACCTATGTGTCCCGGCTGCGCAAGCTGCTGGAGCCCGCCCGGCCGGCGGGCGCTCCGCCCCGGCTCGTGGTGTCCGTCGGCGACGGATACGCCCTGCGCACCGAGGAGATCACCAGCGACCTCGGCGTGTTCGAGGAGAGCCTCGCGCAGGCCGAGCGGCGCCGTGCCGCGGGCGACAGCCGCGGAGCGGCCAGGATGCTCGGCAGCGCGCTGGCCGCATGGCAGGGCCCGGCGCTGGGCGGTGTGCCGGGCCCGCTCGCCCGCGCCGAACGGGCGCGGCTGACCGAGCGGCGGCTGGGCGCCCAGGAGTACCGGCTGCGCGTGGAGCTCGAACTCGGCCGTCACGAGGCGGTGTTGCCGGAGCTGAAGGCGCTGCGTGACGCACAACCGCTGCGCGAGGCGGTGTGTGAACTGCTGCTGGTCGCCCTGTACCGGTGCGGCCGGCGGGCCGAGGCCCTGGAGATCTACGCGCGCACCCGGCGCACCCTCGTGGACGAACTGGGCATCGAACCCGGCCCGTCCCTGCGGGCCGCCCACGCACGGCTGCTGTCCGGCGACCTGGACCTGTCGCCGCCGCCCGTGCCGGTCCCGGCCGCCGCCACCTCCGCCACCACCGCGCCCGGCGAGGCCGGACCGGACACCGGGCCGCCGAACGACCCCGACGGGACCGGGCCCGTACGGGCGACGGGTGACACCCACCCTTCCCAACTCCCGGCTGATCTGGCGCTGTTCACCGGACGGGAGGCCGAACTCGATCTCGTGGAGGCGCTGCTGCCCACCGCCGACCACCCGGACAAGGCCGTCATCGGCCTCGTCAACGGCATGGCCGGGGCGGGCAAGACCACGCTGGCCGTGCACTGGGCCCACCGGGTCGCCCACCGCTTCCCCGACGGCAGCCTCTACGTCAACCTGCGCGGATACACCCAGGGCGGCTCCGTCATGCACCCCTCCGAGGCGCTGGAGACGTTCCTCGTGGCGCTCGGCGTGGCCCCGCAGGCGGTCCCCGAAGGACTCGACGCGCAGGCCGCGCTCTACCGCAGCGTCCTCGCCCGCCGCCGCGTGCTGATCGTGCTCGACAACGCCCGCGACACCGAGCAGATACGGCCGCTGCTGCCCGGCACACCGGGCTGCCTGGTCATCGTCACCAGCCGCAGCCGGCTGACCGGCCTGGTGGCGGGACACGGCGCCCACCCGCTGACCCTCGGCCCACTCACCGGCGACGAGGCGCGCGCCATGCTGACCCGGCGCATCGGCCGCGCCCGGGTGGAAGCGGAACCGCGGGCCACCGACGCCATCGTCGAACTGTGCGCCCGGCTGCCGCTGGCCCTCGCCATCGTGGCCGCGCGAGCCGCGCACCACCCCGGGTTCCGGCTCGCGGACATCGCCGCGGAACTCCGCGAGAACCACGGCAGCCTGGACGCCTTCACCGGCGGCGACGCGCGCACGGACGTACGCGCGGTCTTCTCCTGGTCGTACCACGCGCTGCCGCGCCAGGCGGCGGAACTCTTCCGCCGGCTCTCCCTGCACCCGGGGCCCGACATCGGCACCGCCGCGGCCGCGGCCCTGGCCGCCGAACCGGCACGCACGGTCCGTGCCCGCCTGGGCGAACTCACCGGGGCCAGTCTGCTCGGCGAACACGCGCCCGGCCGCTACGCCTTCCACGACCTGCTGCGCGCCTACGCGGGGGAACTGGCCGACGCCGAGGACGGCCCGGAGCGGCGCGCGGCGGCACTGCTGCGCCTGCACGACCACTATCTGCACACCACCCACAACGCCTCCGCGACCATCGGCCCGCTGCGCGAGACCCTCCCCCTGCCGTCCAGCACAACGGACAGCGGACCCCTGCGGTTCACCGGCCGCAAGCAGGCCATGAACTGGCTGCGCGCGGAGCGCCACGTACTGCGCGCGGTCGTCGAGCAGGCCGCCGCGCACGGCCACGAGGACCACGCCTGGCGCACCGCCGTCGGCCTCGACCTCTACTTCGATCGGCTCGGCTTCTGGCACGACCTGATGGAGATCAACAGTGCCGCGCTGCGCGCCGCCCGCGCCGTCGGCGACCGGACCGGCGAGGCACACGCGCTGCGCGGACTGGGCTTCTTCCACACGCGGTTCGCGCACTCCACCGAGGCGCGCCGCGACCTGGGCCGCGCGCTGGAGCTGTTCCGGGCCGAGGGCGACGCGTTCGGAGAGGCCCGCACCCGGCGCTGCCTCGCGTACCAGGCCAATGGGGAGGGCAGGTTCGCCGTCTCGCTGGACCACTACGCCCGCGCCCGCGAGCTGTACCGGGGCGAGGGCAGCACGAGCAGTGAGGCGATCGTCCTGAACGAGGTCGGCTGGACGTACATCCTGCTCGGCGAGCACGACAAGGCGCTGGAGCACTGTGAGAAGGCCGTCGCCCTGCATCAGGAGATCGGCGACCCGGTCGGGGAGGCCGCGGCGCAGGACAGCGTCGGATACGCGCATCACCAACTCGGCCAGTACGGCGCCGCGGTCCAACGCTTCGAGCGGGCGGTGGCGCTCTACCGGGAGATCGGCGACCACTACCTGGAGGCCGACACCCTGCGGCACGCGGGGGACGCGCACCTCGCCGCGGGCGACCGGGAGACGGCGGTCGCCGCTTTCAGGAGGGCGCTCGCTCTCCTGGAGGAGACCGGCCACCCGGAGGCCCCGGAGCTGCGGGAGACCCTGCGCGGCCTGGACGAGTCCGGCTAGGGGTGACACCGGTCCGGGAGGGAGCGGGAGTGCTTGATCAGGCGGCGGCGCGCTCCGGGCGCCCGGACGGCGCCTGCCGGTCCTGCGCCTGCTGGTCCCGCGACTGCTGGTCCTGCCCCTGCTGATCCGACTGCCGGGAGTTCCGCCGCTCGGTCCGCGCCGGCTGACGGTCCGCCTCCTCCACGACGACACCCTGGTCGCGCAGGGCCAGCCGCAGACTGCGCAGGGCGTAGTACACCCGGGACTTGACCGTGCCCTGCGGGATGCCGAGGGCGTCCGCGGCCTCCTGGGTCGTACGGTCCGCGAAGAACGTCGCGCGGATGACGTCGCGGTGGGCGGGGGTGAGCGTCTCCAGTGCCTCCTGCACCACGATGGACGACAGCATCTGCTCGATGTCGTCGACCTCGGCGCCCAGTTCGCTCAGCCAGGTGGCGCCGCCGATCTCCAACGGCCGGGCCATCCGCGTCCGGTGACCGTCGATGACGAGGTTGCGGGCCACCCGGAACATCCAGGGACGCACCGCCATCCCCTCGTCGTCGACGAGGTTCCGCTTGTTCCAGCAGCGCAGCAGCGTCTCCTGGATGACGTCCTCGGTACGGTGCGTGTCCCCGCCGAGCATGCGCAGCACGTACGTGTAGAGCGCGGGACCGTGTTCCAGATACAGGTCGCGCAGCGCCCGTTCCTCGGCGGAGACCGCGCTCGCCGATCCGATGACCGTCACGTTCATGGTGGGCTCCTGTTCCTTGGGAATGGCCGGCCCCGTGGGGGGTACGAGGAGCCGGGGCCTCCTGGGGAACGGAGTGTTCCGAGGGGTGTTCCACGTTCGTTTGACGTCGGTTGTACGGATCGATGGACGAGCTGGTCGGGACGCGTGTGACCACAGGTACGTGTGAGGTTTGCGCTCCGTGACTCAGACGTAGGCCGCCAGCGTCTCCACCTGGCTGCGGACCTGGCCGACGAGGGCCGCGTATCCCGGGGGCAGCAGGCCGTTGCGCTCCAACGTGGCCCACATGTGCAGCAGTTCACGGCCGTGCGCGACCACCGCCCTGTCGTCGTCGAGCTGTTGCCAGGCGGCCGCCGCCCGTGCCACCTCCGCCGGGGCCCGGCCGTCCCGGGCGCGGCACCGGATCCGGGCCACCGCCAGGGCCAGCACGATGGCCTCCCGGTGGTCGCCGCGCAGGTGGGCGAGGTAGGCCTCGACGGCCCGCGCCTCCACGGCGTGCGGATGCTCGGCGCCCAACGACTCGGTGAGGCTCTCGCGCAGTTCGGTCGCGTCGTCGAACGCCTCGTCGAGCATGCCCGCGGCGGCCAGCGCGTTGATCCGGCCGATCCGCTCGGTGAGCCAGTCCGGGAAGTCGGTGCGCACGGCGGGCGCCGTGACGGCCGCCGGGTCCGGCACCTCCGCCCGCGCGGCGGCGGTGGCCCGGGCCCGGGCCACCGCGGTCGCGACGGCGGAGGCCGTGGCCGCGGCGGACGGCGGCACGACGACGGCCGCGGGAGCGGGAACCGGGACGGCTGCGGGCGCCGCGAACTCGGCCGGTGCGGCAACCGGGACCGGGGCGGTGACCGGCGCGGGCCCCGGTGCCGGGGCCGCGAAGCCGGTGGGGGCGGCAATCGGCGCGGGCGCCGGGACAGGCACCGGGGGTGCGAACTCGGCGGGTGCGAACTCGGCGGGTGCGGGGGGCTCGTCGGGGTCGAGGACGTGGCTCGAGCCGTCCGGGAGGACCTGGAGGACGAACCGGGCGGCGTCCGGACCGTCGTACACCGTCGCCTCGACGGCGCCACCGCGCTCCTGCGCGTGGGCCTGCAACCGGTCGAGCACCGCCTCGTGCACGGACTGGCCCGCCGTGGGGACGAGGGTGTGTCCGTCGATCTCGGCGGTTCCCTCACCGGAGATGTACACGTCGAAGTGGGCCATCGCTGTCCTCCTCATGCGGCGGGGCCGGTCGTGGTGGCGTCCGGGTCGGGCGTGACGCCGGGGGTGGCGCCCGAGGGCGGCGCGCCGATCCCCTGGTACTTGGCGAACTGTGCGCGGATCGCGAGGACGTACCCCTGGGCCTCGTTCGTCTGCGGAACGCCCTTCGCCGCCTTGACCGCGTCCATCCCTACGTCGTACGCGGCCAGCGCGAGGTCCAGCGAGGTGTTGCTCGTCCCGTCCTCGCCGGTCTCCTGGATCTGGCCGCTGTCGATCAACGCCTGTCCCTGTTTGGCCAGTTCGCACATGTACCGGCCCTGGGCCATGATCGAGTCCTCCGCGTCCAGGGCGGAGGTCTTGTCGTTGTCGTCGTCGTCCTTGCCGTACTGCTTGAAGATCTCGGGCGGCAGTTGCGAGATGCCCTCTTCGCCGTTCGGGCCGACGAGAGACTTGTTGAAGCCGGACTCCTTCTCGATCTGCGAGGCGATGACGATCGGGCCGATCGCGCCGCACAGTTCACCGGCCTTCTGGATCGGGTCCACCAGGTCCTCGGGCACCGTCGAGGTGTCCAACTGCCCCTTGCCGTCGCCCTGGAAGATGCTGAGCGTCTGGTCCGCGGTGTCCTGGCTGGGGGGATCCCCGCCGCCGCCGTGGAACAGCAGGTAGAGCGCGATGAGCGGGGCGAGCAGGACGCCGAACCCGCCGAGGATCACGACGACGACCAGCGTGCCGGCCAGGGCGAGCGGCGACAGCAGGCAGCCGCAGCCGGTGCCCGCGATGATGCCGTTCCGGACGGCGGTCGACGCACCGCCTTCTCCGCCTTCTCCACTCATGGCGCCCGCCTTCTTCCCCACACCTTGAACCGCTGTGGCCACATGACCCGTTGTGCTGTCCGACGGGCTCGACAGATCCAAACGGCGCCCGGAGCAAATAAGTTCAAACCAGTGGAAACCAGATGAGCCAGAGCAGCGGATTCACGAGCGAAGAGGGGGGCGGGGCACACATGGGCACTCCTTCGGCACTGCCGTCGGGCCCGGGGTCATGGGTACGGGGACCGAAGAACCCACAGCCGACGCCCCCGGAAGCGCGGCCCGCTCCTGACAGCGACGGGACCGTTCCCGCGGAGGCGGCCGGACCTGCGCCCGCCCCGGCGGCCCCGGCCCCGCAGATACCTCAGGCGGCCCCGCAGATACCTCAGGCGGCCCAGCAGATACCCCAGGCGGGACACAATGCGGCCCCGGCCGCCCCGCCCGTGACACCTGCGACCCCCGGCACACGGAATCAGCCGGTCCCGGCCCAGCCGCAGGCACCGCAGGCACCGCAGGCCCAGGCGACCGCCGTACAAGCGACTCCCGTACAGGCGCCCCGAGTTCAGACGGCTCCTGCGCAGGCCGCTCCCGTTCCGTACACGGCACCGCAGCCGCACCCGGTTCCGGTCCAGGCGGCTCCGGTCCAGCCCGCCGCACCGCAGATCCAGGCAACCTCGTACACGGCTGCCCCGGTTCAGCCCGCGCAGGCCCAACAGGCCGCTCCGCAGCCCGCGTTCCAGCAGGCTCCCGGCGCGCAGTACACGGCACCCGCCGCCCCGGTGGCCCCGCAGCCGACGGCCCCCGCCGTCCCCGCGCCCGCCGCTCGGAAAGCCCCTGCCGCCCCGCGTCCCAAGGCCGCGGCCTCACCGCGGGCCGCGGGTGCTCGGCGTTCGGCACCGGCCGCCGACGCCGAGGCCGGCTGGGGCCGGGCGAAGCGGCCCCGGCCCGTCCGCGGGAAGTCCCGCGACGACGTCGGCTGGGTGAAGGCCCACGGCGGGTCCGGCGCGACCTCGATGGTCGAGGCGTTCGGCGGAGTCGACGTGGGAGCCCGCTGGCCCGACCCCGCCCGCGGCGAACCCCGCCGGGTGGTGCTGGTCGGCCGGACCAGCGCGCGCGGACTGCAGTCCGTCTCCCAGGCACTCGGCGCGCTGAAGGACGGCAACGCCCCGCAGGGACTCGAACTGCTCGGCGTGGTTCTCGTCGCCGACGCCCCCGGGCGGCTGCCGCTCAGCCTGCTCCGCCGTATCCGCGTACTCCGCTCGGTCGCCCGCGTGCACCGCGTGCCGTGGATCCCGGCCTGGCGCACCGGCGGCCGGCCGAGGTCCGTGCCCCGGCAACTCGCCACGCTCTCCAAGCTGGTGGGCGGCGAGCTCTACGGCGAGGGAGCCGTGTCATGACCCCACCCCTCCTCGACGCGCGGTTCCTCGCCGCGTACACCCCGCCCGTGGGTGCCGACACGATCCTCGGCCTGCTCGCCTGGTGCGCCTCGGCGTGCGGGGTCGGCGGACTGATCATCGTCGGCATCCAGATGGCGCTCCAGCTGCGCCGGGGCGACCCCGGCGAGGGCGGCGAGCACTTCCGCGGCGTCTTCTTCGTCACCCTCAGCTGCCTGGTCGCCACCTGCGCCGGGCCGCTCGTCGCGGCCCTCGGCAGCCTCCAGCTCCTCGGTCCCTGACCCCGACACACCTTCGCGCAACGCCAGTCACCCAGTCGCCCACCGCTCGTGCCGGGCGCCGATTCCTCGGAGATCCCCATGTCCTCTCTGCTCTACGAAGCCTCCAACATCCTCGCCTCCGGTGTCCCCCAGCCGGCCCGCAACGCCCCCGGTGAGCTGACCTCCAAGGTCAACACGGTCCTCGGCATCGCCGCCTGGGCCGGCACCGCCGCCGGTGTCGCCGGTGTCCTCATCACCGGCGCGATGATGGCCGTCTCCGTGAAGCGCGGCGAGAGTTCGGAGCACATGAGCCGGCTCGGCATGGTCCTCGGCGGCTGTGTCCTGGTCGCCACCGCGGGCCCGCTGATCAGCTTCGTCTTCGCGTAAGCGGGCGCCGGTCGTGATGTTCAAACGCAGGGAGCGCCGGATCGCGGAGTCCGGGCCGTACTACAAGCAGCGCAGCTGGCAGCTGTCGGCGGGATTCCTGGGCATCGTGGTCGTGGTGGGCGGGATCGTCAGCCTGCTGTCCGGCCCGGGCGCGAGTGCGGACGGCGGGAACTCCGCGGCCTCCGAAGGACCGCTGTCGAAGGCCTCCGCCACGAAGGACGGCCGCCCCAAGGGCTGCAGCACCGACGACAGCGCCGGTCCCGCGCTGCCCAAGGCCGCGCCCAAGGACGTGACCTGGCGCACGCTCGGTGTCGCGCGGGTGCCGATCTCCGCCTCGGCGGGCCCCACCCTGATCCAGGGGCCCCTGTGGTGGTGCTACGCGCACACGCCCGCCGGTGCCGCGCTGGCCGCGCACATCATCCCGTCGCAGATGAGCGGATCGCACTGGCGCACCGTCACCGAGCAGCAGGTGGTGGCCGGGCAGGGGCGCGAGATGTTCGAGTTCCAGCGGGCCACCGTCGCGAACACGGACGGGCAGAGCGACGGCGCGGCCGTCGCCTCGTACGTCGGCTTCTCGGTGACCTCGTACACGGAGTCGGCGGCGACCGTGCGGCTGCTCCTGAAGAGCGCCCAGGGATATGCGGCGACCAACATCTCCCTGCGCTGGAGCGGCGGCGACTGGAAGGTGCGGCCCGACGACAACGGGTCCCTGCACTCCCCGGTGTCCTCCGTCCAGACCACCAACGGCTTCACCCTCTGGGGGGTCTGACGTGAACTGCACGTCCGGAAATCCGGTCATCGACCTGGTGAAGGGCTTCTTCAGCTTTCTCGGCGACCCCATCGGGACCATCGTCGACCTGATCGCCAAGACCATTCTCGCGGGCGCGGTCGCCGTGTTCGCGGCACTGACCACCAACGTGCCGACGCTGGAGCAGACCGACACGTCGAAGGGCATCAGCGCCGACACGCAGTGGATCGTCGTCTACCTGGCCGTCGGCTCGCTGCTCTTCGCCGCCTGCCGCATGGCCATCGAACGCAAGGGTGACGCGGGGCGCACCGCGCTCAAGGGCATCATGCGGGTGGTGCTCGTCTCGGGTGCCGCCACCACCGTCGTCATGGCCGCCGCGGCCGTGGGCGACAGCTACTCCAACTACCTGTTCAACAACGCCGTACGCGATTCGCTGAACAACGTCGGAGCCTGCTCGGACGGCAGCGGCATCCAGTCGTTCCTGCTGCTGGTCCTCGCGTTCCTGCTGCTGATCTCCGGGATCATCCACACGATCCTGATGTACATCCGGCTCGGCGTCATGATGCTGCTGCTCGGCACCCTTCCGCTGGCCGCCGCGGCCTCGATGACGGACTGGGGCGCCGGCTGGTGGCGCAAGCACGTCGGCTGGATGATCGCCTGGCTGCTCTACAAACCCGCGGTCGCCCTCGTCCTCAACGCGGGCATGGCGATGATCAACTCGGGCCAGAACAGCGGCACCGGTGACGCGGCCACCATCAACACCCGCATCGCCGGCATCGGCGTGATGCTGCTGTCCGCCATCGCGCTGCCCGCCCTGCTGAAGCTGATCGTGCCCGCCACCGCCGCCATGGGGACCGGCAACCCGATGTCCAGCATGGGTCAGGCGGGTTCCAACCTGGCCAGTGGCGCGGTGCAGCTCGGCGGCCGGGGCGGCAGCTCCGGCGGCGGCGCGCAGGTGGGTCCGAGCGGGGCGTCCGGCACGGGCGGCGCGAACGGGTCCGGCGGTTCGTCCGGTGGCGGCGGCGAGGCCGGCGCGACCGGATCGGGCGGCGCGAACGGCGCGGCTGCCGCAGGCCGGGCCGGTGGTGCCTCGGGCGCCGGAGCGGCGGGCAGCGGTGCCGCGGCGGCGGCAGGACCCGCGGGGGTCGCGGTGCTCGCGGCGGTGGCCGCCGCACAGGTGGCCAGCTCCACGGTCTCCGGCGCCGTGGAGGGCGCCGACGGCGAGCTGGGCAACAACAAGTGACCTACGGGGAGCCGCCGGCGGCCGGACCGCGCCTCTGACGCGTCCGCCCCACGTCTCCCCCACGACCGGCCGCCGGACTCCCATCCCCCCTTGGGAGTCCGGCGGTCTCCTCCTCACCGCCCCATCGCCCCGCCGCACTCCCCATCACTTCACGAAGGGAACCGGACTCATGTCCACGGAAGCCGCCACCCATCCGACCTACGGAAACTGGCGCAGGCCACGGCGACCGGGGCTCGGACCGCTCGGACTCGTCGGCACCTTCGGGGTGTTCGGCGGTCTCATCGTCACCCTGCTCGCGTCGCTGATCTCGCTGTACGCGGCGCTGGTCGTGCTCGTCCCGGTCGTCCTGTTCCTGGTGCCGCTCTCCATCCGCACCCAGGACGGCCGCAACGTCTACCAGCTGATCACGCTGCGCGTCGGCTGGTGGCGCCGCAAGGCGAAGGGCGCGCACCTGTACGTCTCCGGTCCGCTGTCCGCCCGTCCCGGCGGCCGGTTCCGTCCGCCGGGCCTGCTCAACAAGGTCACCGCGACCGAGGGCCGGGACGCCTACGACCGCCCCTTCGGCATCCTGCACCACCCGGTCCGCAACCTGTACACGATCGTCCTCGGCTGCGACCCCGACGGCGGTTCGCTCATCGACCCGGACCAGGTCGACGTCTGGGTCGCGCTGTGGGGCGAGTGGCTGGCCCGGCTGTCCCACGAACCCGGCCTGCGCGGCGCCTCCGTGATCGTGGAGACCGCTCCCGACCCGGGCACCCGCCTCGCCCACGAGGTGCTGCCGCGCATCCACCCCGACGCCCCGCCGGCCGCCCGTGCCGTGATGGAGGAGGTCGTGGAGCGCTATCCGAGCGCGTCCTCGGAGATGCACACGTACATCACCCTGACGTACGGGGTCCCGCCGGGCCAGCGGCGCAAGAAGGACGACGTGATCACCGACCTCGCCATCCGCATCCCGGGTCTGCTCAGCGGACTCGTCGCGGCCGGCGGCGGTGCCGCGTACCCGCTGTCGGCGGAGCGGATCGCCGAGGTCGTCCGGGTCGCCTACGACCCCGCGGTCGCCGCCGACGTCCTCACCGCCCGCGCCCAGCAGGGCGGAACGGGCCTGGAGTGGGACGACGCGGGTCCCGCCGCCGCCGTCGAGACCGTGAACAGCTACCAGCACGACTCCGGCGTCTCACGGACCTGGCTGCTGACCCTCGCGCCGCGCGGCACGATCCGCTCCTCCGTGCTGCGGGGCATGCTGGAGGCCGCCCCCGGCACCCGCCGCAAGCGGGTCGCCCTGGTCTACCGCCCGATCGACCCGGCCACCTCGGCCCGCATCGTGGAGGCGGACCGGCGCAGCGCCCAATTCATGGCGACGTCCGGCAAGGGCATGGTCCAGGCGCGCGCGGCCTCCGAGGTGCGGGCGGCGGAGCAGACCGCGGCCGAGGAGGCGTCGGGCGCCGGACTCGTGGAGTTCTCGCTGATGCTGACCGTCACCGTCGACACCATGGAGGAGCTGGCGGACGCGAGCGTGACCGTACGCAACCTGACCGCGGCGTCCCGCGTGCTGATGCGGCCCGCGGACCGGATGCAGGCGGCGGCGTTCAGCTGCACCCTGCCCGCCGGGATCCTCCCCTGGGAACAGACCCTCATCCCGCACGAGCTGCAGGAGGCGCTGTGAGCCGCCGCCGCGAGGAGAAGCTGGCCGAGCGGGCCGACCGGCTCGCCGAGGAGCAGGCGCTCAGGGCGCCCGCCCCGGACGGGACCGGCGGGCAGCCCTGGGCGGAGCCGTCCGGGCGGAAGAAGCGGCCCAAGGCGGCCAAGCCGTCCGCCCGGGACGACGGGACCGACCTGGCCCCCGGCACCGCGCCGACGGGCAGACCGGCCCCGTCGGACAAGCCGGCCAGGTCCGGCAAGGAGAAGACGCCGGGCAGGGCCAAGGAGCTGTTCGTCCCGCACCGCGGCTGGTACGGCGTGGGCGGCGGACGCGTCGGCTACATGGACCCGCCCACCATGTGGCGCGCGACCACCGTGCAGGCCTGCGGCATGTGGCCCTTCGCCGCCGGTTCCGGCTCGCCGATGACCGGCGTACCGCTCGGGCAGCACCTGTTCACCGGCGCCACCGTGTGCGGCGACCCGCTGAACTGGTTCACCCGGGCCCGCTACATCTCCAACCCCTCCCTGTTCATGCTCGGCATGCCGGGTCTGGGCAAGTCCACGCTGGTCAACCGGATGCTGATCGGGCTCGCCGCGACCGGTGTCGTCCCGCTGGTCCTCGGTGACCTCAAGCCGGACTACGCCGACACCGTGCGCGCGCTCGGCGGCCAGGTCATCTCCATCGGCCGCGGCCGGGGCGGCATCAACGTCCTCGACCCCGGCGCGATGGGCGCGGCCGCGGCGAAGATCGGCGGCGAGGCGGGCGAGGTGCTGAAGGCCGAGGCGCACGGCCGCGTCCTGAACATGGTCGCCGCCCTCATCACCATCGTCCGCGGGCGGCCCATGGACGACCACGAGCAGTCCGTGCTCTCCGCCGTCCTGCACCACCTGCGCGAACGCACCCCCGCGGGCCGCACCGTGCTGCTGCCCGACGTGCTGCGCGTCCTGACCGAGGGTCCGCCCCGGGTCCGCGCGGTCACCCTCGACCGGGGCGACGACGCCCGCTACCGCGACGCCGTCGACCCGCTGCACCGCTCGCTGCTCGGCATCCTCGACGGCCCGCTGGGTGACACCTTCGCCTCCGAGACGTCCACCCGGATCAACCCGGACGCGCCCGCCGTGTGCATCGACATCTCCGGCATCGGCGAGGCCGACACCCAGCTCACGGCCGCCGCGATGCTCGCCGCCTGGTCCGACGGCCTCGGCACGGTGGCGGCCTCGCACGCCCTGGCGGACGCCGGACTCGCGCCCAGGCGCTGGTTCTTCACCGTCCTCGACGAACTGTGGCGCCCGCTGCGCGCGGCCTCCGGCATCGTCGACCGCATCGACGCGCTCACCCGCCTCAACCGTTCGCTCGGCCTCGGCGACGCGAAGATCACCCACACCCTCAAGGACGCCGAGGCCCTCGGCAGCGACGCGGACCGCGCCAAGGCGCGCGGCTTCGTCGAGCGTGCCGGCATGGTCGTGTGCGCCGGGCTCCCGCGGACCGAGATGGAGGACCTGGGCAAGGTGGTCGGCCTGTCGCGGCGCGAGATCGAACTCGTGTCGTCCTGGTCGTCACCGCCCGGCTGGGGTGTGAACGGCGACAACGAGGAGCCGCCCGGCCGCGGCCGCTTCCTCATCAAGGTCGGCGGCCGCCCCGGCATCCCCATCAAGGTCGCCATCACCGACGCGGAGCGCCACCTGCACAACACCAACACCCGCTGGACGCCCAACGAGGACGCCGTCGAACAGGCCGCCGCGCATGCCGCGCGGCAGGTCGCCCGCGCCGCCCGGGAGGGCGTCCACGGCGTCCCCGGCGGTCCGGGCGCCGAGGCCTCGGGGAGGTGGACGGCGTGAGCGCGCCCCGCGGCGGCGGCGGCGACCTGCACGACATGCTCCCGTGGGCGATCGTCGCGGTCGCCGGCACCGGCCTGGTGACGTTCACCGTCGCCTGGTCCGGCGGCACCCTCGGCTCCGGCCTGTCCGGCAACGGCTGGGACGCCCCGCCGTTCGCGCTGTCCACCATCGCCCACCTGGTCTCCGACGGGCCCGGCGCCCTGTGGCCGGCCGCGCCGCCCGCCGCCGTCTACGCGGGCATGCTCGGGCTGCTGGTCCTGATCGCGGTCCCCCTCGCCCTGGTCGTCCGCCTCTTCATGGACCGCTCGGCGCGCCCCAAGGGCCTGGCCGGACGGCGGGAACTCGCCGCCATGTGCCCCAAGGGCATCGAGTCCCGCGCCCGCGAACTGCGCCCCGGCCTCAAGGGCCGCGACCACGTGCACCCGGACGAGACGGGCAACCTCCTCGGCGACCTGGAGCCCAAGGGACCCGAGCTGCGCAGCAGTTACGAGGACGTGGAGCTCGACCTCATGGCTCCCCGCGCCGGCAAGTCCACCGGTATCGCGGTGCCCCGGGTGCTGCGCGCCCAGGGCGCGGTACTGCTCACCTCCAACAAGGCCGACGTGTACGCCGTCACCCGCGCCGAGCGCGAGAAGGCGGGCACGGTCTGGACGTTCGACCCGCAGGGCATCGCGCACACGCGGCGCGCCCTGTGGTGGAACATGCTCGGCGAGTGCCACACCATCGAGGGCGCCCGCCGGATGGCCGGCCACTTCGTCGCGTCCGTCAACGACGACACCGCGAAGAAGGACTTCTGGATCTCGGCCGCCCAGAACACCCTGACCGCGCTGTTCCTCGCCGCCGCGCGCGGCCGGGCCCCGCTGACCGATCTCCTCGCCTGGCTCGCCGACCCCGCCGACCGCACCCCGATCGACCTGCTGCGCGAGGTCGGACTCGTCGCCATGGCCGAGCAGCTGCAGGGCACGGTGCGGGGCGCGGTGGAGACCCGGGACGGCATCTACGAGACGGCACGGCAGACCGTCTCCTGCCTCCTCGACCCGGAGATCCTCGCCTGGGTCACCCCGGACCCCGACCTCCCCGAGTTCCGGCCCGACCGGCACGTCCTCGGCCACGACACGCTCTACCTGCTGTCGAAGGACGGCGGCGGCTCGGCGGCCGGCGTCATCGCCGGGCTCGCGGACGCGACGATGCGGGCGGGCGTCGTGGCGGCCGAGCGCATGGGCGGGCGCCTCGACCCGCCGCTGACCGCCGTCCTCGACGAAGCGGCGAACGTGTGCCGCATCTCCGATCTTCCCGACCTCTACTCGCACTTCGGCTCCCGCGGCATCAACGTCGTGACGCTGCTGCAGAGTTACCGGCAGGGCGCCCGCGTGTGGGGCGAGGTCGGTATGGACGCGCTGTGGAGCGCGGCCACCGTCAAGCTCCTCGGCGCGGGTCTCGACGACGCCGACTTCGTCCAGAAGATCTCCACCCTGGTCGGCCAGCACGACGTCAGGACGCCGAGCGTCTCGCGGAGCAAGGACGGCACGTCACGGTCGTACTCCTACCGTCAGGAGGCCGTCCTGCCGCCGGACCGGATCCGCGCCCTGCCGAAGGGCACGGCGCTGCTCCTCGCCACCGGGGTCAGGCCCGCCCTGATCCGGCTGCGCCCCTGGTACAAGGAGCCCGGCGCCGGTGCCATCTCGGCCGCGGCGAAGGCGGAGACGGCGGCGATCACCGAACGGGCGGCGAGCCGTCTGCTGCCGGGCGTGACCCTGCACAAGCCGGAGGCCGGCCGGGACGCCGCGCCAGCGTGACCGTCCTGAGCACCAGCTCGGCGGGCCCGTACCGGAACCGGCCCATCAGCCGGTAACCGTAGGCGAGTTGAAGGCCGTACAGCAGCACGCAGCCCGCGAGGACGCCGGCGGTGCCGACGCGGTCGTAGAGCCCGAACCCGTAGCCGGTGAACACGCAGGCGAGGACCAGCGACTGGGTGAGGTAGTGACTGAGCGCCATGCGCCCGGAGGCGGCGAGCACGTCCGCCGCCGGGCGCACCGCGTCGCCCAGCAGGAGCACCCCGCAGGCGTACGACGCCGTGAGGGCGGGCGCGGTCAGCAGCGACACCGCGTGCCCGACCAGGAACCAGCGGCTGTCGAGCGGCCCGTTCGCGCAGACGGCGGTGACCGCGCCGCCCGCAAGACCGACGGGCAGCCACCGTACGACGGTCCGCCGCAGCCACGCCCGGTCCCGGCCGCGCCGCTCCACGAGTCCGGCCTTGGCCGCCGCGAGGCCCGCGAGGAACGCGGCCAGCATGTCGGGCGTGTACAGCAGGTTGGCGCCGAGCGCCGACGGCAGCTCGCGCAGATGGGCCCCGATCACCGAGCCGAACCCGCCGCGGTAGGCGGCCACGGTGTCCGCGACCCGGGGCGCGTACTGGGCCGGGGTGACCGGTTCGGTCAGCGCGACGGTGAGCAGCCCGTACCCGAGCAGCAGCACGGCCAGGCCCACCACCAGACAGACCGCGACCCGCACGGCGGCCCGGGGGGTGAGGTCCCGCAGCCCGTACAGGATCAGGCCGAGAGCGGCGTACGTCATCAGGATGTCGCCGGGGTAGAGCAGCACGGCGTGCGCCAGTCCTAGTCCGAACAGCCCTGCCGTGCGCCGCAGATGGCGGAGCCCGGAGGCGGAGTCCGACGGGCGGGCCGCGCGGCGGTCGAGGACGAAGCTGTAGCCGAGGAGGAAGGAGAAGAGCTGGTAGGCGGTGGTGGTCGCCGTCACGCCCCAGGCGGCCGCCCGGTCCACGGCCGAGGCACCGGGGCCGCCGCCGAACGCCGTGTACGGGTCCGCCATCAGCTGGGCGTTGACGAGCAGGATGCCGAACAGGGCGAACCCGCGCAGCACATCGACCCCGACGACCCGGCCGCCGCTCGCGGCACCGCCGTCCGCCCTGTCGTCGCGCCCATTCACGACGAGACCATGACCCCGGTGCCGAAGGCCAGGGTCGAGGACAGGAACCAGCCGAACGACGGCGCCAGCAGATACCGCAGCGTCCACAGCCGGGCCGCGGCGGGCCGGTTCTGCGCGTAGACCACGGGCACGCTTCCGCCGACCGGCGGCAGTCCGCACAGCGGCCCCCGCCATCCCGGGTCGAGGACGAGACCGCGCCCGAGGTGGTCGGAGAACACCACGAGTCCGCCCGGCCTCGGGTCGGCGGCCCTGCGGGGCGTGACCTGGCCCATCACCCGCAGCCCGCGCAGCCACAGCCGCAGGGCTCCCAGCACCGACCGTGCCGCCAGCGTCAGGAACCCGAGGCCGAACCCCGTGCACAGCGCCAGCGGCACCAACTCCGCGACCATCCCGATCCCTTCGTCCACGACCGCCTTCGACGCACAACGTCCCGTGGTGTCCGACCGGTTCACACCGTCGCTTTGAACCACCGCCCTCCGCAGCCCCGTTGTGGGGGCGACCCCCGGCCTCCCTCCCATGCGGCGCCTACGAAAGGAGCTTCGGCCCAGATGAGACGGACCCTGCGCGCACCCGGCCACCGGACGGCCGCGACCCTGGTTCTGGCCCTCGCGCTGACGGCGACGGTCCAGCAGCCGGCCCGGGCCGAACCCGAACCCGGCACCCTCACCGAGGTGCGCGCCGAGCTCGAACGGCTCTACCACGACGCGGAGGTGGCCACCGACAAGTACAACGCCGCCGACGAGAAGGTGACCGGGCAGGAAAAGCGCGTCCACACGCTCCAGGACCAGATCGAGACGGCCGAGACGAAGCTGGGCCGGCTCACCAGGCTGGCCGGCGCTGCGGCCCGCGCCCAGTACCGGGGCGACAGCCTGCCCGCCGAGATGCAGTTCGCTCTCGCCGACGATCCCGAACACGCCCTGGACAACGCCGCGTTGGCCCGACAGGCCCAGCAGGCCACCCAGGGGGTGCTGGCCGCCCTGACCGCCACCCGCGAGGACCTGGGCACCCGCACCGACAAGGCCACCGACGTCCTGAAGAGCCTGCAGGCGAGCCGCCGCGCCAAGGACACCGAGCGCCAGTCGGTCGAGAAGCACATCGACGACGCGAAGGAGCTGGAGTCGCGGCTGGAGAAGAAGGAGGTCGAGCGCCTCGCCGCGCTGGACAAGAAGGAGGCCGACGACGCCCAGGCGAAGTGGGTGGGGACCGGCATCCTCAAGAAGGTCGGCACCGACGCGACCTCCGCCGGCAAGAAGGCCATCGCGTTCGCCACCCGCCAGCTCGGCAAGCCCTATGTGTGGGGCGCCGAGGGCCCCGACTCCTTCGACTGCTCCGGCCTCACCTCGCAGGCCTGGCTCGCGGCCGGCCACGTCATCCCCCGCACCTCGGAGGAACAGTGGCGCCGCCTGAAGCACGTCCCCATCGAGGACATGCGCCCCGGCGACCTCATCATCTACTTCGCCGACGCCAGCCACGTCGCCCTCTACATCGGCGACGGCAAGATCATCCAGGCCCCCCGCCCCGGCCGCTGGGTGTACGTCTCCCCGGCCGCGTCGATGGAGATCCTCGGGGTGGTCCGACCGGACGCGTGAACCCGGGGACGGTGTTCTGTGCCGAGGCGTGGCCGAGGACAAGGACGACGACGAGGGGCGGGCCGCCGTGGCCCGCCCCTCGTTTCGCCCGTGCCTGTACACAGCGCCCTACGCCGTGCCCGTACGCCCCGAGGATCAGCCCTGCGCGGGCGGCGGTCCGAACGGGTCGACGGCGTCGACGACAGGGACCTCCTTCGCCCGGTGCGACCCGGACTTGCAGCCGGCGAACACACCCGACGGGTCCCGCAGGTTCTGCATGATCGGCCCGAGGAAGTCCCGGTGCCAGCTGGCGGGACCGCTCATCCCGGACTCGGATCCGGTGTCGCTCAACTCCCCCCAGGCGAGCCACAGTCCGTGCAGCTGCGCCACCGCCTCCGGGTGGTCCCACCAGCGTGAGCACCACGGAGCCAGCGAGGTGACCTCACGGCCGTACACCGGCAGCAGTACGTGATGCACCCACAGGGTCAGCTGCCGCAGCGCCTGGCCGTACTCCGGCCCCTCCAGATAGAGGATGAACTTCGGCGCGGGCGGCGGAGCCGGAGCCTCCTGCTCGGCGGTGCCTCCGGTCTGAACGGTCATGGCGCTCCTCCCTGACGGATCGGTCTCGTCCGGGACCACAACGCGCCCGTGCGGTACGGGGTTCACGGAAACGGCGGATCACCACCCCTCTCCAGGGGGTTGAACCGCCCGGCCACAGCGGCCGTTGAATCAGCACGAATGTTCCACAACGCGGGCGAGTGGCGCGTCTTTCGCCGCTCCGGCGAGGAGGACCTCACGATGGCGGGATTCAACGAGCAGCAGTTCAGGGCCGAGGAACAAGAGATCAGGTCGGACCTCAAGAAGTACGGCCTCCACCACGACAAGCAATTCATGAAGGCCTTCGACGGCTACATGACCCAGCTCCACACGAACGGGCTCTGGGTCCAGGCGCAGCACACACCCAACCAGGCCTGGGCCGCGGACGCGGCGACCAACCTGATCGCCGAGTTCGACCGGACGAACGCTCTGCACGTCCCGGCCAAGTGGTGGCGGGACAACAAGAGGAACAAGAACTTCGCCGCGGAACGGGATGCGAAGGCGCGGGACACCCTCGACAAGAAGTACCTGTGGAGCAAGACCGAGCCCTACTACCCGGCGAGGAAGGCCGCCGAGGCCGGCGGTCTCATCCTGGAGACGTCGTTCCCGGGAAAGATCTTCAACGGGAAGAACTTCGGATTCGAGAACTGGTCGGACGCTCCCGTGCAAGCACAGCTCTGGGAACACATGTCCAGTCACTACGTCGACGCGGCCCGGGGCCCCGTCGAGGCGGTGATGCTCGGCGGCAAGGTGGACGGCAGTGTCCTGACCAAGCACGAGTGGCCCCACCTGAAGAAGCGGATCGAGGCCGGTGAGGTCTCCAACCTGCACGTCAAGGTGATGGGATTCAGGAACGACTCGCAGGA
This sequence comes from Streptomyces sp. NPDC102279, assembly GCF_044766365.1. Classification (NCBI taxonomy): domain Bacteria; kingdom Bacillati; phylum Actinomycetota; class Actinomycetes; order Kitasatosporales; family Streptomycetaceae; genus Streptomyces; species Streptomyces sp. NPDC102279. Next base: position 132,485 of record NZ_JBIWLU010000005.1, on the reverse strand, counting down.
GTCGCAGGCCTGGTCGCTGGAGACGAGGGCGACGTTCAACGTCCACTCGCAGAACTCGTTCGACCAGATCCCCTCTCCCCAGGACCCCGACTTCTGGAACAAGCAGAACCGTTGGCGCAACCAGGAGAAGGCCCGCAACGCAAGCAAGTCCTCGGCGAGTTCGTCGAGTTCCCAGGACAGCGCGGCCAGCAACTTCTCACTGAAGAGTTTCCACAAGGCCTTCGACGACCCCAGCGCGGTCGTCGTCCTGGCGGACCCGGGCGCACCGAGCACACAGAGGGCTGAGAGCCCCGGTGAGGAACAGCTGTCGCGGGTCGTCACCCGTCAGATGTCCGTCGCGGACACCACGGCCACGCAACCGCCGCCGAACCGGCAGCAGACGATCGACGCGGTACGGACCGAACTGCAGGCCCAGGCGGCTGCCGTCCACTCCCTGGACGAGAAGCTCATGGCCCTCAGGGAGCAGCAGGTGCTGCGGGCGGCCAGCACCCCGGCGTGGCCGGGCGCGCAGAACTACGAGGCCGGGCTGAACCAGGGCATGTCCTCGATGGCCCCGTTCAGAGCGCCCACTCTCGACTACTCCCCGACGGCGCCCGCTCCAGGGGCGAGCGACGGTTACTTCCCACAGGGGCTCCGGTACACCGCCAATCCGGTGACGACCCCGTCGTACTCGTACACCCCGCACGCGGTGGGCAGCACACTCCCGCAGTCCGAGTCTCCGCTCCAGACCGGTTCGTTCGAGTATCCGCCGGCGCCCGTCCACGGCACCCAGAGCTTCAACCCCACGTACACGAACACGCAGGAGCGGACCCCGAGCACGGGTTCGGCCTCCTCCGACTTCGGAGCACCGCTCCAGCCGACCCAGCGGCACCCCAGCCCGCCGTCGGACATCCCGGCCCCGGTGCCGAGCAGTTCCTCGGGGCACGGGCACAACAGCTCGAGGAAGAGCAAGAAGACCAAGGAACCGTCCTCCACGCTCATGTGGCTGGCGGGGAAGAAGCCGGGCGGCCCCAGTAAGAAGTAGGCCCCGGAAGCCGACCGCGGCCGCCGGCGCGAGCGCTCTCCAGCCGGCGGCCGCGCCGGTGCGGACGCCCGGTGCCATCGCTGCCGCACCCATGCCGGTGTCCGCCGTGTTGAACTCCCGCGCGCACCACACCCGTTGTGCTTGTCGAACCACGTCGGCGCCCCGTCGGCGCCGCATGGCCGACAGGTCGAGGAGGTACGCACATGTCCGCTGCCCACGCACGGAGGTTCGCGTCACAGGGCCTGCTGGAGCGCCGCCGGTCCGCGCCCCCGGCGAACGGCTGCTACCAGCGCGAGACCCCACCGCGTCCGGTCGACGGCGCGCCCTGGTTCCCCGCGACGGCGCTGCCTCCGGGACTGCTGCCCCTGCCGACCGGGTTCGAACTGCGCGGGGCGTGAGCGGCACCGTGGCGAACGACATCACGGCCTCCGGGGACCGGAACCGGCTGACCAGGAGAAACCCCGGTGCCAGGCTGGCGCGCGACCTGCTCAAGACCGAGTACGGCCTGCGGGGCCAGGCCCGGGGCGGGGCGGGCCGGGCGGACGGGGAGAGCATCTGGGAACGGCTCGCCGCCGAACTGCGCCGACTCCTCGCACGCTTCACGGGCGGGTCACGCCCTGCACCGGCCGGCGGAGGCACCGCGCCCGGCGGCGGAGAGGGGCCCGGCCAGGGCGACGGCTCCTCCGATCAGGCCGCCGCGCACGGGCGGAACGATGCCGGGCAGACACCGTTCACGACACCGCCGCTCACCGGGCAGGCTTCCTCCGAGAAGCCCGTTCACGAAGGCATGGCGCGTCTCGAAGAACAGATCCGCCGGCTTCCGGCGCACGAACGCGAGGCCTTCGAGAACGCGGTCCTCCACCTGGTCAGGAACGACAAGAAGTACCGGAAGGCGTTCGAGAAGTCGCCCGAGAGCATGCCCCTCGTCGCCCGCTGCGTCGTCGACGCGCATCTGCGGGAGGTGGCACCGGAAGTGGCGGCGGCGGACAAGGCCGCACGGCAGCAGTCGCCTTCGTCGCCGGGCGCACCCGGCGACGAGACCCGCTCGCGGTGGGAACGCCCGGCCCAGAACCTCGGCGGACCGGCGGTCGACGTCGTCCCCTCGTCGTCCAGGAGCGGTTTCGACGCCCCCCGCCCGGACGAGGTGACGGACGGCCTCGGCTTCCAGGAGGCCGCCCGCATCAGCCTCGCGGAGCGGACCAGCAGCGCCACTCTGACGCCACGGGAGAGCGACCTCTTCGCCGGGCACGGCTTCCTCGCCGCGCAGAACGGCAGCCCGGGAGTCGGGTCCGGCGGCGAAACCCTCGCCGCCCTTTCGGGACGGGAGCCGCCGGTGTCACCGCTTCCCGCCGCCGCGCAGCTCGTGTCCCCCGTACTGAGCGACGCGGCCCTGGTCTCCCCGCTGCCGGCCCACGCCCGGCCGTTCTCCTCCACGCCGGACCAGGCGTCCCCGGTCTCCCCGTTGCCGGGGCAGGCCATCCCGGCCCCGTCACAGCAGAGTCCGGTCCTCCCGCCCTCCCCGCTCAGCCGGGAAGGGCACCAGTCCCTGCGGGACACCCGCGACGCCTTCCCGAGTGTTTCGACCTCCAGCGGCTCCGACGCGAACACACGGTCCGCCGCTCCGGCCCACGGCGTGCAGAGACAGCCCGTCCAGAGGCCGGTACGGCGCACGTGACATCCCCCGCCCGGTGAACCATCCACCCCCGCCCATCCGTGGTGCCTGCGGCGACGCCACCTGATCGCCGAACCGGCGCAACGCCCCACGGAGAGGCACGCTCTATGCGCAGACGCACATCCTTACTCCTGGCTCTACTCCTGGTCGTCGTCGGTGTGACCGGCACCGCCCTGGCGGTGCAGTCCCACCGCTCCGGCGGCCGAAGCATCCAGGGAACGCCGGCGGCCGACGTCGCCGAGCACACCGTCACCCTGCAGAACAGGACGGACAGCCGTATCTGGGTCGGCAGCACGGTCAACGCCGACGGCTCGACCGCGCTCACCGGCCTCCCGGTGCTCGACCCCGGAAAGTCCGCCACGGTCACCGTCCCCGAGCGCGCGGGAGCCGGGCACTGGCGTGGCACCTTCTTCGCCCGCCAGGGCTGCGGCGGCGAGGACGGCAGTACGTTCCACTGTGCCGTCGGCGACTGCGGACCGCACGCCGACCGCTGCTCGACCGGTGAACAGCCCACAGGGCTCGCCGAGTTCAACTTCGACCCGGCCGACTCGCTCGCCCCCTGGTACGACGTGAGCTACGTCAACGCCGTCGCCGCACCCGTCACCATCACCCCGAACGACGTGGCACCGCCCGCCGGCGGCGAGTGCGCGGTGGCGGGCTGCGCGGAGGACCTGCTGTCCGCGTGCCCGGCCGACAACCTCGTCAAGGACCAGGGCACGGGCGCTCCGCTGGTGTGCGTCAACCCGAACCGGGACGCCAAGACCGGCTACAGCGACATGGTCAACCAGAAGTGCCCCACCGCGTACGCCTGGTCGAAGCAGGACGCCGAACCGGGCAACAAGGTCATGTACCAGTGCACCAAGTGCACCGGCCTGACCGTCGCGTTCGGCACCGGCAGTGCGGCCCCGGCCGAGCCCGCCGCCACGCAGCCGGCCCCGGAGAACAAGACCCCGGCCGCCGGGCGCAAGGGCGTCAGTCTCAACCCCGTCGACGGCGCCTCCCAGGCGCTGGCCGACTCGGGCGCCTCCTGGTACTTCAACTGGGCTTCCTCGACCGGCGCGGTGACCAGGCCGAACGGCGTCGACTACGTCCCGATGATCTGGGGTCCCGGCTCGGTCACCGACACCGAACTCGGCCAGGCAGCCAAGGAGGGCAAGGAGCTCCTCGGCTTCAACGAGCCGGACTCGCCGACCCAGGCGAACATGACGCCCGAGCAGGCGCTCGACCAGTGGCCCCGGCTGGAGGCGACCGGTCTGCGGCTCGGCGCTCCCGCCGTCGCCACCGGCGCCGACGTGGCCGGCGGCTGGCTGGACCGGTTCATGCAGGGAGCCACCCAGCGGGGGCTGCGCGTCGACTTCATCCCGGTGCACTGGTACGGCGCAGACTTCGGACCCGACGCGGCCAACCAGCTCCGCGGCTACCTCCAGGCGGTGCACGACCGCTATCACAAGCCGGTCTGGCTGACGGAGTACGGCCTGATCGACTTCTCCAAGGGCACGCCCCGCTATCCGAGCGGGCAGGAGCAGACCGACTTCATCCGCTCGTCGACGCAGATGCTGAACGGGCTGGACTTCATGGAGCGGTACGCGTGGTTCACGCTCTCCACGGTGACCAGTCCGACCGGCCTGTACGACGGGGCGACCGCCAACGCGAGCGGCCGGGTCTACCACGACGCGGGCTGACCCGCCCGGCGGTTGAACCGTCCGCCCCCGTCCTCCGTTGTGCGGGTGGAACCCGGTCGCGGCCCTCCCCCGGGCCGCGGCCGGCCCCTCGTCGAAGGAGACTCATGTCAGGCGGTCCGTGCCTACGCCCTCGGGGCAGGGGCGTCGGACGGTCCGCCCTCCAGGCGGCCGAGCCGTTCACGGACCTTCTCGGCGTCCGGATGGTCGAAGTCCACGAAGATCGCCAGGGCCTGGCGCCAGCTGTCGCGCGCCGCCTCCGGCTCCTGGGCGTCGAGGTGGACGTCCCCGAGGTTGCCGAGCGTGTGGCCCTCGCCCCACCGGTTGCCGATGTCCCGGTGGGTCTTGAGCGCCTGGAGGTGGTACGCGACCGCGGCGTCGTGGCGCCGCAGACGGCGGTGGACGGTGCCGAGGATGTCGAGGGTGACGCCTTCGACCCAGCGGTTGCCGCCCGCGCGCAGCACGGTCAGTGCCTGGTCCAGACAGGCGACGGCCTCGTCGAAGCGGCCGAGCTTCTGGTAGGCGTCGCCCAGATTGCTGAGGGCGATGCCCTCGCCCCAGGCGCCGCCGATGACGCGCTCGATGGCCAGTCCGCGCCGGGTGTACTCGATGGCCTTGTCGAACTGCCCCGACTGGAGATAGGCGTCTCCGAGGTTCGCGACGGCCGAGGCCCTGCCGTCGTGGTCGCCGAGGTCGCGGTAGGCGATCATCGCCCGGTGCAGGTGGTCGATCGTCTCGTCGAGCCGGCCCGAACTGCGCAGCGCGGCGGCCACGTCCGCGAGTCCCTGCGCCTCGCCGACACGGTCGTGGGCCGCGCGGGCGGCGGCCAGCCCGGCACTCGCGGTGTCGAGCCAGTCGTGGATGTGGCTGCGCAGGTAGAAGAAGCCCCACAGCACGGCGGGCAGCCGCCACGCGATCCCGGGATGCCCGGACGCGGCGGCCTGGTGCACGGCGCTGACGAGGTTGCCGCGCTCCTTCTCGCACCAGCGCACCGCCTCGTCCTGCGTGCCGAACTCCATCGGCCGGCACAGCGGGGGCAGCGGTTCGAGCGGGATCCGGCGCCGGTGCGGGGTGATGTGCGGGTAGGCGGCCTCGGCGGTGTGCAGGTACCAGGCGAGCAGCCGTTCCACCGCCAGGTCCCGCTCCTCGGGCGTCTCCTCGGCGCGGACCCGCTCGGCGGCGTACACCCGCAGCAGGTCGTGCAGGGTGTAGCGGCCGGGGAAGTGCTCGGTGAGCAGATGCGCCCGGGTCAGCTCGACGAGCAGCGCGCGGGCCTCCCGGGACGGCAGCCCGGTGAGCGCCGCCGCGGCGGGCGCGGAGATGTCGGGCCCGGAGTGCAGGCTCAGCAGGTGGAAGAGGCGCGCGGCCGGCGCCGACAGCACCTTGTACGACCAGGAGAAGACGGCCCGTACGTCGGTGGTGATGTCGTCGCCGCCGGCGAAGGCGTCGAGGCTGCCGTGGGTCTCCCGCAGTTCGTCGACGATCGCGCTGAGCGGGAAGCCGGGGTACGCGGCCGCGTGCGCGGCGACGATCGACAGGGCGAGCGGCAGCCGTGCGCACCGGGTGATGATCTCGTCCGTCGACTGCGGTTCCGCCGCGAGCCGTTCGGTGCCGAGGCGTCGTGCCAGGAGGTCGTGCGCCTCGGCGCGGGACAGCTGGTCCAGCGTCAGGGGATGCGCGCCCTCCCCGGCGACCAGTCCGGTGAGCTGGTTGCGGCTGGTCACGATGACGAGGCAGCCCGGGGAGCCGGGCAGCAGCGGCCGGACCTGTTCGGTGTCCCGGGCGTTGTCGAGCAGGACGAGCACCCGCCGCCGGGCGAGGAGGCTGCGGTACAGCGCCGCCTGGGCGTCGAGGCCTGCGGGGATCCGCATCGGGGGGACACCGAGCGCGTCGAGGAACGTACGGATGGCCTCCTCCGGCGTCACGACGACACCGGTCGGGTCGAAGCCGCGCAGGTTGACGTAGAGCTGGCCGTCCGAGAAGCGGTCGGCGATCTCGTGGGCCCAGTGCACGGCGAGGGTGGTCTTGCCGATGCCGGCCATGCCGCCGATCGCGCTGATGACCACCGAAGTCGGGATGCTGCCGCCCTCGGGCAACAGGGCTCGGGCGCGCTCCAGTTCGGCGGACCGTCCGGCGAACGTCGGCAGGTCGGCGGGGAGTTGAGCCGGCCGTGCCGGGTGCGCGACCGCCGGCGGGGCGGGTTCGGCGGACGTTCCCGCCCGTTCGGCCTCCACCACCTGCTCCGGCGGTTCGGGCGTCGGGGACGGCCCGGCACCGAGGGTGACGTCGGCGGCGAGGATGCGGTCGTGCAGGTCCTGCAGCGCGGCGCCGGGTTCGATCCCCAACTCGGCTACGAGCGTGGCGCGCGTCCCGCGATAGGCGGCGAGCGCCTCGGCCTGCCTGCCGGACCGGTACAGCGCCAGCATGAGCAGCCGGCACAGCTGCTCGCGCAGCGGGAACTTGCCGGTCAGCGACAGCAGTTCGGCGATCACCTCGCTGTGCCGTCCGAGCTCCACGTCCACGTCGAGCCGGGCCTCCGTGGCGGCGAGCCGCTGTTCGTTCAGCCGGGACGCCTCGGACTCGGCGAGCGGGCCGGGGACTCCGGCCAGTGCCGCGCCGTGCCAGCCCGCGAGGGCCGCGTGCAGCAGATCGGCCGCGAAGGCCGGTTCGCCGTCGGCGCGCAGCCTGCGGGCCTCGGCGATCCGCCGCTCGAACACATCGAGGTCCAGGGCGCCTTCGGGGAACCTGAGGAGATAGCCGTCGCCGACCGACACGACCACTCGGGGCGCGTCGGCGCTGTCCCGTTCCGGTTCCAGCGCCTTGCGGAGCCGGGACACATAGGTCCGCAGGACCGACACGGCGGCGGCCGGCGGCTGCTCGCCCCAGACCGCGTCGAGGAGTTCACCGAGCATGACGGGGCGTCCCCGGCGGAGCAGCAGTGCCGCCAGAACCGCCCGCTGCTGCGGGGAACCGACGTCCACCTCCTGCTCACCGTGCCATGCCCGGACCGGCCCCAGCACGGCGAAACGCACGGATTCCTCGTAGGCCTTCACTCTTCGGACTGTACTGAACACCTGTTCCACACAAGGGGCCTTGACGGTTCCGGACCGTCAACGGCGGCGCGGCCCGCTGCCCTCCCGGTCCGCCCCCTCCCGACCTCCGGGGCAGCGGGCGGCGGACGTGAACGCACGGACGCGCAGGTCCCGTTCCGCACCGCCGCGGGATTGAACCGTTTCCGGGCGGCACCCGTTGCGCTACGCGGGGACCGACGCGACGGACCCTGCCGGAGCCATGCGGCGGGGTACGTCAGGAAGGAAGCGCGATGAGCCGGGGCGAAGAGACCGACGAGCCGATCACGGGGGGCGACCCCGCCGTGCCCGGGAAGCCGATGGATCTCGGCAAGCCGGAACCCGTGGGCGAGGCGTCCGGGCCGGCGCCCCGCTTCGCGGTGGTCATCTCCGGCGACGGCTCGGCCGCGATCGACGGCGAGCCCGTACCGGCGGTGGAGGGGGCGACGGTCGACGCCGCGATCCTCGACGTCCTGCACGGTTACGCCCGCGACCTGAACGTCACGGTGACCGCCACCGTCTCCGACCCGTCGGCGGGGTACGTGGCGTTCGTCGAGGTGGCCCCCGACGGTTCGAGCAAGCTGGTGGACCAGCAGGAGCAGCGGCCGGAGACGGGTCCGGCGCCGGTTCCCGTACCGATACCGGTCCCGGCATCCGAGCACACGGGTACGCCGGCGGCCGAAGCCGAACCGGCCGAGCGAACCGGGGACTTCACCAGAGAGCCCGACGACGAGTGGGACGACGGCTACGCCCCCTTCGCCGAGGACGATGAGGGCGACCAGGACGGCGGTGCCGCCCCCGACGATGACGCCGTCGACGAATATGACGACGACTATGACGGTGACGATGACGACGCGGCCGATGACGACGGCGACGAGTACGACGTAGAGACGTACACGCTGGAGCAGCAGAGGCTGCGGGAGTCGGCGCCTCTGCCCCCGCCGCCGCCGGCCCCCAACGCGCCCTCGTCCTCCTACCCGTCGTCGCCCTCGTACTCGGACGATGACGAGGATGAGGAAGAGAACGAGGGCGACGAGGTCGCGGACTTCGGCGCCGACTCGGGCCGGGAGGGGGGATTCCCGGTCGCCGGGGCCGCCGCCCGGCCCGCGCCGCAGCTCGTCCGCAGGCCGGGGTCACGCCAGTCGGACGACGAGTACCAGGGCCCGGGTCTGCTGCACAGGCCGATGGTCGTCGGGCCGGTGGCCCTCGTCGTGGCCGCTCTCGTGATCGTTCCGCTGGTGATCATCGGCAGCGGCGGCTCGGACGACGGCGGGCACCGCAAGGAGGCCGCCCGGTCGAGCGAGGAGACGAGCAGGAGCCCGCAGGCCGAGAAGTCGGGGCCGATATCGACCTCGTCCCCGAGTCTCCCGCCGCCGCCCAGCATGTCGGCGTCCCCTTCGGCCAAGCCGAAGAAGTCGAAGGACGCGAAGAAGAAGGCGAAGGAGCCGGGAAGCGGCGGAGGCGTCGTCGTCACCATCACGGCCAGGCCGCCGCAGACCACGGTGACAGCCAAGCCCCCGCAGGACACGGCCGCGAGCGTCGTGAAGCGGCTCGCCAAGAACGATCCGTCGGGGCGGCACATCTGCTACCGCGCCTACGTCTCCGGACAGGGCTGGCAGAAGCCGGTGTGCGACGGCACCATGGCCGGCACCACCAACCAGAACCGCCCGATCAAGGCCCTCAACATCGCGGTGTCGGGCAGCGGCGGATCGTCCGCCAACGCCTTCGTCCACAACTCCGCCTCCAAGGACGGCAGGGGCAAGTGGATGCCGCAGTGGACGCCCGTCAAGGCGGACGGCACGGACAACTACATCGGCAGCGCGAAGAAGGGCGCACCGAACATGTCCGGCTTCGCCATCAACGTCGGCACCGGCCGCATCTGCCAGCTGGCCAAGGTCCACTCGTACAACTGGGGTGGCCAGGGCTGCGCTGACGCCCGGCCCGGCTACATCTTCGGCGGCGCCCTGGAGAACGACCGCTACCTGGAGGCGGTCAAGTTCACGGTCTGACGGTTCCGCGTCGCGGGCAGCGTCAGGCGACTGAAGGGTTGTGGGGCCGAGGGGCGGAACACTGTGCCCCGACGGCCCCTTCCGGCTGCCCTGCCGACTGCCCTTTCGGACACGGAAGGCGTCCCCGAAACACCGGGAATCGCGGCACCGGCTCACCTCATCCACAGCTACGTTGCCGAGGCGACAGCTCTCCCCTCGTCGGTCACCGAGACCGTCGACGCCTACCCGGGGGCGGACACGGCGAGGACGCGGTAGCCGTCTCCGTTGAAGTCATCCCTGTACTTGGCGGGAGCCGCGGGGGACGGCACTGCCGTGACCATCAGCTTAAGAAAACTCGGTGCCGTGACAGAAGGCGCCGAAGCAGCCCCCGTCCACGGCTGAGCCACGGAAGACGGTGGGAGTGGCGGAGGCGCCTTAGGACTTGCCACCGTCATGACGATCGCCATCCGCAGGACGCCGCGACGCCTGAATCACCCCGCTGCTCAGCCCCATGGCCATGACCGCCAGCATCTGTCCGGGCATCCGGAACTCACGGTCGGCGACGATCGCCCAGTCGGCCGCCAGAAGACCGATGCTGAACGCGGCCGCCAGCAGCCCCCAGCCGTAGACGTGAGGCCTCTTGACACCCTGCCGGACCTTGCGAGGCACCCAGCCACGAGTGACGGCCACGACGCCCCCGGCCGCGGTCACCAACGCGAGCAGACCAACAGGTATCGCGAGATGGACGTACTCACTTCCCCCCCTGCGCATCGGATCCACGCCGGACGCCCGCGTGATCATGACACCCCCGCACCCAGGCAAAAGCCCAGCCCAGACATTGTCTGAGCTGGGCCTGAGAACGAGCCCCCTGTCGGATTCGAACCGACGACCTACGCATTACAAGTGCGTTGCTCTGGCCATCTGAGCTAAGGAGGCCTGCACGCGCGCGTGCGGTGTTACGTGCCCGTGCAGTGTACCCACGTCACCAGAGGCCCCTGTCGAAAATTTCCGCGAACTTCACTGGCCCCGGAGTACTGACAGAACACGTGAACGACAGGTAGCGTCCTGAACCAGTTCACCCATGTGGACTACACCACTACGGACCATCTCGTAGTGGATCACCACCTTTACAACGGATCGTCCGGCACGTTCCTGCCGGTGAAGGGGGCCCTCACCATGGCCACTGTCTCGTTCAACAAGGCGACCCGCATCTACCCGGGTGGCGACAAGCCCGCCGTCGACCAGCTCGAGCTCGACGTCGCGGACGGCGAGTTCCTCGTCCTCGTCGGTCCCTCCGGCTGCGGAAAGTCCACCTCCCTGCGCATGCTCGCAGGTCTCGAGGACGTCGACGGCGGTTCGATCCACATCGGTGACCGCGACGTCACGCACCTGCCGCCCAAGGACCGGGACATCGCCATGGTGTTCCAGAACTACGCGCTGTACCCGCACATGACCGTCGCCGACAACATGGGCTTCGCCCTCAAGATCGCCGGCGTCAACAAGGCCGAGATCCGCCAGAAGGTCGAGGACGCGGCGAAGATCCTCGACCTCACCGACTACCTCGGCCGCAAGCCGAAGGCCCTCTCCGGCGGTCAGCGCCAGCGTGTCGCGATGGGCCGCGCGATCGTGCGTGAGCCCCAGGTCTTCCTCATGGACGAGCCGCTGTCGAACCTCGACGCCAAGCTCCGCGTCTCCACCCGTACGCAGATCGCCTCCCTGCAGCGCCGCCTCGGCATCACCACGGTGTACGTCACCCACGACCAGGTCGAGGCCATGACCATGGGCGACCGCGTGGCCGTGCTCAAGGACGGTCTGCTCCAGCAGGTCGACTCGCCGCGCAACATGTACGACCGCCCGGTCAACCTCTTCGTCGCCGGCTTCATCGGCTCCCCCGCCATGAACCTGGTCGAGGTCCCGATCACCGACGGCGGCGTGAAGTTCGGCAACAGCGTCGTCCCGGTCAGCCGCGAGGCCCTCTCGGCCGCCGCCGACAAGGGCGACCGCACGGTCACCGTCGGCGTCCGCCCGGAGCACTTCGACGTCGTCGAGCACAACGGCGAGGCCGCCAAGTCACTCACCAAGGACACCGAGGACGCTCCGGCCGGCCTCGCCGTCTCGGTGAACGTCGTCGAGGAGCTCGGCGCCGACGGCTACGTCTACGGCTCCGCCAAGGTCGACGGCGAGCTCAAGGACCTCGTCGTCCGCGTCAGCGGCCGCGCCGTCCCTGACAAGGGCGCCACGCTGCACGTCGTGCCGCGTCCGGGCGAGATCCACGTGTTCTCCACCTCGACGGGCGAGCGCCTGTCCGACTGACGACCGCGTCGTCCGGGCCGAACGCACACCCCGTAGGGGTTGAATTCACCCAAGTTGACGGAGAAGGCCCCGCAGCCTGCTGCGGGGCCTTCTCCGTTGTCGACAAATACCCCGGCAGACCGGGCATTTCGATATCTGTGCGTCAACGCACTACCTCGAAAAGGCCGTTTCCCCATCCCCCGAACCGGTGACTAATTGTCGCCAAATCATCACCCCGCGCTACCCTCACTCGCGTGAAGCACTCCACCACTAACCAATCGACCCGGCGTGGCCGTGGCCCCGCCCGCCGGATCGGCCGCACCCTCGCCCTCGTTCTGCCTGTCGTCCTGGTGCTCTCCGGGACTCTCGCGGTCACCCGAGTCAACTGGTCGGGGAATCCCTCGAACTCGGTGCTCACCGCGTCCTCCGAAGACGTCTCCTCGCGAGCTGTCTCCCGCGCCCCGCAGGACGTCCTGCGCGACAGACTCCTCCTGGAGCTCCAGGAGAAGGACCCGGGCGTCGCCCTCACCCACCTCCAACAGGCGGTGAACGGGCGCCCGTCGCTCGCGAAGCACTGCGTGTCCATCGCCCGCGCCCTGGGCCGCGCCGCGGTCCGTGCGTACGGACCCACGCGCGCCCAGTCGTTCGCGCGGCCCGTCTGTGACACGGCGTTCGCCTCGGGGGTGGCGAACACCCATTTCTGAGGTCCCCCGTCCCCGCACCGGGGACGACATCGCCCCTCGGAGGCCGCCGAGCGCTCTCCGAGGGGCCCAGCACCGCCGGCCCCCGCCCCACCGCCGGCCGACCTCCCCCGGCAGCACCGAGCCGCCCCCGGCCGGCTCCCCCGGCCGGTCTCCCGAAATCGCTCGAACACCGCCACGTACAGTTCGGTCATGACCGATCCGAACGCCGAGGCACGCCCCGTTCAAGCCGTCGTCCTGGCCGGCGGCCAGGGCTCCCGGCTGCGGCCCTACACCGACGACCGGCCGAAGCCCATGGTCGAGATCCCCGGCACCGGGACACCGATCATCGGGCACCAGTTGACCTGGCTCGCCGAGGAGGGCGTCACCGACGTCGTCATCTCGTGCGGCCACCTCGCCGGGGTCCTGCAGACGTGGCTGGACTCGGCCGAGCTCCCGGTCAAGGTGACGACGGTCGTGGAGACGGAACCCCTCGGGCGTGGCGGCGGCCTCCGGTACGCGGCGGCGCACCTCCCGCACCCGGACCGCCCCTGGTACGCGACGAACGGTGACATCTGGACCCGTTTCTCGCTGCGCGACATGGCCGACTTCCACGCCGAACGCGACGCGGTCGCGACCCTCGCGCTGGCCCGCCCCCGCATCCCCTGGGGCGCCGTCCAGACGGACGGCTTCGGGCACATCACGGACTTCATCGAGGCGCCGCCCTCCCCGTTCGAGATCAACGCGGGCGTGTACGTCTTCTCGCCCGAGTTCACCGGACTGCTCCCCGAGCGCGGCGACCACGAGCGGACCACCTTCCCGCGCCTGGCCCGCGAGAACCGGCTGGCCGGCTTCCCGATCCCGCAGGGTGCCTACTGGCGTGCCATCGACACCGCCAAGGACCTCACCGAGGCGGCGAAGGAGCTTGCGGCCCTGGGCCGTTGAGCTCCCAGGGCCGCACCGTCGAGCCGGCCAGGGACCCGCAGGACGGCGTGCGGCCGTCCGGCCCGGCCACTGAAGGCCCCTGAGAACCGCTCAGTGCCCTCCAGGGCGCCCCGCAGCGCACCGTAGCCGGTCCCGCACACTCCGTACGCGTCAGGGCCCCGCACGTTCCCGTGCGGGGCCCTGACGTCGTTCTCCGCGATCCGCGCGGCCGGTTGGGGTCAGCCCAGCAGACCGCCGACCAGACCCGGCTGCCCGGTGGACGAGTCGCCGCCGGGAGCGGTGCCGCCCGTGGAGCCGGTGCCGCCGCTCGACGTGCCGCCGCTGTTGGTCGGGCCCGCGGTGGTGCTCGGGGCCTGGTCGACGGGCGAGCTCTGCTGCGGCGGCGCCTGGCCGCTGCTGCCCTGCGTCTGGCTCGGCTGCTGTCCGCCGGCGGCCGAACCGGTGTCCCGGGTCGCGCCGGGTGTCGTGGCCGCCTGCGAGGGCGTCGAGGAGCTGCGCTGCGTGGGCGCCTCGGAGGCCGACGGGGTGGCCTTCTGGTGCCGCTTGCCTGGCGTCTCCGGGAGCGGGGAGCCGGGCAGTTCGTTGCGCGGGGCCTCGCCGGGACCGGGGACGACCACACGGTCGGAGTCGCGGACGGCACCGCCGAGCAGCGATCCGACGAGCAGCGTGAGACCGATGACGATGGCGGCGGCGAGCGCGCCGCGGCGCAGGACGCGCCCGCGCAGGTCCCAGATGTCGGCGCGCGGTCCGAGCGTGCGCCACGCCTCGCCAGCCAGCCGGCCGTCGACGGAGTACACCGGGGCGCCCGCGATGATCAGCGGGGACCAGGCGGCGAGGTAGATGATGTCGGGCGCGTCGTAGGCGGGCACCGTCTTCCAGCTGACCGTGACGATGAGAGCGGCCGACAGCATCGCGCCGACGACGGCGGCCACCCGCTGCCACAGTCCGAGGACCGTGAGGACCCCGACGATGACCTGGAAGAAGGCGATGACGAGGCCGGAGCCGACGGGGTGCTGCAGGGCGAACTGCCGCAGCGGCTCGGCGACTTCCCACGGGTGCAGCGTGTTCAGCCACTTCATCATGGAGCCGCGCTTGCCGCCGTCGAAGTAGACGGGGTCGCAGAGCTTGCCCATGCCGGCGTAGATGGAGATGAAGCCGAGGAAGACGCGCAGCGGGAGCAGCACGACGCCGAGGTTCATCCGGCGGCCGGGGTGGTAGGCGTGCCGGGCCGGGTCGGACTCGCCGCGTTTGACGGGAGTGCCGGTGCCCGGGCCGTCGAGGTCGTCGTCCTCGAAGTCGGTGTCCGTGAAGGCCGGTTCGTCGTAGGCGCTGCCGACGGTGCGCATCTGCGGGAGCAGTCGCTGTTCGTCGCCGACGGGGCTGCGCTGGCTGCCGACGAGGGGCGTCTCGACGGTGTCGACGGTCAGATCGCCGGCGTAGCCGGGCTGTTCGCCGATGCGCGGGATGACCTGGGTCGCACCGGCGTCGGCGGTCGGCAGGCTGCCGCCGCCGTGGCCGACGCCCGCGCTCCGTACGGCCTGCAGCAGTCGGTGGGCGCCGGTGTCGTCGGGGGCGGACTTCCCGCTCCAGACGACGGGGGCGCGGCGGCGGCCACCGCCGGCCCCGCCCGCTCTGCCCGGCGTACCGACGCCGGGGAACCGCGCGGTGTCGTCGGGGCTCAAGTGCCGCGCGACGCGCGCGGATTGCCCCCGCGACGCAGCTCCTAGCTGGACGCGGAAGCTCGCATGATTGACGATGACCTGCGCCGGATCGCTCGGCACCTTCACCATGCTCAGCGCGGGAACGTCGTCGAATCCAGACGAGCGGTCCCCCGTGGGTGTGCGGGGTGTTCTGGTGTCCACACTCATCTAACCGAGTGACGTGTGTTTAGGACACTGCTTTGACCGCGTCGATCTGTCCGGACAGCGTCAAGGCCGTCCCGAACATCCCGATTAGCCCACGGGGGTGACCACTGGGACGTTTGTTCAGGCGCGTCGTCGGGACGCCTCGTAGAGCACAACTCCCGCCGCGACACCGGCGTTCAGCGACTCGGCGCCGCCGGGCATCGGGATCCGGACGCGGAAGTCGCAGGTCTCGCCCACCAGTCGGGACAGTCCCTTGCCCTCGCTGCCGACGACGATGACGACGGGACCGCCGAGGGCCTCCAGATCACCGACCTCGACCTCGCCGTCCGCGGCGAGACCGACGACCACGAGCCCGGCCTTCTTGTACGACTCCAGGGCGCGCGTCAGGTTGGCGGCGCGGGCGACGGGCGTACGGGCGGCGGCACCGGCCGACGTCTTCCAGGCACCGGCGGTCATGCCGGCCGCGCGGCGCTCGGGGACGACGACGCCGTGGCCGCCGAAGGCGGAGGCGGAGCGGACGACGGCACCCAGGTTGCGCGGGTCGGTCACCCCGTCGAGGGCGACGATCAGCGGGTCCTGGGCCTGGTCGTACGCGGCGGCGGCGAGGTCCTCGGGGTGCGCGTACTCGTACGGCGGGACCTGGAGCACGAGACCCTGGTGGTTGAGGCCGTTGGTCATGCGGTCCAGCTCGGGACGCGGGGCCTCCATCAGGTGGATGCCGCCGCGCTCGGCGACGAGCTGGAGCGCCTCGCGGACGCGCTCGTCGTTGTCGATGAACTGCTGGACGTAGAGCATCGACGCGGGGACGCCCTCGCGCAGCGCCTCGACGACGGAGTTGCGCCCGACGACCATCTCGGACGAGGCCTTGCCGGCGCGGCCGCGCGGGGCGGGCTTGCGCACGGTCTGCTTCGCCTTGGCGTTGGCGACGCGGTTCTTCTTGTGTCCCTTGCGCGCTTCGGCGGGCGGGGTCGGACCCTTGCCTTCGAGGCCCCGGCGTCGCTGGCCGCCACTGCCGACCTGCGCGCCCTTCTTGCCGGACATGCGGCGGTTGTTAGCGGCCATGACCTACCTGTCTGTGTGAGGCGTGCGTACGTACGTATATGAAGTGTGCCGCCCGGAGGCCCGGGCGGCACAATCGATCAAGGTCGAGGGTGATCGGCCGGGGCCGGCGGAGCGGGTGCTCAGCGCGGCCCGAGCGTCCACCGGGGCCCCTGCGGGCTGTCCTCGATGACCAGGCCGGACTGGTTCAGCTGGTCGCGGATGGCGTCCGCGGTGGCCCAGTCCTTGCGGGTGCGGGCGGCCTCGCGCTGGTCGAGGACCATCCGGACCAGGGTGTCGACCGCGCCGTGCAGATCGTCGCCGCGGTCGCCCTCGCCGGCCCAGTGCGGGTCGAGCGGGTCGAGTCCGAGGACGCCGAGCATGGCACGTACCTCGGCGAGGCGGGCGACGGCAGCTTCCTTGTCGTCGGCGGCCAGCGCGGAGTTCCCCTGGCGGACCGTCGTGTGGACGACGGCGAGCGCCTGCGGGACGCCGAGGTCGTCGTCCATGGCCTCGGCGAAGGCGGGCGGCACCTCGGCGGACGGCTCGACGACGCCCCCCGCCTTCTCGACGACGCGCTGCACGAAGCCCTCGATGCGCGCGAACGCCGACTCGGCCTCGCGCAGGGCCTCTTCGCTGTACTCGATCATCGAGCGGTAGTGCGGGGTGCCGAGGTAGTAGCGCAGCACGATGGGGCGCCATGCCTTGACCATCTCGGAGACGAGGACCGAGTTCCCGAGGGACTTCGACATCTTCTCGCCGCTCATGGTGACCCAGGCGTTGTGCACCCAGTACTTCGCGAACTCGTCGCCGAAGCCCTTGGCCTGCGCGATCTCGTTCTCGTGGTGGGGGAAGATCAGGTCGATCCCGCCGCCGTGGATGTCGAAGGCGCTGCCGAGGTACTTGTGGGCCATGGCCGAGCACTCCAGGTGCCAGCCGGGACGGCCCCGCCCCCACGGCGTCTCCCAGCTCGGCTCGCCCGGCTTGACGGCCTTCCACATGGCGAAGTCACGCGGGTCGCGCTTGCCGGTCTCGCCCTCGCCCGCCGGCTGGAGCAGGTTGTCGAGCTCCTGGTTGGAGAGCTGGAGGTAGCCCGGGAAGGACCGGACGTCGAAGTAGACGTTCCCGTCGGACGCGTACGCGTGACCGCGCTCGATGAGCCCGCGCATCATCTCGATCATCTCGGGGATGTGCCCGGTCGCCCGCGGTTCGTAGGTGGGCGGACGGCAGCCCAGCGCGGCGTAGCCGTCGTTGAAGGCGCGTTCGTTCTCGTAGCCGATGGACCACCAAGGGCGGCCCTGGTCAGCCGACTTGGCGATGATCTTGTCGTCGATGTCCGTGACGTTCCTGATGAACGTCACGTCGTAGCCGCGGTACTCGAACCAGCGGCGCATGATGTCGAAGTTCAGGCCCGAGCGGATGTGCCCGATGTGCGGTGCGGCCTGCACGGTGGCGCCACAGAGGTAGATCGAGACGCAACCCGGCACGAGCGGGGTGAAGTCACGGATCTGCCGGGCACTGGTGTCGTACAGGCGAATGGTCACCACTCCAGGGTAGTGGGCCACGGGTAGTGCCCCGCGACCCTTCCCCCGCAAGGGCCACGGATTCGTGACAAACGGCGGGCCGCCCGTCCCCTCGGGCTCCGGAGAGGGTGCCTTCAGGGCGAGCGGGGGCCGGATCGCGGCGGTGGTCGCGACCGCGGAGGCGCGAAGGAATCCGCCTATACGGGTGCAGAGCCGCCGGAATGGGTGAATCGTTCGCCCTCGGGGAACGGTGGCCGGCTCAGGGCGTCCGGACGACCAGAGCGGTGGCGACCGCCATCAGTCCCTCGTCCCGGCCCGGGAAGCCGAGGCCGTCCGTCGTGGCGCCGGACACCGACACCGGGGCGCCCACCGCGTCCGAGAGGATCTTCTGCGCCTCGTCCCGCCGCTTGCCGATCTTCGGGCGGGGTCCGACGACCTGGACCGCGACGTTGCCGACGGCGAAGCCGGCCTCGCGGACGATCCGGGCCGCCTCCGTCAGCAGGACGACGCCCGACGCCCCGGACCATTCGGGCCGCCCGGTGCCGAAGTGTGCACCGAGGTCACCGAGGCCGGCCGCGGAGAACAGGGCGTTGCAGGCGGCGTGCGCGACGACGTCCGCGTCCGAGTGCCCGGCGAGCCCGGGCCCCTCGCCCTCCCACTTCAGGCCGGCGCACCACAGCTCCCGGCCCTCCTCGAAGGCGTGGATGTCGGTGCCGATCCCGACGAGCGGGAGCACGGGTGCCGGAGCCTGGGGCGCGGCCCGCCCCGCCGTCTCAGAACCCATCGTTGAGCCTCCGTCGCGCGAGAACCGCCTCCGCGAGGACCAGGTCCAGCGGGCGGGTCACCTTGAACGCCTCCTCGTGGCCGGGCACGACCACGACCTGCAGGCCCAGCTGCTCGACCATGCTCGCGTCGTCGGTCACGTCGTCGCTGACGGTCTCGTGGGCGCGTACGAGCGTCGCGCGGTCGAAGCCCTGGGGCGTCTGGACGGCCCGCAGCCGCGCCCGGACGGGTGTGGCCACGACCGGCTCGGGCTCCCCGGCGACGGCCGCGGGCTCGACCTCCTTGACGGTGTCGGCGAGCGGCAGCGCCGGCACGACGGCGGAGGCGCCGTCCCGTACGGCCTCGATGACGGCGTCCACGGTGTCGACGGGCACGAGCGGGCGGGCCGCGTCGTGCACGAGGACGATGTCGATGCCGGGCGGCAGCGCGTCGAGTCCGTACTTCACGGACTCCTGGCGGCTCTCACCGCCGGGGACGACGAGGAAGTCGGTGCGGTCCGGCAGCGCGTGCACGTCCAGCAGCGACTTCACCTCGGCCGCGCCGTCCGGCGGGGCCACGACGACGACCAGGGAGACCGCGCGGGACGCGGCCATCGCGCGGGCCGCGTGGATGAGCATGGGCGTTCCGTTGAGCGCGCGCAGTGCCTTCGGGGCGCCCGGACCAAGGCGTACGCCTCGGCCGGCGGCCGGAATCACGGCGGCGGTACGGGACCCCGACGGCGCGGGAAGCGAAACGTCAGACATCGGTTCCTGTCAGGTTTGTGTGCTCGACCGGTATGGGTATGGCCTGGTGAGTACCCCCTGCTCGGAGAGAGGGGGGAGTGCCGGGCGCGACGCCTTGACCGGGGACCCTTCCGTGACATCCGGTCGAGTCGGCCGCCGGGCACATCGAGTATCGGACATGCCGGTACGGCGGGGGACAGTCGATGCCGGGTGGACCGGGTGAACCGCCGGGTGAGGCGGACCGGGTGCGTGCGGGTACGAACATGCCGCAGCGCCCGGCGACAGCAATTGCGTCATCGGGCACCGCGGCATTCATCGCGCAGCTGCGCGGGCTGGTGCGTACGTCAAGACGGCTGGCGTCTCGGCGACTGAGCCGGCGTCAGGACGCGAGGACCTCGTCGAGCAGGGCCTCGGCCTTGTCCTCGTTGGTGTTCTCCGCGAGAGCAAGCTCGCTCACCAGAATCTGGCGCGCCTTGGCGAGCATGCGCTTCTCACCGGCGGAGAGTCCGCGCTCGCGCTCACGACGCCACAGGTCACGCACGACTTCCGCGACCTTGATGACATCGCCGGAGGCGAGCTTCTCAAGATTTGCCTTGTAACGACGGGACCAGTTCGTGGGCTCCTCGGCGTACGGCGCGCGCAGCACCTCGAAGACCCGGTCCAGCCCGTCCTGACCGACCACATCACGCACGCCGACGAACTCCGCATTGTCCGCTGGCACACGTACCGTCAGATCGCCCTGGGCGACCTTCAGCACCAAGTAGGTCTTGTCCACGCCTTTGATCTGGCGAGTTTCGATAGCCTCGATCAGCGCGGCCCCGTGATGGGGATAGACCACGGTGTCGCCAACCTTGAACGTCATGTGACAGGTACCCCTTCCGTGGCTATCCAGGATAACACGGAAACGGCGTCTTCTGAATGGCGTTTTCGCAGGTCAGGGCCCATCTCGGGGCTTGACAACCGCAACAGGAACGTGCTGCGGGAGGCGAGCGGAAGAGGGTATTCGCAGGTGGGAGCGGCTGTCCAGGCGGAGAGAAACGCGCACGTTACACACACCCGGACACTCTGACCAGGGTCCGAACATCCCGTTTTGTCCGCCGCCAGGAGCGCGACTTCCGCTACTCCGTTCGATGGGCGGGGCCGAGCGCGGAGCGAATCCGGAATTGATCAAGACGATCGGTGATCACGTGCGGGATGACGTGATGATCGGCTCGCGATGACCTGGTGTTCCGGCACCGTGATCGATTTTCCGGGCGACCGGGCATTCATTCCCCGAAATGCGCAAGGCCGACTCCGCGGAACTTATGTGAATGGCGGACGAGGGCGCGATCAAAGTAGCCGACGCCCCGCCCGGGCGGGGCGGGAGGAACGGGGCGCACACACGGCGCACCGGAGCCGTGCGGGCGCGTGTCCGGCACGGCGGCCGGACCCCCGCACCCTTCCGCCGAGCAAAGTCGGGCCCTTGGGGAGGGTCGGGTGCGGTCGCACGGGAACGGATCGGTAACCTAAGGCCGCTGACAGACCCTTAGGGCGGCTTTACACAGGAGTCGCCCTGCTTCGCCCACGTTCAAGGAGTTGCCGCCGCCGTGAGCAGCAGCCTTCGACGCGGCGCCTCCGCCGCCGCCGTCATCGCGTTCTCGATCGCCTCGCTCGCCGCGTGCAGCGCGGGCAGCGATGCCCAGACGTTGGAGGTCAAGCCGGACAACGCGGCCACCTCCGTGGGCAACATCAAGATCCAGAACGCCCTCGTCATCACCCAGCCCGACGTCAAGGCGACCGGTCCGGCGGTGATCTCCGCGACGCTGTTCAACAGCGGCAGCACGCCGCAGACCCTCGACTCGATCGCCGTCGACGGCGGGGGCACCGCCCAGATCACGCCCGCCACCGGCAAGGGCAAGCTGACCGTCCCGGCCGGCGGCTCCGTCGTCCTCGGCGGCAAGGGCAACGCCTCCGCGGCGCTGTCCAACCCCGGCCAGGGCGTCCTGAACGGCAGCGCCCAGAAGGTCACCTTCGGCTTCAGCGAGACGGGTGACGTGAGCCTGCGCGCCTTCGTCGTCCCGGCCGAGAGCTACTTCACCAAGTGGGGCCCGAGCGACATGCCGTCGGCGCCCGGCGCCTCCGCGGGCACCTCCGCCTCGCCGTCCGGCTCGGCCACGGGTTCGCCGTCCGCGTCCACGTCGGGCAAGCCGGCGGACGGCGCGTCGTCGTCCGCCACGGGCACGGCCACGGCCACCTCCTCGGCGTCCGCCGGACAGTGACCCGGCACCGGGCGTCCAGGAGGGCCTCAGGCGCTCCCGGCGGCCCCCGGGCACGCAGCTGACATGACGAAGGGCGGGACCCCTCCCGGGGGTCCCGCCCTTCGTCATGTCAGTGGAGCGTGGGGCCGGTCTACGGCTCGAACTTGTAGCCGAGACCGCGCACCGTGACCAGGTAGCGGGGCGCGCCCGGGTCCGGCTCGATCTTCGCGCGCAGGCGCTTCACGTGGACGTCGAGGGTCTTGGTGTCACCGACGTAGTCGGCGCCCCAGACCCGGTCGATGAGCTGCATACGGGTCAGCACACGGCCCGCGTTGCGCAGCAGCATCTCCAGGAGGTCGAACTCCTTCAGCGGCAGGTCGACCTTGGAGCCGGAGACGGTGACCACGTGACGGTCGACGTCCATCCGGACGGGGCCGGCCTCCAGCGCGGCCGGGGTGACCTCCTCGGGCTCCCCGCGGCGGCGCAGGACGGCCCGGATGCGGGCCACCAGCTCCCGCGAGGAGAAGGGCTTGGTGACGTAGTCGTCGGCTCCTATTTCGAGGCCCACGACCTTGTCGATCTCGCTGTCCTTGGCGGTCACCATGATCACCGGGACGTTGGAGCGGCCGCGCAGCTGGCGGCAGACCTCGGTGCCGGGCAGGCCCGGCAGCATCAGGTCGAGGAGGACGAGGTCGGCGCCGTTGCGCTCGAACTCGTCGAGTCCGTCGGGCCCGGTGGTCGCGATGGCGACCTCGAAACCCTCCTTGCGGAGCATGTACGACAGGGCGTCGGAGAAGGACTCCTCGTCCTCGACGACGAGCACACGGGTCACGGAAGGACCTCCGGGGCAGGAAGCGGTTCGTACGGGGATGTGACGGTGGTCGTCCCGTCGGGCTGCTCGGTCTCGTCCTCTTCGTCGAGGCCGGGCATGTGGTGATCGGTCACGCGGTCGCGGGCCGCACTCGCCTCCGGCAGCCGCAGGGTGAACGTGGAGCCCTGACCCTCGGAGCTCCACACCGTGACCTCCCCGCCGTGCGAGGCGGCCACGTGCTTGACGATGGCCAGTCCCAGCCCCGTACCACCGGTGGCACGGGAGCGGGCCGGGTCGACTCGGTAGAAGCGCTCGAAGACGCGCTCCTTGTCCTTCTCCGAGATGCCGATGCCCTGGTCGGTCACGGCGATCTCGATGTGTTCCCCGCCGGGCGCCGTCACCCGGCGGACGGCTATGCCGACGCGGGTGCGGGCGGGTGAGTAGTTGACGGCGTTCTCCACGAGGTTGCCGAGAGCGGCGGCCAGCTGGCCCCGGTTCCCCCACAGGCTCAGGTCGGCGGTGCCGCCGGCCGCCATGGTGATCTGCTTGGTGCCGGCCTGGTGGCGGCAGCGGTCGATCGCCTCGGCGACGAGTTCGTCGACGCGGACGGGCTCGGCGTCCTCCAGGGGATCGTCGTTCTGCACCCTCGACAGGTCGATGAGCTCCTGGACGAGGTTGGTGAGGCGGGTGGCCTCTATCTGCATGCGTCCGGCGAAGCGCTCCACGGCCTCCGGGTCCTCCGAGGCGTCCATGACGGCCTCGGAGAGCAGGGAGAGGGCGCCGACCGGCGTCTTCAGCTCGTGGCTCACGTTCGCGACGAAGTCACGGCGTACGGCTTCGATGCGCCGGGCCTCCGTCAGGTCCTCCACGAGGAGGAGCACCAGGCGCGATCCGAGGGGGGCCACCCGCGCGGAGACGGCGAGTGCCTCTCCCCTCCCTGTCCCCCTTCTGGGCAGATCCAGCTCCACCTGGCGTATCTCCCCGTCTCGCCGGGTGTCACGCGCCATCTGGAGCATCGGTTCGACGGCGAGTTTGCCGCCGCGCACCAGTCCGAGGGCGTATGCCGCCGAACTGGCCTTGACCACGGCGTCCGCTTCGTCGAGTACGACTGCCGATGACCTGAGCACGGAGAGCACGGTGTCGACACCCGGTGGAAGCACCGGGTCCGTGTGCAGAGAAGTGCGGGTCGGGCGTTTCTGGTCGCGCTCGCTCCAGCGGAACGCCAGCATGGCGATGACACCGGTAAGCACTCCGGCGATCGCTGCCGCTGCGGCGACCGCCGCGTTCACGTCCATGCACCCAGGTTAGGCATGCCGTCGCTCCTGGCCACAGCCATCCGAGTGCGACCTCGAACACTCGTCGCCCAGAGTTCACCCAGGCGCCAGTGTTGGTTCATTTGGGGTGACGGAAACGGACGCGTGCGAGCCGGATCGTGGGAGCGTGGGGTTCACGGGTCCCGTCCGCCGTCCTCCAGGTGGCCGGAACTGGCCGGTCCCGGACCCCGGACCCCCCGGAAGCTGACGTAAGAGAGGGACAACCACATGCGTGACGCGTATCACGAGGAACTTGACTCGATCGGCGACGGCCTGGTCGAGATGGCCCGGCTCGTCGGGTCGGCGATCGGGCGCGCCACGACTGCCATCCTCGACTCCGACCTGAAACTGGCCGAGACCGTCATCGCGGCCGACCAGAGGGTCGACGATCTCCAGCACGAGCTGGAGGCCCGCGCGATAGCCCTGCTGGCCCGCCAGCAGCCGGTCGCCACCGACCTGCGCATCGTCGTCACCTCGCTGCGGATGTCGGCCGACCTGGAGCGGTCCGGCGACCTGGCCCAGCACGTGGCCAAGCTGGCCCGGCTGCGATTCCCGGACAAGGCGATCCCGCACGACCTGCACGCCACGATCCTGGAGATGGGCCAGCTCGCCCAGCGCCTGATGGCGAAGGCCGCCGAGGTCATCATCACCAAGGACGTCGACCTGGCGATGCAGCTGGAGCAGGACGACGACGAGATGGACCTCCTGCACCGCACGCTCTTCCAGCACCTGCTGGACGACAAGTGGAAGCACGGCATCGAGACGGCAGTCGACGTCACCCTGCTCGGCCGCTACTACGAGCGCTTCGCCGACCACGCGGTGTCCGTCGCCAAGCGCGTCGTCTACCTGGTCACCGGCGAGCACGCGGACGAGCTGCAGCCGGACATCCAGCCCGACATCCAGCCGGCGGCGGGAGTGGAGGGGGTCTGAGCCCCCGGGCGGGGCGTGGGATTCGCGCCCTGGGCGCGCGTGAAGCCCCAGTGCGCTGTTGATGCGCCGGGCCCAGTGGGCATGAGATGGGCGAACAGGAGCTGTGCGGCGCGGTCCGCCTCGCACGCCTCCGTGCCTGAAGGAGGGTCCCATGGCCGAATCCCCCAGCACGCCCGATCCCACGCAGGACCGTGACACCCGGCAGCCCGCCGAGATCAAGAGTCTCCCGCTGTTCGGCGCCTGCGGCTGCGGCTCCGGCTGCGGCTGCGGCTGCCAGTCGGGCAATCCGTGCCAGTGCGGCTGAACGTGTCCGTACGAAGCGAAGGGCCCCGTCGTCCTGACGGGGCCCTTCGCGTTCGTCCGGCGCCGGTGGCGCAGGCTCCCCCGATGCCCTACTTCAGGGCGACGCCGTCCCCGTAGGCGGTGGCCCCGCTCGTGGTGCCGGTGGCGGCGAAGCTCCAGCGCCAGGTGCCGGCGGACTGCGCGGTGACGGTGGCCCTGACCTTGCCGCTGCTGTCGCTGGTGACGGTCTTGACCGTGCTGTACGAGGAGGACCCGGACTTCTTGAACTGGAGCGCGACGGACTGCCCGGTGTACCCGGCGTACACGTTGGTGTCCCAGTTGGCCCGGGTCAGCTTCCCGGTGACGGTGAGGGTGTGGCCCTTGGCGACGGGCTCGGGCGAGGCCTGGGTGTTCGCCAGCTCGGCGAATCGCTTGACCTTGACCGGCGCGCTGGTCTCCAGGTCGTAGAAGTCGCCGTCCTTGGCGGCGGCCTCCGCGGTGAAGTGCCAGGTTCCCGCCGAACTGTTCTTGAGGTCGTAGTAGTCGGTGCGGTTCGCGTCGAGGGCGTACCGGTAGCTGCACTTCAGGCTCGTCGAGGAGGGCCGGGTGCAGGAGACGGAGTCGGGGTGGACGATCCGGCTGTCGGGGCTGACCAGCTTCGCGCCGTAGATGTCCTTGAGGCCGGACCCGTCCTTGGCGGTGGCCGTGACGGTCACCGCCTGTGTCTTGCTCACGCCGACGTTGACGGTCGTCCTGCTGAAGGACAGCGAGGTGAACGCGGTGTCGCCCTTCCTGGTGTCGGCGTGCGCGGCGGGCGTCACGAACGACAGCAGGGCGAGGGTGCCGGCGGTGGCGGCCGCGGCGGTACGTATGCGCATGGTTCTCCAGGAACTCGGCCGGATCGTGGTCCGGGTACGGGAGAGACACCTGGAGGGCGCGATTGGTTGTACGGAAGAGGGCGGCCCCTTGTACGGAAGAGGGCGGCGACCTGCGCCTTCGCGGCGGGGCCGGCCGGTACGGCCACCCGTGGGCGCTCAGACGACGGGTTCCCCGACGCCGATCAGGTTGCCCTCGCTGTCGTGGAACCACGCGCCGCGTTCCCCGCGGGCTCCCTTGCTCGGGTAGTTCCCCTCGACCTCGGCGATCCCGCCCCGCGTCCGCAGCGCAGGCAGGTCCACCTCCTCGAACTGCACTCCGCGCCGCTTCAGCTCGCCGACGACCGCCTCGATGTCGTCGACGCCCAACGCCATCTGCGTGAAGGTCCCCGGCGAGGCCCCGGTCGACGCGAACAGCACGAACTCGCCGTCCCCGCACCGGTACAGCAGCCCGCCGGGCCGCTCGTCCACGGGGTCGAGCCCGAGCACCTCGGAGTAGAAGCGCCGGGCCCGCTCCAGATCCTGAGCGGGCAGCCGCGTCGCCACACCGCGGGCGCGGGCCCCCAGATCGTCCTTGCCCTTCGTGCCGCCGGCTCCGTCCGTGTCCATGTCTCCACTGTGCCGCGCGCCGTGCCGGACCGCCCGATCGCCCGATCGCCCGGAGGAGGCGCGAGGCGTCTGCGGGCCGGCGTGCCGATCACTGCGGCGCGGGAGTCCCCGTCAGGTCGTCGGCTCCGTCGGCACCTCCGCCCACACCGTCTTGCCCACGGGGTGCCGAGGCGTCCAGCCCCAGCGCGCGGCCAGGACGTCCACCAGGAGGAGGCCGCGCCCGGACTCGCCGTCGGGAGCCGGGGGCGGGGCGGCGGGCGGCCGTTTCGCGGCGGCCGCGTCGCTGACCTCGATCCGGACCAGCCCCGCCCCGGCGTCGAGGCCGAGCCGGAGCCGGCAGTCGTGTCCCGGGACGTGACCGTGCCGCACGGCGTTCGCGGTGAGTTCCCCGACGACGAGAGCGACCGCGCAGGAGGCGTCCGACTCCGGCGCATACCCCCACTCCTCCATCCGCCGCACGGCGAGGCGCCGGGCGAACCGGGCCCCTCGCGGCGAGGAGGCGAACCGCGCCCTGAGCGCACCGATGTCCGTCGGGGGCTCCTCATCAGAGGTGGTCGTTCCTGTCAGCACAGCGTGTCCGTCCCTGCCGTCGTCCCTGAGCCGTCCCGCGCCGCACGCGAGTCGTCACGTTCCGTACTCAAGAGTCGTCGGACGCCCCTACGCTCGGTAGGTGACGGAGCCTTACCTTTCGGTTCGTAAGGAACGGAAGTGACGCCTTGGCCAACGGAATCGACCCCAGTACGTCGATGGCGGCGCTCTTCGGCTCACGGGTGCGCCGCCTCCGTACGGAAGCGGGGCTGACCCAGGCGGAACTGGGCCGCAGGACCCACGTCGTGAGCACCCGGATCACCCAGATCGAGCGGGCCTCCGGTGCGAAGCCCACGCTGGACCTGGCACGGGCACTCGACGAGGCGCTCGGCGCCGACCAGTTGCTCGTCGAGCTGTGGCCGTACGTGTATCGGGAGGCGTTTCCGGACTGGTCGCGGAAGTTCATGGCCTACTCGGAGCAGGCGATGTCGATCGGGGAGTACGCGGCGCACGTGGTGCCGGGTCTCCTCCAGACGGGGGCGTACGCGCGGGCCGTGTTGACCGTTGGCCTGACGCTGAGCAGCGAGGCACAGTTGGAGGAGAGGCTCGCGGCGCGCTTGGGGCGTCAGGAGCGGCTCGACTCGGCCGATCGACCCGAGCTGTGGGTCGTCCTGGACGAGGCGGTACTGAGGCGTCCCATCGGCGGTCCTGCCGTGATGCGCGAGCAGTTGGAGCGGTTGCTCGCCGCTGCGGCGCAGCCGCACATCACCGTTCAGGTACTCCCCTTCGAGCAGGGCGAACATGACGCCATGGGCGGCTCGTTGACGATTCTGGGGCTCCCGGACGGCTCGGACGTCGCTTACACCGAAGGCGCGCACTACGGCCAACTCATCGAGGATTCGGCCGAGGTCAGGAGATTCGCTCTGACCTACGATCGGCTGCGGGCGGCGGCGCTGCCCCCGCTCATGTCACTGGACATGATCCGATCCGTGATGGAGGGCAACCACCGTGGAGCGAAGGTCCCGTCCCGATCAGAACGGCGCCGCGTGGCGCAGGAGCAGTTACAGCAATCAGGAGGGCGGCAATTGCGTGGAGGTACAGGACGGAGTCCCCGGCATCGTCCCCGTGCGTGACAGCAAGGCGCCGCACGGACCCGCGCTCGCCTTCGATACCGGCGTCTGGACCCTGTTCATAGGCGAGTTGAAGGCCGGCGACCACCGCCTCTGAGCGAACCGGGCCCCGGTCATCCTCCGCCTTTCGGCCCCGCCGGATCCTTGTTCGCGAGGGACCGGCGGCCCGCTGACCTCCCCAAGAACCGGGAGAAAGAACTACCCGCCCACCCACCCTCCCGCGCGTGTCACCCGTCCGGGTGACGCGCTTGCGACGGAGGGATACGGACGGTTACGTTCGCCGCGACAACCGCAAACGAAGACGGCCCCCGGCCGGGACGGCAATCCCGAACGAGGGCCTGACCCATCAGGAAGAAGCACCTTCCCGATGGCTACCAGCAGGAAGAAAAGAGCTTCCCGATGGCTACCAGCAGGAAGAAAAGAGCTTCCCGATGGCTGATTCACAGTCTAACGCGCGCCTGCGCGCCGACGCCGGAGCTCCGACCTCCGGCGTGATCCATGTACGCACCCGCCTCACCGCCGACTTCACGGTGCTCGCGAACGCCCTCGCGCAGCGACGCGGCAGCGCGGTCACGATCGGCGTCGCGGCCTACATCTCTTCCCTGCCGGACGGCTCTCCCGTGAGCATCGCAGCACTGTGCGAGCACTTCACGGAGGGCGAGATCCTGATCTCACGGGCCCTCAGGGAGCTGGAGATGGCCGGGTACTTGGAGCGACGTCGAGAGCGGATCGCTACCGGCCAGATCCGTACACGGACGTACTTCTACACGGTCCCAGGCAGTGACGCGGATCCGGACCACCCGCCCCAACCTCCGCGCCCGCGAGGCCCCTTGAAGCAGCAGGGGGACGCATCGAGGCCGGTGCGGACGACGGTGCGGACACCGGCGGAGCCGCCGTCCGGGCGACCCGAGCCGACGCAATCCGAACCGGAACAGCGGGGCGGGACCGGACCCGCCCTCGCCGACGCCGACCCGGGGGCGGTGGCGGTCCTCGCCTCCCTGCGCAGGATCGACCCGCGGCTGATCCTCTCGGAGTGGGAGGCGCGCCGCCTGGCACCGCCGGTGACGGAGTGGCTCGCGGCGGGCGTGGAGCCGTACAGGATCGCGGAGTTGCTGACCACGGGCCTCCCTGCCCACTTCATGGGCCGCCCGTCGGGCCTCCTGGCGTTCCGCCTGCGGGAGACACCGCTGCCGATCCCGGTGCGCGCACCCCAGCTCACCCCGGATCGCACCGTCGTTCACCCCTTCCAGACCTGCGAGGGCTGCGAACGCGCGTTCCGCGCCCCGGCCCCGGGCCACTGCCGCGACTGCCGGTCGAGAGGCCGCCTGCGCACGGCGAGTTGAGCCGCGCGGCGGCGGGTCGCGGGGCGGCGGGTCGCGGGGCAGGCGGGTCGCGGGGCAGGCGTCAGTCCTCCCCCGAGTGGGACCGCCGAACACCACTCGTGCGGACCTCACACACCGCTGGACCGAGGGAGCGTTCGCACGTTCTCTACCCGTACATGGGCAACCGTTCATGTGCCCCGAGGGTCTGGAGTGGTGAAGCCGTACGGCGTACAGCGCACGGAGTTCCTCGTGCTCGTAGGCGTACCGGCGGACTCGTATGCGGACGGCACGGGACGAAGCAGGACGACACGGGAGTGTGAACGGCATGGGACGGCGACGGATCCTCGCGGCGTGCGCGACGGCGTTGGCGGTGACGGGCGGGGCCTTGGGCATGGTGCCCGCGCAGGCGGCACCCGGCGGTGGTTCGGCCGCCGCCCGCGCCGGTGATCTCGACGGTGACGGCTTCGGCGACCTCGCCGTCGGCTCCCCCAGCGGCACGATCGCGGGCCACGCGAAGGCCGGCTACGTCTCGGCGATGTACGGCACCGCGCAGGGCGTACGCACCACGCGGAAGAAGGGCATCACCCAGCAGACGGCGGGCATACCCGGCACGCCCGAGGCGGGCGACCGGTTCGGGTCCGCGGTGGCCGTCGGCGACGTGGACGGCGACGGGTACGCGGACCTGGTCATCGGCGCGGGCGGCGAGGCGATCGGCACGGTCAAGGGCGCCGGCTCGGTCACCGTCGTGTTCGGCGCCAAGGGCGGGCTGAGCAACAAGGCCATCGCCTTCAACGCGCCCACCCCGACGGCTCGTCAGGGCTTCGGCGACCGGATCGCCGTCGGAGACTTCGACCACGACGGCCGTGACGACATCGCGGTCGTGGCGGGGACGAAGGTGCAGGTCGTGAAGGGCGCGGCCAAGCTGCGCGACACGGCGAAGCCCGCCATGAAGGCGTACACCCCGCCCGGCGGCGGTGCCGGAACCGGCCAGATCGCGGCGGCCGACGTGAACGGCGACGGGTACACCGACCTCGCCACCGTCGCCTACTTCGACGACCCGGCGGACGAGGGCACGCTCGGCGTCCTCGCCGGCTCGGCGACGGGCCTCACCACGAAGGCGTTGGGCAAGACGGGGCTCCCGTTCGCGGGGTACAGCATCGTCACCGGTGACATCACCGGCGACGGCAAGGACGACATCGTCATCGACACGAACTTCTCGGACGGCCCGGACGACTACCTGCTCCGCATGTACCCGGGCACGGCCTCGGGCCTCGGCGCGGGTGTGGCCTTCGGGGGATCGCCGCAGCCCGGCAGCGCGACCGCCCTTGCGGACTTCGACGGCGACGGCCACGCCGACCTGGTCACCTCGGACACCGGCGCGCCCGACCCGGACGGCTTCAACAACGCGGGCGCGGTGACGGTCGTCAAGGGCACCGGATCGGGCCTGGACGCGGCGCACCAGCAGACGATCACCCTGGACACGCCGGGTGTGGCGGGCGCGAGCGAGGGCAACGACCTGTTCGGCAGGGCGGTGGCGGCGGGCGACTACGACGCGGACGGCAAGGCCGACCTCACGGTGGGCGTCCCGGGCAAGTACCTGGGCACCGGCGCGGTCAGCGTCATCCCGGGCTCCTCCACCGGCCCGACCGGCACGAACTCCATCCTGGTCAACCCGGAGTACCTGGACCACCCGACGGCGAAGGCGGCCTGGGGCTCGGCCCTGGGTGCGACGACCCGCCCCTGAACGACATCGACACCGGGGCCCGGCCGGCCACACGACCGACCGGGCCCGACGCCGAGCGGACCGAAAGGAACCTGGCCCGGACACCGAACTCCATTCCCCTCCGGCGGGTTGCTCAAGTTGCGCTCAGGAAAAGGATCTTTCGACTGAAGCGCACATGGCGCACTCATAGGGTCGGGGGATGCGATCGCCTGCCAGGCGTTCCATCACCAGGGGGAGCGACCATGGGCACCGGCTTCAACCGAACTACCCTGGCGAGCAACACAGTTCGCGGCCGCCGGTGAAGGGTCGGACGCGCCGTCCCCTCAGGTGCGCACTGCTGACGCTCCTCTGCCTGACGGGCTGCACATCCCACGGCTCCGCACCCAACGGCCACCCCTCGACGACTGCCCCTCCGCGGAGCGTCGCCCCACCGTCCCAGAAGCACCTGACCGCTCAGGCGCAAGCAGCCCTGGACGCCGCGACGGAGGCGGACAGTTCGATGGTCGAGTCGGGTGCCGAGCGGGTGTCCGACGGTGTGCACACTCAGCCCGACCTGGCTGGCGGCACCACCTACGGACTGACCGTGGTGTGCGTCGGCCACGGTGGCGCCGAGACCGCGTTCACTCCCCGCGACGCAGGCCCGAAGAAGCGGATCCCTTGCGACGGGTCGGTGGTCTTCGAGCGGTTCACGGGCCGGGGTCCACTGCGCATGGACGTCCGAGGGAACCCCGGTTCGACAGGCGTGATCGCCTGGCGGGTCAACAAGGTCTGATCACCGAACGGGCTCCCGCCTTACGGGGTTCCGCGCCCCTGCGCAGCGCAGCCGTCTCGGGCCGGGCGGTGTTCGCCCCCTCATGCGGAAATCAAGCGCATACACGTGATCTCCGCACACCCGAAAACCTCTCCTCAATTGTCACAGCCATGCCATACGCTGCTCACAGCAGCCGCGCCCCGCACATCACCGCAGTTCCGTGGTCATGTCCGGGTGCTGCGCGGCGCACTCGTCTCCCCGGTCTCATACCGGGTTCCACATGGGGGTAACAGCACTGTGCGTACGCGCAGCATCTCGATCGCGACGGCCGTCGCGGTCCTCTTCGGTTCGGCCGCTCTCAGTCTCGGTACCGCCGGCACCGCCTCGGCCGCTCCGGCCGCCCGGGTCACCACGCCCGGCGGCCTCGCCGTGGACGGCCCCGTGAAGCGGGTGTTCGTCGGCGACAGCGCCAACGGCACCGTCGTGGCCACCGACTACTCCGGCACCGTCCTCGGCTCGGTCAAGGGCGTCACGGGCGTCAGCGACCTCGCCGTCTCGGACGACGGGGCGACCGTGTACGCGGCGGCGCCCGAGATCCACGAGATCTGGGCCATCGACGCGAGCACGCTCGGCCTCAAGGCCCGCTACACCGTGCCCACCAACACCGGTCCGCGCCATGTCGCGTTCAGCGGCGGCAAGGTGTGGTTCTCCTACGGCGACCAGTGGGACGGCAACATCGGCTCCGTCGACCCGTCGGTCGACCCCGCGAGCGGCACCGACCCGGTGACCATGGAGCAGATACCGACCGAGGGCACCTCCGTCGGTATCTGGGGCCAGGCCCTGCTGGACACCGATCCGACCCAGCCAGGCATCCTCGCCGTCGGCGAGACCGGCCTGTCCACGGCCTCGATGGCCGTGCTCGACGTCTCCAGCGGCAAGCCCGCCCTGGTCGCCTGGCACAACGGCGACTACTCGCTGAACAACGGCATCGGCGACATCGACCTGGTGCCCGGCGGCAAGCAGGTGCTGGTCAACGGCAAGGACCGGGACGCCTACGCGGACGGCACCTTCAAGGCCGCCGGCTCCTACCCCAACGGCCAGTTCGCGGACGTCGCCTCGAACGGCTTCCTCGCCCAGGTCAACGGCTCCAAGATCCTCACGTACCAGCCCAACGCCACCCTGCCGCTGCACACGTACGACCAGGGCACGGCCCAGACCGCCGACCTCGCCTGGGCGCCGGACGACTCCCGGGTCTTCGCGCTCGTCAGCGCGGACGGCGGCTACAGCCTCAAGGTGCTCACCGGCACGGCGCTGAACAGCCCGGCCCTGACGGTCAACGCCCCGTCGAGCGCGACCCGCGCCAAGAAGCTCACGGTCACCGGCAAGCTCACGGCGACGGTTCCGCTGCCGTCCGGCGCGAAGCTCCAGGTCACCCGGACCGACCTGGACTCCCCGAGCGGCAAGGCGCTGCCCGCCGTCACGGTGAAGTCGGACGGTACGTACTCCTTCTCCGACACCCCGCCCGCCGGCGGCACGGTCACCTACAAGGTGTCGTACGCGGGCGACGCCGGGCACTCCGCGGTCACCGCGAGCGACAAGGTCGACGTCTCGCGCGCCTCGGCCTCGCTGAGCCTGAACAACAACGGCAAGGTCTACTCGTACGGCACCGACGTGACGTTCACGGCGCACCTCGGTACGACGTACAAGAACCGCACGGTCGAGATCTGGGCCAACCCCTACGGCGGCGACAAGCCCAACAAGCTGATCAGGACCGGGACCGTCAGCTCCGGCGGCAACATCTCCGCGAAGATCGACATGACCCGGGACACCGAGGTCACCGCGATCTTCAAGGGCGACGCCCGCTACAAGTCGAAGACCGTCAAGGCCACGGGCTACGCCAAGGTGAAGAACTCCACCGCGGTGACGAAGCAGTACAAGACGGCCAAGATCGGCTCGCACTCGTACTACTGGTTCCACAAGAACACCGACCCGCTGCTCACCACGACGATGACGTACTACCCGGGCCGCAAGCAGCGCATGGACATGCAGGTCTACTACGCCGGTTCGTGGTACACCACCGACGGCAGCCCGCAGTACTTCAAGCTCGCCTCGAACGGCAAGTCCGGCGTGCGCCTGGAGGCCCCGGGCACCTCCGGCATCAAGGTGCGCATGCGCTCCTCGTACATCAACAACTCCTCGGGCGACAACGTCAACTCGACGACGTACGGCTCGTGGAAGTACCTGTACTTCTCCAACTGACGGGAGCGCCGGAGAACGGCGCCCACCCCGAGCACTGGCCCTCCTCTCCCGGAAACCCATGGAGAGGGGGGCCGTTCCGCGTCTACGGTGACGCGGTGACAACTCAGGTGATCGTCCTCAACGGTGGTTCCAGCTCGGGGAAGTCGGGGATCGCCCGGTGTCTTCAGGCGGTCCTGCCTCAACCGTGGCTGACGCTCGGGACCGACACCCTGGTCGACGCGATGCCGGCGGCATTGCGTGCCTCCGACACGGGGATCGAGTTCGCTCCCGACGGCGAGGTGACCGTCGGACCGGAGTTCCGGACGCTGGAAGCCGCGTGGATCGAGGGCATCGCCGCGATGGCCCGCGAGGGGGCCAGAATCATCGTCGACGAGGTCTTCCTCGGCGGCCCGGCCTCGCAGAAGCGGTGGCAGGAGGCCCTGCACGACGTACAGGTGCTGTGGGTCGGCGTCCACTGCGACGCCGCGGTCGCCGCGGGCCGCGAACTCGCACGAGGCGACCGCCCCATCGGAATGGCCACGTCCCAGGCGGACCTGGTCCACCGGGACGTGTCCTACGACCTACAGGTCGACACCACCCACACCGAGTCACTGGACTGCGCACGGATCATCGCGGCACGTGCGGGGTGACGACGCCGGGGCCGTCGACCGCGCCGGGGTGCCGTAGAGGGCCCAGGCCGCGAAAATGCCCCCGCCCCGCGCCGTTCGCGCAGGTCGGGAGCATGATCGCGAAGGTTACTTCTTCTTGCCCTGGTTCTTGACCGCCTCGATCGCTGCCGCTGCCGCGTCCGGGTCGAGGTAGGTGCCGCCCGGGGTGAGGGGCTTGAAGTCGGCGTCCAGCTCGTAGGAGAGGGGGATGCCGGTGGGGATGTTCAGGCCCGCGATGTCGGCGTCGGAGATGCCGTCGAGGTGCTTGACCAGGGCGCGGAGGCTGTTGCCGTGGGCCGCGACCAGGACCGTGCGGCCGGTCAGCAGGTCGGGGACGATGCCGTCGAACCAGTACGGCAGCATGCGGACGACGACGTCCTTCAGGCACTCCGTCTGCGGGCGCAGCTCGGGCGGGAGCGTCGCGTAGCGCGGGTCGTCGAACTGCGAGTACTCGGCGTCGCGATCGAGCGGCGGCGGCGGGGTGTCGTACGAGCGGCGCCAGAGCATGAACTGCTCCTCGCCGAACTCGGCGAGCGTCTGCGCCTTGTCCTTGCCCTGCAGGGCGCCGTAGTGACGCTCGTTCAGGCGCCAGCTGCGGTGGACCGGGATCCAGAGGCGGTCAGCGGACTCCAGCGCCAGCTGCGCGGTGCGGATCGCGCGCTTCTGGAGCGAGGTGTGGACCACGTCGGGCAGCAGGCCGGCGTCCTTGAGCAGCTCACCGCCGCGTACTGCCTCCTTCTCGCCCTTCTCGTTGAGGTTGACGTCCACCCAACCGGTGAACAGGTTCTTCGCGTTCCATTCGCTCTCGCCGTGGCGGAGGAGGATCAGCTTGTACGGTGCGTCGGCCATGCCTCCGAGCGTAATCGAACCCCCCGACCGCTCGCGCGCTCGGTCGCCAGTCGGACACCCGCGCCCCCGCTTCGCCGTCCCGCGCCCTCCCCGGCGCCCGTCAGTTGACGGCATCTGTTAATCGAGTGGCTCTCCGGGACCGCCCCCTCGTAAGTTGTGCTCACCGCCAGAGCCGCTTACGTCCGTGGGGGATTTTCCATGCCTGTCGCCGTCGTCAGACGTGCCGTCCGGGAGACCGTGTCCGGGCTCCCCCGCGAGTTCTGGTGGCTGTGGACCAGCACGCTCATCAACCGGCTGGGCGCCTTCGTCGCCACGTTCATGGCCCTGTACCTGACCCTCGACCGGGGCTACTCCGCCTCGTACGCCGGTCTCGTCGCGTCCCTGCACGGCCTCGGCGGCGTCGTCTCCTCGCTCGTCGCCGGCGTCATGACCGACCGGTTCGGGCGCCGCCCCACCCTGCTCGTCGCGCAGGTGTCGACGGCCGGCTCGGTCGCGCTGCTCGGCTTCATGCAGGACCCGGTGGCCATCGCCGCGGTCGCCTTCCTGGTCGGCATGGCCAGCAACGCCTCCCGGCCCGCCGTGCAGGCGATGATGGCCGACATCGTCCGGCCCGAGGACCGCGTCCGCGCCTTCTCCCTCAACTACTGGGCCATCAACCTCGGCTTCGCCGTCTCCTCGATGGGCGCCGGTTTCATCGCCGAGTTCAGCTACCTCGCGGGCTTCCTCATCGAGGCCGGCATGACCCTGGTCTGCGCGTTCGTCGTCTTCGCCAAGCTCCCGGAGTCGAAGCCGGTGCAGGTCGCCAAGGAGACGGCGCCCGCCGTCGGGCTCGGGACCGTGCTGCGCGATGGACGGTTCATGAGTGTCGTCGGTCTGTCGTTCCTCGTCGCGCTGGTCTTCCAGCAGGGCTCGGTCGGACTTCCGATCGCTATGGGCGAGGCCGGCTTCACGCCGGCGGACTACGGCACGGCGATGGCGGTCAACGGCGTGATGATCGTCGTGCTCCAGATCCCGGTGACCCGTTTCATCGAGCACCGGGACCCCCGGCGGCTGCTGGTCGTCTCGTCGATCCTCGCCGGATACGGGTTCGGGCTCACCGCCTTCGCCGGGTCGGTGGGGGTCTTCACCCTGACCGTCTGCGTGTGGACCCTCGCCGAGATCGTCAACGCCCCGACGCAGACCGGGCTCGTCGTCCGCCTCTCCCCCGTCCACGGCCGCGGCCGCTACCAGGGCATGTACACCCTCTCCTGGGCGCTCGCCTCGCTCGTCGCCCCCGTGATGTCCGGCCTCGTCATCGACCGTTTCGGCGCCGCCTATCTCTGGGGCCTGTGCGCGGTGGTCGGCACGGTGGCGGGCCTCGGCTACGCCCTGCTCATGCGCCGGCTCCCCACGGAGGACCCGGTCCGGGAGCCCGTACGGGAACCGGCGACGGCGGCCGTGCGGGAACCGGTTGCGGCGGCCGTACGAGAGCCGGTCGCGCAGGGCGTACGGACCTCCGCGCGCGAGTCCGTGCCCGTGCCCGAGCCCCGTCCGGCATCCCTCGCGGACGCGGTTGTCGTCGACGTCGGCCCTGCCGCCGTGGGCTGCGGCCCCGCCCTGGAGGCCGCCCCGACACCGGCACCGGAACCGCCCCTCCGTACGGAGTCCACCCCGGCCTGAGCAGCGGACAGCGGCCACGGCGTCTCCGGGGCGGGACGACCCCGGCCCGAAGACCTCACGGATGCATCCGCGCCCCCTTCACCACCTTGTCCACCGCGTTCCGCGGCCCGTGCACCGCGAGGCCCACCAGGTCCAGGTCACCGGTCGGCACGGCCCGTACGGCCGCGCGGTTGTCACGGTCGTTGCCCGTGGCGAACAGGTCGGACGTGAAGAGCGCCCTGGGCAGCGCCCGGGAGAGCGCGCGGCCGTGCGCGGCGGTCAGCGTCTCCTTGGACGCCTCGAAGACCATGACGGGCTGGCGGAACATCGGCAGGTAGGCGACCGCGTCGGCGTCCTCGTAGGGCTCACCGACCACCTCGGGGACGGCCGTGCCCAGGCCGCTGACGAGGAAGGCGGTCACATTGAGCCGCTGCCAGGGCTCCAGGTCGTCGCGCAGGACGACAGCGATCTTGGTGTCGAAGCGGACGGGTGCGTCGTCGGAGACGTTCATGCTGCTCACACTGCTCATGCACTGAGACTGCCGACCGGGAGCCGCCGCGGTCTTGTACGTTCTTTGCATGGCCCCGCAGCGGGAGATCTCCGCGTGGCGCCCGGGTGTCCCGGGCGTCGTCGAGGTGTTCCACGCCCACTACACCGAGTACGCGTACCCGATGCACGTGCACGAGGCCTGGACGCTGCTGATCGTCGACGACGGCGCCGTCCGGTACGACCTGGACCGGCACGAGCACGGCACCCCGCACGACACGGTGTCGCTGCTGCCGCCGCACATCCCGCACAACGGCGCCCCGGCCACCGCGGACGGTTTCCGCAAGCGGGTCCTCTACCTCGACAGCTCGCGTCTCGGCGACGACCTCATCGGGCCCGCCGTGGACGGACCCGACCTGGTGGACCCGGTGCTGCGGCAGCGCGTCGGGCAGCTGCACACCGCGCTCGCGCACCCGGGGGACGAGCTGGAGGCCGACAGCAGGCTGACGCTGATCGCGGAGCGGTTGCAGGGCCGACTGCGTCCCGCCGCGGCGGTCGACCTCGCGCGCCCCGACCGGCCGCTCGCGTACCGGTTGCGCGAACTCCTCGACGCGCGCCTCGTCGAGGGCGTCGCCCTGGACGAGGCGGCGCGGCTCGTCCACGCCCACCCCGCCCATCTCGTACGGGCGTTCAGCGGGGCGTTCGGCATCGCCCCGCACCAGTACCTGATGTCCCGCCGGGTGGACCGCGCCCGCCGGCTGCTGCTCGACGGGCGCCCGCCGGGCGAGGTGGCCGCCGCGACCGGTTTCTACGACCAGTCCCATCTCACCCGCCATTTCCGGCGGTTGGTGGGGGTGACTCCGGGGCGGTACGCGCGGTCGTGAGCCCTCCGCCGACCGCCTGGGAAGTCGATCACCCGCTCTGGAGGCCGCGTTGGGCCTCGTACAGGTTGCGCGGGCGCGCCGCGTCGGTCGTCCCGTACAGCTCCAGGCGGGCGTGCAGGTCGCCGGTGAAGTCGGGCACGTCGATCTGGTCGGACTCGGTGACCTCGTTGACGCCGACGGTGGCGCTGTAAGGGGCGAGTCCGTCGATCTTCATCAAGCCGGCGCGGCCGTTGGTGACGCGGATGTTCCAGTGGGTGAAGCGGGCGCCGAAGAGCGGTCCGGCGGAGGCGTCGCCCCCGTGCCGGCCGTCGTTGTCCACGGTGATGTCGGTGCGGACGTTGGCGAACGGCAGCCCGCGGTGGGAGTCGAAGGTGCCCATCCGCATGTCACCGTGCGACCAGACGTTGTACGAGGACAGCCCCTCGACGTTGATGCCGTGCAGCTGGGTCCCGGCGGGCGCGGGGACGGTGCGCTCCTCGATGGTGAAGTCCTCGATCAGGTTGTCGTGCGAGCCCTCGCGGCAGAAGTACGGGTGGTGCGCGCCGCGGCCCGCGACCCGCGTGCGGCGCAGGGTGCAGGCGGAGGCGGCGACGAGGCCGAAGCCGTTGTCGACGTGGCGCACGGTGACGTCGTCGACCCAGCAGTCGTAGGCGCACTGCAGGACGACGCCGTTGTACCCCTTGTCGAGGAGGTGCGGGGACTGCGGTGTCTCCACGGCCTCCAGGGTCAGCCCTTCCACGCCGGAGCCGGTCAGTTCCTCGACGTGGGTGGTCAGCCGGGGGTCCCACTCGGGGCGGACGTCGAGCGGGAGGGGCCGTTCGAGCGTCACCCTGCGGCCACGCACGCGTGCCACGCGGACGGGCCACTCGTAGGGGACGTACGACGTGAGTTTCGTCTTGTCGTCCCAGTAGTACGCCTCCGGGCCGGGGCCGCCGCCCGACATGTGCTCCAGGAGGGTGTGGTCCGCGTCGTCGGCGAGGCGGAGGAGGACAAGGGCGCCGGGACGCAGCTGGGAGGCGTCCGCGACGGTCACCGTCCATGAGCCCTGACGTGCGGGCTCGACGGTGGTGAGGGTCTGCCAGGCGTCGCGCGTGTTGCCCGTCCAGCCCTCGAAGGGCCACGCCTTCGCCCTGATGGCGTCGACGAGCGAGTCCAGACGGGCGGTGGGTGCCAGCCAGACGAGGCCGCCGGCCCAGGACCAGGAGGACTTGTCGCCGCCGTAGCGGGATCCGTAGACGCCGATCAGCTCCGTGAGGTTCTTGGTCGCGAGCAGCGTCGTACGGCCGCTGCCGGCGCCCCGGAGGACCACGTTCGAGTGGCCGACGCGGATCAGGTCGTCGATGCGGTAGGTCCCTGGCGGGATGGTGACCGTGCCACCGCCGGCCTTTCCGGCGGCGGCGATGGCACGGTTGATCGCGGGGGCGCAGTCGGTCGTCCCGTCGGCGGCGAAGGCGCCGTGGTCGCGGACGTCGGTCACGACACGGTGCCGGGGCAGGCGTGCCGCTCCGCCGCCGAGGCCGGCCCTGCCGACGTACGGGATCTGCGGGTGGGTGAACGGGGAGCGGGTGAACTCGCGCCAGATCGCCGGTACTTCGCCGTGCCGTGCTGGGGCGCTCGGCGGGCTCCCCGCCGTCGCCGCGGCCGTCCCCGCCGCCGCTGCCGTCCCCGTCGCCGTGCCGGTCACGCCGACGGCCGCCACGGCCGTGGCGCTGCCGAGCAGGGTCCGTCTGGTCATCCCCGCGCGTCCGCTGTTCCGGTGCCTGTTGCTCATGCCCGTCCGCCCTTCCATGGTGCTCGTCCGACCCAACACGCTTTTCATGGATGTGAACGACGTTCAGATCTGCGTCGGCGGCGAGCATGCCACGAGGACCCTGCGCACCGGAAGGGGTCGCGCACAGGTCAATGGCAGGGCGAGGAGCGTCAGTTGGCGGGGCGCTCGGTCAGATGCGTGAACGCGTCCAGGTTGCGGGTCGACTCGCCGCGGGACACCCGCCAGTCGTACTCCTTGCGGATCGCGGAGGCGAAACCGAGCTCCAGGAGGGTGTTGAACGAACCGTCGGCGGCTTCGAGGACCGAG
This sequence comes from Streptomyces sp. NPDC102279, assembly GCF_044766365.1. Lineage (NCBI taxonomy): Bacteria > Bacillati > Actinomycetota > Actinomycetes > Kitasatosporales > Streptomycetaceae > Streptomyces > Streptomyces sp. NPDC102279. The sequence continues at coordinate 91,855 of NZ_JBIWLU010000005.1, read as the reverse complement.
CCGAGAAGCCGGTCCACCTCGTCGGGGGTGACGGCGGCCAGCGGCAGCTTGCCGACCAGATAGACGTCCCCCAGGGAGTCGACCGCGTAGGAGACCCCGTAGAGCTTGAGGTTGCGCTCCAGGAGCCAGCGGTGGACCGCCGCGTGGTTCTCGTCGGGGTGGCGGACCACGAAGGCGTTCAGCGACAGCGAGTGGTTGCCGACGATCAGCGAGACCGTCGTGGAGAGCTTGCGGGTACCGGGCAGTTTCACCACGTACGAGCCCGCCGCGGGACTCTCCCACTCCAGCTCGGCCTCGGTGAGGACCTGCTCGATGATCGACGCTGCGTCAGCCATGCAGCGAGCGTACGTGACCGCCCCGGACGCGGCTCAACCCCTCCGGGGCACGACCGCACCCCGGTCACCGGCGGGACGGACCCGACTCGTCTCAGGCGTGGTGCGCCCGCAACCGGCGCCGGTGTTCCTGGGTCGCCGCCGCGTAGACGTCCGCCGTCGCGGCGGCCGCGGTGTCCCAGCCGAAGCACTCCGCGTGCCGGGCCGCCGCGGCGCCCATCCGGTCCGGGAGGCTCGCGTCGTCCGCGAAGTGGCCCAGCACGCGCGCGTAGTCGGCGGGATGGTGTCCGGGGACCAGGAAACCCGTCTCCCCGTGGCGGACGGCCACCGGCAGACCGCCGACCTCGGCGGCGAGCACCGGCGTACCGGCCGCCTGCGCCTCGATGGCGACGAGCCCGAAGGACTCGCTGTAGGAGGGCATCACCAGGACGGACGCGGCCCGGAACCAGTCCGCGAGCTGGTCCTGGTCGACGGGCGGCCGGAACCGCACGACGTCGGCGATGCCCAGCCGCGCGGCGAGCTTCTGGAGCCCCTCCGGCTTGGCGAGCCCGCTGCCGCTCGGGCCGCCGACCACCGGGACGACGATCCTGCGCCGCAGCTCGGGCCGCTCGTCGAGCAGCACGGCGACCGCGCGCAGCAGCACGTCGGGGGCCTTCAGCGGCTGTATGCGGCCGGCGAAGAGGGGGATCAGGGCGTCCTGCGGCAGGCCGAGGCGGGCCCGGGCCGCGGCGCGGCCGTCGGCGGGGCGGAAGCGGTCGAGGTTGACGCCGGGGTGCACCACGGCGACGTTGCCGGCCTCGGCCTCGTAGTGGCGCACGAGTTCGTCGGCCTCCTCCGCGGTGTTCGCGATGAGGCGGTCGGCGGCGCGCACGATCTGGGTCTCGCCGATGACGCGGGCGGCGGGCTCGGGGGTGTCGCCCTCGGCGAGCGACGCGTTCTTGACCTTGGCCATCGTGTGCATGGCGTGGACGAGGGGGGCGCCCCAGCGTTCGGCGGCCAGCCAGCCGACGTGGCCGGAGAGCCAGTAGTGGGAGTGAACGAGGTCGTAGTAGCCCGGGCGGTGACCGGCCCACGCCTGCATGACGCCGTGCGTGAAGGCGCACAGCTGGGCGGGGAGATCTTCCTTGGCGAGGCCTTCGTAGGGGCCCGCGTCGACGTGCCGGACGAGGACGCCGGGGGCCAGTTCGACGCACGGCGGGAGCGCGGCCGTGGTGGCGCGCGTGAAGATCTCGACCTCGATGTTGATCGCGGCCAGCCGCTGGGCCAGCTCCACGATGTAGACGTTCATGCCGCCCGCGTCGCCCGTGCCGGGCTGGTGCAGGGGCGAGGTGTGCACGGAGAGCATCGCGACGCGGCGGGGCCTGCGGTGCAGCCTGAGCCGCGAGGGCGCCGCCGCCGAGCGACGCCCGAGCCTGCTCACGTACTGGCTCACGTGGCGTTTCCTCCTCGCTGCGGGCATGCCGTTCGGAGGACACAGGGCGCCCTCCAGCAAGGGGAACGTCGGAGGCCTCCGCTCCATTTCCGCTTTGCCGAATCATTACCGCCGATCGCTCAACCGTTCGACCCGAGAGTGCGTCTGCCCCGCTGCCCGCCGGGTGTTCCGCGGGGCGGGAGCACGGGGTCCGCCACGGTTGTCCACAGGGCTGTGGGGGCGGGCCGGAGGTTGTCCACAGGGCGGAACGGCCGTCGTCGGAGCCGCCTACTCTCGTACGCATGGCAACCCGCGCAGCGTCCCACTCCCCCTCTCGGCTTCGCTCGGGCGGTGGGACCCCCGTCGTGGGTTCGGTGACGCGCGGGACGACCAATCCCAACCGGCTGCGGCGCATGGACCGCTGGATCGCCGCGACGCACGGCGCCGAGCTGCGCAGGTCCCCGGACCCCGTCGCGGTCGACCTGGGCTACGGGGCGGCGCCGTGGACCGCGGTCGAGCTGCTGGCCCGGCTGCGCACCACCGCCCCCCGCACCCGGGTCTTCGGCGTCGAGATCGAGCCGGCCCGCGTCACCGCCGCACTGCCGTACGAGCGCGAGGGACTCGCCTTCCGGCACGGCGGCTTCGAGGTCCCGGTGCCGGGCCGTCCGACCCTGATCCGCGCGGCGAACGTGCTCCGCCAGTACGACGAGGAGCAGGTCGCCGAGGTCTGGCAACGGCTGTGCGCACGGCTCGCGCCGGCGGGGCAGGGTTCGCGGGGCGGACTGCTCGTCGAGGGCACCTGTGACGAGATCGGCCGCCGGCACGTCTGGGTCGCCCTCGGCCCGGAGGGTCCGCGCACGGTCACGTTCGCCACCCGGCTCGGCTCCCTCGACCGCCCGTCCGACCTGGCCGAGCGGCTGCCCAAGGCCCTCATCCACCGCAACGTCCCGGGCGAGCCCGTACACGCCTTCCTGCGCGACTTCGACCGCGCCTGGGCGGCCGCCGCACCGTACGCGTCGTACGGCGCCCGGCAGCGCTGGATACGCGCGGTCCGCGACCTGTCGGCCGACTGGCCGGTCGCGGACGGGATCGCGCGTCGGCGCCAAGGCGAAGTGACGGTGCGCTGGGAGGCGTTGGAGCCGCGGTTCTGACCCGCCGCCGGAACCGACCCGTCCGCGAACGGGCGGGAACGATCTCGACGAGTCGCACGTCACACAGGCCGGGCGACGAGATCGTCATGCCGGGCGGGGCCGGTGGGAAGGGAGTTCTTGCCCGGCTCTGTCGCATTGCGCGGCGACATGGCACGATCCCCGAGGCGTCCGGAAGTTACTGACGGTAAATCAGGTAGGGGGCGGAGCAATGGGATCCGGCAAGCGGAGCCTGACGACGGCGACCCTGTTCCTGGCCTGCGCATGTGCCTGCGCAGTGCTGGCGACACCAGGAGTGGCGTACGCGAGCCCGGCACCGAAACCGACGTCCACCCGGACCCCGACGCCCACGCCGACTCCGACCGCGACACCAAAGCCGGTGAGCACCAAGGAGCTTGAGGCGGTCCGCCTGAAGCTCGACGAGCTCTACCACGACGCGGCGGTCGCCACCGACGCGTACAACGCGGCGGAGGAGAAGGCCGACAAGCAGTCGGCCGAGATCGTCGACCTGGCCCGGGAGATCGTCAAGGGCCAGGCCAAGCTGGACGAGTTGAAGGACCGCGCGGGCGCCGCGGCCCGCGCGCAGTACCGCGGCGGCAGCCTGCCTCCCGAGGCCCGGCTGTGGCTGAGCGACAACCCGCAGGGCTTCCTGGACGGCGCCGGCCGCGTGCGGGCGGGCGAGCACGCGACCAAGGGGCTGCTGGACGAGATGGCGCGCACCCAGCAGGACCTGAAGCAGTACGAGAAGGACGCCTCGGCGCAGTGGAAGAAGCTGGAGGCCAACCGCGAGGCCAGGGCCGAGGCCAAGAAGAAGATCACGAAGCGGATCGCCGCCGCCGAGCAGCTGGAGTCCCAGCTGGAGAAGAAGGAGAAGGAGCGGCTGGCGAAGCTGGAGGAGCAGGCGGCGTACCAGGCACAGTCGGTCTGGCTCAGTTCCGGCGTCCTCGCGGACATCAAGAGCGAGGCGTCCGCGGAGGGCAAGAAGGCCGTGAAGTACGCGACGGACCAGATCGGCAAGCCATACGTGTGGGGCGCCGAGGGACCGGGCTCGTTCGACTGCTCGGGGCTCACCTCGCAGGCCTGGGCCACCGCCGGCCACCCGATCCCCCGCACCTCGCAGGAGCAGTGGAAGCAGCTCAAGCACGTGGCCGTCGAGGACATGCGCCCCGGCGACCTCGTCATCTACTTCGACGACGCCAGCCACGTCGGGATGTACATAGGCGACGGCGCCATCGTGCACGCCCCCCGGCCCGGCCGGAACGTGACCATCACGGGGGCCGGTTCGATGCAGATCCTGGGCGTCGTACGACCGGACGCCTAGGGCGGCGAGACCGCGCACCCGAGCAACCCGGTGCCACGGCGACCCCCGGTGCCGCTGCGGGTGGCGACCCGACGGGGCGGGGCGCATCGCGCGTGACGCAGCGCACGTGACCGGCCGCACCCGGCGACCGCGCGCCGTCGCCGCGCACACGGCCCGTCACGCACGCCGGTCGCGAGTGACCCACCGCACGTGACCCACCGCACCGTTGCCCCGGCCCCCCGTCCCCGGGGACGTGACCTTCGTCATCCCTGACGGGACCGCGTCCTGTCCAAATGCGGTACGGGATGCGGCATATGACGCTGGCCCTTCGCCGTACGCCGTGCCGTACGCCATTCCGTTGCGGCACCGACGGGCGCTATGGTCCCCGTCGGTGGGTCGAGGTCCTTCGCCCCACCACGCCCTCGGGGGGAGGGAAGGAACCCAGACGATGCCCGTACCCGTACCGCGGCAGAGAGCGATCCCGGCCGTGGAAAGTGGTCAGGCTCAAGCCGTGTTCTCACCCGGCGGCCCATCCGGAGACCCAACCGGCGGCCTCGCCGGTACAGCACCGGCACCTCGTGCCGCCACGGCCCCGGCCGACAGCACCACCAACCTGACCCTCCTGGTCATCGAGGACGACCCGGCGGGTGCCCTCGGGGTGCCCGAAATGCTCGACGCGGCCGGCAGGCCGATCCGGATCCGCACCGCCCGCAACCTCACCGAGGCCGAGCGGCTGCTCACCCATGACGTCCACTGCATCCTGCTCGACCTCGCGCTGCCCGCGCCGGGCCGCGCGACGGACGTCGCGGACGAGCTGGCGACCCTCAAGCACGTCCTGGAGCTCGCGCCCCGGCACGCCGTCCTCGCGCTCACCGCGTCCGGCGACACCGAGACCGGCGCGGAGGCCGTCCGGGTCGGCGCGCAGGACTACCTCTTCCGTGACGAGCTGGACGGTCGGCTGCTGAGCCGCGCGATCCGGTACGCGGTGGAGCGGAAACGTTCCGACAAGGCCGAGCGACGACTCACGGAGTCCCGGCTGCGCGCCCAGGAGAACGCCCGGCTGGAGCGCGGCCTGCTGCCGACTCCGCTGCTGGAGGGCTCCTCGCTGCGGTTCGCCGCGCGCTACCGCCCGGGCCGTTCCCGCGCGCTGCTCGGCGGCGACTTCTACGACACCGTGCGCACGGCCGACGGCACGGTGCACGCCATGATCGGCGACGTCTGCGGGCACGGGCCCGACGAGGCGGCGCTCGGCGTGGAACTGCGTATCGCCTGGCGCGCGCTGACCTTCGCGGGCCTGTGCGGTGACGAACTGCTCTCGACGCTCCAGCAGGTTCTGGAGCACGAGCGCGAGAGCGACGAGATCTTCGCGACGCTGTGCACGGTGGACATCGCGCCGGACGGCCGCCGCGCCGGGCTCTGCCTGGCCGGTCACCCGTCGCCGCTGATCGCCCGCCCGGGCCGGCCCGCGGAGCTGCTGCCGTACGAGAACAACGGCCCGGCGCTCGGTCTGCTGCCGAACGCCCGCTGGCCGCGCATGCAGGTGGAACTGGGCGCGGCGTGGAGCCTGATGCTCTACACCGACGGTCTGATCGAGGGCCACACCGGCGTCGGCAACGAACGCCTGGGCCAGGACGGCATGGTGGACATGGTCCGCCGACAGCTCGCGCAGGGCCTTGAAGGCGAGGAGTTGCTGCGCGCCGCGGTGAGCGAGGTGCGCGAGCTCAACGGCGGGGAGCTGGCGGACGACGTGGCCGTCCTGCTGCTCGACCGGAAGCCGTAGCGGCCGCGTCGCGCGGCGGGGGTTGCTGCGTCGCCCTCCGCCGCGGGGCGGGGCACAACGGGTTGAGGTCCGACGGCCCGACACCGTATGGACGGCCCGGACGGCCTGGACAGGACGGGCCGATCCGAACGGCCGCCGATGTGCGCCAGCGAGGCATGAGGGGCGGCAAAAGGGGTTCTACCGGCCGCCCGTGTGCGGCTGCGATACCTGGGCGCCCTACCGGCCCCCCGCGTGCGGCAGCGGGCCGCGCGGGTCTGCCGGCCGCCGGTGAGTGGCGTCGAGGCGCGAGGGTCCGCCGGCCGCCGGTGTCCGGCGGCGGGGCATCCGAGGCTCTAGCGGCCGCCGTTGTAGGGGCCGTACGGGCCGTCGCTGCTGCTTCCGCCGCGGCGGCCACGGCCTCCTCCGGAGACCTGGCGCAGGGCGGGACGGACGTCGACGAAGAAGACGATCGTGGCGATCAGGCCCGCGATCTGCAGGAACAGCATCGGAACCAGCAGGTTCACGGCAACCGTGATGCCCAGGATGATCAGCCAGAACATCTTGTTCTGCTTCTCGGCGGCGCGATAGGCGTCGTCGCGGGCGACCACGGCCATCACCAGCGCCACCACGGCGAGCACCAGCATGGCTGTGAAGATCAGCCACATGAGGCCGCCGAATGCCGTCATCAGCACAATGCCCACCGCCCGGGTCTAGTCGTCTTGTCGCCACCGTACCCGCAGAACGGGCCGGGAACTCCGAGAGTGCCCGGCCCGTCCGAGGACGGGCCGGGCACGGAAGCCGCTCGCCTACTTGGCGGGCGGAGTGGTCTTCTTGGCGACCGGCTTGCGGGCCGCGGGGGCCTTCTTCGCCGGGGCCTTCTTGGCGGGCGCGGCCTCGGCCACGACCACCGGCTTCGGCTGCGTCTTGATCTCGCCGGGCTCGGCGTTCGGCTCCACCGCGATGGCGAAGTCCTCGATCTCCTCGGCGGCCTCACCGCGCCAGGTGCGCACGGTCAGCTCGCCGTGCTCGGCGACCTTCTCGTACGTCTCCCGGGCCTTGACGGCGTACTCGGCGGCGACGCCGACTCCGCGCAGGGCGAAGTCCTGGGCGGACTCACCGAGCTTCTTCAGGTCGGTGTCGAGGGAGTTGATGAACTCCGTCACCTTCGTCTGCAGGTTCTCCTGCGCCTCCTTGGCGCGGGCGGAGGCCTTCTCCTGCACGGCGTTCGGGTCGATGTTCTTCACGGTGTCGATGTGCGCCGGAGCGTCGGTGCGGATCTGCTCCACCAGGCCGGGGACCTTCTTCGCCTGCTGCACGGCGAGGTCGGCGGTGCCGGCCAGGAAGTAGAGCGGGGTCGGGTCGGTGGCGGCCTTGCGGATGTCGTCGGTGATGGCCATGACGGTGGTCCTCCCGTGAATCGCTGTCAGCTGAGGGTTTTTGTGGTCCGCACGCAGGTGGTCAACTGGCGTTCTGCTGCGGACCGGCATCGTTGCCGTCGGCCGTGCGGGGGCCGCGGACGGCGGTGTCCTGTGCAGGCTGGGCGCCCGGTATGTCCTGAGCCGCGGGCACGCCGGAGCCGGGGTCCTCGTCGGTCCCTGGCACCTCGGTGACGTGAGCGGTCTCGTCCGCCGGCGTGATCTCGAATCCGTTCTCCTTGCGGAAGGACTCGTAGATCTGGAGCAGCACCTGCTTCTGCCGCTCATTCAGCGTGGGATCGGCGAGGAGGACGGCACGCGTCTCCACCTCGTCCCGGTCCCGTTCGGCGTCGAGGATCCCGGCCCGCACGTACAGCGTCTCGGCGGAGATGCGCAGGGCCTTGGCGACCTGCTGGAGCACCTCCGCGCTCGGCTTGCGCAGCCCGCGCTCGATCTGGCTCAGATACGGATTGGACACCCCGGCGGCATCGGCGAGCTGCCGCAGGGACAGCTGCGCGGTGCGCCGCTGTTCCCGCAGATACTCACCAAGATTGCCGACGTTGAGCGATGCCATGGCTCCACCTTGCCGCATCCCCGCTAACTTTTGCAAGCAGCCGCTTGCAAAAGTGTGCCACGGCACGGTGGGCGCGTCCGGTGGCCGCCCTTCAGCCCACGAGTGCTCCGGAGGCGGGCCGCCGAAACATCGGCGGCCCGCCTCGATGAGACCCGTGAGGCGGTGGGCCGCCGCGTGGCCGGTCCCCTCCGACCCCGATCAGGGCTGAACGGCCCATCGCCCCTCTCTCCTCACCCCCGCGGCGGCCACCCCTCGTCTCCCCCCGCCTCGGCGGCGAGGGCCCAGACGTCCGCCAACGGGCCCATGTGGGTGAGCTTGTCGGGGTTCATGACCGAGCGGATCGTCACGACGCGCCCGTCGAGGGTCTCGAGCGACCAGATGCCGACGACCCTGCCGTCCCGGTCGCGCAGGACCGCCCCCGGCAGGCCGTTCACCTCGTGCTGCCGCAGCGTGACCCCGACCCGGTCGAACCCCGGGGCGAACGCGGCCAGAAGCCGGGCCACGTTGTCGGCGCCGAAGACGCCGCCCACCAGTTGCGGCGCCTTGCCGCCCCCGTCGCCGACCAACTGCGCGTCACCGGCGAGCAGTTCCCGCAGCCCGTCGACGTCGCCCTCCCGGAACGCGTCGAAGAAGCGCCCGGCGAGTTCCTCGCGCGCCCTGCGGTCCACCTCGAAGCGGGGCCGGCCCGCGTCCATGTGGCGGCGCGCCCGTACCGCGAGCTGACGGCAGGCCGCGTCCGAGCGCCCGACTGCCGTGGCGATGTCTGCGAACCCGAACCCGAAGACCTCGCGCAGCACGAAGACAGCACGTTCGAGCGGGCTCAGCCGCTCCAGCAGGAGCAGCGCGGCCATCGACAGCGAGTCGGCCAGTTCCGCCGACCGCTCCGGATCCTCGTACGGGTCGTCCAGGAGGGGCTCCGGGAACCAGGGTCCGACGTACTCCTCGCGCTTGACCCGGGCCGAACGCAGGACGTCGATCGAGATCCGGGTGACCACGGCGGCGAGGTAGGCCCGGACCGACCGGGGCTGTGTCGTGGAGGCCGCCCAGCGCAGCCAGGTCTCCTGGACCGCGTCCTCGGCCTCGGCCACGCTGCCGAGGATCCGGTAGGCGATCGCGAAGAGCAGGGGCCTCAGTTCCTCGAACTCCTCGGTGCGGGTCACGTCAGCGCTTCCTCGAACCCGGTCCGCCACGAGGGGTGGCCGGGCTGCCAGCCGAGCTCGCGCCTGGCCTTGGCGTTGGAGAAGCCGCGGCCCTCGGTCATCATCACGACGGCCTGGTCCCCGGCGAGCACCCGCGCCAGCCACACGGGGATCCGCATCGGCCGCTTCGCCCCCGCGCACGCGGCCAGGTGCGGCAGCCACGCGGAGGCCGGGGCGGGGTCGTCGTCGACGACGTTGAACACACCCGTCACCCGCTGCTCCACCGCGAGGACGGTGGCGCTCGCCGCGTCGTCGAGGTGCACCCAGGAACTGTGCCCGGTCCCCCGTCCGACCAGCGGGAACTGCCGCCTGCGCACCAGCTCGACCTGGTCGTCGGTGGCGCCGGGGCCGTAGAACGCGCCGTAGCGCAGGACCGCGCCGCCGGCCTTGAGGACGACGTCCTCGACGTGGCGCATCGCGAGCATGCCGCCGTGGGCCGCCGTCCCCTCCATGAGGTCCAGGGGGTCGTCCTCCGTCTTCACCCAGCCGCCCTCGCGGATGCCGTTCCAGCTCGCGTAGCCCTGGGCGACGACGTGGGAGACACCGGCCGCCTCGGCCGCGGCCAGCAGATGGTCCGTCCCCTCGGTGCGCAGCCGGTTGGTGGTGGCGAACCACCGGTCCGGATGCTTGATGTCGGGCTTGCCCGCGTGGGCCACGGAGATCGCGGTCATCTGGTGGACGATCGTGTCGGGCCGGGCACCCGCCACCGCCTCGCCCACCGACACCGCGTCCAGCCCGTCCATCACGACGCCGTCCGCACCGAGTCGCTGCAGCAGACCCAGTTTGGCCGCGCTCGTCGTCGTAGCCGTCACCTGGTGACCACGGGCGACGAGCTGCGGCACCAGCCGCTGCCCCAGAACCCCGGTCCCGCCCGCCACGAACACCCGCATGACCATCACCTTCCTGAATTCCACGACCTGCTCTCGTCTCTGGGACGAGACAGCCCCCGGCATCCGTGACATGCCGCGGGCGGGGACGGGCGTGGCGGGGTGTGCGTACCCGTGGAAAGCCGTGCAATGTGCACCGTGCAATGTGCGGCACTCCGCACGGGGGTACCGCTGGTCGGCGCGGCTGCGACCGTACGGGCTTCTCAGCGGCCGGCGGCCCACTCCTCGCGCAGGAGGCCGAACTCGACGCTGTCGTACCAGGCGTCCCCCACCCGGACGCTCGACCGGCGGCGCCCCTCCTCGACGAAGCCGGCCCGGCGGAAAGCGCGCATGGCGCGTTCGTTGCCGCTCCAGGTGTCCAGCTCGACGCGGTGCAGACGGCAGGCCCCGAAGAGGTGGCCCACCAGGAGACTCAGCGCCTCCGAGCCGTAGCCGCCGCCCCAGCGATCGCGCTCCCCGATCGTGATGCCCACCGTCGCCCGCCCGGCGAACGGGTCCAGGTCGCGGTAGTCGGCCATGCCGATCGCCCGGCCGTCGGCCAGGTCCTCCACGGTGAACGTCAGCTCGCTGCTCGGGTTGTCCCGCAGCCGGGCCTCGTGGAAGGTGGCCATGGCTTCCCGGCTGACGGGTCCGAAATAGGGGTTGTCGCCGGTGGCCCAGTGGACGACCTCCGGGTCGTTGCGCCACCGGAAGTGAGCGTCGAGGTCCTCGGCGCTCAGCGCCCGCAGCCGTACCAGTCTGCCGTCGATCATGCGGCGATCATAAAGAGCCGTGTGGCGCTGTCCAGCGGGTTTTCCGGCCCCGGGCGCCGGGCCCCGGCCAGCCCTCGGCCGGCGCACCCCCGGGGGTGCACGCCCTCGCCCGCCCGCACCGCTAGCCCAGCTGCTCGGCCAGGAAGTCCTCCCAGGTCCGCCTGCCGGTGTCGGCGCCGGCGAGCGTGAGGTTGTCGCCCGCACGGTAGGCGCGTCCCGCCTTGCCCGGGATGCGGACCGGCAGCAGCGGGCGGCGGCGCCTGCCGCGGGCCAGGGCGTAGCCGTCGGCGAGTTCGGCGAGCGCGTAGACCCTTGGTCCCGCGAGGTCGGGGACCAGGCCGGACGGGCTGCCGAGGGTGAGTTCCGTGAGGCGGGCCGCCACGTCGCGGGCGTCCACCGGCTGGAGCCGCAGCCCGCCCGGCGCCGGGAACACCGGCAGTCTGGCCATCCCGGCGACCATTTTCAGGGTCAGTTCGTTGAACTGCGCCGCCCGCAGCGTCGTCCACGGCAGCCCCGATCCGGCGACCGCGCGCTCGGCCTCCCGCTTGGACCGCAGCCAGGCGAGCGGAACACGGTCGGCACCGATGACGGAGACGTACACGAAGTGCCGTACGTCCGCGGCCTGCGCGGCGCGGACCAGATTGCGGGTCGCGAGGTCGTCGCCCTTGGGTCCGCCCGCGAGGTGCAGGACCGTGCCGACGCCGTCCAACGCGGCCTCGATGTCCTCGCCCTCGGCCTGGAGAAGATCGACGGCCACGTACGCGACGCCGTCGACGGTCTCGCGGCGGTGCCGGCTCAGCACGCGCACCCGGTGTCCGGCCTCCCGCAGGAGCGGGACGACCAGGCTCCCGAGGGTGCCGGTGCCGCCGGTGACGAGGATCGTCGACGGGGTGGTGGGGGCCTTGTCGGAGGCGGCGGCCGGGGTGGGCAGGCCGGTCGGGTTCGCCGGGTCGGTCGTCATGTCTGCTCCCAGGGTGTGGGGGCCGGGGTCCGAAAACCCGGGCCCCGTCAGCGGGTTCCGGTGTTCCATTGCCCTGACACCCGGGACGAAGGGAATGTGACACGGTGAGCGAGATCGCGTGGTCGGCCGACCTTTTCGAGGAGCAGCGGCCGCGTCTGCGGGCGGTCGCCCACCGGATGCTGGGCTCCCTGAGCGAGGCGGACGACGCCGTCCAGGAGGCATGGCTGCGGGCCTCCCGCGCCGACACCGGCGCCGTGGAGAACCTCGCCGGCTGGCTGACGACGATCGTGGCGCGGGTGTGCCTCAACATGCTGCGCGCGCGGGAACGACGCCACGAGGAGCCCTTCGACGTACGGGTCGCCGACCGGCCCACCGCCCCCGGGACCGGTGCCGACCCCGAGGAGGAGGCGGTGCTGGCCGACTCCGTCGGGGTGGCCCTGCTGGTCGTCCTCGACACCCTCGCCCCGCCCGAACGGCTCGCGTTCGTGCTGCACGACCTGTTCGCCGTGCCGTTCGACGAGATCGCCCCGCTCCTCGACCGTTCCCCGGCCGCCGTACGGCAGCTCGCGAGCCGGGCCCGCCGCCGGGTGAAGGGCGCTTCACCGCTGCCGGAGGGTGAGCTGGCCCGGCGGCGCGGTGTCGTCGAGGCGTTCCTGGCCGCCACCCGCGGCGGCGACTTCGAGGCACTGGTCGCCCTGCTGCACCCCGACGTCGTCCTGCACGCCGACCGCTCCGTCGTCCCGACCCCCGAACCGGTCCTCGTCAGCGGGGCCGCCGCGGTCGCGAAGGGCGCGATGGCCGCCACGGGCCGGGCCCGCTTCACCGGACCCGCCCTCCTCGACGGCACGGTCGGGCTCGTGATGGCTCCCTTCGGCCGGCTCGGCCTGGTCCTCGGCTTCGCCATCACGGAGGACGGACTCATCACCGAGATCAGGGTCGTCGCGGAACCGGACGACCTGCGCCGCGTCGAGGTCGCCGCGCTCGACGGCTGAATTCCCCGTACGTCCACCGCGCCACCGCTCTCCCCTTTTCCGACGGATCGAACACCACCGCCGGAAAAGGGGATGGAAACGGGTATTGCCTTTTCGCGTGCGGAGGCAATACGGTTGCGCCCATGACTGCCGGGTCGGCCTTGTGCCGTGAGCGAGTTGGGTGCCCGGCCTCCGAGTGAGGCCGGCGCGGGCCAGAGGCCCGCCTCCCGCATTTCCCCTTTCCCCAGTGGCTTCCGCCGCGCCCCGCGTGAGACGCGCGCCGCGCCGAGCCTCTGATCTCGTACGACGCCGTGCCCGACAGGGCTGCCCGCCTTCCTGGCGGTCCCGTACCTGTCCGGAAGCGCGTACGCGTGCCCCCTGCGCCCCTCGCGCGAATACGCGATCCCGCACGCGGGCCCTTCTCACCGTCGCCACCGCGGACGGCCGGAACCCATTCCGTCCGCGGTAATTCGCCCTGCCCGAAACCAAAAGAAAGCCGAGAATGCCCAACCCTTTCAACCAGCAGGTCATCGATGAATTCCGGGCCCGAGGCGGGCGCGTCGACGGTCCTTTCGAGGGGGCTCGGCTGATTCTGCTGACGACCCTCGGGGCACGGACCGGGACCCCGCACACGACTCCCCTCGGCTACTACCACGACGGCGGCGAGCGGGTGCTCGTCATCGGGTCGGCCGGGGGCGCGCCCCGCGACCCGGACTGGTTCCGCAACCTCCTCGCGAACCCGCGGGTGACCGTCGAGGACGGGGTGTTCACCTACGAGGCGCAGGCCACCGTCCTCGGACGCGCCGAGCGGGACCAGGTCTTCGCCCGCGCGGTGCAGGCCGATCCGGGCTGGGCGGACTACCAGGCGAAAACGGACCGCGTCATCCCCGTCGTCGCCCTGCGCGCGCTCCCCAAGGACGGGCCGCCCGACCTCGGCGGCCGCTCCCTGGGCGCGTATCTGAAGGCCGTCCACGACGCCTTCCGGCATGAACTCGCCCTGATCCGGCGGGAGGTGGCGGACCAAGGCACGGCGACCGTCGGCGCCCAGCTCCGCGTCAACTGCCTGACCCTCTGCCAGGGCCTGCACAACCACCACACCGGCGAGGACCTCGGCATCTTCCCCCTCCTCGCCGGCCGCGGGCCCGGGACCGCACCCCTCCTGGAGCGACTGCGCCGCGAACACGCGCGGATCGCCGAACTGCTGGAGGAACTGCGCGGCGCCGTCGCTCCCGGGCAGACGGACCCGGCCCGCGTACGCTCCGAGGTGGACCGCCTCACCGGCGAACTCGAAGCCCATCTGACCTATGAGGAAGAGCAGTTGATCCCACTCCTGGACAGCGCCGGAGCGCCCTCGTGATCGCGCTCGTCACCGGAGCGAACCGCGGAATCGGCCGCGAGCTCGCCCGCCGGCTGAGCGCCGAGGGCCACACCGTCTACCTGACGGCCCGGTCCGCCAAGGCGGCCGCCGACGCCGCCGAGGCCGTCGGCGGACGGGACGTCCGCCCGCTCCGCCTCGACGTCACCTCCGACGAGGACGTCACGGCGGCGGCCCGGGAGATCGGCGCCCTCGACGTGCTGATCAACAACGCGGCGATCACGTACGACACCTGGCAGCGCGCGACGAGCGCCGACCTGGACGTCGTGCGCGAGGCGGCCGAGACCAATCTGTACGGGCCCTGGCGGCTGACCCGGGCGCTGCTCCCGCAGTTGCGCGCGAGCGCGCACCCGCGCGTCGTGAACGTCTCCAGCGAGGCGGCGTCCCTCACCAGCATGGGCGGCGGGACCCCCGCCTACTCGGCGTCGAAGGTGGCGCTGAATGCCCTGACCAGGATGTTCGCGGCCGAACTGCGTTCCGACGGGATCCTGGTGAACGCGGTCTGCCCGGGCTGGGTCGCCACCGACATGGGCGGTGCGGGCGGCCGTCCCGTCGAGGAGGGAGCCGCGAGCGTCCTCTGGGCGGCCACTCTCCCCGACGACGGCCCCACCGGCGGCTTCTTCCGCGACGGACGGCCGTTGCCCTGGTGAGACGGCCGGAGCAGCACGGCGTCCGGCGCCGCGATCGGCGTCACCAGGGCAGTGGACGGGTGTGCACCACGTCGAGCCGCGAGACCGCCCGGGTCAGCACGACGTAGAGCCGGTGCGGTCCGCGCTCCTCCGCCTCGGCGATCGCGGCCGGTTCCACGGCCACGACATGGTCGTACTCCAGTCCCTTGGTGAGGCTAGCGGGCACCACCGCGATCCGGGCGCCGGGTTCGTCGGGACCGGCCGCACCGATCCCCGCCGCGCCGAGCGCCTCCCGCACGCCGACGACGTCCGGGTCGGCGGCGATCACACCGATCGATCCCTCGTGCGCGAGCGCGCCGCGCACGGCCTCGACGGTCCCGGTCAGCAGGTCGGGGGCCGGCAGGATCCTCAACTCTCCGTCCCTGCGCAGGGATCGGGCGGGCGGTACGTCCACACCGAGCTGTTCCAGCACCTGGTTGGCGAGCCGGACGACGGCCTGGGGGACCCGGAAGCCGACCGTCAGCGGCACGACGACGGCATCCGGTTTGCCGAGGTGGCCGAGGAGTTCGCCCCAGTCCCGCGCGGCCCAGGGAGTGGTGCCCTGCGCGAGGTCGCCGAGCACGGTCAGCGATCCGAAGGAGGCCCGCCGGGCGATCGCCCGGCACTCCATCGGCGACAGGTCCTGCGCCTCGTCGACGACCAAGTGGCCGTATCCCTGGGGGTGTTCGACGAGCCCGGCGATCTCGTCGAGGAGGACGAGATCGGCGGCGGACCACCGCGCGGACTTCCACGAGCGCGGTGGCTTCACCCACAGCAGCGCCTTCCGCTCCTCGGCGTCGAGAACACCGCCGGCGGCCCGCTCCAGCACGTCCGCGTCGGTGAGCAGCCGGGCGAGCAGTTCCTCGGGGCGCACCCTGGGCCACACCGCGTCGACGTACGCGCTGACGGGCCGGGCCCGCGAGATCCGCTGCGCCCAGGCGCTCGACTGCGGCCCGGCCCGCAGTTCGGCCTGGGCCCGCACATGGTGCACGACCCGGGTGCGCACCCGCTCCCGCCCGACGGCGTACGGCGGTTCCTCGGCGCGCACGCCGTCCACGATGCGCCGCAGCACCCCGACCGGGACCCGCCAGCGGTACGTACCGTCCGGCACGGCGAGGGAGTCGGCCGGTACGCCGACGTGGCCGTACAGCGCCCTGCGCAGCACCTCGGCCATCCGGGCGTCGTGCTTGACGACCGCGGTGCGCGGCTCGTCCTCGCCGGTCACGGGGCGGTCCGCGATCTCCTCCCCGATCGTCGACTGCCGCACACCGGTCTCGCCGAGGGCGGGCAGCACCTCCGCGATGTACGACAGGAACGTGCGGTTGGGGCCGAGGATCAGCAGCCCGCCACGGCGGATGCGCTGGGGATGCGTGTAGAGGAGGTACGCGGCCCGGTGCAGGCCGACGGCCGTCTTGCCGGTGCCCGGGGCGCCCTGCACGCAGACGGAGGACGCGAGATCACCGCGTACCAGCTCGTCCTGTTCGGGCTGGATGGTGGCGGCGATGTCCCGCATGGGGCCGACGCGGGGGCGCTCGATCTCCCCGGCGAGGATGCGGCTGCCGCCGAGCACGCCCTCGTCGGCGCCGTCTCCTCGGCCGTCCGGCCGCCCCGCTCCGATGGGCTCGTCCTCCAGGCCGGTGAGGTCGGCGGAGTCGCCGCGGCTGCCCGGGGCCCAGCCGAAGCGGCGGCGGACGGCGACGCCCTGCGGGTCGCGGGTGCTCGCCTGGTAGAAGGCCCGCGAGACGGGGGCGCGCCAGTCGACGACGAGGGGCGGGGTGGCGGGCCGTTCGCTGATCCGGAGCCGCCCGATGTGGTAGCTCTGCCCGGCGTGGTCGCCGGCCTCGGTGTCCGCGTCCTCGAAGTCCAGCCTTCCGAAGAACAGCGGACCCTCGGGCAGTTCCCGCAACGCCTTCGCCTGGCGGCGCAGCACGTACCCGAGCACCTCGGCGTCCGCGCCGGAGGCGGAGACGTCCTCGCCGGTGACGACCTGTTCCTCGGCTCCGTCGACCATCGCGGCGAGGGCGGCGCGACAGGAGTCGTGGAAGGCGCGCTCACGGTCGAGGGAGCGGGCGAGCGGGGCGTCGTGGGCACGCCCGGGGGCGGAGTCGGGTGGCGTCATTCCATCCAGCGTAACCGAATAACGTAACCGAGTAACATTTTTTACCGAGACATGCCTGGTGGACGCTCCGCGACCCGGTGGGGGCGCCCCGCTCTCCTCAGGCGAGTTCCGGAAGTGCCGCCGCCAGCCGTCCGAAACTCCGCTCCGCGGCGGTCACGGCGTCCGGGCGCACCGCGTCCACCGGCTCGCCGTCCGCGATCCGCCGCCAGTTCTCCAGGGCGAGAATCCGGCGTACGGCGGTGATCTGCCCGGCGGCGAGCCGCGCTTCGAGCCCGCCGCCCAGGGGTTCGGCGAGCACGGCGGCGAGCGAGGCCTCGGACCGCTCCAGGTAGCCGCCGAGGCGCGCCACCAGCGCGGGTGTCCCGTAGAGCAGCCGGTGGAAGGCGAGCACTGCGGGGTGCGCGTTGAGACCGGTGGCGGGGTCCTCGCTCCGCAGCCCGTCCAGGAAGTGCTCGCGCAGGGCGTCGATGGCGGACCGCCCGTCCGCCCGGCCCTCCTCGACCACCCGCGCCGCCTCCGTCTCGTGGTCGGCGAAGCGGTGCAGGACGAGGTCCTCCTTGGTGGAGAAGTACCGGAAGAGCGTCGGCTTGGAGATCTCGGCGGCGGCCGCGACCTCGGCGACGGACACGGCGTCGAACCCCTTCTCCAGGAAGAGGCCGATCGCGGTCTCGGAGACCTCCTGGTACATGCGCTGCTTCTTGCGTTCACGCAGTCCGGTGTCGCTCATGGCCCCGAGCGTACGCATCGCCGGAGGCCCGCACGCACCCCGCGATCCGGGCGCTTGACCTCAACCGGGCTTGAGGTCGAAGACTGATCGCGAGGGGCACCCCCTCACCGACGTCCGCGATCACGCCGAGGAGCGACTGATGCGAGCAGTACAGGTGAAGGAGTTCGGCGGTCCCGATGTGCTCGTCACGGTCGACGTCCCGGATCCGGTGCCGGAGGCCGGTGAGGTCCTCATCGATGTGGCGTACTCCGACACGATCTTCGTGGAGACCCAGATCCGGGCCGGCTGGGGCGGCGAGTTCTTCGAGGTGGCACCTCCGTACGTACCGGGCGGCGGGGTCTCGGGGGTGGTGAGCGCGCTCGGCCCCGAGGTCCCGGACGAGTGGCTCGGCCGCCGGGTGACGGCGTTCGTGGAGGGCAGCTACGCCGAACGGGCCGTGGCACCGGTCACGGCCCTGGCCGTCGTGCCGGACGTCCTGGACCTCTCGTCCGCCGCCGCCCTCGTCCACGACGGCGTCACGGCGGCCGGCCTGCTCGAACTGACCGGCCTCGGCGCCACGGACCGCGTCCTGATCCTCGGCGCCTCCGGAGGCATGGGCACCTTGCTCGTCCAACTGGCCCACGCCCGCGGGGCACGGGTGGTCGGAGTCGCCCGGGGTGCCGAGAAGCTCGCGCTGGTACGGGAGTTGGGCGCCGACGCGGTCGTCGACGTGACCCTTCCGGACTGGACGGACGCCGCGCGCACGGCTCTCGGCGGAGGCGCCGGGGGCCGGCCGGAGGCCGCGGACCTCGTCCTCGACGGAGTGGGCGGCGAACTCGGCCTGGCCGCGTTCGCGTTGACGGCGGACGGCGGACGCTTCTCCGCCCACGGGGCACCGTCGGGCGACTTCTCCCCCGTCGACCCGGCCGAGGCCCGCCGCCGCGCCATCACCCTCTTCGGCATCACGGACGTCCAGTTCGCCCCCGCCGACCTGCACCGCCACAGCAGGGCCGCCCTGACGGAGGCGGCAGCGGGCCGTCTGCGCCCGGTGATCGGCGAGGTGTTCCCCCTGGACCGCGCGGCCGAGGCCCACGCGGCGGTGGAGGGACGGGGGATGGTGGGGAAGGTGGTGCTGGGGGTGTGAGGGGGCGGGTGCGCTTCCCCACGCCGATTCAGGCGTTCCTGCACCACTTCTCGAGCGCGAGGGCAATGCCTGCCGTGCTTGGCATCCTCTCGATCTCCAGCGGTCCCTCCGCGGCGATCAGCACCTTCTCGATCCTGCGGCCCGCGCGGACAAGCGGCTCGCGGTCGGTCACCGGTCCGGGGTCCAGCGTCAGGGCCGTCCGGATGACGTCGGTGAACACGGACTGGGCGCGCTTGTAGGCGAGCAGTTTCGGCAGGTCGTCCGCGTACCCGGCCGAACTGCCAGGCGCGACCCCGTCGACGGCCTCGCGCCACCGCCGCACCACGTGCCGCTCCTGGTCCGCCGGGTAGCGCATCAGGTAGAGGTGCGTGGCCAGGTCGTACAGGGGGTCGCCGAACATCGCCAGCTCCCAGTCGATCGTCCAGAGCCGGTTCTCGGCGTCGACCACGAAGTTCTCGCGGTGGAGATCGGCGTGCAGCAGGCAGAAAGGGCGCCCGGTCAGGTCCGCCAACCGCTTGCGGAGCTTCTCGAAGGAGTCGTCGTCGAGCCCGAGGTCACCGAAGAGGCCCGCGAAGCGGGGCCGGTTCTGCCGGTACACCCGCTCCTGCGTGAACAGGACCAGCCGTTCCAGGAAGCCCGAGCTGTCCGCCTCGGGCGCGCGGTCCGCGGGTTCGCAGGTGCGCTCGGCGGTCAGAGAGCCGGGACGGACGGCTGCCAACTGACGGAACAGAGAGATGACTTGCCGGACGAGTGACTCGGGGACCTCGGTGCCGGACCCGTACAACCGGCCCAGCGTGTGTCCTTCGACGAACCGCTGGAGGCGGGTGGAACCGGCTTCGATCAGCTCGGGGATGCCCTCGATCCGCCCTGCGAGGGACCGCAGGAGCTGCTCCTCGGAGGCGAAGCACCGCCGGTCGAACCACAGCAGATCGGGGCGCGGCTCCCGGCACTTCCAGCGGACCTGCCCTGCCGCCTCGGTCCCACCCGGCAGGGGAAAGACGTACGTCTCGTGGTGGTAGCCGTGGAGCGGTCCCTCGACCGCGTCCGCGTCGCCACTCACCGCGACGGCTCGCAGCAACGCCGGGGAAGCCGTTCGGGCTGGCATTGACCGTTCTCTCACGTGAGACCGCAACCAATGAGGAAGGAGGGGAGCACGGTACTCCCCCATGAGTGCGCATGGTGCCAGAAGGTTTCTTCCGATCGCCTCACTCCTTTCCCTGAACGGATGGCCTCCCCTTCACCCGTAAGCGGGCACTGAACAGGCAGGACTCCTGGCGCCGGCACCGGCCACCGCCCTTCGAGGTTCACACGGTCGGGTTGGCCGCGCACCGGCTCCCATGCCGCCGTTCCGGCGGGCGCGACCCCGGACGAGTACCCGATGACGCGCACGTATCGCACCCGCCCTTCAAATCTGACCGCGCAGAATCCGCAGCACGGTCTCCAGGGAGGTCACCACGTCCTCGGCTCCCGCGTCGCGCAGCAGCTTCTCCGTGCGCTCGTTGCGCGCGTAGCCGAGGAAGGGGACTCCGGCGCGCTGGGCCGCGTAGAGGTCGGACGGGGCGTCGCCGATCATGAGCGCCGTGGAGGGAGCGGCGCCCAGGGCGTTCAGAGCCCGGTTGAGGCAGTGCGGGTCGGGCTTGAGGTGGTGCAGGTCATGGGTGCGGCCGTAGATGTTGGGGGTGAAGCACTCGGTCAGGCCGCGGCTCGTCAGATAACGCGAGGCGGTCTGCGGGGAGTTGTTCGTGGTGATCGCGAGGCGGGCGCCGACGGCGCTCCAGGTCCGGATCACCGGGTCGGCGTACGCGGTGGGCCAGGCGGAGACCACCGCCTTCAGCTCCTGCTGGGTGAACCGCGCCTCCAGCTCGGTCACCAGATCGCTGTGCGGGCGCCGCCGGTTGACCGCGTGCAGCACCACCATCGGATCGGGGTGTACCCGCTCCTCCGCGGTCAGCAGCCCGCGCATCCCCTGCCGTTCGAGCCACTCGACCAGATCCTGGGCCACCCGCTCCGCCGAATGGCCCGCGAACAGCCGGCAGACGGGCCCGTCGAAGTCGAAGAGCACGAAGCGGGCGCGGGTGATCGCATCCCTGAGCTTCGCCGTCCGTGTCGCCGTCGCTTCGGCCTGCGCCGTTTCAGAAGTCACTAGGAGAGTTTCAGGTCCGTGGTGATGGTTTCCCAGAGGGCGTCGAACCACTTCTGCGATTCCTCCACGAACGCGGCGTCCCGCCGGCCGGCCTGCTTCTCGAAGGAGAAGAGGAGGGATGTGGCGCCGATGGTGTCGTACATGTCCAGGACCTCGCTCTCCACGGTCTCCTCGCGCCTGGCGATCATGTAGTACGCGATCAGCGCCTCGGACTCGTTGAGCAGATACAGCTTCACCGGCGGGGTGAACGGCAGCGCGCGGAAGGTCACGCGGACGTCGATGCCGTGCGAGGAGCGCAGGGACTGGAGGTTGTGCCGCAGCACCTGCCCCTGGGCGTTGCGCTGGCCCAGCCACCGCTTGTGGACGGCGTCGTCGTCCTCGCCCTGTCCGGGGACCGGCACCGGGAACGCCAGCGTGATGTCCCGGGAGGGCAGCAGGATGCGCACGTCGATGGACTGCGGGCGGAGCCTGCCGTCGTGGATCTGCCGGACGGGCTCACTGATCGCCATCATCAGGGTCTCCGCCGTCAGACAGGCCGCGTCGATCCGCACGTGAGGTACGGAGAACGCGTCGGTGAGCCGGGGCGCCAGCGCCACCATCGTCGGCTGCGGCCCGTCCCGGGTGGGAGCGACGTCGGCGATGCGCGGCGGGCTGCCCTTGCTGACGTTGCTGAGGAGGCCGTCCGTCTGGAGCATGCCGAGGGCCTGGCGGACGGTGCCGCGTTCCACACCGAACTCGTCGGCCAGCTCCGCCTGGGTGGGCAGGCGGTCACCCGCCTTGAGCTCACCGGTCCGTATGCGCTCCCGGAGGGTGTCGGCGATCTGCTGCGGCGAGAGCCTTCTGCTGTCGTTCACGGCCACGTTCTCCTGAGTCACGACCAAACGCTACAACTGCCGTCCATCTACGGGCAGTTGTTTGAAAGTTGTTTATGACTAGGCGCCAAGTGGGGACAACTTAACCATAGTTGGTAACCAACATGGCCAAGTTGGCGGAAGTTTTGCCTCCCCATCGTGGCCGGTCCCCTGCCGGCCCTCCAGCACCGCAGGAGGAACCACCATGCCCGTCATCGCCCTCCTCGCCGCCGTCTTCGTCGTCGGCTTCGAGCAGCTCGTCCAGTGGCAGTACGGTCCGTCCGGCATCGTCGGACTGCTGCTGCTCGCCATCGGCATCAAGGCCAAGAGCCCCACGTGCAGCTCCATCGGGGCGGTCGTGCTCGCCCTGATGGTCTCGGGGCCGGCCCTGTGAACTGCGCGACACCGCATCCGGGAGGCCTCAGCCCGAGAGCACAAGCTCCGAGCTGATGGTCTCCCACAGCGCGTTGAACCACAGGTGGGACTGCTCCACGAACGTCGTGTCCCGCAGTCCCGCCCCCTGCGCGAAGGGGAAGAGCGTGGAGCGGGTGCCCTGGACGTCGTACATCTCCAGCTGCTCATGGTCGATCTCCTCCTCACGCCGGGCGAGCGTGTAGTACGCGAAGAGCGCCTCGGTGCCGTTGAGCAGGTACAGCTTCACGGGCGGGGTGAAGGGCAGTGCCCGGAAGGTGACCTCGACGTCGATGCCGTGCGTGGACCTCAGGGCCAGCAGGTTGTGCCGCAGCACCTGCCCCTGCGCGTTGCGGTTGGCGAGCCAGTTGCGCTGGAGCCGGCCGTCGGAGCGGGCGTCGACGGGTGCCGGGAAGGCCAGGTCGATGTCACTGCTCGGAAGCAGCACACGGACGTCCACCCTGGCCGGATTCATGCGTCCGGCGTGAATCTGACGCAAGGGCTCGCCCATGGCGAGGGTCAGCGATATCGCCGTGAGACACAGTGCGTCGATCTCCACGTGAGGGGCGGCGAACGCGGCCGTCACGCGCGCGCCGAGCGCCACCGTGGTCGGCTGCGGCACGGCTTCCGGGCCTGTCAGAACCCTCTCGGGAGGCTCCGCGACGGTCGCCGGGCTCCCCTTGGACACATTGACGAGCAGTTGCTCCGACTGCAGGATGCGCAGCGCCTGGCGCACCGCGCCGCGCTCGACGCCGAACTCGTCGGCCAGCCTGGCCTGGGTGGGCATGCGCTCACCGGCCCGCAGCTGACCGGACCTGATCCGGCTGCGCAGCTCGTCGGCCACCTCGCGGTGAGACCTGGGCGGCCGCGGCGACCCGTTCCGCCCGTTGACGGCGATATGTTCCGGCTCCACGACCAAACACTACAACTTCCCGCCATCTTTGGGCAGTTGTCGGATAGGTGGTTATGAGTCGTCCCAACATGGAGATAACTAGGAGTGAGTTGGTCACCAACTTGCACAACATGGTCAAGCTTCCCGGGGGTTGGCCGCCTGAGCATCGCCCGCGGATCGGGTGACGAGGCGGACGGTCCTCAACGGGGTTCGCCTCCCCGTCCCGAAGGAGGGACCGTCATGCCGCTCATCGCCCTCGCCGTCGCCGCCCTCGCCATCGGATTCGAGCAGCTCATCCAGTGGAAGTACGGACCGATGGGCATCATCGCGTTCGTCGCGCTGTCCGTCGGCCTCAAGGCCAAGAACACCATGATCAGCGGCATCGGGGCGGTGATCCTCGTGATGCTGCTCGCCCAGTCCGGCTGACGGACGCCTGCCGTCCGTCGGCCCGGCCGACCGGTCTCTCCTCCGGAGGGGAGCCGGGAGCCCGGTCGGTCCGCACCACCGCACCACCGCACCACCGCACCACCAGAAAAACAACCACAACTGAATCGCTACGGATCAAGAGATCAGAGCTCACGGGAAACAGCCCGGCACCCGCATGGAAGGGGAACTGACGGACCGAAAACGGTAGTTCAGAAGATGTCCGGGCACCACGGTCGCCTGGACGTCCGCAGCAGGGCGTCGGCTACGGAGGCGGCGCCCTCTTGCCGTTCCCGGACCCGGCCGAGCGCCACGAGCCGCTCCGCGGAGTCGTCACCGAGCCAGAGGGTGGCCAGCTCGGCGACCGGGACGGTGAGTTGAGCGTCCTCCGTGGTCGGGGCGCAGGTCGCGGTCCCGTCCGCGGCGGCTTGCAGCCGGTAGCGGCCACCCGCCGGCCCGCTCTCGTCCGTCACCTCCAGGACGAGCGTCCCGGCAGCCCCGTACGTCCGTACCTCCAGGGCCCGTACGACGTCCAGGATGCGTACCCACAGCCAGTCCGACTGGGTCGTGATGCGCGCGGCCCGCGGGTCCGGCAGGAACTGCGGCACCAGGTCGTCGGGGGCGCGCCCACCCGTCTTGACCCGGGCGATCCAGTCGACCGAGCAGAGGTACCGCCACAGGGCGCGTTCCGCCGCCGGCGTCACCGCGATCAGCCAGTTCACCGTCGCGGTGTTCTGCGGCTGGTTGGAGTCGTCCCAGTGGTCGTCGGACTCGTAGGAGACCAGGCCCTCGATCTCGCCGGACGCCGAGCGGTACGCGGCGTAGAAGGGTTCCTTCCAGGGGTCGCCGCCGAGCCTCAGGACACCGGTGTTGATCTGCCACCAGCGGTCGTCGCGGTTGATGGCGCCGGGCCGGCCGCGGCGGAAGCGTTCGTGCACCCCGGGTCCGTCGCGGCGCACGTCCTCGGCGTCCACGAGGTCGACGCGGCCGCCGTCGCCTGGGCCCGCCCAGCGGGGGTCGAGGCCCGTGCGCGCGACGTCGATGGTCCACTCGGCGGTGGTGGTGACGGGGCCGAAGCCGTAGCGGCCGTAGATCGGGTACTCGGCGGCGATGAGCGTCGCGACGACGTCGCCGCGCTCCCTCGCCGCCGCCAGGTCGGCCTCCATCATGCGGGTGAGGAGGCCGCGGCGGCGGTGGGTGGGCGAGACCGTGACGCTGGAGATCGCGTCCGCGGGGACGGTGGCGCCGCCCACCACGGTGAGCTCCTGGGGGAACGAGCGGAACGTCGCCACGCAGCGGTCCCCGTCGTACGCGCCCAGGGTGCGCGGCAGGACAAGTCCCGCGCCCCGCGCCTCGGTCTCCTCCTTGGACACCGTCGGCGGGCGCAGGAACCCCGTGTTCAGCGCGCGCAGCCAGTCCGGGATGTCGGGGGGTGCGAGGGGGCGGACCATGAGGGGGGTGGGGGCGGTGCCGTCGTGCGGGGTCATGGGGCCACGCTAGGCGCCTGTCGGCGGGGTGTCGCGGGGGTTTCCGCCGCCGGCACCCCTGCCGAGGGGCCTCGTTGGTGTCCGGGGCGCGTCCCCCGACGCCCGCCCTCCCAGGTGGTTGTTCCGACGCACCCCGGTGCGGGCCGGTCGCGCAGTTCCCCGCGCCCCTGAACACCACCCGGCGCTCCCCGGGCTTCGCCCCCAACCCCTGCCCCAGGCCGCCGGTCCAGCGCCCGCCCGGTGGGGTCGATCTCGCGGCACTCCCGGGGCTTCGCCCCCAACCCTGCTGCGCGCGGCCGTGGGGGCTTGTCGCTCCGTGCCCCGCGACCCCCGCGGGGATCTCCGTTCCTCAGAACGTGGCCCTTATCTCGCCCACTTCCCTGCCTCCGCCCAGCAAGGGGGCCCTGCCTATCTTCTGGAGGATCGGGGACGTCACGTTCAGGAGGGTCAGGGCGCGGGCGAGGACGGGGCCGAGGGCTCGGGTGGAGCCGTCGTCGATCTTGAAGGCCAGGGCGCGGCCGTCCGGTAGGGCGACCGCCTGGACCGCTTCGGCGCCCATCTTGGACAGCGCGCCCGGGATCTCCCGCATCAGCCAGGTGTCGGGACGCCGGGTGCCCGCGACGTACTCGGGGTGGGCTCGCATGGCGTCGGCGACACGGCGTTCCGCGGAGCCGGGGGCGGCGAGGACGAAGTGGCGGAAGGCGCGGGCCAGGCCGGTGAGGCCGATGGCCATCAGGGGCGCCCCGCAGCCGTCCGTACCGACCGCCGCGACCGGCTCCCCCGCGGCCTCCTCGACCACCGTGTGAATCAGCTGCTGGAGCGGGTGCCCGGGATCGAGGTACGACTCGGTGGGCCACCCTCGCTGGGCACAGACCGCGAGCATCGCCGTGTGCTTGCCGGAGCAGTTCATGGTGACCCGGTCCCGTACGGCACCGGCGGCGAGGTACGTCTCCGCCTCGACGGCGTCCAGCGGCAGGTCGGGCGGGCACTGGAGCTGGTCGCCGGTCAGCCCGTTCTCGATGAGCATCTTCCGCACCAGGTCGCGGTGGAAGATCTCCCCGGAATGGCTGGCGGCGGCGAGGGCGAGGCGCTCCCCGGACAGGTCGAGGCCGGCGCGCAGGACGCCCGCCGCCTGCATGGGCTTGTTCGAGGAGCGGGGGAAGACGGGTGCCGTCACATCGCCGAGCGCCAGCTCGACCGACCCGTCGGCGGCCAGCAGGACCAGGCTGCCGCGATGGTGGCCCTCGACGAAACCGGAGCGTACGACCTCGGCGAGGACCGGCGGAGAACCGGCGGGGGTCCCGGCCGCCGGGGCGGACATGCCGTCCGGGGTGGAGGGGCCTTCGGGCGTGCGGGGCGTGGCGGGCATCGGCGGTGACCTTCCGGGAAGGGACCCGCCCGGAGGGCGTCACCCGGGTCGTACCCGGGACCGCGCCCGCCGCCGCGGAGCGAAGCCGCCTCCAGGTTCCGGCGTGCCTCTCGGCCCCGGGATCGCCGGGGCCGCCGCGTCACATGAGCAGGTCGTCTACTTGTGCTTCGCCTTCACGGTACCTGCGGGCGATCTCCGCGCTGCAGTCGTCCGCGGTGCGCTGGAGCTGCTGGCGCTGCCGGGAGACCTGCTGCTCGTAGCGGACGAGACGGCCGAGGCCCGCGCTCAGCTCTTCGTCCGTCCGGGCGTCCAGGTCCGACAGCTCCACCTCGGCGAGCATGTCGGCGGCGAGCGCCCGGTACTCCTCGCTGTGGGGCGTGCCCACCGTCACATGGCGGGCGGAGGAGCGGTGGCGGGCCGGGGCGTCCGTGAGGATCTCCGAGAGCCGCTCGACGACGGACGGCTCCCTGGCGGGCAGGAACGGCCGGTGCCCCGAGGTCGCGGCGGGCATCCGCCGCTGTCCCCGGCGCGCGAGCTCCGCGCGCGTGATGTCGATACGCCCCTGGAGGAGCCGTCGTACGTAGCTGAGATCGGCCTCGTTCCGCTGGGCCTCCCGGCGCAGGGTCCGCAGTTCGGGCAGCCGGAGCACGCCGAGACCGGGCCGGCCCGCGTCGGCGGGCAGCGGGCCGCTGTCGGTGCGCTGCACCGGCGGCCGGGACGCCGCCCGGCCCGCCCGTGCGCTCGTGCGGGTCAATGACACGGCCCCGGGCTGTCGCCCTGTACTCGGTGTGCTCATGTGCCTCTACCGTCCCCTCGACCGGCGCGGTCCACCCACCGGATGCACCGCAACACCCCGCATGGTGCCACCCCCGGTGGTCGCTATGTGACCGAGTGCCCCCGATCGGCCCCAGATGGGGGGTTAGTAACCTCCGGAAATCACGCGAAGGGCCCGCAGAGCGTCACGCCGGCGGGGCACGGCATCATGGTCGGCATGCGTGCGGTGGTGCAGAGGGTGGACGGCGCGAGCGTCGTCGTGGACGGCGAGACGGTCGGCGAGATCAACGGCGAGGGCCTGTGCGTCCTGGTCGGTGTCACGCATGAGGACACCAAGGAGAAGGCGGCACAGCTCGCCCGGAAACTCTGGTCCGTCCGGATGCTGAGCGAGGAGCGGTCCTGCTCAGACATCGACGCGCCGCTGCTGGTCATCAGCCAGTTCACGCTCTACGGCGACGCCCGCAAGGGCCGCCGCCCCACCTGGAACGCCGCCGCCCCCGGCGATGTCGCGGAGCCGCTCGTCGACGAGGTCGTGGCGCAGCTCCGCGCCCTGGGCGCCACCGTGGCCACGGGCCGCTTCGGCGCCGGGATGCGTGTCTCCCTCACCAACGACGGCCCGTTCACCGTCCTCCTGGAGATGTGAGCCCAGGCCCCGCGGGTGGCCCCTACGGCTCGACCACGACCTCCTGGGCCGCCGCTGTCGAGTCCGCCGTCAGCGGGGCGTCGAGCGGCACGTTGCGCTTCACGAGCGCGAGGGCGATCGGGCCCAGCTCGTGGTGGCGTGCGGCCGTCGTGATGAAGCCGATCTTGCGGCCGTCGGGGCCGTCCGCGGAGAGGCGCAGCTCGGTGCCGTGCGCGGGCAGGTGGACCTCGCTGCCGTCGAGGTGCAGGAAGACCAGGCGGCGCGGGGGCTTGCCCAGGTTCTGGACGCGCGCGACGGTCTCCTGGCCGCGGTAGCAGCCCTTCTGGAGGTGCACGGCGGTGCCGATCCAGCCCAGCTCGTGCGGGATGGTGCGGTGGTCGGTCTCGAAGCCGAGGCGGGGCCGGTGCTGTTCGACGCGCAGCGCCTCGTGGGCGAGGAGTCCGGCGGCCGGGCCGGCCTTCCGCGCGTAGGACTCCAGGTCCGCGCGGGGCAGGAAGAGATCACGGCCGTACGGCGTCTCGCGGACGACGACGCCCTCGGGGACCTCGGCGATCGAACCGGCCGGGAGGTACACCACCGCGAAGTCGGCCGTGCGGTCGGCGACGTCCACGCGGTAGAAGAACTTCATCGACTCCAGGTAGGCGATCAGCGCTTCCTGGGTGTCCGGTTCCGTGTGCATCCAGACCGTCGTGCCGTCGTCCACGAGGTAGAGCGCGTGCTCGATGTGGCCGTTCGCGGAGAGGATCAGCGCCTCGGTGGCCCGGCCCACGGGGAGGTCGGTGACGTGCTGGGTGAGCAGCAGGTGCAGCCAGGCGAGCCGGTCGTCGCCGGTGACGGTGACGACGCCACGGTGCGAGAGGTCCACGAAGCCGAGGCCGTCGGCGAGGGCACGCTGCTCGCGGAACAGGTCGCCGTAGTGCGCCGCGACGCCTTCGTCCACGCCTTCGGCGGGAACGGCGCCCGGCAGGGACAGGAGGGAGCTCTTCATGGACATACACACTACGACCGTGGGGTCGTCATTTTTATTTCTGCGGCCCGGCCGCCTGATCGGCGAAGGACCGCTTCCCGGTCACTTCTGCCCGGCCGCGCAGTCCTTGCAGCGTCCGAAGATCGCGAAGTGCTTCATGTCCGTCTCGAAGCCGAAGCTGTCCCGGAGCTTCGCGGTGAACTCGGCGGCGACGGAGACGTCGGCCTCGATGACGTTCGTGCAGTCCCGGCAGACGAGGTGGATGTGATGGTGCCGGTCGGCCAGGTGGTACGTCGGCGCGCCGTGCCCGAGGTGGGCATGGCTGACCAGCCCGAGCTCCTCCAGGAGCTCCAGGGTCCGGTAGACGGTGGAGATGTTGACCCCCGACGCCGTCTTCCTCACTTCCACGAGGATGTCGTCGGGGGTCGCGTGCTCCAGGGTGTCCACTGCTTCGAGGACAAGCTGACGCTGCGGCGTCAGCCGGTAGCCGCGCTGCCTGAGGTCGCTCTTCCAGTCGGTGCTCACCACACTGGAAGTCTAGGACCATTCGGCGCCGAACCGAGCTGATGAACGACAGCGGCGGCTTCGGCCGGGCGGACCGGGCCTACTTGAAGAAGGCGATGCCGTCGTCCGGCATGTCCTCGGGCAGGTCCTTGGCCCAGCGCTCGACGTCCTCCGGAGTCACGGTCTTCTTCAGGTGACCGGACATGTAGGGGCGCAGCTCGACCTCGGGGGTCTGCTTCTCACCGACCCACATGAGGTCGCTGTTCACATAGCCGTAGAGGCGCTTGCCACCGCTGTACGGGCCGGACGCGGCGGTGCGGGCCACGGCGTCGGTGACCAGGTCGATCTGCGGCTTCTTGTCGGCGAGTTCGCCGTACCAGATCTCGACGACGCCGTCGTCACGCGTCATCACGACCTCGACCTTGCGGTCGGCGTCGACGCGCCAGAAGCCGGTCTCGGTCTCCAGCGGGCGGACCTTGTTGCCCTCCGCGTCGAGCACCCAGCTGTGCGAGCGGTACTCCAGGAAGTCCCGGCCGTCGTGGCTGAAGCTGACCTCCTGTCCGAAGTTGCACTTCTCGGAGCCGGGGAAGTCGTACACGCCGACTCCGGCCCAGTCGCCGAGGAGGAAGACAAGGGGGACCAGGTCCTTGTGGAGGTCCGACGGGATCTCGATCATGAGCTGAACAGTTCCTTGATGGGGGTCAGCGCTGGCCCTGGTACAGCTTCTTCACGGTCAGTCCGGCGAAGGCGAGCACGCCGACGCAGACCAGGACCAGAAGGGTTTCGAAGAAGATCTCCACGGGTGCTCCTCGGTGAGCGGAACGGGGTCCCCCGCCCGGCGCGGCCGCGACTGGGGACGTACACAAGGCCGGGCCCCAGCTTACGCGGCTGGGGCCCGGCACTCTCTTTCAGGTACACCCTCCCGGGGCCACGCGGCCTCAGTCGAGCAGCTGGCTCTGCAGGACCACCGTCTGCTGGAACGGCACCGCCTGCGCGACCCCCTTGTGGGACTGCACGACCAGCGCGATGGTGTCGCCGGCCGACAGATAGGCCTCGCGGACCTGCTCGGGGCCGTACGGCTTGCTCTCCGTGTACGCGAACCGGGTGATGTCGTCGATCTCGGACGCGGCGGGGAAGTGCTCGTCGCGCTGGGACGTGGCGGCCCCGGTGACCGCGTACTGCGCCCCGTCGTAGTTCGTGAGCTTCGTGGACACGAGCTCCTCCGCGACGGCGGCGGTGTCGAACTGGAGCAGGTAGATCCGCGTGCGCGTGCCGTCCGCGGTGGTCCAGCCGCGCGCCGCGATGTGCCGCACCGCGTCGTCGGTCAGCATCTGGCCGACCGTCTCGCGATCCACCTTCTCGGCGTACTGGGAAAGGAAGGCCTTGGACGACAGCCAGCCGTCGTCACCCCGCAGTGCCGCGTCCGCCTTCGCGCCCTTCGGCGCGGCAAGCAGGAGCGCGCGCAGGTCGGCGGAGTGCACGCCGGCCTTGTCCGCGCCGGCGAAGGGGGCCGGGCTGCCGGACGGCAGCGGCGGCTTCGCGATCGCCGGGTAGTCCCAGCGTCCGTCGGGTTCCGTCGCCAGACCGGGTACGTCGGTCCGCTCCATGCGCGTGATGCCGTACGCCGCAGACGCCCCGACCGCCGCGAAGACCACCGTGGCGGCGGTCCACCGCAGCACGGCACGCAGCACCCGGCGGTCCTTCCTGACCTTGACCGGGGGTTCCTGCGGTGCGGGGAACACCGGCGGCGCGGTGGGCGGCGGCGGAATGAAGCCCGCCTGCCCGGCGTACGGGGCCGCCATCTCGGGCTGCGGCTGCGGATGCGGCACCACGGACTCCGGCTCGGCCGCCGCGGTCTCCCCTACCGGTGCGGTCGCCTCGACGGACGCCGAGACCTCCTCCTGCCTCGGGTCCTGCTCCGGCCGCGTGGACTCCGTCGGCAGCGTGTCCGGTTCCGGCTGCGCGTCGTCGACCTGGGTCGTCTGCTCGGTCATACCGCCTCCCCCGGGGTCTTGATGCGGTCGAGCTGCTGACGCAGGAGCATCGCGACTCCCTTGCTGTTCAGCGGCTTGACTCCGTACGCGGTGACGCTGACCTGCACGTCGCCCTGGTAGGCGGAGCAGATCATCATGTCGAGCTTCTCCTTCTGGTCCTTGGGCGGCAGGAAGCACTTGGCGTTCTTGTAGCCCTCGATCTTCGGTCCGGCGCGGAAGACCTTCAGGGCGTCGAACAACTCGTTCTGGAACGTGGACCTGTCCCGGACCGCCGCCTTGTCCTCCATCTGGACCAGCTCGATGCTCACCGCGTAGGCGCCTGCCGCGTAGAGCGTGGAGTCGCTCGCGTTCGACGTGCTCAGGTAGCTGCGCATCGCCATGCCCTTGGTGTGCTGCTTCTCGATCTGCTTCTCGATCTGCCGCCGCTGCGAACGGGGCAGGCTGCGGATCGACTCCTTGCGCAGGGCCGTCGCCTCGCCTCCGCTGAGCGCGGCGTCGGAGCCGAACTCGGCGATGTCCGGGCCACGGCTCCAGCTGTCGTCGTACGGCACGAGCACGGAGGCCAGCGTCGACGCGGCCTTCGCGTTCTTGACCTCGTGCTTCTCCCCTCGCGGGAGCTTCCAGGTGGGCGCGCCCGCGTCACGGTCGGCGTCCTGGACGGTCACGACGGTGTAGGCGCTGCCCGCGATGACGGCTCCGGCCAGCAGCACGGCACCGGCCACGGCGGCGATACGGCCACGGCGGAGCGGCTTCCTGCGCGGTACGGGCGCGTCGGAGGGCTCCGCCGGCACGCCGGACTCCGCCGCCGCGGGGGTGTCCGCGGGCGCCGGTGCCACAGCCGGGGTCTCGATCTCTGCTACAGCCTCGGCCTCGGCGGGAGTCGATTCCGGTGCGGCCGACGCCGGGGCGGGCCGCACGTCCTCAGGGTTCTCGGCGTGCTCGTTCACAGCCGCTCCATCTGCCGCTCGGCCAGGTCCATGATCTTGGCCTTGGGAATCGGCTTGCTGTCGTAGACCCAGATCTCCACGGCGACGTCACCACGCCAGGCATGAGCCTCGGCCTCGTAGAGCGGCAGGTAACCGGGCTTGGTGTCGGGCTTGTTGTGGACGTACGCCACGCCGTCCCCGGTGCCCGGGACGGGCCAGTCGCTCGTGTCGCTCTTCTTGGCCGCCCAGTAGTGACCCTCCTCCGCGGAGTCGGCGGCGGCGAGCTTCTCCTCCTGGCGGAACTGCACGAGCCGGACCTCGACGGTGTACGTGCTGCCCGAGCTCCAGCCCGTGACGGCCGCGCGCCGGTACTCGTCGGCGATCAGCTCACGGAAGGCCCCGGCCGGCTTCTCGTACGACTCGGCGTACGCGCCGACGTCCATCCAGCCGTCGGCGTCTCCCAGCCAGTCGGCCGTCTTCGCGCCCTTCGGCCGCGGCAGCAGCAGCTTGCGCAGGTCGCCGTCCGTCTTGACGCGGTGGTCCTGTGCGGCGGACAGCGGCTCGGGGCCGTCGCCCTTGGCCTGGGCCACGACCGGCTGCGACAGCGGAGCCAGCTTCGTGGGCTCACGGTCGGCCTGGATGACAAATCCGGTGCACGTACCGGCGACGAGACCGAGCACGGCGGCCGTGGCGATCAGCAGGGCAGTGCGCCCCCGCCGCCGCCGGACACGCGGTTCGGCCGGGACGTCCGCCTCGGCGGCCCGCACAACGGGGCCGACGGCCTGCGCGGGCTCGGAGGCCTGCGCGGGCTCGGAGGCCTGCGCACCGGGGTCGGCAACCGGCGCATCTTCAGGCACGCGCGGTCTTTCCGGTGTTTCGGATCCTTCGGGTACTTCCAAGACGTCCCCCCACAGAACGTGAAGCGTGGATTCCGTATCCGCGCGCACAGGAGACCCATGGCCCATGCATGGGGTTGCACGAAGGATGATCACGATTCGGCATACGATGACGGGCATGGCGAACAAGCTCGTGATCAAGGTGACGGCGGGGGCCGACGCCCCGGAACGCTGCTCTCAGGCCTTCACCGTCGCGGCGGTGGCCGTGGCCAGTGGCGTGGAGGTGTCCTTCTGGCTGACCGGCGAGTCCGCGTGGTTCGCGCTGCCGGGCCGGGCGGCCGAGTTCGACCTGCCGCACGCCGCTCCGCTGCCCGACCTGATCGACTCGATCCTGGCGGCCGGACGCCTCACCCTGTGCACCCAGTGCGCGGCCCGCCGCGACATCACCGAGAAGGACGTCCTGGAGGGGGTACGGATCGCCGGGGCGCAGGTGTTCGTGCAGGAGGCGATGGCGGACGGGACGCAGGCGCTCGTCTACTGACGGGCCAAGGAGCGGGAGCCGGCCGGCTAGGGACGCGGCTTGCGGCGGACGTCCACCCAGAGGCAGAAGGGGTGGCCCGCCGGGTCGAACAGCACCCGTACGTCCTCCTGGGGCTGCAGGTCGGCGAGCCGGGCGCCCAGTTCC
The DNA here is from genome assembly GCF_044766365.1 of Streptomyces sp. NPDC102279. Classification (NCBI taxonomy): domain Bacteria; kingdom Bacillati; phylum Actinomycetota; class Actinomycetes; order Kitasatosporales; family Streptomycetaceae; genus Streptomyces; species Streptomyces sp. NPDC102279. The sequence continues at coordinate 58,229 of NZ_JBIWLU010000005.1, read as the reverse complement.
TCGGCCCGCTCGGTCTCCTCGGCCAGGTCGTCGACCTCGATGTCGAGGTGCAGCATCATCCGCTGGTCGCCGGGGCCCGCGGGCCACACCGGCGGGGTGTAGAGCGGCTCGGTCTCGAAGGCGAGCGCGGTGCCCTCGAAGGGCGGGCCGATGAGCACCCAGTTCGGCTCCTCGGCGCGCACCGTGTAGCCGAGCAGCCGCTGATAGAACTCGGCGAGCTTGTGGGCGTCGGGTGCGTCCAGCACCACCGTGGACAACCTCGTACGCGACATGTGAGCCTTCCGCGCCGTTCCGGCCGGCGCCGTGGAGCCGCTGCCGCTGTCCCGACAGGGCCGCCGCCGGCCACCGACTACTGCTGTCGTCGTTTCTTGCCGTCCAGCTCGTCCCACCACTCGTCGGACTTCCGGTCGCCGGACGGGTCGTCCCACCATCGGTCCTCGGGGCCGCGCCGGTTGGCCGCCATCGCCGCGACCGGCGGGATGACCATGGCCACCACGCACATCGCGACGGCCGCCGGGACCGACCACAGCCGTACGACGCCCCAGGCGAGGACGAACAGCGTGATGCACGTCCCCATCATGACGAAGTACACGTGACGCCTGCGTGCGTACATACCTCCAGCGTAGGCCCGGACAACCCGTCCGGCGCAGTGCCCGCCGCACCGAGCGGGCGCCGCGGGCACGCCGAAGGGCCGCACCCCGATCCGGTAAGCGTCCAACCCCCGGGGGTGCGGCCCTTCGGCCGTTCCGTCCGGCCGCCGTCAGGGACGGCGGCCGACTGTTCAGACGGCGATCGCGATCTCGGCGAGGCCGCCCGTCTGCGCCACGACCGTACGGTCGGCGGTGCCACCGGGGACCAGCGCCCGGACGGTCCAGGTGCCCTCGGCCGCGTAGAAGCGGAACTGGCCCGTGGCGGAGGTCGGGACCTCCGCGGTGAACTCGCCGGTCGAGTCCAGGAGACGGACGTAGCCCGTCACCGGCTCGCCGTCGCGGGTCACCTGACCCTGGATCGTCGTCTCACCGGGCTTGATCGCCGAGGCGTCGGGGCCGCCGGCCTTCGCTCCACACATATGTCGGTTCCGTCCTTCAGGCCTTGAGGGTTACTTGTTGGCGCCGAGCTCGATCGGCACGCCGACGAGGGAGCCGTACTCGGTCCAGGAGCCGTCGTAGTTCTTGACGTTCTGGACACCGAGGAGCTCGTGCAGGACGAACCAGGTGAGCGCGGAACGCTCACCGATGCGGCAGTACGCGATGGTGTCCTTGGCGAGGTCGACCTGCTCGTCGGCGTAGAGCTCCTTGAGCTCGTCGTCCGACTTGAAGGTGCCGTCGTCGTTGGCGTTCTTCGACCACGGGATGTTGCGGGCGCTCGGGACGTGGCCCGGACGCTGCGACTGCTCCTGCGGCAGGTGCGCCGGCGCGAGCAGCTTGCCGCTGAACTCGTCGGGCGAACGGACGTCGACCAGGTTCTGCGCACCGATCGCGGCGACGACGTCGTCACGGAAGGCGCGGATCGAGGTGTCCTGCGGCTTGGCCTTGTACGCGGTCGCGGCGCGCTCGGGGACCTGCGAGCCGTCGACCAGGTCGCGGGAGTCGAGCTCCCACTTCTTGCGGCCGCCGTCGAGGAGCTTCACGTTCTCGTGGCCGTAGAGCTTGAAGTACCAGTAGGCGTAGGACGCGAACCAGTTGTTGTTGCCGCCGTAGAGCACGACGAGCGTGTCGTTGCCGATGCCCTTCGCCGAGAGGAGCTTCTCGAAGCCCTCCTGGTCGATGAAGTCACGGCGGACCGGGTCCTGGAGGTCCTTGGTCCAGTCGATCCGGATGGCGTTGCGGATGTGGTTCTTCTCGTACGCCGAGGTGTCCTCGTCGACCTCGACGACGGCGACGTTCGGGTCGTCCAGGTGGTCCTGGACCCAGTCGGCGTCTACCAGGACGTCCGTGCGGCTCATGCTCGTTCTCCTCCGGGGCAGTTGCGGCGGGGTGATGCGTTGGAGAGGGGTGCGCGGTGGTGCCGGCCGATCAGGCCGCACGGCGCAAGGGTGGCCCTGACGAGAGAGGTCCAAGGGCCCGGCGCGCGGAAGTCGACGCTTCCGCTCAGAAGGTGCGACAGAGCATGGCGGCGACGCGGCACAGGTCTACTGCCCGCCGCTTCGTGAGATCCGCCTGTCGCTTCATGCGTCCGATCGTAGGGACGGACAGGCGGGCATGTCACCGGCGTGTCGTATGCTGAGACGCGATCGTCCGCACTGTGATACGAGAACGCCGTCGGGGCCGCCGCCGCACGGGCCCCGGCCCTCCTGGCCGACTTCCTGCCGAAGACGCATCTGCGGTACGGACGTGACCGTCTCGCCTTTCGGACAGGACCCCTTCAGGCAGCACTTCTCCGGGCGGGGACCGGGCTCCGCCCATCCGGGGCCGCCCGGCCTCCCCGCCTCCGCGACCTACCCGACGAGGCTGACGTCCGAACCCTTCACCGAGATGTCGACGCCGTCCGAGGCCGCCTCGACCTTGTCGAGCTTGATGCCGCCCGGCAGCTTCTGGATCTTCTGTTCGAAGTCGGTGACCGACCGGATCGGGCCCTCGACGAGCTGGGTGTCACCGATCTTGGGCAGCGAGTCGGCGTGCACCTTGACCGTGTCCCCGGAGACGGTGACGGAGCTGAGCACCGAGACCGGCGGCAGCTTGCGGCCGAGGAGTTCCGAGGAGAGGGTCACCTTGATCTTGCCGTTGCCGCCGTCGGAGAGGCCCGTGATCTGGGCGGTGAGGCCGGGCGCGACGTTCCCCGGCTCGGACTTGGCGGCCTTGAGCAGCTCGTCGTAGGCGATCGTGGCGGTGCCGGTGGCCCGGGCGGCGGTGGCGGAGCTGAAGTCGCCGGAGAAGGCCACGCCGTGCATCTCCGCGCGGAGGTCGTCGATCCGGACGGTGCCGGCCGAGGTGCCCGTCGACGCCTCGTAGTCCTTGATGCCGATCTTCACGTCGTCCAGTTCGCCGCCGACGACCTGGGTGAGGAACGGGAAGCCCTCGATGGACACGTCGGGGGTGTTCGCCAGGCCCTCCGTGCTCTTGACGCGGTCCGCCGCCTGGTCCTCCGCGACGTGGACCGCCACCCGGTCGGCGATCACGAACAGACCGCCGAGGACGACGACCAGGATCAGGAATATTCGCAGTGCGCGCATGCTCGGTGTTCCCTCACGTAGGACGGCCCCGTCCGGTCGGCCTGGTTGCCGCCGAACGCGAGCCTAACCATGAAGGGCCCCCGGTCCGGGGGCCCTTCATGATGGTTGTCGATCAGCTGTGACGATTCGGAGCGGCAGGTTGACCGGATCGCGGCGGTGGGAACCGGCCGTCAGCCCAGCGCGCGGCCCAGCAGGTAGACGGCGGGGGCGGCGGCGGCCAGCGGCAGGGCCACACCCGCGGTGAGGTGCACGAACCGGGACGGGTAGTCGTAACTGGCCGCCCGGTGCCCGATCAGCGCGCACACCCCGGCGCCGAGGCCCAGGAAGGCGCCCTGGGTGCCCAGGTCCGTCATCCCGCCGACCGCGATACCGGCGCCCGCGGCGGCCAGCAGCGCGACCACCACGGAGGCCGCGGTGGGCAGCGGCAGCGCGCGGGCCAGGATCGCGACGGCGACCGCCGCGCCTCCCACGGTGACGGCGTCCGGCTCGGCCGCGAGGTGCCCGGCCGCGATGATCGCCAGCGCCGCGGAGGCCACGGTCGCCATCAGCCCGTACATGCGGGTGTCGGGGTCGGCATGGCTGCGCAGCTGGAGCACGAGGGTGAGCAGCACCCAGACACCGAGCGTGCCGAGGATCGCGGCGGGCGCGTTCTCCCGGCCCGCGGCGAGCAGCGCGACGTCGGCGGTCAGCGCACCGGCGAAGGCCAGCGCGATGCCCTGCCGGGCCGGCCACATCCCATTCAGCCGGAACCAGCCCGCCGCGGTGACGGCCTGGAGCAGCACGAGAGGGACGACGAGCGCGTACTCGCCGATGGCCGCCGCTCCGGAGAGCAGCAGCGCGAGGACCGCCGTCAGCGCGGCCGGCTGCATGCCGGGCTCGATGATCGGGGACCGGCCCTCGGCCCGGGCACGCTGGGCGTCGGTGATCCGGGCGTTGCCGGTGACGGTCGCGGGTCCGTAGTCCGAGGTGGCGTCTGCCGCGACCTCGGCGGGTGTCGCGTCGGCGAGCGGGATCCCGTCGGGGCGGATCCGGACGCCCACCGGCTCGGCGGACGGCTCCTGGGCGGGGGCCTCGGACGGCAGGGGGTCGCCCGCGGCGTCGCCGTAGCCCTGGGGGCCCTGCGGCTCGCCGTACGCCGGGTAGGCCTGCGGAGGCAGATAGGCGGTGTCCGCGGCGGGAACGGACGGGTGCGTCTGCGTCTCCCAGGTCTGCCCCTCCCACTGCTGGGTCTGCTGCTGCCAGTCGGGCTCACCCTGGCCTTGCTGCTGACCCTGCTCCTGCTGCCCCTGCTGCTCCTGCTGCGGGGACTGCTGGTCCCGGGACTCCTGCTGGGGCTGCCGGTAGGGGTCGTACTCCTCGTACTGACCTTCGTACCGGCCCTCGAACGGCTGGTTGCTCATGGTCTCGCTCACCCTCCTGCGAACGGCGGGAGCACCTCGACCGTGCCGCCCTCGGCCAGCCGTACCGTCTCATGCCCTCGGGTGCCCACGGGGTCACCGTCGATGAGGAACGAGCAGCGTCGCAGGACGCGGACGAGCTCGCCGGGGTGTCGTTCGCGGGCCGCGTCGAGTGCCTCGGCGAGCGTGCCCGCCTCGTACGGCTCCTCGGCGACGCCTGCCGCGGCCTTGGCGGCGGCCCAGTAACGCACCGTGCCCTTTGCCATCTCGTTCCTCAATCAGCGGTTCGGTGTCTGTGCGCCCACACGCTCGCGTGGACCCCGCAAGGCTAGGCCCTGTCGTCAAATCCCCGTCCGCCCCCCGACGCCGTGCCCGCCCCGTGGGATCGAACGACGGGACGGTCACGACGGTCGCCCTAGCCCGCGTGTGCGACGGCCCAGGCCGCGATGCGGGTGAGCAGGTCGTCCGGGGCCGCGTTCTCCGCGTGCCCCATGCCGTGCTCCAGCCACAGTTCGGCGTGGCCGCCCGACGCCTCGGCCAGCATCCTCGGGTGGTCGAGCGGGAAGTAGCCGTCCCTGTCCCCGTGGACGACGAGCAGCGGGGTCGGCGCGATGTACGGGACGCACTCGACGGGCGACGCGGGCACCGGGTCCCACTCACGGTGGTGGATCCGGGTGCGCAGGCCCAGCCGGCCCACGATCCGGCCCTCCGGACGGGTCACCAGCCAGTGCAGCCGCCGCATCGGGGCCGTGCCCCGGTAGTACCAGCGGGCGGGCGAGCTGACCGAGACCACCGCGTCCGTGCGCACCTCCGCGCGCCCCTCGTACTCCGGACCGGCCGCCTCGGCGGGACCCGGTCCCGAACCCGTCCTCCCGTACAGCGCCGCGTGCCGCAGCACCACGGAGCCGCCCATCGAGAAGCCGACCGTCACGATCCGGGTGTGCCCCAGCTCGCGCGCCCAGGCGACCGCCGCCGCCAGGTCGTGGACCTCCCGGTCGCCGACCGTGGAGCGGCCCCCGGAGGCGCCGTGACCACGGAAGGAGAAGGTGACGACCGCCGCGCTGCGGCCCAGCACACCGGCCGCGCGGCGCACGTGCGGACGGTCCAGATCGCCCGTGAACCCGTGCGCCAGGATGAACGCGAGATCACCACCGGGCCGCTCCCCGGGGTCGTAGGCCGCGTCGATCGTCACTCCGTCGACCGTGCGCAGAAACCTCCGGGCGGAGGTACGCGGCGTTGTCTCACGGTGTGGACTATTGAAAGATCGCGTCACTTGACCTGCCGGACCTGAGCTCATGTGGGCTATTCTGCTGGGCATGAGGACTCGGGCAGAGTAGCCCCCGGGTCCTTTTGTGCTTCCAGGACCGTTGTATACGAAGCGGGAAACCGCAGGTGTACGGGGCCAGGGAGGCCCTGCGGATCCCAGGGCGAGGGAGTCGCAGGCAGAGAGCAGTGCCGCAAACGTCCTCGCAGGGACCGAGGAGGAACCAGACGTTATGGGCGAGCGAACCGAGCACGACCGCAGGACGACCCAGGTGGGTGAGGTGCGATGAGTTCACTGTTGCTCCTGACCAATGCCCTTCAGCCGTCGACGGAGGTGCTTCCCGCTCTCGGCCTGCTGCTGCACAACGTGCGCGTGGCACCGGCCGAAGGCCCGGCCCTCGTCGACACCCCCGGTGCCGACGTCATCCTCATCGACGGACGACGTGATCTCCCGCAGGTCCGCAGCCTGTGTCAGCTGCTGCGCTCCACGGGACCCGGCTGTCCCCTCATCCTCGTCGTGACGGAGGGCGGCCTCGCGGCCGTCACCGCCGACTGGGGCATCGACGACGTTCTCCTCGACACCGCCGGTCCGGCCGAGGTCGAGGCACGGCTGCGGCTCGCGATGGGCCGCCAGCAGATCGTCAACGACGACTCCCCCATGGAGATCCGCAACGGCGACCTCTCCGTGGACGAGGCGACGTACAGCGCCAAGCTCAAGGGCCGGGTCCTCGACCTGACCTTCAAGGAGTTCGAGCTCCTGAAGTACCTCGCGCAGCACCCGGGCCGCGTCTTCACGCGCGCCCAGTTGCTCCAGGAGGTCTGGGGCTACGACTACTTCGGCGGTACGCGGACGGTCGACGTGCACGTACGACGGCTGCGCGCGAAGCTCGGGCCCGAGCACGAGTCGCTGATCGGAACCGTCCGCAACGTCGGCTACCGCTTCGTCACGCCGGAGAAGGTGGACCGCGCGGCGGACAACGCGAAGGCCAAGGCGGCCCAGCCAAAGCCGGACGATGCGGACGAGACGGCGCACCTGGACGCCGCCGCCCCCGCGGAGGCTCCCGAGCAGTCTCAGGAAGCAGCCGTACGCCCTGCCCAGAGGTAGGTCCATCCGCGTAGACTCCGCGCGTGGCCAAGGTGACAAGGGATGATGTAGCACGACTGGCGGGTACGTCGACCGCCGTCGTCAGCTATGTCATCAACAACGGACCCCGGCCGGTCGCCCCGGCCACGCGCGAGCGCGTTCAAGCAGCGATCAAGGAACTGGGGTACCGGCCCGACCGGGTCGCCCAGGCCATGGCCTCGCGGCGGACGGAACTCATAGGGCTGATCGTCCCGGACGCGCGCCAGCCCTTCTTCGGGGAGATGGCGCACGCGGTCGAACAGGCCGCGGCCGAGCGCGGGAAAATGGTGCTCGTCGGCAACTCCGACTACATCGCCGAGCGCGAGGTCCACTATCTGCGGGCCTTCCTCGGCATGCGGGTCTCCGGGCTGATCCTCGTCAGCCACGCGCTGAACGACCACGCGGCCGCCGAGATCGACGCCTGGGACGCCCGTGTGGTGCTGCTGCACGAGCGCCCCGAGGCGATCGACGACGTCGCCGTCGTCACCGACGACATAGGGGGCGCCCAGCTCGCCACCCGGCACCTCCTGGAGCACGGGTACGAGTACGTGGCCTGTCTCGGCGGCACCGCCGAGACACCGGCGGTCGGCGACCCCGTCTCCGACCACGTCGAGGGCTGGCGGCGCGCCATGCAGGAGGCCGGACTCCCCACCGAGGGCCGCCTCTTCGAGGCCCCGTACAACCGTTACGACGCCTACCAGGTCGGCCTGGAACTGCTCGCCGGACCGCACCGGCCGCCGGCCATCTTCTGCTCCACGGACGACCAGGCGATCGGTGTGCTGCGCGCCGCGCGCGAGCTGCGCATCGACGTGCCGGGGCAGCTCGCGGTCGCCGGGTTCGACGACGTCAAGGAAGCGGGTCTGACCGACCCGCCGCTGACCACGATCGCGTCGGACCGCTCGGCGATGGCCCGCGCGGCCGTCGACCTCGTCCTCGACGACGGTCTGCGGGTGGCGGGCTCCCGCCGCGAGCGGCTGAAGCTGTTCCCCTCGCGGCTGGTGGTGCGCCAGTCCTGCGGCTGCGAGTAGGTCGTACGGCACTCGAACAACGGAGATCCCCGCGCCCCGGAAGGGGCGCGGGGATCTCTGCTGTCCGTCCGGTGGGGCTAGAACAGCAGGTTGTACTGGTTGAAGCCGGTGCCGAGGCTCTTGCGCGAGCCGAAGAGGTCGCTGGAGGCCTTGTCGGTTCCGGGGTAGAGCCAGAGCGTGCCGCCCGAGTCACGGGTGATGACGTCGGCGATGCCGTCGCCGGTCACGTCGCCGTTGGCCACGTACGAGGTGAAGTTCCAGCCCGTACGCGCCTGGATCCGCGTCGACCACGGCGTGTGCTCGACCTGCGTGCCCCGGTAGAGGTACAGGACGCCGGAGCTGTTGCGGACCAGCAGGTCGGCGCGGCCGTCGCCGGACAGGTCGCCGTGCCCGAAGATCTCGACGCCCTTCCAGGCCTTGTCGACGACCTTGACGCGGGCGTAGAACTCGCCGTTGCCCTTGCCGGGGTACAGGTAGACCGAACCGTCGGCGTCCACCGCGACCAGGTCGGGGCGGGAGTCACCGGTCATGTCGCCGGGGACGGCGTACGACTTGTAGCCGCCCCACACCGACGTGATCTGCATCCACTCGAACTCGCCGCTGCTGTGGTTCAGGTAGCTGCGGTAGAGCTTGCCGTCGGTCGCGTCGCGTTCGATCAGGTCCTGGTAGAAGTCCCGGTCCAGATCGGCCTGGAGGACCCAGCCGGCGGTCTGCCAGCCGTTGCCCTGGTAGGCGCGGGTGGCCAGCGAGGTGCCCTTGCTGTCCTGCTCGAACAGGCCGCCCGAGGGCGTCCGCTCCAGCAGGTCGGCACGGCCGTCGAAGGTCAGGTCCGCGTCGTCGATACGGGGCTGGGCCGCCCAGGTGTACGAGGACACCTTGGTGAACACCGGGTAGGCGCCCTTGGCGGTGCAGCCGGAGACGCCCCACGAGACGATGCCGACGACCTTGCCGCCGACGACCACCGGGCCACCGGAGTCGCCGTTGCACGGGCTCTTGGTGCCCTCATCGGTGCCCGACGCCGGGGTGCCGGCGCAGAACATCGAGCCCTCGACGAAGTCGTCCTCACCGAGGACCGTCTTCATCGCGGTGTTGCAGGTGGAGTCGGCCACCATCGGCAGGGTGACCTTGCGCAGGTTCGCCGACAGGTCCGCGTCGTCGGCGCCCGAGGTCAGACCCCAGCCGTAGACGGTGGCGGACGTGCCGGTCTTGTACGAGGTGCTGTCGCCCGCGGCCGTCAGCTTCATCCACTGCTGCTCCAGCGGACGGTCCAGGGTGAGGACCGCCACGTCGTTCTGGAGGGTCGCGTCGTCGAAGTGCGGGTGGTTCCACTGGCGGTAGACGCCCGCGACGGTGCCGTTGGTGTCGTCCAGCAGGCCGGTGGCGCCGGCGACCACCGCGCCGTTCTTCGCCCAGTCGAGGCCGGCGACACAGTGTGCCGCCGTCAGGACCTTGTTGGGGGCGACGAGGGTGCCGCCGCAGAAGTAGCCCTCGCCGGCAGCGTCGTCGTAGTAGGACAGCTGGACCATCCACGGCGCCGAGGAGATGGAGGTCTCGGTGCCGCCGATGATGAACGGCGTCTTCTTGGGCTTCGCCGCCGGCGTCGCCTGGGTCTTGGCCGCCTCGACCACGCGGTGGCGCAGTTCCTTGTCGGAGGCGGTCGGGGCGGGCACGGCGCCGGTCTGGGCGGCGACGCTCGCCTCGGGCAGTCCGGCCGGGTGGTCGGCCGCACTGGCGGGCTGCGCCGCGAGGGCGCCGGCGCAGGTCAGCGCCAGCGCGAGAGCGGCCGTCGGCAACGCCGTGGCGGGGCGTCTCCAGCGGTCGCGCAGGGCACGTATCACTCAGGGCTCCTGGTGTGGGTGCGTGTAGTCGTAGTCGTCCATGTCAGAGGCCTGAGAAGGGCGTACGACGCACCGGCCCGATCGTCGACAGCAACCGCTTGCATGGCGTGCGTCGACATCGGGCGTAACCGCGGAGCCCCCCTCCGGCGCGGAGATCGTAGGCCTCTCCAGCCCCCGAAATCACGACCCTCACAGGGGTCAGACAAGTGTTCGCCCCTGCCGTTCCACGGGATCACCGGGACGCCACCCCCTGTTTGCCTGAGGAGCCGGCGAAGGGCGCGCAGGAGGTCGGGCAGGAGTTCCGCCGGACGGTCCGGCAGGTCCCGCCGACCGGGCTCGACAGAAGTACCGGAGCGCATCCGGGTCGTACCCGGGCCGTCGCTCCGGGCGCCCTTATATCGGGCATACGAGGTTCTGTCGGGCTTCTCAGGGACCGCTCAGGGAGCTCTCATGATCCGAGGACAGTCTTTTTGACATGACCGAGAGCTTCCGCCGCAGCGGCGAGTACCCCCAGGGCGACGACCACGGGTCCGCGTACCCCCAGCAGCAGTCGCACCCCTCCTCCTCCCCCGTGAACCCCGAGTGGCCTCCCCCGCCGGCGTACCGGCCGGTCCACGTCGAGCCGGGCACCACCGTGTGGCCGGGCTCCGGTCACGGCGGTGACGGCCACGGCGGTGACGGCCACGGCGCCGGGCCGTACGCCGGTCACCCCGGATCCGACGCCACCGGCTCCACCGCGGTCTTCGCCGCCCCGCCCGCCCCGCCGGAGGGCCGGGCACCCGCGAAGCGGCGCGCCAAGGGCCCGTTCGCCCTGCTCGCCGCCGTGGCGATCGTCGCCGCGGCGATCGGCGGCGGCACCGCCTACGGCATCCAGGAGCTGACGGGCAACGACACCGTCGCCTCCAGCAGCACCAGCGCCAGCGTGGTGCCCACCAGCCAGAAGGGCACCGTCTCCGGCGTCGCCAAGGCGGTCAGCCCGAGCATCGTCGAGATCAGCGCGACCTCGAACGCGGGCTCCTCCACCGGCTCGGGCGTGATCATCACGACCGGCGGCGAGATCGTCACCAACAACCACGTCGTGTCGGGTGCCTCCGCGATCAAGGTGCGGCTGAACAACGGCAAGTCGTACACCGCGAGCGTCGTCGGCACCGACAGCAAGAAGGACCTCGCGCTGATCAAGCTGGAGAACGCGCCGTCCGGACTGAAGACGGCGACGCTCGGCGACTCCGCCGGCATCCAGGTCGGCGACCAGGTCGTCGCCATCGGCTCCCCCGAGGGCCTGACCGGCACCGTCACCAGCGGCATCGTCTCCGCGCTCGACCGGGACGTGACCGTCTCCACCGACGAGAGCCAGGGCCAGCAGCAGCAACAGCAGGACGGCGGCAGCGGCAGCGAGCAGTGGCCCTTCGAGTTCGGCGGGCGCCAGTTCAACGGCGACACCGGCTCCTCCACGACCACGTACAAGGCCCTGCAGACGGACGCCTCGCTCAACCCCGGCAACTCCGGCGGCGCCCTGATCGACATGAACGGCAACATCGTCGGCATCAACTCCGCGATGTACTCGGCCGCTTCGGACTCCTCCTCGTCCTCGTCGAGCGCGGGCAGCGTCGGCCTCGGCTTCGCCATCCCGATCAACACCGTCAAGTCCGACCTGGCCTCGCTGCGGGCCGGCGGCTCCGACAGCTGACCCCGGAGGTCGCCATGAAGATCCAGCACGTCGCGCACCCCGTGACCGGCGACGACCCGGCCGGGCTCGCCCTGGCCCTGGCGGTCGCCCGCGCACTGCACGCGCCGGAGCGGCGGGCCCCGGAGCTGGCCCCCGCCGCCTCCCGGCCCGCCGCGCGCCGGGCCCCGGCCCGCCGCCGTACCGTACGAAGCTGATCCATTCCGGGACAGCCCGGAACGTGCGAGGCTGAAAGCACCCGGTCGGTCCGGGTGCCCCACGACCCCCATCCCACCCGAGGAACCCGCATCCATGAGCTCCGCCGAAGGCGACCGTGACACCCAGCGCATCCTGATCGTCGACGACGAGCCGGCGGTGCGCGACGCACTCCGCCGCAGCCTCGCCTTCGAGGGGTACGACACCGAGGTCGCGGTCGACGGCGCGGACGCCCTGGAGAAGGCCACCGCCTACCAGCCCGACCTCGTCGTCCTCGACATCCAGATGCCCCGCATGGACGGCCTCACGGCGGCCCGCCGGATGCGCGGCGCCGGCACGACGACGCCGATCCTCATGCTGACGGCCCGTGACACGGTCGGTGACCGGGTGACGGGACTGGACGCCGGCGCGGACGACTACCTGGTCAAGCCCTTCGAACTGGACGAACTCTTCGCCCGCATCAGGGCGTTGCTGCGCCGCAGCTCCTACGCGGCGTCCGCGGGTGCCGTTCCCGAGGACGACGCGCTGACCTTCGGTGACCTGCGCATGGACCTGTCCACGCGCGAGGTCACCCGGGCCGGGCGCCCGGTGGAGCTGACCCGCACCGAGTTCACGCTCCTGGAGATGTTCCTCGCCCACCCGCGCCAGGTCCTCACCCGCGAGCAGATCCTGAAGGCCGTCTGGGGCTTCGACTTCGAACCGTCGTCGAACTCCCTCGACGTGTACGTGATGTACCTGCGCCGCAAGACGGAGGCCGGCGGCGAGCCGCGCCTCGTCCACACGGTCCGGGGTGTGGGGTACGTGCTGCGGTCGGGCGGCGCGGAGTGAGAAAGGTGCTCCGCCGGTTCAGGTCGCTGCCCCTGCGCTCCCGGCTCGCCCTGCTGGTAGCGGCAGCGGTGGCGTTCGCCGTGGCGGCGGTCTCGGTGACGTGCTGGTTCATCGTCCAGGGCAAGTTGTACGACCAGGTCGATACCCAGCTCGGCGATGCCAACTTCCGGTTGACCGAGCCGCAGATCACCGCGCTGCTCGCGACCTGTCCGAAGTCTGTGGCGGGCACACCCGATCTTCAACGCCCCAGGGACTACTACGTGCAGGTGGTCAAGCCGAGTGGCTCCCCCTGCGTCTTCAGCGACTCCACCGGCGTTGTGAAGTCCACGGCACAAGACAAGAGCATTGCTGCGAACCCTGATCAGGGCCAGGAGGTCTTCCACAACGCCACCGATGCGGACGGAAACGATGTACGGGTCCGAACCACACCGCTGCTGGTGGGCGGATTCGGCCCCGGTGCTCGGCTGTATCCGAACGTGGCGCTGACTGTCGGCGTATCCCTCCGTGACACCCAGAAGACCCTCAACGACCTCGCCCTAGTGCTCCTCCTCGTCTCCGGCATCGGAGTCGTGGGCGCCGGTGCCGCCGGGCTCTGGGTGGCTCGGGCCGGGCTTCGTCCGGTCGACAAACTCACCGAGACCGTCGAGCACGTCGCCCGGACAGAAGATCTCACCGTTCGGATCCCGGTCGAGGGAAACGACGAGATCGCGCGGCTCTCTGAGTCGTTCAACTCCATGACCGCCTCCCTCGCCAGCTCCCGCGAGTTGCAGCAGCAGCTCATCGCGGACGCCGGGCACGAGCTGCGGACGCCGTTGACCTCGCTGCGGACGAACATCGAACTCCTCACCCGGAGCGAGGAGACGGGCCGGCCGATCCCTCCGGCGGACCGCAAGGCGCTGCTCGCCTCGGTGACCGCGCAGATGACCGAACTCGCGGCGCTGATCGGCGACCTGCAGACGTTGTCGCGTTCGGACGCGGGGCACGCGGCCGACCCCCTGGAGGTCGTGGCGCTCCAGGACACGGTGGAGGCGGCCCTGCGCCGGGCACGGCTGCGCGGCCCCGAGCTGACGATCACGGCCGCGCTGGAGCCCTGGTTCGTCCGGGCGGAACCCTCCACCCTGGAGCGGGCGATCGTGAACATCCTCGACAACGCGGTGAAGTTCAGCCCGCCGGGCGGCACGGTCGACGTACGGCTGCACGAGGGCGAGCTGACCGTGCGCGACCACGGACCCGGCATCCCCACCGACGAACTCCCGCACGTCTTCGACCGTTTCTGGCGCTCACCCGACGCACGGGCCCTGCCGGGATCGGGCCTCGGCCTGTCCATCGTGGCCCGCACGGTCCAACAGGCCGGCGGCGAGGTGTCGCTGCGCCCGGCGAAGGACGGCGGCACGATCGCGACCGTACGGCTGCCCGGCGCCCCCGCCGCTCCGCCCGAACTTCCCTGACCCGCGGGTCGGGTCAGTGCCCGACCCGCAGATCCGTGCCCGCCACCTGGACCCGGATCCCGTCGCGCTCGACCCGCACGTCCCGCAGGTTCACCGCCCCGTCCGCCGGGTGCGGCAGCTGGAAGCCCAGCGAGAGCTGGTCGGTGAGAACGGGCCGGGTGAGGCGGGTGAGGCCCTGGAGCAGGCTCGGGTCGAAGCCGAGGCGCTTCAGGAGCTCCGGGTGGGCCGCCGCCACGTCGAGGAGGTTCAGCCGCATCGCCTGATGGACGAAGGCGGGCGCCCCGGTCAGGGAGGCCAGCTTCGTGTCGTCGCGCAGCGCCTCGCGCACCGCCGAGTCGGGCACCCCGAGCCGGTGGACGATCGACGGGACGGCGAGCAGCGCCCGCGCCTTCGCGGCCTCCTTGCCCAGCCTGGCGGCCGTGTCCCGGGTGAGGTGGAGGCCTTCCGAGGCCCGCGCGCCGGGGCGGTAGGTCGCCAGGTCGCCGATGTCCAGGCGCATGCCGCCGATGTGGGTGGAGATACCGCGCGCGCCGTCCCGCTGGATGCGCGCGTCGGCACGCAGCTGCAGATCGTGCCCGGCGACGGGCAGCGTGCCGCGTGCCCGCACCTGGTCGCCGCCGTGCCCGGTGAACGTGACCTGCGAGGCGCCCAGTTCACGGTTCAGGTCGTCGAAGGACAGCAGTACCTCGCCGTGCATCTCGGGGATGCGGGCGCCGCGCACGGAGGTGGGGCCGTCGCCGTCGAGCCGTACGTTCGTCGCCGTCGCCGACACCTTGGCCAGCGAGACCCGGTCGGCGGCCACGTCGGGCACGGTCACCTTCACGGAGTCCAGCCGCTGGTCGGCGAGCTGGGTGAGGAAGGGGAAGCCGCCGATCTCGACCTCGGGCGCGGCGGTCAGGTGCAGCTGGTCCTTGAGCTTGTCGGCCGCCCGGTGCTCGGCGTACAGCACCGCCCAGCGGTCGCCGAGGGCGAGGAACGCCGCGAGGGACAGGATGGTGGCTGAGGCCTTCACGGCGAAGGGGAGACCGGCGAAGCGCCTGCGGCGGCGCCGGCTGCCGCGGCGGTGGTTGGGCGGGGACCAGCCTTCGTCCGGTTCTTCCCGGGGCTCGTCCACGGGCCGGTCCTCGTGGAGGAACTCCTCCAGGGGCCCGGTGCCGTCGAGGGCGCCCAGTTCTTCGTAGGGGTTCGGACGGGGATGCGTGGCTATGCGGTGGGGGGTACGCATCGTCTCATCCGACCATGCGTACCACCCCTGACCGCAACTGCTACCGCCCGTATGCGATCAACTTCACGATCCGCGACTACTTGACGATCGTGATCCGGTCCGCGGCCGGGACCGGGTACGGCGCCGTGGCGGAGGAGCCGGCCGTCAGGTAGGTCTCCAGGGCCGCGAGGTCGTCGCCGCCGACCCGGACGTTCCCGCCCTTGCCGAGTTCCGCGAAGCCGTCGCCGCCGCCCGCGAGGAAGGAGTTCATCGCGACGCGGTAGGTGGCGGCCGGGTCGATCGCCGTCCCGTTGAGCTTGACCGAGTCGGCGACGACGCGGGCCGCGCCGGTCTTCGTCAGGTCGAGGGTGTAGGTGAGGCCCTTGGAGATCTGGAGGATCTTCGGGGAGGCCTCGTTGGCGCCGCTGACCTGCTGCTGGAGCGCGGTGACCACCTGGGCGCCCGTCAGGTCGACCAGGTTGACCGTGTTCGCGAACGGCTGGACCGTGTACGCCTCGCCGTAGGTCACGACGCCGTCGCCCTCGCTGCCACTCGCCGCGTAGGTGAGCCCGGCGCGGATGCCGCCCGGGTTCATCACCGCGAGGTCGGCCTCGGGGTCGACGGACTTGGCGTACGCGAGCTGCGCGTCGGCGATCAGGTCACCGAGCGGGGACTCGGTGCCCGCGTTGCCGATGTCGCCGGCGATGTACCCGATGGGCCGCGAGGCGATCGGCGCGGAGAGCGCGTTCCACCTGGCGATCAGCGATGTCATGTCGGCCGCCTTGGCGACGTCACGGGTGACCACGTGGTTCGCGGACTTGACCGCCGTGCGCGCGATGTCGCCGGTCCGCCGGTCGTACGTCAGCGTGGTGTCCGTGTAGAGACGGCCGAAGGAGGAGGCCGAGGTGACCATGCGCGGCTGACCCGCCGGGTCGGGGATGGTGCACGCGTAGGCCTGGTGGGTGTGACCGGTGACCAGGGCGTCGACGGCCGGCGTGACGTTCTTGGCGATGTCGACGATCGGCCCGGAGATGCCGTCGCCCGCGCCGGGGCTGTCGCAGTCGTAGTTGTACGACTGCGAGGCGGGAGCCCCGCCCTCGTGGATCAGCGCGACGATGGACTTCACGCCCTGTCGCTGGAGTTCCTTGGCGTACTTGTTGATCGTCTCGACCTCGTCGCCGAACTTCAGACCCTTGACGCCCTCGGCGGAGACGATGTTCGGCGTGCCCTCCAGCGTCACGCCGATGAAGCCGACCTTCACACCGTTCTTCTTCCAGACCCAGTAGGGCTTGAGGATCGGCTTCTGTGTCTTCTCGTCGGTGACGTTCGCCGCGAGGTAGGGGAAGTCGGCGCCCTTGAACTTCGCCTTCTTGTCGTAGCAGCCGTCCGTCGGGTGGCAGCCGCCCTTCTGCAGGCGGGTCAGCTCCTTGGAGCCCTCGTCGAACTCGTGGTTGCCGACGCTCGTCACGTCCAGGTCGAGGTCGTTCAGCGCGTCGATCGTCGGCTCGTCGTGGAAGAGCCCGGAGATCAGCGGCGAGGCCCCGACCATGTCACCGGCGGCGGCCGTGATCGAGTACTTGTTGCCCTTGCGGGCGTCGCGCAGGTGCGTGGCCAAATACTCGACGCCACCCGCGTCGATGGTCTTCGTCGTGCCGTCGGGCTGCAGCTCCGTGACGCGGCCGGAGGAGCCGGTCGGCGGCTCCAGGTTGCCGTGCAGGTCGTTGAAGGAGAGCAGCTGGACGTCCTGGTAGCGGCCGCTGCCGTGGTGGTGCGGCGGCGTCGCGTCGTCCTGGTGCGCGCTCGCGGGCATGGCCGCGGCCAGCGCACCCACGGTGGCGAGACCGGCGGCGGCCGCGAGGAGGCGATGAGTTCGTCTGTGCCGGAAGGTGGGCGGCATGGTTCCCCCCTGGAGAACGGTGAGAGGCGAAAGCGGGGTGTCGTGACCTGACGTGACGCGACGTGCGAGGGCCGAGCGGGTGGTGCGGGCCGGGCAGATGGTGCGACCGCGGTGGAGCGGGTGGTGCCGGTCGAGCAGATGGCGCCGGTCGAGCGGGTGGTGCGAGCGCGGGCCGGGCGGCCTGTGCGGTCGCTGTGACGGCCGTGGCTTTTGCACGCACTTTAGAATCAACGCGCGTAGCGCAACAGGGGGTTCGGGGTTACGGACTGGTTGCCATCGCTTCACCGGAGGCTGACACCCCGCTCCGCGAGGCTCCGTCCCACCCCCGCCGTGGCCGCCGCGCGCTCCGTGCCGGACCGCCTCGCCGCCACGCTCCACATCGACTCAGCCCAACCGCTTGTCCCCCAATCACCGCGCCGTACCCTCATATCCATGACCAGCGACGACACGTCACCCCTCGCCAGCTCGCGCTCCATCGCGACCTACTCCGAGCTCTCCCCGGACCAGGCCGAGGACGTGCTCCGGCTGCTCTCGGAGTCCGCCCAGGGGGACGGGCAGCAGGCGGTGTCCGAGCAGGGGCGGCTGCAGCTGAGGGGCGGGGCCCGCGAGGGCGTCCGGCATCTGCTGCTGACCCTCGGCGACGAACTGGTCGGCTACGGCCAGCTGGAGGACACCGACCCGGTCGAGGCCCCGGCCGCCGAGCTGGTCGTCCACCCGGCACACCGGGGACACGGCCACGGACGGGCGCTCGGCACGGCCATGCTCAACGAGTCCGGCAAGCGGCTGCGGGTGTGGGCGCACGGCGGCCATTCCGCCGCCCGGCATCTCGCCCAGGTCCTCGGTCTCACCCTCTTCCGTGAACTGCGCCAGATGCGGCGCCCGTTGGAGGGCCTCGACCTGGCCGACGCGAAGCTGCCGGCGGGCGTGAGCGTCCGTGCCTTCGTGCCGGGGCAGGACGACTCGGCCTGGCTCGCCGTGAACGCCGCCGCCTTCGCCCACCACCCCGAGCAGGGCTCCCTCACGCAGCGCGACCTGGACGACCGGATCGGCGAGACGTGGTTCGACCCGGCCGGCTTCTTCCTCGCCTTCCGCGGCGACGACCTCGTCGGCTTCCACTGGACGAAGGTGCACGCCGAGGAGGGCCTCGGTGAGGTGTACGTCCTCGGCGTGCGCCCTGGCGCCCAGGGTGGCGGCCTCGGCAAGGCGCTGACCACGATCGGGCTGCGCCATCTCGCCGCCCAGGGCCTGCCCACCGCGATGCTCTACGTGGACGCCGACAACAAGCCGGCGGTCGCCGTCTACGAGCGCCTCGGCTTCGTCACCCACGAGACCGACCTGATGTACCGCACGGAGTCCTGACCCGGGCCAGGCCGGAGCAACGGTCCGCCCGTACGCGGGCCGACCGAGCCGGAGCAACGGTCCGCCCGTACGCGGGCGGCGACTCCGGCCGCGGGCCCGGCGGCTGACGTCAGCGGTGGCCGAGGACGGTCCCTCTCCGTCGCCGCAAGGGCTCGGCCAGGCTGCACGCCCCCACCACCGCCGCCACGACCAGGACGCCCGCCCATCTCCGGTGCGCGTCGTCCCAGCAGGGGTCGTCCGTCGCGACGAAGAGGGCCCAGCGCTCGGGGAGCAGCAGGGCCGCCGCGAAGACGGTGCCCACGAGTCCCGCGGACACCGCGAGGCCCGGCCCGGTGGCCTCCGAGTGCCGTACGGCCACGATCGCGGCGCCCAGCGCGAGGGTGGCGAGGGCCGCCGCCTCCAGGGTGACGGCACCCACGGGCGGCCGCCCCTCGTCGGGTATGAGGAGAAGCGCCGTCGTCCACCACGCCGCCGTCAGTGGAGCGACGAGCCCCAGGCGCACTCCGATCCGCACCGTTCGCCGTGTCGGCACCGCGGCGGTGGTGTGCCGGGCCGGGTCGTCCAGCAGGAACGCCAGCCCCAGGCAGAAGGCGAGCGCGGCGGCCCGCAACACGTTGAGGCAGAGCCACGGGTCGACCTCGCCGGAGATCATCCGCGGAGTGCCGGCCAGCAGCAGGCCGAGGCCCGCACCCGTGGCCAGGGCCGCGCGGGGCAGGGTGCGCCACACGGGCCGGACGAGGACGGCGGCGACCTGCCGGGCTCCGGGGCGCCCGGCACCTCCCGCGCGTCGACCGGCGGCGTTTCCGAACCGCCGCTCAGTGGCGTCCGCGGAGCCCCCGGGGCCTTTTGCGGGCCGGCCCGCCACGTCTACATCTCGCACGATCCACTCCCCGAGTCCGCCGCCGTCCCCTTGCCCGCGACCGGTACGCCGAGCAGCTGGGCCACCCGTGTCGTGGACGTCTTCGGGGAGGTCAGCTCCGTCCAGTGCGCCTTGACCTTCGCGGCCACGCTGAAGTGGGGCTTCGCCAGCAGCTCCCTGACCACGGTGGTCTGCTGGGCGGACATGGAAAGACCTCCGGTGGGCGAGAGCACGATGGCGGAGCCCTCCGTGCTGTCGTCGAGCCTGACGTCGCGGAGGGACTGCATCGGGTCCCGCTGTGTACTCAGGGCCAGCCACATGGTGGTCACCACACGGGCGTCGCACTTCTCACCGGCGCTCTTCTCGTCCCCCGCGACCAGCACCGAGGCGACGCCGACCGCGAACTCGGGAACGCGGTTCCCACCCCAGCGCGTGCCTGCCGTCACGGTGCCCGGCGCGGTGGACGGGGCGATCGCGGCGTCACCCTGCAGGCCGTACCGCGCGTCGATGCGCTGGCGCACGGTCAGCCGCTCCCCTCCGGCAGGCCCGCCCGCGCGGGACTGGACGCGGTCCACGACACCGGCCCAGTCGGCGGTGCGGCCGGCCCACTCGGGGAACGCGCAGTACGTCGACCGCCCGTGCTCGATGCAGACCTGCACCTTCTGCGGGGTGACGGACGCCTTCGCGCGGGCCGCTGCCAGCGAGGCGGAGTCGCCCGGGGACTGTCCGGTCACTCCGAGACCGGTCGCGGCGGCGGCGACCACCGCGACGGCCGCGAGCAGCCGCGTCCGGCCGCCGCTCAGCACGACCGCGAGGCAGAGCAGCAGGACGGCGAGGCCGACGAGGTAGAGGGCGTGCCAGGCGGCCGGGCGGCCCACCAGGTCGGACGGGAAGGGGTCCGCGCCCGCGTCGGAGACGACCGGGCCGAGCCAGGTCACCCAGTGCGCGCCCTGGGTGGACGCGGAGACGAGGATGGTGACGGCGTAGGCGCCGATCACGAAGGGCGGTGCGACGAACCCGACCGGGATCAGCCGGGCCAGCAGGACGCCGAGGACACCGGCCAGCAGGATCACCAGGGGGCCGACGACCAGTTCGGCGGGTGAACCGTGCCCCGCCGCGCCCGGCTTCAGCGCCGCCCAGGTGAACTCGAACCCGACGACGAGCGCGGTGATCGCGACGAACGGCAGCACGGACAGCGCGTGGGCCAGCGTCCGCCGCCACGGCTCCATGACCAGCACGTCGAAGTGCCGGTCGGTGGACTGCCGGCGCGAGCGCAGGACCGCGCGGTTCACCGCGACGAACAGCGCGATGGCGAGCAGCAGCGGGGCCGCCTGGGTGGACCGGTCGACGTCCTGGAGGGCGGGGAACTCGTCCATGCCCTCACGGCCGGAGAACAGGGTCCATCCGGTGTAGCCGACGTACACCGCGAGGAAGAGCAGGACCGGGATCTGGAGGAGCAGTTCGCGTGCCTCGAAGCGGGCGAGGGCGATGACGGCGGCCGTCCTGGACCGCGGGCTCGGCTCGGCCCACTCCGCATCGGTGGGAACGGTCCGCGGGAGCGTGTTCGTACCGGCGCTCATGCCGTCACCTCCGCGTGCTCACCGTCGAGGGCGAGCAAGTAGCCGTCTTCCAGTGTTGGTTCGAGGAGGTCGGCGCCTTCGGGAGGGTCGCCGACGTTGCGGAACGCGCCCGTGCCGGTGCGCCATCCGGCTCTGGCGGCCGGGTCTCGCTCGGTGCTGCTCCAGACGCGGCCGGCCGCGCGCTCGGTCAGCTCGGCCGGGGTGCCCTCGAAGCGGATGCGGCCGCCTGCCATGACGATCACGCGGTGGCAGAGCATTGCGACGTCCTCGGTCTGGTGGGTGGAGAGCAGGACGGTGCGGCCTTCTCCCGCCTGGGCGATCAGCTCACGGAAGCGCATGCGCTGTTCGGGGTCGAGTCCGACGGTCGGCTCGTCGAGGACGAGGAATCCGGGGTCGCCGACGAGTGCGGCGGCCAGCGCGACCCGCTGGCGCATCCCGCCGGACAGCCGCTTGATGCGCTTGCCGCGCACGTCGGACAGGTCGACGGCCTCCAGCACGCGCCGCACCTCGCGGTGCCGGGCGGTGCGGTCGGTCAGTTCCTTGAGGATCGCCACGTAGTCGACGAACTCGAAGGCGGAGAAGTCCTGGTGGAATCCGGGGGTCTGCGGCAGGTAGCCCAGTGTCCGGCGGACGTCCAGGCGTCCCGCGGTGGTGCCCGGGTCGTGTCCGAGGACGGTGAAGGCGCCCCGGTCGGCCGGCACGGCGGTGGCGAGCACCCTCAACAGGGTGGTCTTGCCGGCGCCGTTGGGTCCGAGGAGGCCGGTGACGCCGTCACCGAGGCGGAGCGAGACGTCGTCGAGCGCGCGCGTCCCTCCGAAGCGGAGGCTCAGGCCGGAGGCGGAGACGGTGGGGATCATGCGGCGTTCCTGTCGGTGAGGTCGGTGAACGGGAGGCGCGAGCTGTCGAACCGGTCCCGTGCGAGATAGAGGAGTGCGGCGGCGAGGGCCGCGACGGCTCCGGCGACGCCCTGTCCGGCCGCCGTGAAGGGGGCGAGTGTGGCGTCCGGCGACGTGGTCGCCTGGGCCACGGCCAGCACGGTGACCCAGCCGCCCGCGACCAGGCAGGGTCCGAGGACGGGGCCGAGCCGGGAGGCCAGGGCGAGGCCGCTCGCGGTGAGGGCGAGGGCGGGCAGCAGCCAGGCCAGGGCGCGCAGGCCGTAGGACGGGAGGGCGAGGGTCGCCATGCCGTTCAGCCCGAGGCCGACCGTGAGCACCGCGACCGTACGGATCATCAGGAGGCGGAAGCCGTGCAGCGGGGAGACGACCGCCATCTCGTAGGTCGGGTCGAGCTTCGGTCCGTAGGAGAGGGCGACCCCGGCGAGGGGAAGCAGGGGGGCGAGGGCGAGGAAGAGGGTGGGGGTGGCGCCGACCCGTCCCGCGTTGGCCGCGGCGACCGTCATGGCGAGGACGGCGGCGACCGCGCCGAGCCAGGATCGGCGCAGGACGGGGGCGGCGGCCAGCAGCCGTGCGGTGTGGTCGGCCACGCCGAGCCGGACGAGCACCGCCTCGACCGGGCCGGGCCGGGGTGCGTCGAGCTCGGCGTCGAGCCGCTCCCATCCGGCGTCCAGGGCCACCGGGTCGCTGAAGGCGGCCAGTTCGGCCCGGCACCGGTCGCAGGCGGCGAGGTGGGTGTCGGCGGACCAGAGGCGGGGTGGCTCCAACGCGCCCTGCGCATAGGCCCGGAGGTCTTCCTCCGGCAGGTGCCAGGGCGTACGCCCGGTGCTGCCACCGATCACGCCCTCGCCCCCGCTCGTGCGGCTGTCGTCAGCCACGCCGTCGTCACCCTTCATGCCGCTGTCACCGCTTCCGCGACGGTCGTCGCTCATGCCAACGCCTCCCGCAACTGCTTGCGCGCACGCAGTGCCCGCGTCTTGACCGTGCCCGGCGGGATGCCGAGCAGGACGGCCGCTTCCCGGGTGCTGAGCCCGTCGATCACCGTGGCCTGGAGCACCGCCCGGAGTTCGGGCGAGAGTCTGGTCAGCGCGCCTGCCAGGTCGCCGTGTTCGACGCCTGCCAGCACGCGCTCCTCCGCCGAGACCTCGTCGCGGTGCCGGAGCCGGGCCAGCGCGCCGCGCAGCCTGCCGCGCGCGCCGTCCCCCCGCATCGAGTCGACGAGCCGCCGCGAGCCGATGCGCCACAGCCAGCCGGCCGGGTCGCCCTCCTCGCGGTAGCGGGCGGAGCCGTGCCAGACCGCGAGGAAGGTCTCCTGGACGACGTCGTCGACGATCCCTGGGTCGGCGCACCTGCCGCGCATCCGCGCGCTCAGCCAGGGCGCATACCGCCGGTACAGCTCCTCGAAGGCGCGACGGTCCCGGTCCGCCGCGATGGCCCGCAGCAGCTCTCCGTCGCTTCTCGTTTCCCTCACACCCCCTCATCGGACGAGCCCCACCGATCGGTTCACGCCCCGGCGAAGTTTTTCTGATCACCGTTCCGTGCCTGGTCGGGGCCCTGAACCCGGCGTCGCCGACATCCTGTTGGCCCGTGTGACTTGACGGCGGCCACCCCCTTGCACCACCCTTTCACTACTCAATTAGTGAAAGGGTGGTTGTCCGAGTGGTCGCGTACCGCATCGACCGGCGCAGCGGCGTCGCCACCTACGTCCAGATCGTCCAGCAGACGAAGCAGGCGCTGCGCCTCGGCCTCCTCGAACCCGGCGACAAGCTCCCCACGGCCCGCGAGGTCGTCGAAGCCACCGCCATCAACCCCAACACCGTCCTGAAGGCCTACCGCGAGCTGGAGCGCGAAGGCCTGGTCGAGGCCCGGCGCGGCCTCGGCACCTTCGTCCGCAGAACACTCGGCGCCGCCCCGGCCGACTCGCCCCTCGGCGAGGAGCTCGACGCCTGGGCGCGCAACGCCCGCACGGCGGGCCTGGACCGCGAGGACGTGGCCGCGTTGTTCACCTCCGTACTGGACGCACACTTCCCGAAGGGGGACCAGTGAGTTCCACCCGCACCACCCGCCCCGGCGTCGCCATCGAGGCGCACGGTCTCACCGTGCGCTACGGCCGGCGCTCCGCCGCCGCCCTGGACGACTGCTCCTTCCGCCTCCCGGCCGGCCGGGTCAGCGCCCTCGTCGGCCCCAACGGCGCGGGCAAGTCGACGCTGTTGGCGGCCGCGGCCGGACTGGTGCGCCCCGCCGCCGGCGCCCTCACCGTGCTCGGCACCGGCCCCGCCGAGGCACGCGAGAGCATCGCCTACCTCTCCCAGAACAAGCCGCTGCACGCCCAGCTCACCATCGCCGAGACCCTGCGCCTGGGCGCCGAACTCAACCCGGCCCGCTGGGACGCCTCGTGCGCGGCCGCGATCGTGGAGCAGGGCTCGCTCGACCCGGGGACCAAGGTCAGGCGCCTGTCCGGTGGCCAGCGGACCCGGGTGGCACTCGCCCTCGCGCTGGGCAAGCGGCCCGAACTGATGCTGCTGGACGAGCCGATGGCCGACCTGGACCCGCTGGCCCGCCACGAACTGCTGGGCACGCTGATGGCGGACGCCGCCGAGCGCGGGACCACCGTGCTGATGTCCTCGCACATCGTCTCCGAACTCGCCGACGCCTGCGATCACCTGCTGCTCCTGGGCGGCGGGCGCATCCGGCTCGGCGGCGGCCTGGACGACCTGCTCCTCGCCCACACCCTGGTGACCGGCCGCGGCACCCCCGCCGACCTCGCCCCGCACCTCGTCGTCGAGTCCCGTGCCGCCGGCCGCGGCCTCACCGCCCTGATACGCAAGGACGGACCCGTGGACGACCGTTGGCAGGCCGAACAGCCCTCGCTGGAGGAGCTGCTCCTCGCCCACCTGCGGTCCCCCGCGACCCCGGCGCTGCTCACCCCCGGCACGACCGCGACCCCCGTGGCGGTGACCCGATGAGCGTCACCTCCCTGACGTCTCCCGTGCGCCGCGCGCTGCCCCGCCCACGTGGCCTGCTCTGGACGCTCCTGCGGCTGCACCGCACCGCGCTGTGGATCTGGACCGCCTTCGTGGTGCTCACCGCGGGCCTCCTGCTGTGGCTGTACGGCCCGGGCGCCACGCACACCCAGCACCTGCTCGACACCCTCGGCTACGCGGGCGTGCAGGACGACGCCTGGACCGGCGGCATCATCGGCTCCCCCTTCTCCGGCGGCTACAACGACCTCTTCTACACCCCGGCCTCCCTGCTGAACGCCGCTTCGTTCGCGGTCGCCGTCTTCGCCGGGACCTCGCTGGTCGCTCGCGAACTGGAGAACGGCACCGCGCGGCTCGCGTGGACCCAGTCCGTCAGCCCCGCCCGGTGGCTCGCCGCCAAACTCGCGGTACCCGCGCTGTTCGTCACGGTCGGCACCGGCCTGCTCGTCGCGCTCTACCGGATGCTGTGGTCCGCCCACAGCAACCTGCTGCTGGCCGGCTACGGCCCGCAACGCCTGTACTTCTCCATCGGCCCGGCCACCGTCGCCGCACCCCTGCTCGGTCTGGCCGTCGGCGTCCTCGCCGGGCTCACCCTGCGCCGCACGCTGCCCGCCCTCGCCGCCGCGGGCGTGGTCCAGTACGCCGTCATCGCCGTGCGCTCCAACTTCTGGCCGTTCCAGCGCAGCTACCAGCAGCCCGACCTGTCCGTCCGCAGCCGGGCCATCACCTCCACCGGCGTGGAGATCCACGACCCCGGCTGCTACACCGACCGCGCGTGCCTCGCCGAACACCACGTCGTCGGCTTCACCCGTCAGTACCTCCCCTCCCCCGACTACTGGCCCCGCCAGCTCCTGGAGACCGGCGTCCTGCTGGCCGCCACCGCGATCCTGGTCGCCGCGGCCTTCGCCGTCCTGAGGAGGACGTCCACCTCATGAGCGCCCCGACCCTGCGCCCCCCGTCCGGCCCGGCCGCGTCGTCCCGGCCCGCCCCGGCCCTGCTCCGCCCCTCCGGCCTGACCTGGACCGTGCTGCGCCTGCACCGCGCCGCCCTGGTCGTGTGGGTTGCCGCCCTGCTCACCACCGCCGCGGTCCTGACCTGGATGTACGTCATCGGGCCGGACGCCCGCGCGGCCCTCGCCCCTTGCGGCTCACCGCCGGTCGGCACGCTGCCCGACTGCACGGTCCTCGACGCGATCAGCACGGACGAGAGGTACAGCGCCGGCATCGGTCTGGTCTCCACCGCCGTGTCGTATTTGATGTTCCCGGTGGCCGCCTGGGCGGCCGCCGCGCTGGTCGGCCGCGAGCTGGAGGACGGCACGGCTCAGCTCGCCTGGACCCAGTCCGTCAGCCCGGTGCGCTGGCTGGCCGCGAAGCTCGCCGTACCGGCCGCCGTACTCACCATCGGCACCACCCTCGCGGTGCTGCTCGACGTGTGGGCACGCGGTGACGGCAATCCGTCCCTGGTCGGCGACTGGTACGACCCCGAGGTCTTCGCCTCCACCGGCCCCGTCGCCGTCGCGTACGTCCTCGCCGGACTCGCCTTCGGCGCCCTTGCGGCGCTGGTCCTGCGCACGGCACTGCCCGCCGCCGGAGCGGCGTTCGCCGCGACGCTCGTCCTCTCCTACGGGCTGCGGGCGGTGCGGCCGAGCCTGTGGCCCACGACGACGATCACCGGCCGCGCGGCCCTCGACCTCCCGCGCAGCGCTCTCGAACTGGAGCACGGCGTCGTCACGAGCGACGGGCGGCGCATCGGGAACGACCTGGCCTGCGTCGGCTCCGAGACGTCAGCCCGGATCCGGACGTGCAAGAACAGCTCCGGGCTGAGCGACTTCTGGGCGACCTACCACCCGAAGTCCCACTTCTGGCCCCTCCAGCTGGTGGAGAGCGGTCTGCTGCTGGCCGTCGCGGGGGCCGCGGCAGCCGCGGCCTTCACCCTGCTGCGCCGTCGCACGGCGTAACCGGCGGTATCCCGGGCGGCCCCGCGGCTCGTACGGGGCCACGGACCCGCTTTCCGGACACGTGGACGTCCGGGAGCCTCCCCCCGATAGCCCGCACGTCATGTCCTCGTAACCATCGATTCAGGTGACCTTGCGACCCTCGGGGAATGCAGCCCGCCGTGCCCGAGCCTTCTCCTCCGCCGGAGAACGAGTCCTCGCCGACCACGCGGAGTGAGCGTACGCCGGTGATGCGGAACGGCAATTTCCGTATCGCCGCGCTGGCGCCCGCTCTCTCCGACGCGCCGGTCTCGCCTTCGGCGCGGAAGAATGGGTCCATGAACTCGCCAAGCGCCCAGGCACCCGTGCAGCACCCGCAGCCGTCGGTCGGATCCATCGCCGCACACCGGCCGCACACCGTCGCGGCCAACGTCTCCGACCTGGAGCCCGACCTCGACGCCGACCTCGACGAGTACGAGGACACGGTGCAGGACGGCATCACCCTGCCGCAGGGCCGGTTCCTGGACCGTGAGCGCAGCTGGCTGGCGTTCAACGAACGCGTGCTCGAACTCGCGGAGGACCCGAACACCCCGCTCCTGGAGCGCGCGAACTTCCTGGCGATCTTCGCCAGCAACCTGGACGAGTTCTTCATGGTCCGGGTGGCCGGCCTCAAGCGCCGTATCGCCACCGGCGTCGCCACCAAGTCCGCGTCGGGCCTCCAGCCCCGCGAGGTCCTGGAGATGATCTGGGCGCGCTCCCGCGAGCTCATGGCCCGGCACGCCGCCTGCTACCAGGAGGATGTCGCCCCCGCACTCGCGGAGGAGGGCGTCCACCTGGTCCGCTGGAGCGAGCTGACCGAGAAGGAACAGGCCCGCCTGTTCACGCTCTTCCGGCACCAGATCTTCCCGGTCCTGACCCCGCTGGCGGTCGACCCCGCGCACCCCTTCCCGTACATCTCCGGCCTGTCGCTGAACCTGGCCGTCATCGTGCGCAATCCGGTCAGCGGCCACCGTCACTTCGCGCGCGTCAAGGTCCCGCCGCTGCTCTCCCGCTTCCTGGAGGCCTCCCCGAACCGCTACGTCCCGATCGAGGACGTGATCGCGGCGCACCTGGAGGAGCTCTTCCCTGGCATGGAGGTCCTGGAGCACCACACGTTCCGGCTCACCCGGAACGAGGACCTGGAAGTCGAGGAGGACGACGCCGAGAACCTTCTCCAGGCCCTGGAGAAGGAGCTCATGCGGCGCCGCTTCGGCCCGCCGGTGCGCCTGGAGGTCGAGGAGTCCATCGACCGGTACGTCCTCGACCTGCTCGTACGGGAGCTGAAGATCTCCGAGGCCGAGGTGTACCCGCTGCCCGGCCCCCTGGACCTCACGGGCCTCTTCGGCATCGGCTCGCTCGACCGGCCCGAGCTGAAGTACCCCAAGTTCATCGCCGGCACCCACCGCGATCTCGCGGAGGTCGAGTCCGCCTCCCCGCCGGACATCTTCGCCGCGCTGCGCGAGCGCGACGTCCTGCTGCACCACCCCTACGACTCCTTCTCCACCTCCGTGCAGGCGTTCCTGGAGCAGGCCGCGACCGACCCGGACGTCCTCGCCATCAAGCAGACGCTGTACCGCACCTCCGGCGACTCGCCGATCGTCGACGCGCTGATAGACGCCGCCGAGTCCGGCAAGCAGGTCCTCGTGCTGGTCGAGATCAAGGCGCGCTTCGACGAGCAGGCCAACATCAAGTGGGCCAGGAAGCTGGAGGAGTCCGGCTGCCACGTCGTGTACGGCCTGGTCGGTCTGAAGACGCACTGCAAGCTGTCGCTCGTGGTCCGCCAGGAGGGCGACACCCTGCGCCGCTACTCCCACGTCGGCACCGGCAACTACCACCCGAAGACGGCCCGCCTCTACGAGGACCTCGGGCTGCTCACCGCCGACCCCCAGGTCGGCGCGGACCTCTCCGACCTCTTCAACCGGCTCTCCGGCTACTCGCGCCGCGAGACCTACCGCCGGCTGCTGGTCGCCCCCAAGTCGCTGCGCGACGGCCTGATCGCGCGGATCAACAAGGAGGTCCAGCACCACAACGCCGGGCGTCCCGCGTTCGTCCGCATCAAGGTCAACTCGATGGTGGACGAGGCCCTCATCGACTCGCTGTACCGCGCCTCCCAGGCCGGTGTGCCGGTCGACGTGTGGGTGCGCGGGATCTGTGCCGTCCGGCCCGGTGTCCCGGGCCTGTCCGAGAACATACGGGTGCGTTCCGTCCTCGGCCGCTTCCTCGAACACTCCCGGGTCTTCTCCTTCGGCAACGGCGGCGAACCCGAGGTGTGGATCGGCAGCGCCGACATGATGCACCGCAACCTCGACCGGCGGATCGAAGCGCTGGTCAGGGTCACCGACCCGGCTCACCGGGCAGCCCTCGGCAGGCTGCTGGAGACCGGCATGTCCGACACCACCGCCTCCTGGCACCTCGGCCCCGACGGCGAGTGGACCCGACACGCGACCGACGCGGATGGCCAGCCCCTGCGGAACGTCCAGGAGATGCTCATAGACGCCCGGAGGCGCCGGCGTGGCACAGCAGCACCTTGATCCCCCCACCAGTCCGTCGGCCGGGACGGCCCCCACGGTCCCGGCCCCTCCCGCCCAGGAAGGTGCCCCCATCGGTGACGCCCTGGCGGGCTACCTCCGGGCTCAGGCCACGGAGTTCCTGCGCTCGCTGCGCCAGCACCGGGAGACCGGCAACGCGGCGGGCGGCGCCGGGGAGTCGGGCGACGCGGCACGTTCATTGCGCCGCTCCGCCCGCCGCATCAGCGGCAGCCTGCACACCTTCCGGCCGCTTCTCGACGCGGACTGGTCGGAGGCGATGCGCCCCGAGCTGGCCTGGCTGTCGGGCACCCTGGCCCGCGAGCACGCGTACGCCGCGCGCCTGGAGCGCCTGCTCGGCGCGCTGAACCGGCTGTCGGGGGCCGCCGCGCTGCCCGCGCAGGCCGGACCCGGCCCGGCCGCCGCCCCCAAGGGCAGCCTGACCGTCGGCGCCGCCAAGGCCGGCGCCCTCCTCGACCGGCAGCTGACACTCGCGCGCACCCGCGCCCACTCGGCGGCCCTCCAGGCGCTCGGTTCCTCCCGTTTCCACGCGGTCGCCGACAGCGTCGCCGTCCTCGCCAGCGAGGTCCCGCTGACCCCGGCCGCGGGCATCACCGACCTGCGTCCGCTGGCCGGAGCGGCACAGGACCGGCTGGCCGACGCCGTCACCTCACTGCCGCTGGTCACCGCGGGCCACCCGTACAACGCGGAGGCCCTCGTGCACGGCCTCTCCGCGGACACGGCACCCCAGCCGCAGGACGCGCCCTGGCACCAGGTCCGGCTGCTGCTGCGACTGCACCGCTACGCGCGCGAGGTGCAGCACGGCGGGGAGTTCCCCGTCGACGGACGGCTGCTCGGCGCGGGACAGGCGCTCAACCGGCACCGCGACGCGGCGGAGGCCGCGGCGGCCGCCGCTTCGGCGGCGCGCACCCCGCGGATCGCGCCGGCGACGGCGTACGCGCTGGGAGTGCTCCACGCCGACCAGCGGCACGAAGTGGAGGCGGCCCGGTTCGCCTTCCAGCAGGCATGGCAGAAGGAAGCCGTACGCACCCCGTGAGGGAGGCCCCATGGCCGACGACACCATCCACGCCGCAGGCTGCGTCCTGTGGCGCCGCTCCCTGGCGGGCTCCGGGCTGGAGATCTGCCTCGTGCACCGGCCCAAGTACGACGACTGGTCGCATCCGAAGGGCAAGCTGAAGCGCGGCGAGGACTCCCTCGCCGGCGCCCTGCGCGAGGTCGGCGAGGAGACGGGCTACGGGGCCGAGCCGGGCGCCGTCCTCCCCACGCTCCGTTACCTCGTGGGGGACCGCCCCAAGGAGGTCCGCTACTGGGCGGCCGAGGCGGCCGACGGTCATTTCACGCCGAACGACGAGGTCGACCGCGTCCTGTGGCTCTCCCCCGTCGCGGCCCGTCACCGTCTCACCCAGCCCCGCGACCGCGATCTGGTTGACGCCCTGCTGGACGCGCTGCACCTGACCTGAGGCCTCCCCGTACCGGTGAACACCGTGCGCACCTGCACGAACGCGGAATCTGCGCCGGTACGCAGCGGGGTTGCGAGCCGGTACCCGCGGGAAAGGCGCGGCGCATGAGGGATGGCGGAGGCCTGCGTACGCTGAAACAGGAGCCACCCCTGTTGGCTACTCAGAGTTTCCCCGCAGGCCCCCTGGGCCGGAATCCGGCCGTGTCCTCGACGTAAGCCTTCCGTGACCTCACCGCACCGCCCTCAGGGGTTCACCCCCCGTTCACTTATGGCCTTCGACGCCTTCACCTGATCTGCCTAATTTCGGCCGTACACGGTGCGAAGGAAGTCCTCGGACGTTCTCGCCGCATCGCTACAGACCGCATTACTCAGACTTCGCACGCCGCCACCAGACGGCGGCTCCTGGAAGGAACTCCCGAAAGTGAAGCTTCAGCGCATGAACCGGCGGGCCCTCACCCTCGGTGCTCTCGCCGTCTCCGGCGCCCTGGCCCTCACGGCGTGCGGCTCTGACGACACGGGCAAGAGCGACGCGAGCGGCAGCTCGGCGCCGACCGCGGCCGCGGGCTCCATCAAGTGCGACGACGCCAAGGGCCAGCTGCAGGCGTCCGGCTCCTCCGCGCAGAAGAACGCGATCGACGCCTGGGTCAAGGCCTACACGGCCGCCTGCAAGGGCGTTCAGATCAACTACAACCCGACGGGTTCGGGCGCCGGTGTCACGGCGTTCACCCAGGGCCAGACCGCGTTCGCCGGTTCGGACTCGGCTCTCAAGCCGGAAGAGGCCACCGCGGCCAAGAAGACCTGCGACGGCAACAACGCGGTCGACCTGCCCATGGTCGGTGGCCCCATCGCCATCGGTTACAACCTCCCGGGTGTCGACAACCTCGTGCTGGACGCCTCGACGATCGCCAAGATCTTCGACGGCAAGATCAAGACGTGGGACGACGACGCGATCGCCAAGCTGAACCCCGACGCGAAGCTCCCCAGCACCAAGATCCAGGCGTTCCACCGCTCGGACGAGTCGGGCACGACGGACAACTTCACCAAGTACCTCAAGGCCGTCTCACCGTCGGACTGGAAGTACTCGGGCGGCAAGGCCTGGCAGGCGCAGGGCGGCCAGTCCGCTCAGGGCTCCTCCGGCCTCGCCCAGCAGGTGAAGCAGACCGCCGGCGCGATCTCGTACTTCGAGCTCTCCTACGCCGCTGACGGCATCAGCACCGTCGACCTCAAGACGGACGCCGCCACCCCGGTCAAGGCCTCCGTCGAGAACGCCACCAAGGCCATCTCCTCCGCCAAGGTCGCCGGCGTCGGCAACGACCTGGCCCTGGAGCTGAACTACAAGCCGACCGAGGAGGGCGCCTACCCGCTCACCCTGGTCACCTACGAGATCGTCTGCGAGAAGGGCAACAAGGCCGACACCCTGGCCGCCACGAAGTCCTTCCTCACCTACATCGCGAGCGAGGACGGCCAGAAGCAGCTCACGGCCGCCCAGTACGCGCCGATCCCCGACGAGATCATCACCAAGGTCCGCTCGACCGTCGCGAACCTGAGCTGACCCGAGTGTGCGGCCCGCCTCGCCGAGGCGGGCCGCACCGTCCGGTGCACCGCCGCCTGGAGCCGCCACTCGACTCGGCTCCGCAGACCGGAGACTCCCGATGGACATATCGACACACAACACCGAAGCACCTCCCCCCACCCCACCGCCTTCCACGATCGAGCAGAAGCGCGCGGCACGTGGCGCCACCCGCCCCGGCGACCGTGTCTTCCTCGGCCTCTCCCGCGGGTCCGGCATCCTCCTCCTGGTGATCATGGCCGCCATCGCGGTCTTCCTCACCTACCGTGCCGCGATCGCGATCAGCAAGGACCACGCGAACTTCCTCACGACGTTCGAGTGGAACACCAACATCGATCCGCCGGTCTTCGGCATCGCGGTGCTGGCCTTCGGCACGGTGGTCTCCGCGATCATCGCCATGGCCCTCGCGGTCCCGGTCGCCGTCGGCATCGCGCTGTTCATCACGCACTACGCGCCCCGCAGGTTCGGCGGACCCGTCGCGTACGTGATCGACCTGCTCGCCGCCGTACCGTCCATCGTCTACGGCCTCTGGGGCGCCCTCGTCCTGGTGCCGCACATGGGCGGCCTGTTCGGCTGGCTCGACCACTACTTCGGCTGGACCGGCATCTTCGAGTGGCAGGGCGGAGCGCCCCGCTCGATGCTCACCGTCGGTGTCCTGCTCGCCATCATGATCCTTCCGATCATCACCAACGTCAGCCGTGAGGTCTTCCGGCAGGCGCCGATGATGATCCAGGAGGCGGCGCTCGCGCTCGGCGCCACCCGCTGGGAGGTCATCCGCATGTCGGTGCTGCCCTTCGGCCGCTCCGGCGTGATCTCCGCCTCGATGCTCGGCCTCGGCCGCGCGCTCGGCGAGACGATGGCCGTCGCCACCGTCCTCTCCCCGACCTTCGACATCAACGCCAGCCTGCTCGACCCGGGCGGCGGCACGTTCGCCCAGAACATCGCGAGCAAGTTCAGCGAGGCCACCCCGTTCGGCCAGGACGCCCTGATCGCCTCCGGTCTGGTCCTGTTCGTCATCACCCTGGTGGTCAACGGCGCGGCGCGCGTGATCATCAACCGCCGCAAGGAGTACTCGGGGGCCAACGCATGAGCAACGCACCCGTCACCGCACGACACGCGAGCACGCTGCGCGGCGGAACCCTTCCGAAGTGGTCCCCGTGGGCCATCGCGGTCGGCGCCGTGGTCGTCGCCGTCGGGATCGGCCTCGGCGCCGGCCTCGACAGCAAGGTCCAGTGGGGCCTGATCGCCGCGATCCTGTTCGTCCTCGGCACGTACGGCATCGCCGCCCGCGTCGAAGGCCGCCGTCAGGCCAAGGACCGCGTCGCCACCAGCCTGGTCTGGGTCTGCTTCATCGTCGCCGTCATCCCGCTGGCCTCCCTGATCTGGGAAACGGTCAAGCGCGGTGTGAAGGTCTTCGACGTCTACTTCCTGACGCACTCCATGGGCGTGGTCGCCGACACCGAGACCGGTGGCGGCATCTACCACGCGATCATCGGCACCCTGGAGCAGGTCGCCATCGCGAGCCTGATCGCGGTGCCCGTCGGCGTGCTGACCGCGATCTACCTCGTCGAGTACGGACGCGGCAAGCTCGCCAAGGCCGTCACCTTCTTCGTCGACGTCATGACGGGCGTCCCGTCGATCGTCGCCGGTCTGTTCATCCTCAGCTTCTGGATCCTGATCCTGGACATGGGCTACTCCGGCTTCGCCGGTTCGCTGGCCCTCGCGATCCTGATGATGCCCGTGGTGGTCCGCTCCACCGAGGAGATGCTGAAGCTCGTCCCGAACGAGCTGCGCGAGGCCTCCCTGGCCCTCGGCATCCCGAAGTGGCGCACCATCATCAAGGTGGTCCTGCCGACGTCCATCGGCGGTATCACGACGGGTGTGATGCTCGCTGTCGCGCGCATCACCGGTGAGACGGCCCCCGTGCTGCTCCTGGTGTGGGGTACGAACTTCATCAACACCGACCCGTTCTCGGGCCCGCAGGCCTCGCTGCCGCTGTACATCTACCAGCAGTACGCGAACAGCGCCGGCTCCGGCGCTGCCTACGACCGGGCCTGGGCGGCGGCACTCGCCCTCATCGCCTTCGTCATGATCCTCAACATGGGGGCGCGAGCCATCGCGCGATGGAAAGCCCCCAAGGCGGGCCGCTGACGCGGCCATCAGCGACCCGAATCCTTTGCGAAAGAAGCAGTGAACTGACATGGCCAAGCGAATCGACGTAAGCGGTCTGACCGCCTACTACAGCGCCCACAAGGCGATCGAAGACATCTCCATGACGGTCGAGCCCCGCTCGGTGACGGCCTTCATCGGCCCCTCCGGCTGCGGCAAGTCGACCTTCCTGCGCACCCTGAACCGCATGCACGAGGTCACCCCCGGTGGCCGCGTCGAGGGCAAGGTCCTCCTCGACGACGAGGACCTGTACGGCAGCTCGATCGACCCGGTCGCCGTGCGCCGCACCATCGGCATGGTGTTCCAGCGCCCCAACCCCTTCCCCACGATGTCGATCTTCGACAACGTGGCGGCGGGCCTGAAGCTCAACGGCTCCTACAAGAAGTCCGAGCTGAGCGACGTCGTCGAGAAGTCCCTCAAGGGCGCGAACCTCTGGAACGAGGTCAAGGACCGGCTGAACAAGCCCGGCTCCGGTCTCTCCGGCGGTCAGCAGCAGCGCCTGTGCATCGCGCGGGCGATCGCTGTGGAGCCGCAGGTCCTCCTCATGGACGAGCCCTGCTCGGCCCTGGACCCGATCTCCACCCTCGCCATCGAGGACCTGATCGGTGAGCTGAAGGAGCGCTTCACGATCGTCATCGTGACGCACAACATGCAGCAGGCCGCCCGCGTCTCCGACCGCACCGCGTTCTTCAACCTGTCCGCGGTCGGCCAGCCCGGCCGCCTCATCGAGATAGACGACACGGAGCGGATCTTCTCCAACCCGTCCGTCCAGGCCACGGAGGACTACATCTCCGGTCGCTTCGGCTAGACCGGACCTCCCCCCGAACCCCTCGCGGTGCTGCATGGCGGTGCCACCGCGAGGACGAAAAGGGCCCGCCCCTGGCTCCCGGGGGCGGGCCCACTCGTTTACCCGTCCGCCATTCCGGCCATTCCGGCCCGTCCGGCATTCGAGGACGAGGCCCTCAGACCGGAGGGAGGTCTGGGGGCACGGCCCCCGGAAGCGGGAGGTAAGGGGGGGGAGAGGCCGGCGAGGGCGGAGAGGGCGAAACCAAAAGGCCCGGCCCCCGGAGGAGAACCCCCGGACGACCGGACCCTGGAAGAGCGGGAACGAGCGGCCCCGCTAGAGAACCGCGACGTTCACGATCCAGAAGCTCACAGCGGCCACGAGCCCGGCCGCCGGCATGGTGATGAACCAGCCGAGGACGATGTTCTTGGCGACACCCCACCGCACGGCCTTGACCCGCTTCGTCGCCCCCACGCCCATGATCGCGGACGTGATGACGTGCGTCGTGGAGATCGGCGCCTTGAAGATGTAGGCCGTGGCGAACATGATCGACGCACCGGTCGTCTCCGCGGCGAACCCCTGCGGCGGATCGAGCTCGATGATCTTCCGTCCGAGCGTCCGCATGATGCGCCAGCCACCGGCGTACGTGCCCAGCGACAGCATCATCGCGCAGACGAGCTTCACCCAGACCGGGATCGGGTCGCCAGGACCCTGCACATCGGCGATGACCAGCGCCATCACGACGATGCCCATCGTCTTCTGGGCGTCCTGAAGACCGTGCCCGAGCGCCATGCCGGCCGCCGAGACCGTCTGCGCGATACGGAAGCCGCGCTTGGCCTTGTGCGGGTTGGAGCGGCGGAACAGCCACATGATCGCGGCCATCACCAGATAGCCGACGAGCAGACCGACCACCGGCGACAGGAACATCGGAATGATGATCTTGTCGAGCACGCCGTCCCAGTAGACCGTCGTGCCACCGGCCAGCGCCGCACCGACCATGCCGCCGAACAGGGCGTGCGAGGACGACGAGGGCAGACCGAAGTACCAGG
Source organism: Streptomyces sp. NPDC102279 (assembly GCF_044766365.1). Classification (NCBI taxonomy): domain Bacteria; kingdom Bacillati; phylum Actinomycetota; class Actinomycetes; order Kitasatosporales; family Streptomycetaceae; genus Streptomyces; species Streptomyces sp. NPDC102279. Next base: position 21,931 of record NZ_JBIWLU010000005.1, on the reverse strand, counting down.
TGATCAGGTTCCAGGTGATCGCGCCGATGAGCGCGGCGAAGAGGATTCCCATCCCCTTCGACCCCTCGGGCGTCTGGATCAGCCCCTCACTGACGGTCTTGGCGACCCCGCTGCCGAGGAAGGCACCGGCGAGGTTCATCACCGCGGCCATGGCGAGCGCGGCCCGCGGCGTCAGGGCACGCGTCGACACGGACGTGGCGATGGCGTTCGCCGAGTCGTGAAAACCGTTCGTGTACGTGAATCCGAGCGCGACCCCGATGGTCACGATCAAAGCAAAGGTGTCCATGAACGGGTCAGGACTCCTTGACGGCGATGGTCTCCACCGTGTTCGCCACGTGCTCGAACGCGTCGGCCGCTTCCTCCAGCACGTCCACGATCTGCTTGAGCTTCAGCACCTCCATGGCGTCGTACTTGCCGTTGAAGAGGTGGGCCAGCAGCTTGCGGTGGATCTGGTCGGCCTGGTTCTCCAGACGGTTGACCTCGATCCAGTACTCGGTGAGGTTGTCCATGGTCCGCAGGTTCGGCATGGCCTCCGCGGTCAGTTCCGCGGCCCGCGCCAGCACCTCGATCTGCTGCTCGACGCCCTTGGGCAGCTCCTCAACCTGGTACAGGACGACCAGGTCGACGGCCTCCTCCATGAAGTCCATGATGTCGTCGAGGCACGAGGCCAGGTTGTAGATGTCCTCGCGGTCGAACGGCGTGATGAACGAGGAGTTCAGCTGGTGGAAGATCGCGTGTGTCGCATCGTCACCGGCGTGTTCGGCGGCCCGCATACGCTCTGCGATCTCGGCCCGGGCGGAGGTGTCCGCGCCGAGCAGTTCCATCAGGAGTTTCGAGCCCGTGACGATGTTGTCCGCGGATGCGGAGAACATGTCGTAGAAGCTCGTCTCCCTGGGGGTCAGACGAAAGCGCACGTTGGGGTCCTCGGGGTGCTTCGGTTCGGTCAGGCTGATGCTAGGCGCATCATCCGGCCACGGCTAATGGGCCGTCCCCCAGTGTCGCCCATCGGGCACAGTGATCAGCACAGGGTCCGGTACCGGCTTCTGGCAAGGGCCCTATACCCGGCAAAGTTCGATACCATATACCCACCAGGGGTATACGTACAGGGCGTAGCAGACGAGATTCGGCCAGGTTTCCCGGCCGGATCTCGACCGGCATCCGGAACAGTCCCCGGGCAGGCCCCTGACAAAACCGCCGAGCGGATCAACAGGAGGACGCGATGACGACCACCGAGGCCGGCGCGACCGCGCCCTCCGGCGACGGACACGAGGTCGTGACCGATCACGACCGCGGAATCCACGGCTACCACCAGCAGAAGGACGAGCACCTGAAGCGGCTGCGCCGGATCGAGGGACAGATCCGCGGGCTCCAGCGGATGGTCGACGAGGACGTCTACTGCATCGACATACTCACCCAGGTCTCCGCCTCCACGAAGGCCCTGCAGTCCTTCGCCCTCCAGCTCCTGGAGGAGCACCTGCGGCACTGCGTCGCGGACGCGGCCCTCAAGGGCGGCGACGAGATCGACGCCAAGGTCGAGGAAGCGACGAAGGCGATCGGCCGCCTGCTCCGCACGTGAGAGATGTGACGCACGCGACGCGGGGGACGTATGTGACATCCCCGACTCATGTGGCGTTCCGGACTCGGACCGGGACACAGGGTCGACGCGACACCGGGACGCCGGGACGCCGGGACGCCGGGACGCCGGGACCGGAACACCGGGCGACGAGACCGGAACACCGGGCGCCGGGACGGAGCCGAACCCCCGCTCCGCGGCACCTCGCCGTCGGAACCGGGCGCTAGTCCCCCGAGCCGTGCGGACGTGCGCGTTCTTCGGCCACTTTCAGCACCTCGTCGATGCTCTCCAGGCTGAGCCGGTCCTCGTCGGCGGCCGAGGCCGCGATGATCAGGTCACCGCACAACTCGATCTCGGCGAGGGCCACGTGGTCCTGAACTGCCGTACCGCCGACCGGAGCCACGTGCGTCACCTCTTCCTGCCGTCACCGACTTCCTAGAGTAGGGAGCGGCCTACACACCGCGCATGGCACGGAAGGGCCATTTCCGGCCCTCCGGTGAAGCTACGGCTCCGGATGCTCTTGCCCATTCCACCGGAACCCACTACTCCGCGATCTTCCCGGCGTAGATGTCCGCGGAATCCGGCAGCCGTACGTCCGCGGCGGCGCCGAAGTCGTACAGCAGGGTCGTCGAGGCGACGTCGACGGTGCCCTTCTTCTGGTCGTTGACGAAGCTGAACCGGTGCCGGACCTTGCGCAGCCGCCCCTCGTCGTCGAGGTAGGCGTCGAACGGCACCGAGGTGGTGGCGAACCCTTTCGCCGCCGCGTTCAGCGCGGGCCGCTGCCCGGTCGAGGCGCCCCGGGCGGCCACCAGGAGGTCGGCGGTCCCGCGGTAGTGCCGTACCGAGGTGCCGGCCACCTCGGTCCGGCCCACGTACGTCGCCGTCCGCGCGCCGCGCAGCAGCTCGGCCGCGGCGTACGGGTCGGTGACGCCGCCGGTGACCAGGTTCCCGTCCGACAGACCGGCGGTCTCCACCCGGACCCACTTGTCGGCGGGCACACCGGCGCCCCGGTTCTTCATGAACAGCGCCCCCGGGGCGAGCAGCTCGGTGATCGGCCGGTGCTCATCGGCCCCGGCGGGGTCCTGCGGCAGCAGCACCTTCAGCTCCCCGGTCTGCCTGCGGAAGTCGTAGACGCCCTGTCCGCGGATGGTGACCCGGGTCCCGCCCGTGGCCATCTCCATGGACGTGGTGGCCTTGGCGCTGCCCGCGCGCTCCAGCGCACCGGCCGCCCGGCGCAGCGTCCCCACGGTGTCGGCGCCGGTGCCGACGTCCTCGGCTGCGGCCCCGCCGCCCGAGCAGCCGGTGCCACAGACCATGAGTCCCGCCATGACGAGCGCCATCGCGGTCGCCCGTCCCTCCTGCTGCGCCACCATCGTCCGCCGACCCCCAGCCGGTCCGTCCCGGGCCTCCCTGTCGCCCCGCTTAACGACGGGTGGGGACGGTCGTCACGCGGCAGGAGTCCGTTCACTTGCCTTGGGTAACGTTGTCGGTGTGGAGCAGCAGGACATCACCGACCCGGTATCAGAGCACCGCGCGACCACCGTCGAGCAAGGTCCCTTCTGTCTGGCCCGCTGCACCTGCGGCTGGCGGGGCCCGGCCCGTCGCGCGAGAAGCCAGGCCCGCGCGGACGGCGCGACCCATGCGACGGGCGACACCCCCTGAGGGACGCCCGGCCTCCCTTTCCCCCCGCTTCCCTCCCTTTTGGTGCCTCCCCTCACCGTTTGCGGCCACCCCGCCGTTCCCCTCGCGGTGCGCGCGTGCTGGGATGCGGGAGCTGTAGCGGTTTCGCGACCTTCGCGCGTGGAACCTACGAGCCCGCAGGCCCGTCTCGTTCCACGGAACCCAGGGGAGGCGCACATGCAACGGCGTACGTTCATCGGCGGCACCACCGCCGTCCTCGCGGCGGCTGCGACGTCCGCCTGCAACGGCAGTGCCGTTGAAGGCGCTTCCGGCGCCTCCGCCGCGGCGGGGAGCACCGCCGCGGACGCCTCCGGCATACGCTCGGCGACCGCGAGCAGCCGCGCGGCCGCCAACTGGACAGCCCTCTCCCATGCCCTGGACGGCGCCCTCGTGCGCCCGGGCGACCGCAGTTGGTCGGCCGCGCACCAGCTGTACAACACACGCTTCGACGGCCTGAAGCCCGCCGCCGTCGCCTATGTCGCGCACGCCGACGACATACGCACCACGATGGACTACGCCCGCGCCCACGCCGTCAAGGTGTCGATACGCAACGGCGGCCACTCGTACGCCGGTTGGTCCTCCGGGGACGGCCGCCTGGTCATCGACGTCTCCAAGCTCGACAAGATCCGCGCCTCGGCGAACGAGGCCGTCGTCGGCGCCGGCTCGAAGCTGATCGACGTCTACCGGACGCTGGCCGCGAAGGGCGTCACCATCCCCGCGGGTTCCTGCCCCACCGTGGGCGTCTCCGGTCTGACACTCGGCGGCGGCCACGGCGTGGTGTCACGGGCGTACGGGCTGACCTGCGACAGCCTCACGCAGGCGACGCTGATCACCGCCGACGGCAAGCAGCTGACCGCCGACGCCTCCGCGAACAAGGACCTGTTCTGGGCGCTGCGCGGCGCCGGCAACGGCAACTTCGGCGTCGTCACCGAGCTGCGCTTCAAGACCCACCCGGCTCCGCAGGGCGTCTCGGCGTACATGACCTGGCCGTGGGCGAAGGCGGCCGCCGTGGTGAAGGCCTGGCAGGAGTGGGGCCCGGACCAGCCGGACGAGATCTGGTCGTCGTGCCATCTCGCGAGCGCGCCCGGCGGCAGCCCGACCGTCTCGGTCGCCGCCTTCTCCCTCGGCACCTACGGCGAGCTCCAGAACGCCGTGGACCGGCTGGCCGACCGCATCGGCTCCCCCGCGCGCAGTGTCTCCCTGAAGCGGCGTTCGTACGAGGAGTCGATGGAGGTGTACGCGGGCTGCTCGTCCTTCTCGGCGGACGCCCAGTGCCATCTGCCGGGCTCGACGCCGGGCCGCGACGCGCAGGGCGCCCTCGGACGCGAGACGTACGCGGCCCGTTCGGACTTCTTCGACCGGTCGATCTCCGCGGCCGGCGTCCAGACGCTGCTGAGCCAGATCTCCGCGGTCCGCGGCGGGGCGGGCAGCATCGCGCTCACGGCGCTCGGCGGCGCGGTCAACCGGGTGTCGCCCACGGCGACGGCGTTCGTGCACCGCCGCTCCCGGATGCTCGCTCAGTACATCGTGTCGTGGCAGGCGGGCACGTCCGGCACCACCGCCCAGTCCTGGCTGACCGGCGCCCACCACGCGATGGCCCGGCACGCCTCGGGCGCGGCCTACCAGAACTACACGGACGCGACGCTGACGGACTGGCGCAAGGCCTACTACGGGGACGCGGCGACCCGGCTCAAGACGCTGAAGCACCGTTACGACCCGGACCGCTTCTTCTCGTTCCCGCAGGCGCTGTAGCCGGCCGCCGTGCCGGGAGCCCCGGCCGCGGGCGCCCGCCCGTCACCGGTGCGGGCACCCGAGCGGGCGGTCAGGCCGCGAGGTCCCGCTCCTCGGAGTGCTCGGTGCGCGCTCCGGGGATGAGCGTCTCCTGCCCGGCGGGAGCCGCGTTCCGCGCGCGGATCAGCCGTCCCGCGCGCGGGGACCGCTCCACGGCCTTCATGACCGGGGTCAGCAGGGCCATGGCGAGCGGCGACAGCAGCAGGACGACCGCGGTGCCGAGGGCGAAGCCGCCGATGACGTCCGTCGGGTAGTGCACGCCCATGTAGACGCGGCAGAACCCTTCGAGGAGGGCGAGCCCTATCCCGGCGAGGCCGAACTTTCGATGGGCGACGAAGAGTCCGACGCCCATCGCCATGGTGAGCGTCGCGTGGTCGCTGACGAAGGAGAAGTCGGTCTTGCCGCCGACCAGGACGTCGAGGCCCTGGTGGTCGACGAAGGGGCGCGGCCGCTCCACGAAGCCCCGTATCGGAACGTTCACGAGGACGGCGATGCCGGCCGCGAGCGGGGCCCAGACGAGGGCGGCCACGGAGGACGCGGCGTCGGTGCCGCCCCGCCGCCGGACGGTCCACCAGCAACCGACGACCAGGAGGACCATCGCGAGCAGGAGACCCCACTCACCGACGAACTCCATGATGCGGTCGAACCAGTGCGGCGCGTCCTTGGCCAGGCCATTGATGTCGTACAGCAGGTCGACGTCGGGGTTCGAACCGGATTCGGCGAGTCCAGCCATGGTGCTGCGGCCCCTTCGTCGTCTTTCCCGCGGTCGCGCCTTTTCGCGCGCCGCTCGATCCACCCCCGTGGTCGTAGAACAGGTTCTCTACGTGGAACAGGAACGCACAGTTCCCTGCGGTGGGTTCCGTACTCCACGGAACGATCACGCAGACGTTATCGAAGAGAGACACATCGCCGCAGCTCAGGGGGTGGGTTCAGATCGAAGTGGGCAATGCTTTCGCGCCATCTTCCGTCACTCGGGTGGCCCCGAAGTAGTCGGGGGTGTCGATGGGGTCGAAGCGGATGACGGCACCCGTGCGGGGTGCGTCGATCATGTATCCGCCGCCCACGTAGATCCCCACGTGCCGGATGGCGCGGGAGTCGGTGAGGTCGTCGGAGAAGAACACCAGGTCCCCCGGCAGGAGTTCGGACCTCTTGGGGTGCGCTCCCGCGTTGTACTGGTCGTTGGCGACCCGCGGCAGGGTGATCCCGGCGCTCTCGTAGGCGGCCTTGGTGAGACCCGAGCAGTCGAAGCGTCCGCCCTGGTCAGCGGTGCCGTTGCCACCCCACAGGTAGGGCGTGCCGAGCTTCTTCTGCGCGTACGTGATGGCGGTCGCGGCCTGCTTCGAGGGGTCCACGCGGGTCACCGGAGCGGCAAAACTCCTCGACAGCGTGGTGATCGTCTTCACGTAGTTCTGGGTCTCTTTGTACGGCGGGACACCTTTGTACTTGATGACCGCGTACGCGCCCGCGTTGTAGGCGGCGAGCATGTTCTCGGTGACGTCTCCGGGCGCGTTCTTCACGTAGGAGGCGAGCTGGCAGTCGTACGAGGCGGCCGACGGAATCGCGTCATTCGGGTCCCACACGTCGCGGTCGCCGTCGCCGTCGCCGTCCACTCCGTGGGTGGCCCAGGTCCCCGGGATGAATTGCGCTATCCCTTCCGCCTTCGCGGGACTCTTCGCGTTCGGGTTGAATCCGCTCTCCTGGTACAGCTGGGCGGCCAGCAGTGCGGGATTGATCGCTCCGCAGAGATTGCCCCACTTCTGCACGAGGGGCTGGTACGCGGCGGGGACGGCGCCCTTCGCGAGTCCGACGGCGCCGCCGCCGATGCCGTTGGCGAGGTTCCCGGCGACCATGTAGACGCCGACGACGAGCAGCATCACGAAGCTGATCCCCGTGCCGATGGCAACGGTCGCCACGATCCACGCCTTACGCACCGTCAACCGCCCCTCACCGCACAGGAGTCCGCCGACGTCAGTGTAGAGGCGGGGTCCGCGCACGGGGGAGATCGCGCACAGGCGGCGGGCGAGGTTCCGCCGGACAGTCCCTAACCGGCCAGTCCGGCCTCGCGGTAGAGGTCGGCGGCCTCGGTGCCGAACACGGCGCTGTACGAGATGTCGTCGGTCTTCCCGCCCTGCTCGTGGCCGCCGATCACGCCGACGACGGCTCCGTCCCCGTTCACCCAGGGGCTGCCGCTGGTCCCGCCGGCGAAGGCGGGGCACGCGATGCGCTGCTGCGTGCGGCTCAGCGCGGTGGGCTTGTCGGTGCAGGTGACGGCGGTGTCGGCGGAGCTGGGGTATCCGGTGACGGTGACGGCCGTGGCCCCGGTGGCGCGGTGCGCGGCGAAGACGTTGGCGCCGCCGACGGCGTCCTCGGCCTTCTTGCCGTCCCGCTCGCCGAGGACGGCGAAGGCGATGTCGCTGTCCTCGCTGTCCTCGCTGTCCGAGGCCTGCCCGTCCTTCCAGGCGTCGGGCAGGAACACCCGCCGGACGTCCCAGAACCCGTACGGCGCGCTGCCGTCGCGGTACCCGGGCGCGAAGGACATCGCCCGGCCCCCGTCCAGACAGTGGGCGGCGGTGAGGAGGAGGTCACGCCCCGCACTGTGCACGAGGGAGGCGGTGCAGAAGTGCCCGCCGCCGCCCTTGCTCGCCGCGTCCCCGTGGAACAGGGCGCCGACACGGGCCGTCCGCGCGTTCACGGCGGCCTGGACGGTCACGCCGAACGGTCCCGGCCCGTCGTCGGCCGCGGCCACCGACGAGGACGTCACGGCCAGCAGCACGACCGCCGCGCCGAGCAGCGCGGGCCGCCGCCGGGCTCCGGGGAAAGGGGTGACGCGGGTGCGCTTCATCGCCTCTCACCTTGCCCCGAGCGGGTGAGCAAAACCTTGGACGAGTCCGAGTATCGCCCGAGACCTCCCGGGGCGCCCGTCCAGACCCCGGCAGCCCCGCGGCCCCGGGCCCGGCCGGGCGCCCAGCCGGGTGACAGCCCCTTCAGGACGGGCCGGGGCGAGCTGCGCTCCACGCGCCACGAGGGCGGCGGGCCGGGGATACGGTGGCCGCGGAAGTCTCCGATCACGGGCCCGGGGTCCGGACGCGGCGAGGTAGAGGCCTGCTTCCACCTGGCCGGAGAGGAACACCACCGTTGACCGACATCCCCCCGGGCCTCGACTGGGTGCGGGCCGCGCCGGAGGGCGTGACCGGGCCGGGCCCCTGGATCGAGCTGGCCTTCGGCACGGACGGCCTGGTCCACCTCCGGGAGACCGGAGACCCGGAGAACGTCGTCACCACCACCCGCAGGAAGTGGGACGCGTTCGTCCTGGGCGTCCGGGCGGGCGAGTTCGACCACTTCGCGGCGGGGACCGACGACGAGCGGCCCCCGGCTCCCGCCGAGGACCGCTCATGAGGTGAGGCGCCGGGCTCCTACGCGGATTCGGCCCCCGTGTACGCGGCCGTGGTCCGGTCCGCCGCACCCCGGGCGCCGTCCTCCGGCTCACCGCCGGCGACGTTCGCCTCGAACCAGCTCTCGCTGCTGCGCGTGATGAAGTCGCGGCCCTCGTCGGAGGTCAGCCACGCCATGCTGTCCTTCGGGTCCAGGACACCGCCCGGGGAGCCGAGGTGCCCGGCCAGGCCCATCAGGCCGAGGTCCCAGCCGACGCCGACCGCGCCCGGCCCGAACTGCGCCCAGCGTTCGTCGTCGACGTGGGCGATGTGTTCGAGCTGGAAGCGGGTGCGCTCGCCCTCCGGGGTCAGCCGCACCTCGATCCAGCTCACATCACCGCCGTACTCCCAGGTCGCGGCGAAGCTCTCGGGCGGCTCGCACCGCTCGACGGTGCCGCCCGCGTTGCCCTCCAGCTGGTACGTGCCGCCGAGGCGGAGGTCGCCGGAGACGGGCAGGAACCAACGGGGGATGCGCTCGGCACTGGTCACGGCGTCCCAGACGTCCTCGACCGGGGCGTCGTAGGTCTGACTCAGCGTCACCACGCGGGCCTCGCCCGCCTTGTACTCGCGCGTGCCGACCGTGCGTCGCACGGCGTTGATCTGATGGGTCACGTCGATCACGATTGCTCCTCCGCAGTTCCCTTGTCGCCCTCGCCGGACGCGCGCAGGCGACGCTCCCGCTTCCCCCGCGCCAGTTCCGTCGCCAGGGCGTCCAGGTGCGGCGTCCAGAAGCGACGGAACGGGTCCAGCCACGCGTCGACGTCCCGCAGCGGGGCCGGGTCGACCGCGTACAGCCGCCGGGCCCCCTCGGGCCGTACCGTCGCGAAACCGTTCTCCCGCAGCACCTTCAGATGCTGGGAGACACCGGGCTGCGATATCCCGAACTCCTCCCCGATGGCCTCGCTCACCGCTCCGGAGCTCATCTCGCCGTCGGCGAGCAGCTCCAGGATCCTGCGGCGCACGGGGTCACCGAGTACGTCGAATGCGTGCACACCCCGAACGTATCAGCCCGCACTTATATAAGCCATCACCGACGATCACACGGATACGGCCCGCGCGCGTGCCCCGCGATCGCACGGGGGGTTAGCCTGGAGGCGACGGACCGTCACGAGCGGTACGGGGGTGCCGTGTCGGCCGGCAGCGGTTCGCGCGAGGGCCGTAGAAGGGGACAACGACGGAACCACACGACAGGTTTCGCTCCCACTTCATTGCCCGGCGTGACCGGCCGTGATACACAGAGTGACCATACGACTCTTCGTATAGCGCCGTACGCCTCCCGAAAGGGTCCCCGCGTACGCCGGTGACAAGGGATTCGTACGAAACCCGCCAACCAATGACGTCAAGTCGACATGCGAAGGCGTCTTTGTCGGCGAGAATGGGCCCGACCTCTGCGCAGTGGCAGGGGGTGCAGAACTACCCACTAGGGGCGGTGACTTACATGCTTTTCGCAGCCGACAAGGGCGACATCAACACGATCATCGGCGGGATCGCCCCGGACTGGGGCCCCTTCGGCAGCCTGGGCAACGAAGCCAAGGTGATGGTCGAGGTGGTGATGGCGGTCGCCATCCTGCTGTGCCTCGGCATCGCGATCTGGGGTGCGGCCAAGCAGCGCATCGGCGCGACCGCCCTCCGCGACACCTTCAGCGCCGAACAGGGCAAGGGCCTCATCATCGCCGGGCTCACGGGAGTCTTCATCATCGGTTCCCTCGGCACGCTCTTCACCATCGTGTACGGCATGGCCGTGTAGCCCGGCCGGACCGCGCCGCAGCCGGCGCATCGTCAGTCCCCGGCCGGGCGTGCCCGGACACCCCGTCCTCCGACCCACCCGTCCGTCGTGCCCACCGGCTGAGGTTGCGTTTCCCTGATGTCGAGTCACCACACCGCGCCCGCGCGGGAACCAGCACGGCTACCGTCGTACTACGTGGTTCAGCGAGAGGTTGAGGGGGCGTACGCGGCATGAGTCTCGGAGACGAACCCGGGTACGGCGACGCCCCGCGCGGCGAGAGCGGAGGGTACGGCGGCTCCGGCCAGACCCGCACCCGCCTCCCCGACCGCCCGGGCGATGTCTACGGCGGTGCCCGCCGTGGCCGCGGATCCTCCTCCCGCAGCCTGATCACGGTCGTCGGCGTCGTCGTCCTCCTCATCGCCGCGATCGCCTTCGCGAACCGCGGCGACGACTCGCCCTCGGCGGGCGACACGGGCGGCGACAAGGCGAAGACGTCCCCGACGTCCGCCTCCGGCGACCACCCCGTGGACACGAAGTCCGCCGGCATCCCCTCGGGCTTCCCCCACACCGGTGAGGGCGCCCAGAGCGCGGCCACCAACTACGGGATCGCGCTGGGCTCGACGGGGATGTTCGACACCGGGCAGCGGCACGCGATCGTCGACGCCGTGTACACACCCGACGTGGCTGCCGCCCGGCAGCCGGACCTGGACACCGCGTACTCCAGCGAGAAGTTCCTGACCAACATCGGCCTGGACAAGGACGGGGCCGCGCCGGCCGGTCAGACGTTCGTCTCGCGGATCATCCCCGTGGGCACCAAACTCACCGCCTCCGGCGGGGACACGGCCACCGTCGAACTCTGGTACACGTCGCTGTTCGGACTGTCCGGAGAAGGATCCACCAACCCGGTGTCGGAGAGCTGGTACACGACGACCTACCAGCTCAAGTGGGCCGGCGAGGACTGGAAGGTCTCCGACTTCACGCAGAAGGACGGGCCGGTCCCGGTCGGTCGGGACCAGAAGGCCTCCACCGCCGACGACATGACCAAGGCTGTCGAGGAGTACGGAGGGTTCACGTATGCCCGCTAACAAGCCGCGTCGTGCCCTCTCGCTCGCTGCCGCGGTGGCGGCGGTGCAGTCGGCCGCCGTCCTGCTGGCCACCAACGCCATGGCGGCCCCCACCCCGACTCCCAGCAGCAACGCGTGCGATCTCGTGCGCGGCCCTGCCAAAAAGTACTGCGAGAGCGACAAGAGCGGCGGCGGCGGCAAGACCGGGCTGACCGGTGACTCCGGGCTCGGGTCGACCCTCGACCCGCTCTCCTCCCTGGCGAAGGGCTGCGCCGACGCCGCCTCCTGGACCGTCGACAAACTCTCCGCCGCCGTGAACGACACCGCCAACGTCGACTTCACGAACCCCAAGTTCCTCCAGCAGTACGCCGTCGTCTTCGCGGCGTCCACGATCCTGACCCTGCTGCTGTGGCTGCTGGCCGTGGCGAAGCGGGCCGTACGGGGTGTCCCCCTCGGCACGGCCCTGTCCGAGGCGATCGGGTTCCTCTGGCTGACCGTGCTGGCGTCGGCGTTCACCCCGCTGATCCTCTACACGGTCGTCTCGGCGACGGACGGCGTCACGGAGGTGCTCGCCAAGACCACCGGCAACCAGACGGACGCGTTCTTCGGGACGTTCTCCGGCGCCCTCGGCAAGGGCGAGAACATCGGCGGCGGCCCGATCATGCTGATCGTCGTCTCGCTGGTCTCGATCCTGGCCGCCGGAGTCCTCTGGCTGGAGCTGGTGATCCGGGCCGCCCTGCTCTACGTCGGCGCCCTGCTGGGCACCGTCGTCTACGCGGGCCTGGTCGACAAGAACCTGTGGGGCCACGTCCGCCGCTGGGCGGGCATCATGATCGCGGTGATCCTGGTGAAACCGGTCATCGTGATCGTGCTCGGCCTCGCCGGCGCCCTCAGCTCCGACAGCGGCCCCGACGCGTTCTCCGCCGTCGTCTCGGGCCTCGCCATCATCCTGCTCGCCATCTTCGCCAGCGCGATGATCTACCGCTTCGTACCGGGCTTCGGCGACGAGCTCGCCGGCTCCCGCAACAACCGCATCATGCAGGGCGCCGAGGGCAAGGCAGCCGCCGTCATCAGCTCCCCGGCGACCATGGTCGCGCAGGGCATCAAGACGCACAGCGCCCGCGCGGACAACAACGGCGGCGGAGGCGGAGGCAGCCAGCCCCGCCCCGCCAACCCGGTGTCCGGTGGTGTGGCCGCGCACAGCAGTCGTACGCCGAACGGAGGCGGCGGATCTGTCCCCTCCGCCGCACCCCCACCGCGTAGCAGCCCGGTCAACACCCCGCACGCGAGCAACACCCGCAACAGCAGCACCAACAGCACGGGAGGTGAAGGGCGTTGACGACCGAGTCCCACGTGTCCCACGTGGTCACGCCCCGCCGTACATATCTGATCGGCCGCGCCCGGCCGAACGCGATCGTCGGCCGCAACCGCGAGTCCGGCGAGATCGCGCTCATCATCGCGGGCGCGTTCCTCGGCATGATGTGCGGCCTGCTCGTCCCGGTCCTGTCCCTGCGGATCGTCCTGCTCATGGGCTTCCCGCTGCTCGCGCTGGCCGCGGTGTACATCCCGTACAAGCGCCGCACGTTCTACAAGTGGTTCGAGATCAACCGCAGCTACAAGCGGAGCCTGCGCAAGGGCACCGCGTACCGCAGCCAGGTGATGGAGGCCGGACTCCGCATCGACGGCAAGGAGGTCGAGATCGGCCCGCCGCCCGGCATCGGCCGGATCTCCTGGCTCGCCGCCCCCTTCGGCCCCGACGAGATCGCCGTACTGCTGCACGCCGACCGCCGCACCGTCACGGCCGCCATCGAGATCGAAGGACCCGGCGTCGGCCTGCGCGACAGCGAGGACCAGGAAGCCCTCGTCGACCGCTTCGGCACACTGCTCAAGCACGTGGCGAACGGCGACGGCTTCGTCACCCGCCTCCAGATGCTCGCCCGCACCCTCCCCGCCGACCCCGACGCCCACGCCAAGGACGTCTCCCTACGCGGTGACGAACGGGCCCCCGGCTGGCTCCAGCAGTCCTACGACCACCTCCAGTCGATGGTGTCCACCAGCAGCGAGCAGCACCGCGCCTACCTCGTCGCGTGCATGCACTACTCGCGCGAACTGGCATCCGAGGCGCAGGCCATGGCACGCGCCGCCCGGCCGCAGGGCGGGCGCAAGCTCGACCGCGACGCCGGACTCGCCGTCGTCATGGCGCGCGAGCTGACGGACATCTGCTCCCGGCTCCAGGAAGCCGACATCCGCGTACGGCAGCCGCTCGGTCAGGGGCGGCTCGCCTCCCTCGTGCACTCGATGTACGACCCGGACCACCCGATCGACCACATCCAGGCCATGACCAAGCGCAACGCCTGGCCGGCCGAGCTGGACGCCATGGAGCCGACGTACCTCCAGGCGAAGACCCGCGAGTCCTCCACCCGCGCCCCCTGGTGCCACTCCACGGCATGGGTGAAGGAGTGGCCGATGACCCCCGTGGGCGTCAACTTCCTCGCCCCGCTGCTCGTCCACACCCCGGACGTCATCCGCACGGTCTCCGTGACGATGGACCTCGAACCCACCGAGATCGCCATCGAACGCATGCTGACCGAGAAGACGAACGACGACGCCGAGGCCAGCCGCGCCGCCAAGATGAACCGCACCGTCGACCCCCGCGACATCGCCTCGCACAACCGCCTCGACCAGCGCGGCGAGGACCTCGCGAGCGGCGCCGCCGGCGTCAACCTCGTCGGCTACATCACCGTGTCCTCGCGCAACCCCGAGGCCCTCGCACGCGACAAGCGCACCATCCGCGCCTCGGCCGGCAAGTCGTACCTGAAGCTGGAGTGGTGCGACCGCGAGCACCACCGGGCCTTCGTCAACACACTGCCGTTCGCCACCGGAATCCGCAGGTAGGGGCTGATGCACTGATGCGGGATCCGCTGTCCATCGCCACCGACGCCTTCACGTCCTTCCTCTTCGGCAAGATCGAGACGACCCGGCTCCCGGTCCGCACCTCCACCGGACAGGCCCAGGCCGTCTACCTCCCGACCGCCGCGCCGGGCCTCGGTGACTCGGGCGTCATCATCGGCCGCGAGGTGTACTCCGGCAAGGGCTACATCTACGACCCCTTCCAGCTGTACGGGCAGCAGCTGCCCGCCCCGCACTGGCTGGTCCTCGGAGAATCCGGCAACGGCAAGTCGGCCCTGGAGAAGACGTACGTCCTGCGCCAGCTGCGCTTCCGCGACCGCCAGGTCGTCGTCCTCGACGCCCAGGGCGAGGACGGCGCCGGCGAATGGAACCTCATCGCGGAAGAGCTGGGGATAACCCCCATCCGGCTCGACCCGACGGCCGCCCTCGACATGGGCATCCGGCTCAACCCGCTCGACCCCGCGATCACGACGACGGGCCAGCTGGCACTGCTGCGCACCATCATCGAGGTCGCCATGGGCCACGGCCTCGACGAGCGGTCCGGCTTCGCCCTGAAGGTCGCGCACGCCTACGTCAACGAGACGATCGTCGATCGCCAGCCCGTCCTGACCGACATCGTGGAGCAGCTGCGCCACCCCGAACCGGAGTCGGCCGAGGCGATGAACGTCGCCATAGACGACGTACGGGCCTGGGGTCTGGACGTCGCGCTGGTCCTCGACCGGCTCGTCGACGGTGACCTCCGGGGCATGTTCGACGGGCCGACCACGGTGGGCATCGACCTGGACGCGCCCCTCATCGTCTTCGACCTGTCGCACATCGACCGGAACTCCATCGCCATGCCGATCCTGATGGCGATCGTCGGCGTGTGGCTGGAGCACACCTGGATCCGGCCCGACCGCAAGAAGCGCATCTTCCTGGTGGAGGAGGCGTGGCACATCATCAACAGCCCCTTCGTGGCCCAGCTCTTCCAGCGGCTCCTGAAGTTCGGGCGACGCCTCGGTCTGTCCTTCGTGGCGGTGGTCCACCACCTCTCCGACGTCGTCGACGGGGCGGCGGCGAAGGAGGCCGCAGCGATCCTCAAGATGGCGTCGACCAGAACGATCTACGCCCAGAAGGCCGACGAGGCGCGGTCGACGGGTCGGGTCCTCGGCCTGCCCCGCTGGGCGGTCGAGATCATCCCGACGCTCACCCCGGGCATCGCGGTCTGGGACGTCAACGGCAACGTCCAGGTGGTCAAGCACCTGATCACCGAGACCGAACGCCCCCTGGTCTTCACCGACCGGGCGATGACCGAGTCGTCGGCGGACCTCCTCCTGTCCGGCGACGCGATGCGCGCCGCCGAACTGGAGGCCGAGGAACGGGCGGCGGCCTTCATGGAGCAGCACCTCAGCGACCTCGACGACTCCTCCGAGTCCACGGTGGCGTGAGGCGGCCTGAGATGAGACCGGACGACCGGCACGGCCCCCGTCGCGAGGGGGAGGGCGGCATCCCCGACGGCCTGCTGGTCGGGGTGCTCGGCTTCCTCCTCGGCATGACCCTGATGGTGTGGACGGCCACGGGCCTCGCGGGCCTGTTCTCCCGCGGTGCCTGGCCCGAGGCCGTCACCTTCCCGCGTACGCCGTCGGCCATGCGGTACCTGATCGGCGCGCCGCACGATCTGCCGGGCGCCTGGCCCGACACCCCCGCCGCCCAGCTGTCCGGCTACGGGCTCTTCTGGGGCCTGTTCATCGGCCAGTTGATGGTCCTGCTGGTCCTCACCGTGTTCGTGATGGGGACGGTGGCCCGGTGGCGCGCGGGCCGCGCCCGAAGACGTGCGGAAGCCGTGGCGTCCGCGGGCGCGATCGGCCCGGTGGTCCCCTCGGCCAGGGCCGAACAGCAGGCGTGGGCGGAGCAGCAGCCCCCGGCCGCCGCTGAGTACCCGGGCCCGGCGCAGCCGACGCCCGCCCCGCCGCCCGCGACGGCCCACGCGTCCTTCCCGGCCGCGGAGGACGTCCGGACGGCGGATCGGTCCGGAGAGCGGACGGGCGCCGCCCAGGCAGGCGCACAGCCGGCCGGACGGACCGCCGGCCGGGCCGCCTCGGGTGCGGACGCGGGGGCGGGGGCCGCCACCGCGGCCACGATGTGGGCGGGCGGCCGGGAAGCGGCTCCCACCGACGGCGCGGCGCCCCTCACCACGACACCGGCCCAGCCGAAGCAGGCCTGGGAGAACACCCACGCGGTCGTCCTGGCGGCGGCCGAGGCCCGCCGGCCCACCGCTGCCCAGGCCGTGCGCGACGCCGAGGGCCCCGCCCTCGTCGTCACCTCGGACCCGCGCATCTGGTCGGAGACCAAGGACGCCCGCGCCAAGCTGGGCCCCGTCCTCCTCTACGACCCCACCCACCTGTGCGACACCCCGGCCCGCCTCCACTGGTCCCCCGCGGCCGGCTGCCAGGACCGGGAGACGGCCGCGGCCCGCGCGAGCGCCCTCCTCGCCGCCGTCCGCCCCACCGCGAAGGTGGACCAGGCGATGGCCGACGTCGCCGAAACGCTCCTGCGCAGCTACCTGCACGCCGCCGCCGTCGAGGGCAAGGCCTTCCGCCACGTGCACCGCTGGGCCCAGGGCGCGCAGGTCCAGGACGCCGTACGGGCCTTGCGGACGAACCCCAAGGCCGCGTCCGGCGCCGCCGGCGAACTGGAGGCCGCACTCACCTCGCATGCCGAACGCCGTGACATCGCACAGGAGTTGACAGCACGGGCCCTCTCGTCGCTCGGCACGGTCAACATCCGGGAATCCTGCACCCCGAACCGAACTGACAGCCTCACCCTGGATTCTTTCGTCGACGAAGGGGGCACGCTCTATGTGGTCGGTGAACCGATCGAGGACCCCAAGGCGAACCCCGGCGCCATGCCGCTCCTGACGGCCCTCGCCTCAAGCGTGGTCGAGCGTGGCCGGCGCATGGCCGAACGGTCATCCTCCGGTCGGCTCGACCCACCACTCACCCTCGTCCTCGACGACGTGGCGGCCGTGGCACCGCTCCCCCAGCTCCCGGACCTCCTCACCACAGGCCCGGCCCGCGGCCTCCCGACCCTGGCCCTCCTCCGCTCCCGTGAACAACTCCGTTCGCGGTGGCCGCGATACGAGCTTCCGGACTGACCGGAAGCCGTCCGCGAGGACGTCACGTGAGCGTCAGGCGCACCGCCCGGACCCGGCCGTCGACACCGCGCACGGGATCGGCGCCCACCTCGACGGAGTCCTCCGGCAGCGCGGCCCGCACGCCGGTCACCATGCCCTCGGGGACGGTCAGTTCACGGACGCGGTGCCGCGAGAGGTAGGCGGTCAGGGCGGCCACGGACACGCCTGGCCTGACGTCCATGCTCTGCGGCACCCGGCCGAGGCGCCCGAGGTGACCGAGCTGCTCGTCGGTGCGGACGGTGTGGATGAGGCCTTCCGGATCCAGCCGTGCGATGACCTCGTCGGCGTACCGCGCGCTGTCGAAGCGCGACCAGGCCCACATGAGCTGGGCACGGACCCGGACGAAGGGGTGGCCGGTGAAGCGGGCGAGAAAGGCGACGGAGGCGTCCGAGGCGATGTGCGAGGCCGCGATGACCGTGCAGTAGGCGGCCATGTCGTCGTCGAGTTCGCCGGGTCCGGGCAGCAGGTGCAGGATCAGCGGTCCGACGTCAGCCAGGGCCCGCGCCTCCGCCTCGTTCCCCGGCGGGACGAGGGTGGCGGCCGACCGCTCCACGGCCTCCCGCACGGACGGGCCGAGCGACGTGGCGTGCTCCAGGCAGGCCGCCGCGAGAAGGTGGATCCGCGTCCGTACCCGCTGGTCCGGCGCCCGCTCCCCCCGTGCCAACAGCTCCCGGAAGATCGTCTCGCGCTCCCTGGGGCGGGCGAGCGCGACGGCCATGCGGATCACGTCCTCCCACTGGTCGTCGTCCGCGTGCTCGACCAACAGCCCGAGGTCGCCCTCCTCCACGGCGGCCCGGGCGCCCAGGAAGTCCTGGAAGGTGCGGTGGACGAAGTCCACGGTGCCGGGCACGGGTTCGCGCACCAGGCCGCTGCGCTGGACGAAGTGGTCGAGGACGGCCGGCGCGCCGCCCAGCTCGCCGACCTCGGGTACCGCCGGAAGCACCCGGGCGACGATGGCCTCCGCCCGTGAACGGTCCATCTCCGTACGGCCGTTCTTGATCAGCCAGTAGGCGAGGAGCTGGAGCACCTCCAGCTGTGGCTCCTCACGGAGTGCGGGAACCGCCATGTCCCGCTCCCGGTCACGGCGGCTGAGCAGCATCGACAGAGCGGCCTCGTAGAGGTCCTTGCGCCCGTGGGGCAGCCGGCCGCGCCGGTCGTGGTGCAGGGCGCAGATCAGCCCGCACATCAGGGGGTTGGTCGCGAGCCGCCCGAGGTCCGGCTGCGTTCGTACGGCCGTGCGGAGCTGTGCCGCGTACCGGTCCAGCTCGCCTCCGTCGTCCGTACCCGTCCCGGCGGCCGCGTGCCACCGCTCGATGAAGGCCGCGACGTCGGTCGGCTCCATGGCGGAGAGCGTCAGCTCGCAGAACCCGTCCTCGACCAGCCAGTCATGGCCCACCGCGGACGGCCGGGAGGTGACCAGCCAGCGGTTCTCCCCGCCGTACGTCTCCATCAGGTCCCGCAGCCATCCGCGGGTCCGTTCGCGCTCGGGCTCGGGCACCTCGTCGATCCCGTCGACGAGGATCAGCCCGCGTCCGGCCAGGAGCACCCGGTCCTCCCACCCGTCGGGCTGCCCGCCGGCCAGCGGGCAGCCCGTCGCGGCGAGCAGGTCACGGGGGTTGGGCAGCCGCTCGCCGTGGCGCGTCAGGGTGCGGAGCGGGAGGACGAACGGCACCCGGTCGTCGAGGTACTCCAGTCGGTCGGGCAACTCCCCCCGGGCGGCGGTGACGGCCAGCCACTGCACGAGCGTGCTCTTCCCGGAACCGGCCTCACCACGCAGCAGTACCCGCCGGTCGGAGGCGAGGGCCTGGTCGGCGGGTTCGGTCCCGTCGGCGAGCGCCCGCTGGTACGCCCGTACGCGCTCCAGGTCGGCCGGGCCGCCGCCCTGCACATCGGGTCCGCCCCGGGGCGGACCCGGCACCCGACGGGTCGTCTCCAGGTTCAGGTACGCCACCTCCAGCGGCCACCGCGTGGGCGAGCCGCCGAGGTCGATCCCGTGGATGGTGAGCTTGCCGTACTTCTTGCGCAGATGATCCAGATACCGCTGCTCGAAGGCGGAGTCCTCGCCGCCCGGCAGGGGGCTGCGCCGCACCAACTCGTCCACCTTGGCGATGAGTTCGTCGAGGCCCCGGGCCTGCTCCACGAGAGCGTGCGCGACGAAGGTCGACCGCTGGGTGAAGAACTGCAGGATGTGCAGGCAGGCGGTGTCGACCAGACGCTCGTAGAAGTACGTGGCCCGGGAGCTCAGATGGCGCTCGGGACGGTCACCGGCCCGCCGCAGCTCGCGCGCGAACTCCTGGTGCCCCAGCCGTACCGCGTCGAGGTCGGTGAGGGTGAGGTCGCCGAGCGCGTGGAGCGTGGTGCCCAGTGCGTCGACGACGGCCTGTTCCTCGTCGGCCGCGACGGGCCGTTCGCCGCTCCGCAGCCCCTGCCGGACCAGCCTGGCGGCGAGTTCACGGACGTCCGCCTCGGTGAGGGAGCGCTTCTCCCCTTTGAACGAGACGTATCCGGAGATGCGGATCGGCCGGTCGACGAGACCGGCGCCGGGTCCTTCGGTGACGAACAGCCTCTTCACCAGGGGGCCCACGGCGGCCGAGGCCAACCTCGTTCCGACAGCGGCGAGTTCCACGTGTGCTCCCCCGAGACGGCTGCGATCCTCCCCGGGATCCTAGGCCGCTGAGCCGGGTGCCGGAGATCGTTCCGTCACTCGCTCCGGGTGATCACGAACTCCAGCTCCAGCTCCCCGGTCTCCCCGGGCATCGGCACGGTGTTCCCGGTGGGACGGAAACCGGCCTTCCGGTAGAACGCCTCCGCCCGGCTGTTCTTCTCGTGGACGAAGAGCCGTACGCGCTCCAGTCCGATCCCCCAGGACCACAGGAGAGCGGCGTCGAAGAGTGCCTGGGTCACCCCGGCCGCGCTCCCCCGGTGCTCGGGCCGCACGAAGACCCCCACCAGATGCGCCTGACTCTGCTCGGTGACCGTCCCGAAGGGGTCCACCGAGCCGGCCTCCTCGACCAGCACGGTCACGGAACCGTCCCACGCGCCGTCCTCGCCGACCGCCACGAACTGCTGCCGCTCCTCGACGCCAACGGCGGCCCCGGCCGCCCGCTCCTTCCAGAAGCCGTCGGCCTTGGCGGAGGCGTCCTCATAGGTCTCCAGGAACGCGAGATGGGCGACGGGGTCCCGGAGCGCGTCGAGTCTGAGCTCCTTCACCTGACGCCACTCGTCGGGCCATATGGAACGGATCACGTGGTTCATGAGGGTCACGGTAGTACGGGCACGCACCATCGCTCACCCGGATATCCACCCTGCCGAACGCCGCCGGCCCGCCCCCCGTCATGCTCTTCCCTTGTACGACAGTTCCAGCCAACAACCGCTACAGCACCGGCTCGTCAGGGAGAAACACCGCATGGCCAAGGTCCAACTCGAGGAACTCCGCACCGTCATTCATCCCGAGGGCAAGCTGGACAGCAGGGCCGAACACTGGGCCGGCCGCCTCTACATGAGGTCGCTGTCCCTCCGCGTCACCCTCCGGCTCGTCGACGCCCGCATCTCGCCGAACCAGATCACGGTGATCATGGTGGCCGCGGGTGTCCTGTCCGGGGTCGCCCTGATCCTGCCGGGCCTCGGCGGGGCGGTCCTCTCCGTCCTGTTCATGCAGCTGTATCTGCTGCTCGACTGCGTGGACGGCGAAGTGGCCCGCTGGCGGCGCCAGTTCAGCCCGCTCGGCGTCTACCTGGACCGACTCGGCGCCTACCTCGCCGACGCCGCCGTCATGGTCGGCATGGGCATCCGCGCCGCCCAGCTCGGCCTCGACCTCTACCTGGTGGCGGGGCTCGCGGCGGCCATCGGTGTCCTGCTGCTGAAGTCGTCCTCGGACCTCGTGCACGTGGCCCGCTCCGACAGCGGCATGCAGAAGGCGACCGACCAGTCCGTCGTCCCGCGTTCCAGCGGCCTCGCCAGCGTCCGCCGGCTCGCCTCGGCCGTCGGCCTCCACCGCCTGGTCAACGGCATCGAGTGCACCCTTCTGCTGCTCGTCACCGCGGTCATCGACCTGGCCCTCGGCGACCTGACCGCCACTCGCATCGCCACGATCGCCGTCACGGCGATCGTCTGGCTCCTGGTGCCGGCCCACATCGTCTCGATCGTGGCGTCGTCCCGCCTGAAGTAGCCGGGAAACGAGAAAGGGGGCGGTCTCCTGACGGAGACCGCCCCCTTTTCTCTTCAATTCTCCGACGACCAAAAAACGGTCCTGGAACGCAGAAAACCCCCGTACCGGTATCCCCGGTACGGGGGTTTTCTCAAAACTTGTTCGGCGGCGTCCTACTCTCCCACAGGGTCCCCCCTGCAGTACCATCGGCGCTGTGAGGCTTAGCTTCCGGGTTCGGAATGTAACCGGGCGTTTCCCTCACGCTATGACCACCGAAACACTATGAAACTGTCAACCGGAGCCGTGGCATAGCTACGACGGTTGTTCGTGGTTTCAGAACCAACACAGTGGACGCGAGCAACTGAGGACAAGCCCTCGGCCTATTAGTACCAGTCACCTCCAGCGGTTACCCGCCTTCCAGATCTGGCCTATCAACC
>NZ_JBIWLU010000004.1:243201-640707 GCF_044766365.1 Streptomyces sp. NPDC102279 | reverse complement strand
GGCCGGGCCCCACCCGGGGGGGGGGCCCCCCCCCGGGGGGGGGGGGCCCCCCCCCCCCGGGGGCGGGGGGCCCCCCCCCCCCCCCCCCCCCCGGCGGGGGGGGGGGGGGGCCCCCCCCCCGACTCCGGCCCGGCGCTTCCCCGGGAGGTCGGATCGCTTGCCCTTCCTCCGCATGCGACGGTAGGACTCCGGCCATAGCCTCCCAATTGTGATGCCGCCGAGTAGCAGGACGCAGAGACGCCCCACGGCGGACGTACCCCTGCGGGCCGGTCTGGCTCTGGCCGCCGCGCTCCTGGCGGTCGGCGGCTGGGGCGTGGCCGGGGCTCCGCAGGCGCGGGCGGACGATCCCGTCACCCTCTCGCAGCAGGGGCAGATCACCGACCGGGTGGACGCGCTGGGCGACCGGAAAGCCTCGGTGACCGCCGCCCTCGACAAGCTCTACGCCGAGCACAGGATCCAGCTCTTCGTGGCATACGTGCGCGACTTCTCCGGACGCTCCGCCCAGAGCTGGGCCGACGCGACCGCGGAGAAGAACGGCCTCGGACAGAACGATGTCCTGCTGGCCGTGGCGACCGGAGCCCGGCAGTACGCCTATTCGGCCGACACCCGGTCCGGTTTCACCCAGCAGCAGCTCGCGACGGTCGCGCAGACCGCCATCGAGCCCGCCCTGAAGGAGAACGACTGGGCGGGCGCCGCCATCGGGGCGGCCAACGGGTATTCCGCCGTGCTCGGCGGGCTGCCCGTCCCGGTGCCCACGATCACCCCGGGCCCGGCGGACCCGGGCGGCGCGCCGGACAGCGGGAACGGGGCGGGCGACTTCGTCCTCCCGGTGGTCGCGGTCGGCGCGGCCGGAGCGCTGGGCGCGTACGCGTACTCCCGACGCAGGCGTGGCAGCGCGGCCGGGCGCGGCACGAACACCGGCCAGGCCTGGGGCGGGACCACTCCGGTTCCGCTGCCGGAGCTGGACTCCCGGGCGAAAGGGCTGCTGGTGGAGACCGATGACGCGGTCCGCACCAGTACCGAGGAACTCGGCTTCGCTTCCGCACAGTTCGGCGACGAGGCGGTCGGCCCCTTCACCGAGGCCGTGGAGTACGCCAAGGGCGAGCTGACCCATGCTTTCCGGCTGCGCCAGCAACTGGACGACGCCTACCAGGAGGACGACGCCACCCGGCGCCTGATGCTGGAGGAGATCATCGCCCGGTGCGCGGAGGCGAGCCGCCGGCTGGACGCCGAGTCGGCGGCCTTCGACCGGCTGCGGGACCTGGAAAGGAACGCGCCGCAGGCTCTGGCCACCGTGGAGGAGCAGTTCCGAGCGCTGTCCGGCCGCACCGCCGCTGCCGAGTCGACGCTGGCCGCCCTGACGGTGCGGTACGCGGACTCCGCGCCGGCGCCGGTGGCCTCCAACGCCCAACAGGCCGAGGACAGACTGCTGTTCGCGACGACGAGCCTCGATGCGGCGCGCACCGCGGTCGGCGGCGGCGACAACGGAAAGGCCGCAGTGCATGTCCGGGCCGCCGAGAGCGCGGTCGGACAGGCCGCGACCCTGGTCGACGCCGTGGAGCGACGGGCCCAGGAGCTGGCGGAGGCGGCCGGGAAGCTACCGAGCGCCCTCAACGAGGCCGACACGGACCTCGCGGACGCCCGTGGGCTGCTCACCGGCACCGCGGAGGGCACATCGACGGCGGATCTGCGCGGGCGCATCGGCCGGGCGGAGGCCGTCCTGTCCGACGTGCGGCGGGAGCAGGCGGCGGGCCGGTACGACCCGATCGACTGTTTGCGCCGCGTCGAGGAGGCCGACGCCGCGCTCGACGAGGCAATGGCCGGGGCGCGCGAGCGGGAGTCGGGCCGCCAACGCGCGGTGGCCCTGCTCGACCAGGCCATGCTCTCGGCCCGCAGCGCGATCGGCGCGGCCACGGACTACGTCACCACGAGCCGGGGCGCGGTCGGCAGCCAGGCCCGCACCCGACTGGCCGAAGCGGGCCGGCATCTGGAACGAGCGGTGTCCCTGGCCACGACGGACCCGTCGGGCGCGCTGGCGGAGGCCCAGCAGGCGGATTCCCTCGCGCGGCAGGCGCAGCAGCTGGCCGAGCAGGACGTACGGGGCTATCAGGATCCGTACGGCGGCCGGCGCTCCGGCGGCGGCCAGGGCGGCGCCGTACTCGGCGGGATCATCCTCGGCGAGATCCTGCGGGGCGGCGGCCGGGGCGGCGGCTTCGGGAGCCGGGGCGGCGGCTTCGGTGGGGGCTTCGGGGGCGGCGGCGCCGGTCCGGGCTCCTTCGGCGGCGGCGGGACCCGAGGTCGCATGGGCGGCGGAGGCCGCTTCTGACCGGCGCGCGGACAGCGGCCGGAGGCGCCGGCTCCCGAACACTCCCCCTCAGGCTCACCCGACCCCTCAGGCTCACCAGGAGAGAACCACCATGAGCAAGCAGACGATCCTCGGCCGCGTCACCCAGCTGGCCAAGGCCAATATCAACGCCCTGCTGGACCAGGCGGAGGACCCGCAGAAGATGTTGGACCAGCTGATCCGCGACTACACGAACAACATCTCCGAGGCGGAGCAGGCGGTCGCCGCCACGATCGGGAACCTGCGGATGCTGGAGGCGGACCACGAGGAGGACGTGGAGGCGGCCGCCGAGTGGGGCGGCAAAGCCCTTGCGGCAAGCCGGAAGGCGGACGAGCTGCGCACGTCGGGGACG
This sequence comes from Streptomyces sp. NPDC102279, assembly GCF_044766365.1. Classification (NCBI taxonomy): domain Bacteria; kingdom Bacillati; phylum Actinomycetota; class Actinomycetes; order Kitasatosporales; family Streptomycetaceae; genus Streptomyces; species Streptomyces sp. NPDC102279. Next base: position 638,011 of record NZ_JBIWLU010000004.1, on the reverse strand, counting down.
CCGGAGGACGCCGGGAGCGCCGACAAGTTCGACAACCTGGCGAAGGTGGCGCTGGGCCGCCAGCTGCAGTCGGAGAAGGAGGCGACGACGGCGGAGCCCACGATCGTCGCCCAGACGGAGGTCGTCGACAAGCTCAAGTCGGGCCTGGACGCGATGAAGGGCAAGCTGACGGAACTCCAGGCCAAGCGGGACGAGCTGGTGGCCCGGGCCAGGACCGCGCATGCCCAGAACACGATGATGGACGCGGTGAAGAACATCGACGTGATGGACCCGACGAGCGATCTGCACCGCTTCGAGGAGAAGGTCCGGCGTGAGGAGGCCATGGCCCTGGGCAAGCAGGAGTTGGCGGCCTCCTCCCTCGACGCGCAGTTCGAGTCCCTGGAGGACCTCGGCAAGACCGCGGAGATCGAGGCCCGGCTGGCCGCCCTCAAGCAGGGCCGCGCCGCCTGACCGTCCCCGGACGGAACCCGCCCCGACGCGGACGGACCCGGCGGGTCCGAGGCCTGGCCGCCTGGCACGGCCGGACTCCTCCCGGGGCGCGACGGCGCCCGCGCTGTGACGCCCGGCGGCTTGCGCCCTGTTGGACGGCCGCTCCGGGAGTCGTCCGCTCGGGAGACGGTGTGGCTAGCGGCCCTTCCGCACAAGGTGGGTGATGTGCTCGCCCTCGCTGATCGTGAGCGGGCCTGCCCCCTCCGCGAGGTCGCCCACCCCCAGGGCGACTGCCAGCGCACGGCCGTGCAGATCGAGGGTGGCCTCGGTCAGGGTGGTGAAATCGGCGACGGCGGCGCGTGCGCGGGCCCACCCGGTCAGGCCGATGCCCGCCGCGACCAGCACAGCCGGCCACCACACCACGGTGAGCAGGAGATAGGGCAAGGCCCAAGTGCCGGTGGCGACGGCTGCGGCGAACGCCGAGTGCGCTGCCGTGAGTTCGGCACGTGCGGGATCGGGAAGGATCAGCCAGAGCCGGGACCAGCCATAGGTCAGGTCGAGTCCGTAGCGGTGGTACGCGATCGACTCCACGGCATGAATCCGGTCGCCCATCCAGGTCGGCCTGCCCGGTTCGGCCATGGCCAGCCGAGTGACACGGCCGGCCGCGGCGTCGATCCGGTCCTGCTGCTCGCGGGTGCGTGTGCCCGGGCTTGCGGCTTCGAGCGCCCGACGTTCTTCCACGAGCCGGTGCCACCGCGCACGCCGACGCAGGGTTCGCACCGCCGCGACCGCGACGAACGGGCGCGGCCACTGGCCGAGCCAGACGCGCCGGGTGACCCCGGCCAGGGCCTGCACGACGAAGCCCAGACCGGCGGTGGCCGCCAGAAGGGCCACAACGAGCAGTGCCTGTGCGCCGCTCGGCAGGTCCGCGACCGTGGTGGCGGCGCTCCCGGCCCGCTGGTTCAACAGCGCGACGTCCCACGCGTCGCCATGGCCGAGGTTGACGGACAGCCACACCGCGCCGAGGAAGAACGCACCGGGCAGCACGAGCAGACTGATCCACCGGTCGGCGAGCGTCTTGGCCAACTGCTGGAAGAAACCGCCCACCTGCGCTACCCCCGTTCCAGGGGCCGACCCATGACAGAGCAGCGTGGGATCGCGCCCGCCGGGGGCGGCACCGCCGTCCGGTCACAGGCGCCGTCCGGGCAGCGGAAGGTCTCCTGACGGGCGATGCCCGGCCCGGCTCCCGGCAGCCCCGTCGCGAGCGTGCGCAGGGTCGCCTCACGGTCGGTGTGCAGCAACTGGCCCAGCAGGGTGAGCACCGGACGCCGGGCCCGTGCCTCGGTCACGATCCGTTCCAGCAGGTCCTGACGTTCCGTGGAGTGGAGCCTGGTCTCGCCGATGAGTGCGTCGAACTCCTGGCACAATGTGGTCAGAGCCGTTCGTTCGGCGTCCACCAGGGCTCCTCCGTCCGTCAGTTGGCCGATAGTCTCACGGGTCATGTCCCCCGACCACCGGCCCGATCCGGAGCTGCTGAACCAACAGGCGGTCGACCTGCTCAACCGGGCCACCCAGTCCGGTGACACGGCGCTGCTGGGCGTCTGCGTCTCGTTGTTCCACAACATCCTCGCTCTGACACCGCACCACCATCGACACCGCGCCACCCGCCTGTACAACCTCGCCGAGTCCCATCGGGCGCGGTACGCGCTGACCGGGCAGGAGGACGACGGCGACCAGGCGATCGGCATCGGGCGACAGGCAGTGATCGCCCTCACCGTCGGCGACCCGAACTCCGCGCTGATCCTGGGCAACCTCAGCGCCACCCACCTCATGCGGTTCCAGCGCGTCGGGCATTCGAACGACCTGGACGGGGTCATCGAGTTCGGAGAACGGGCCGTTGCCGCGCCCGGCACCGATCCGAACATCGCGTTCCACCTGTCCACTCTCGCCACGGGCTATCTGCTGCGGTTCGAGGGAACCGGGCACACCGCGGACCTGGACCGCGCCATCGGCACAGGCGAGCGCGCGATGGCCCTCACCCCCGCCGGCTCCCCTCACCGGCCGACAACCCTGACCAATCTCGGCACCTCCTACTGGGCACGATTCGGCCGTGCGGGAACTCCGGCGGACCTGGACCGCGCCATCAGCTTCGGAGAGCAGGCCGCCGCCGATACCGACAACCCGCACCGCGTGACCGCCCTGTCCAACCTCGCCGTCGCCTACAACGACCGCTTCGAGCGAACGGGGAACCTGGCCGACCTGGACCGGGCCATCGGCCACCACGAGCACGCGGTCGCCGCCGCCCCGGACAACGCTCCCGACCGCGCCAACTACGTGTCCAACCTCGCCATGGCGTACCACACGCGGTTCGAACGGCTGGGAGAGATGGCCGACCTGGACCGGGCCATCGGCCACCTCGGCCGTGCCGTCGCCGCCGCACCCCAAGGTCACCGCCAGTTCGCGACCTTCCTGTCGAACCTCGGTATCGCCCACCGGGCGCGGTTCGACCGGCTGGGGGACGTGGGCGATCTGGACGTTGCGGTCTCACATCACGAGCGGGCGGTGGCCGCCACGCCCGACGCCCACCCCGAGCTCGCCCACCGGCTGTCCAACCTGGGCACTGCGTACGACGCACGGCACGACCGGAAGGGGGACCGCCTCGACTTGCACCGAGCCGTCGAGTGCCTGGAACGCGCGGTCGCCGCCACACCCACTGATCACCCTTTCCAGGCGATGGCTCTGTCCAACCTGGCTGCGACGCTGCGGAAGCGATTCGAACACCTGGGGGACGTGGGCGATCTGGACCGTGCCATCGCGCATCACGAACAGGCCGTGGCCGCCACGCCCGACAACCATCCGAATCGGGCGACGTACCTGTCCAATCTCTGCGTCGCCCGCTGGGCCCGGTTCGCCCGCACCGGGACGATGCCCGACCTGGACGCGGCCATCGACACAGGGAGACGCTCGGTGGCCGCCACACCGGACGACCACCCGGACCGTGCGATGCGCCTGAGCAACCTCGGCAACGCCCTCAAGCAACGGTTCGAGCACAGCGGCAGCCGTCACGACCTGGGCCGTGCCGTCGCCTATCACGAACAGGCCGTGGCAGCCACGCCCAACGACCACCCGAACCGGGCGACTCACCTGTCCAACCTGGCGACCGCGTACCAGTCGCGGTCCCATCGCAGCGGCGGCGCCGACTTCGACAACGCCGTCGACCTCACGCTCCTGGCACTCGCGGCCACCCCCGCCGACCATCCCGACCGACTGCTGCGCCTGTACAACCTCGGACAGTCCTACCAGGCACGGTACGAACACTCGGGCGATCCGGCCGACTTGGACCGCGCGCTCGACCTGGCGCGGGAGGCGGCCGATGCCGTCCCCGCCGACCATCCGGACCGCGCACAGCATCTGTTCAACCTCGGCAACACCCATCGGCTGCGCTTCCTGCGAACCGGCGACCCGGCCGACCTCGACCGCGCCGTCGACGCGGCAGAGGACACCGTCGCCGCCACCCCCGCCGAGCATCCCCGGCGAGCCTCACGCGTCTACTTCCTCGGGATCTGTCACACGAGGAGGTGGGACACCGGCAACACCATGGACCGGTCGTTGATCGCCCGTCTGGCGGACGGTGCGCTCGGGGCCAGGACATCGCCCCCGTTGGACCGGCTTCGTGCCTGCTGGGCAGTCGGCCGGCTCGCCTACGCAATGGACGAACCGCGGACCGCCCGGCTGCTGTTCGACGCCGCGGTCGAACTGTTGCCGTTGGTCGCGGCACGGGAGACCTCGTCGGCGGACCACGAACACCGCCTCGGCGTGAACCGCGGACTGGTCGGCGAGACGATCGCCGTGCACTGTGCCCTCGACGATCCTGGCGGCGCGCTCCAGGCAGCGGAGCTGGGCCGGGCCGTCCTGCTGGCCTCCCGACTGGCGCTGCGGACTCCCCTCGCCGAACTCGAACCCGAGCACCCGGCACTGGCAGGACGTCTGAGCCGCGTCCGTGATGCTCTCAACGCCCCTGACCCTCCAGCCATGGCCACGCCCGACAGTCAGGACCTCGACCACGTCGACCGGCGTAAACGGCTGTGGGCCGAGCACGACGCCGTACTGACGGAGATCCGCCGACTGCCGGGTCTGGACCGTTTCCTGCTCCCACCGACGTGGACCGAGCTACGACCGACCGTCCCCGGTGGGGCGGTCGTGCTGCTCAACGCAGGCCGACAGCGCAGCGACGGCATCGTCGTCACCGCCGACGGCCCCCCGCTTGCGGTGCCGCTGCCCGAACTGCGGCTGGCCGACGTCGAGGCGCGGGCCGCCGAGCTGACGGAAGCGACCCACGACGCCAGCTCGTTCACCGGCGAGCTGCGCCGGCAACGGGTGCTGACGGAGCTGCTCGGCTGGCTGTGGGACACGACGGTCGAGCCGGTCCTCGAAGCGCTCGGGAACCGGCTCCGCCCGGACGACGGAGTACTGCCCCACGTGTGGTGGATGCCGACCGGGCCGCTCGGACTGCTGCCGCTGCACGCGGCCGGACACCCCGGTAGCCGCGGCGCACTCGACCGGGTGATCTCGTCGTACACGCCCACCCTGCGCACCCTGGCCCGCGCACACGGACGCCCGGCCGCGACAGACCTGCGACGACTCACCGTCGCCCTGGACAGGACCCCGGGTCTGCCGGACCTGCCGGCCACCGCCTCGGAAGCGGCGAGCCTGCACGCCGCCCATCCCGACATGCCACTACTGACCAACGATCAGGCCACGGCCGTGCGCGTGACCGGCGCTCTCCCCCAAGCGAGTTGGGCACACTTCGCCTGCCACGCCGGCACCAACCCCGACGCGCCGTCCGAGGGCGGGCTCCACCTTCACGACGGCGTGCTGTCCATCGCGGAGATCGGTCGCCTCGACCTCCACGAGGCCGAACTGGCCTACCTGTCCGCGTGCTCCACAGGACATGCCGGCTGGAGGCACGCGGACGAGTCCATCCACCTCGCCTCCGCGTTCCAACTGGCCGGGTTCAGGCACGTCGTCGCGAGTCTCTGGCCGCTGGACGACCTCGTCGCGGCCGACACGGCCGACCACTTCTACCGCCTGATGCCGGACACACCGTCCGCCGAGGCCGCGGCGACGACGCTCCACCGCGTCATCCAGCGCCTGCGCGCCGAGCACCCCTCCCGACCACACTTGTGGGCATCACTGATCCACAGCGGGCCATAGCCCGGCCCGGACCCGAACTCGAAGGCCGCTGCGAGGGATCCAGCGACCAGGTCTCACACCTGACGCCGAGACACCAACTCCTCGGCACAGGACGCTCGTTCATCTGACCGGCATGGTCAGGAAAAGGCTCTGGTGAACTGTTGATCCCCGCCTTCGTTCACCCGACGCTGTGATCCCTGCGCGCCCACATCGGCGCGTGCCACGGAGGGGGACCACGGGGACATGAACTGACCGACAGCGAGCACCGTCGAAGTCTCGCTGCGTCACATCCTCAGCGACCGGACGACCGGCTTCCTCAACCGGACCCGCAGGATCACCTGGCGGGACAGCCTGCCACCGGGCGACAGGCCTTGCTCCTCCGATCTGTCGCGAGCCCTGCGGCAGGGCTGGATCGAGAGCAACCTCGGGTTCAGGCGGCGCTGTCGCGGCCCCGCTCCAGACGCCGGCCCCCGTCGCTCCCTTCCGACAGGTCGGCGGCGACCGCTGCCCGGACTGCCGCACCGCGCGGGAGATGATGGGGATGCAATGACGGAACGCGAGGTCAGGAGCTTCCATGGCGAAGCAGGTTCACCAACCGCGTGAGGACTCGGAGTTCGATTTCATCCTGAGGATGAGCGGAGTCCCGGTCCTCGCATACTTCATCGGAACCTGGCCCAAGGCAATCGAACCCTGCCGCGCGATGGACCTCGTCATCGGTGGAATCGCCGACGAGTACACGGGCCGTCTGACGGCCGTGCGCACCGACATCACGCGCTGCCCGGCCGCGACGGAGCGATACGGCATCACCGGAGCACCGTCCTACGCCCTGCTGAAGGATGGAGAGGCGGTGGCGCACAGCACGGGGCCCATGACGAGCGCCCAGGTACGGGAGTTCCTGGACGGCCACCTCTGACGGGCCGCTCGCGCCCGCACTCGCCACCAGCGCACCTTGCGAGCTGGCCCCCGAGAATTCTGAGACCCGCACCAGCCCTGCCCACGATCTGCTACGCCGACAGGCATCGATCGAACCCGTGAGGCATCGACTGACGGCACATGAAAACATGCCCCAGGCGAGGCGGTGTTGACCTCCTCGGACGAACCAGGCGAAGGGTGCTCACGTGGGGGACATATCGGCCGAGCGGCGTCGGATCCTGCAGTCACCTCCGCCCGAGCTCGTCGCTGCGGCGGCTGCGAACCCGGGCGGATCGGTTGCGGTGATCGACCCCGACCTCATCAGGGACCCCAACGGCTATGTCCCGGGGGAAGCCGTCCAGGGTGTCTGGCGGGTCGGCGAGGACGGGAAGCTGACCGGTGAGTTCGTGGAGAATCCGAACTACGGCACTCCCAAGGACGACTTCGCCAAGCTCGCGGAGTCCAAGCACTGGTTGGACTGGCTCGGCGAACAGCCCGCCGCCGCAGTGCGCGACTCCATCGCGGAGATCCTGGACGAACAGGTCCCTGGAGCGGTTCTGGAGTGGATCAAGGTACTTGACGCTCCGCGGTATCTCACCGGAGGCCGCCCCAAACCGGACGACGAGAGCCACATAGTCGTCACCCGCGCCGGCATCAGCCTGCTCTTCGCGCTCTCCGTGGTCAGCCCCGGACAGGGACGGGAGATCCTCCAGGGCACGTTCTCCTGGGTCGCCGTCAGCCTCGACCAGCCCGGCCAACGCAAGGACCAGGTCTGGCTCGACCTACGAGTCGACCTGGACTGGGCCGAGACGGAGCTCCGCAATCGGATCTACCTCGTCGGCCGGTCCCCAGCTCCCGGCACGAGCGCCTGAAACGCCGGCGCACGCTCCTCACCGGTGAGAAGTGCACCGCCGTCGTCCCGTATTCGGTGGCCGCCCCGCCATCGGAAGTCGGTGCGCCGCTCCCGTCGGAACCGTTCTCCGTACCGCCATGCATCATCATTGCGACCCTGCGGCCACGAGCGTCGCGGTGATGGGTTCGAGTTCGGCGATCAGTTCGTCGAGTTCGGCGGGAGACAGAGCCTCGAACGGCGGGGCGGCGAGCTCGTCGGTAAGGGCCTCGATGCGTTGTTTGGTCTCACGGCCGGCGTCGGTGAACCGGCCGTCGGCATCGACGAGCCCGCGCTCGCGCAAGCCGTCCATGACCGCGGCCAGCCGCTCCTTCGGCAGGTGATGGATGCGCCCGAACGACTCCGGCGGATGGATGCCGCTCGCCAGGGCGCTGAGTACATGGGCCTCCGTACCACCGATGCGCGCGCCGACGAGAGCAGCGATGTGCCCATCACCGCGGTGCTCGCGCAGCATGGTCGCGGAATGCCACAGCCGGGCGACCGGGTCGCTCGGCACCGCAAGGGTGCGCATCCCGGCGAACATCACCCGCCCTTCCGTGGGCGCGTTCATCGCGGCCTTGGTGGTCAGATCGGCGGCGCGCACCAGGCCCGGCGAGTCGGCCGGTTCGTCGCCGAGGATCCGCCGTAGCGAGGCCGCGCTGCCCCGCTCACGCGCGGCGACGGATGCCTCGGGCGGGATCGTCTCCCACGCCCTCGGGATGTGTCGCGCGGCTTCCCCTTCGGCAAAGTTGTAGAAGGCGGCGTGCACGACCTGTGCCGGCACCCGCCCCAGCGGCGCCGCCCGGCCGGCGAAGTAGCCGTCCCAGTACGTGCGATGGCCGAGGGCGGCCATCTCCTCGTTGCATTCGTCCGCGAGGAAGGTGACCAGGCAGATCGGCTCCAGGAGCTCGAACATCCGACGGGCGGTGCCGGTCCTCAGAACGCCCGGTTCACTGTCTGCCATCTTGCATCCTCCATGAGGTCTGTTGAGCGAACCTGGACGACTGCGCCGGCTCCGTCGAGCCGACCCGTCATCCGCGCGTACGGATCATCCGCGCGTACGGATCTTTCGTGCCGTCGTGATGATGACCTGCGTTCGCCGAGAAACTCATCGGTACGCGCGCATGAGGAAGCCACGGCCGGCCGGTCAGGCCCAGCGGCCCTACCGCCGACGTCGTACCAGGGCTCGATCGTCCTGCCCCTAGGAACTGACGCCGACGGGCGATCAGAGGCGATCAGATCAGCCCCCCGATGAGGCGCCGGAGCCTGCCTATTGACGCGAATTGTTCGGGAGTGCACACCTGTTGCGCGGCGGCGCGGTATGGTCGCGCATTCGAACGGCGTCCGTTTTCGTGGGGCAGGTGTTCCACACGGGCCCGTCGAGCGCACGACGGCGCGGCCGACCTCAGGGTCCGGGCCGCGGCACCGTCGTGCCTCACTCTGGGGGGTTCATGCGCAGGGCAGTCATGGGAACGTCTCTCGCCGTCGCCGGCGGGCTCGTCGCGGCCGGCGTCGGCCTGTGGACCGGCGCCGATCGGGCGACGGCGACCTCCGCCCAGGTGCGCTTCACCGCGGACGCTCTGCCCACCTGGCAGACCAACGGCATCGTGTGGGCGCTCGCGCACTCCGGGTCCACCGTTTTCGCCGGCGGCACGTTCTCACAGATCCGTCCTCCGCAGGGAGGCTCGGGGGCCGTGCAGAACGCGGTCAACTTCGCCGCGTTCGACGCCGCGACGGGTAATCCCACGAACTGCAAGCTGTCGTTCACCATCGGCAGCGGCACTGCGACCGTGCGTGCGCTCGCCGTGTCCCCGGACGGCAAAACGCTGTACGCGGGCGGCTATTTCAGTGCCGTCAACGGCACGCCGGCCAGCAGCCTCGCCGCCGTCGACATCGCGAGCTGCACGCCGAAGGCCTCGTTCCATCCGCAGGTGAACGCGACCGTACGGGCGCTCTCCGTCACCGCCGACACCGTCTACGCGGGCGGCGACTTCACCCAGGCGGACAGCGAGAGCCGCGGCAGGTTCGCCGCGGTCAACGCTTCCACCGGTGCCGTCCTGCCGTTCGACGTGAACGCCGACGCGCCCGGCCGCGCCATCACCGTCGCACCCGACGGCAAGCATGTCGTGCTGGGCGGCGACTTCTTCACCGTCAACGGGACAAGTACGCACGCCCTCGCCGTGGTCGACGCCGGCAGCGGCGCGGTCACCACGCCGTACCCGGGGTTCATAGCCGACAACTCGGTGGTGAAGTCGCTCGCTGCGGACGGGGACGGCGTGTACACCGGCAACGAGGGCACCGGCCACCACGCCTTCGACGGACGGATCGGCCTCGACCCGGCGACGTTCGCCCAGCGCTGGCGCGACACCTGCTACGGCGCCACCCAGTCCGTGTTGCCGTACCGCAGCGTCCTCTACAGCGCATCGCACGCGCACGACTGCTCCGAGGTCGGCGAGTTCCCCGACGGGGCGCGCCATCACTTCCTCGCCCAGTCGACCGGCGGCACCAGTCACTACGGCTGGTTCCCGCAGACCAACGACGGCCTCGGCGAACAGATCGGACCCCGCGCGCTCACCGTCGCGACCTCGGGGAGCACCGACTACCTGTGGTCCGGTGGCGAGTTCACCACCGTCAATGACGCGCCGGCGCAGGGACTGACCCGCTTCGCCTCGACCGGCGACAAGGGCGCTCCCTCGACACCCGTGGCCACCGCGGAGAGCGTGAAGCCCGCTGAGATCGCCGTGCACGTCCGCTCCGCCTTCGACGCGGACGACTCCCGTCTGACGTACCGGATCTACCGGGACGGCGGTACCACCCCGGTCGCCACGCTCACCGGCGACTCCACGTTCTGGTCACGACCGCAGCTGACCTGGACCGACAAGGGCGTCACCGCGGGGGCGAGCCACAGCTATCGGGTCACCGCCACGGACGCGGCGGGCAACGCCAGCGCCCTTTCGGCCTCGGTGTCGGCGAGCGGCGCGGCGAAGGCCGACGCCTACGCGTCAGCGGTCCTCGGCGACGGCGCCCAGCTCTACTGGCGCTACACGGACGCCTATCCGGGTCTCGCCGCCGACACCAGCCCCGCCGACAGCAACGGAGTCCACGTGGGCGGCCCCGCGCTGCGGCAGTCCCCCGGCGCGGTCCCCGGCTCCACCGCGCTCGGCCTCAACGGCACCAGCCAGTGGGTCTACAGCGATCACCGCTTCGCGCAGCCGGCGGCGTACAGCATGGAGACCTGGTTCAAGACCTCCACCACCGCTGGTGGCCTGCTCACCGGCTTCGGCGACAACACCGCCAAGGCGAGCACCGCGTACGACAAGCAGGTGTGGATGAACAACGCAGGCCGGGTCGTGTTCGGGGTGAACTCCGGTGGCTGGAAGACCCTGACCAGCAGCGGCGCTCTCAACAACAACGCCTGGCACCACATGGTCGCCACACAGAGCCCGAACGGCATGGCGCTGTACATCGACGGCAAGCTCCAGGCGAGCAACACCGTCGCGGGCAGCCGCGCGTACTCCGGCTACTGGCACGCCGGATACGACAACCTGCGCGGCGTTCCCGGCGCGCCCACGTCCTACTGGTTCGCGGGCCAGCTCGACGAGACGGCCGTCTATGCGGCCGCCCTCACGGCCGCGAAGGCCGCGAGCCATTACAACCTGCGCTAGGCAGCGCCGACTGGGCCCGCCTGGTGGTTCACCGGGCGGGCCCAGCCGCGTTCGACGCGGGGCTCGGCGCTGCTTCGGGCCGCCATGGGAGGGGACCTCACCGTGCCGGGAAGCGTCTTCGCGGTGATCGGCACCTTTGCCGGACCGCCGATGGCTTGCAGTGCTTCCCCACCTTTCAGCGGAGGCGCGCTGGTCCCGCGCCATGCTGCTCGCCCACCTTCGGTGGCTTGCCTCCTGGGGCCCGCAGGCTCCGGGCGCTCCGGGCGCGGTAACTGCCGGAGGGGGCCCGCCGCGGCAGCACAGGCGCCACATCGCGCTGAGCCGACCGCGTCACGAACGTGGTTCCAGAAGCTCCAAGGCGCCGGTTTCGGTGTCGTAGCTGCGCAAGGTGGTGAGCCGGACCGACAGCGGCGGCGCGGGCAGCAGCTCGGAGACCCGTCGGCCGGCGAAGGCACCAGCCCGCCGCGTCCGGCCGAGGGTGACATGCGGGCTCCAGCGTCCCGGCTCGTGAAAGGGGTTGAGGGTGGCTGGCGAACTGTCCGAGGCGACCGCCTCCCACACCCGGCGGTGCAAACCGGCCAGTGCGGAGTCCAGGTCCAGTGCCCAGGCCAGAACCGAGGTGGGCCGTTCGAAGCGGACGATGCCGGTGAACCGCACCGGCAGGGGCAGAGCAGCGGCCACCTCGGCGAGTTCCCAGCGAATGGGGGCGGTCAACTCCCCGCAGGCGGCCAAAGTGAGGTGCGGGCTGTTGGTCGGGGAGCGGTGCAGCGCCTGACTGGGCAGTCCCGCGTCCGCCAGTCGCCGCCAGGCCTCCCTGACGGACAGGTCCGCCGCCTCATCCAGCAAAAGCTCGACCGTGCGCACCGTTGCAGCCTACCGGCGATCGCCTGGGGTTCCCGCCGCACGCCTGCCTGCACCAAAAGGGCTCGCGACGCCGACACGGGCGCGACATGGCCCGTCTCCCCCACCGTGATCACCGGGCACGGCTGAAGGCACGTGAACCGAGCATGCGCTCATGCCGCCCTGGAGGCGATCTTGCCTGTTCGCTCAGGGGTTACAGAGGTGCCAACTGCACCCTGCCGCTGAATCGGCCGCCCACTTGATCGGCGAGCCATTTGACGCGGGCGATCTGGTCGCCGTTCCGGTTCCGGACGTGCACGTGGATGGTGTGGTCCTGCGACGTCTCCTCCTGGTAGAGGTCCCGGGAATTCACTGTCAGCGTGAGGTACGCGTACTTCTGCGAGATCGCCTCCAGCCCCGCTTCGGGAACCGCAAGCCATTCGTTCAGATCCCACCGAACAGCCGCGGAATCTGGCCCCAGAGCGGCGATGAAGGGCTCGGCGCGGTCCAGCGGGCGACACCAGTCGAACACTCGGATCGGCAGGCAGTCTGCAGGGTCGTCGCCGGCCTCCGACGAACCGTGCTCCTTGCCGGCCGACGCCGACCATTCGAGGTCGGGCAGTACGTGACGTACTTGCGCCAGGACATCCGGTGACCTGATCACGGCTTCGAAGTCGACCTCTCCCTGATCGACGTCTGCCATGCCCAACAAGGTACGCACCGCATGTATCGCTTCGGACAGGTCGGTGGTTGTGAGGACAGCAGCCGCAGCAGAGTTGCTCATCCCGGAACCATAGGACGGCAGTCACGGACCAGCCCGAGGGGGTGCTGATCGACCCCGCATTCGTCAGGACCGTAGCCACATTGCAAGTGATGCTGCGGCGACGGTGCCGAGGAAGACGTAACCGTGCCTTTGCTTTTGACGCGGGCGCCGGCAGCGGTGTCGGCTGCGAGCCAGCCGGAGCAGATCGCCCAGGGTTCCGGACGAGCCGACGAGGTGCTCTCGCTGGGATCATTCCGTTGGAAGATGGCGGGCAAGGGACTCCCGCGCATCGGGGTCCCGCAGGCTACCGTCTGCCTTTTCCCTAGGCGAAGATCTACACATCGGGGGGTGCCACGTGCTGCTGGTCAGCAACGCTAGGACTGAGGTGCGGGCATGAGGCGGATACGGGCAACGCGGCTGGCGGTGTACGCGGTCGCTTCTCTTCTCGCGGGTGGCCTTCTCGCCGGCTGCGGAGACACGCCGTCCGTCAGTGACGACGGGTCCGGGCGGGTCCTGAAGAAGAACGACGACTACACCGTCTTCGAGCGAGCCGACGGCATGCGCGTCGAGCTGCGCTACCGCAGCGGTCGCGGACTCACGGAGCGCCATCGCAAGGATGGAGACTGGTCCGCTGAGCGCTTCGTGCACCGTACGAAGACGGAACCCTGCCAAGGGATCACGGTGCGGGGAAAGGGCGAACTGGTCGCTGTCATCGCTGACTTCGCCGCGTACTGCCGCGACGGCGAGCCGCCGATGGAGAACGTCGCGGTGGTCGGCAGCGGCCACGAACTCGCCGACTGGGCTGCCAAGGGCACCAAGGGCGGCGATGGCTGGGAGAAGATCCACTTCGGAAAGGGCAGTGTCGAGTTCCAGGAGCGTTGGGTCTCGGGAACGAAAACCCTGACCTGGACGAGTGGCAAGGGATTCGGCTCACAACGCAGTCAGTACAAGCCGATCCGGGCGGGCTTCCTTGGCACGTGGAAGGCCGAGGACGGCTCGCATCAGCTCGTTTTCACACAGGCCGGGGAGGGACAACCCCTTCTCACCATCAGCACGCTCACCGGCGCACCCTGCACGGTCGAGGTTCCCGTCTATCAGGTGGGCAGTACGTCCGTGGAGATGCGTGGCGAGCCGCGCGTCACGCGCGGTAGCAAGAAGCGGCTCTGCCCGCCGAAGCCCCTTGAGACGGAGTACGAGCTCAAACAGGACGACGGTTCGCTCACTCTCGTCGACTTCACCAGCAGTCCGCGCAAGGAACTGATGCGATACGAGCGGTCATGATGAGGCGCACGGGTACCAGCGGACGGCCGGACGTCGTGGGTGGGGTTTCAGCTCTCACCGGGACTCGTCCGAGTCCGCCCCGCCCCTCGTCAACCACAGCTGTGACGGTGCGCCGCAAGCGCTCCTTACAACGCTGCGCCTGCGTGCCGCGCCCTAATCACGCCCCTGACGGGGCGCACCTGAGCGCAATCCGGCCATCACGAGGTCCAAGAGCCGGGACGCCCTGGGTTGCCAGTCCGTGTGCGGGTCGATGAGCCACAGGCCTGCGATGGCGAGCATGAAGTCGTCCGTCGTGACGCCTGGGCGGATGGTGCCGGCCTCCTCGCAGGCGGTCAGCAGCAGGCCGACGGCTTCGGTGAGGGGGCCGTGGGCCAGGTTCTTCAACGTGCCCGCCGCCGTCGCTTCCCGCAAGGCCCCCGCGAGTCCCGCCTTCGCCATCGCGTACCGCGCGAGCCGGTCCATCCACTCGCGCAGGGCAACCTCCGGCGGGCCGGTCTCCAGGAGCTGCGCCGCGGCGTCGCAGACCTGTTGCACCTCGTACCGGTAGACCTCCAGGACGAGCGCCTCGCGGCTGGGGAAATTCCGGTAGAACGTGCCCTGCCCGACGCACGCCTTCTTCGCGATCAGGCTGAGAGGCGTTTGCGCCGATCGGGTCAGTTCTGCGAGGGCAACCTCAAGAATGCGCTCGCGATTGCGCTGCGCGTCGGAACGCAGCGGCGTCCGCTTCGGCGGGTTCCTCACGCGTCCTCCAACGGTCGTGGCGCGGATACCTCCTTGATGAGCGGACAGTAGTCCACTACGTTCGACAGATGCTCAGCGGACAGCTGTCCGTTTTCTCTCGTCCGTCCAGCGCCGCTTCTCCTCGCACTCCAAGACGCGAAAGAAGGCACTACATGTCCCCTGCCGGGACGACCCCCCACCTCTCCCCAACGTCCAGCACCGTCACCCTGCACATCAACGGTGACAAGCACACCCTGCCCGTCGACCACCGCACCACCCTCCTCGACGCGCTGCGCGAGCGGCTCGACCTGACCGGCACCAAGAAAGGTTGCGACCAGGGACAGTGCGGCGCCTGCACCGTGCTGGTCGACGGCCGCAGGACCGTCTCCTGTCTGCAGTTCGCGGTCGCCGCCGAGGGCCGCGAGATCACCACCGTCGAGGGCGTCGCCCAGGACGGCCGGCTGCACCCCGTGCAGGAGGCGTTCGTCGAACTCGACGGCTACCAGTGCGGCTACTGCACCCCGGGCCAGATCTGTTCGGCGCTCGCCGTTCTGGAGGAGCACGCGGCGGGCTGGCCGTCCGCCGTCACCGACGACGTACGTCCCGAGGCCGGCCCACCGGCGCTGACGCCGGAGGAGATCCGCGAGCGGATGAGCGGCAACCTGTGCCGGTGCGGCGCGTACATGTCGATCGTGCGGGCCGTAGCCCGGGCCGCAGAGATCACCACGGCCGGGAGCGCCAAGGCCGGGAACACCAAGGAGGCCCAGGTATGAGGGAGTTCGGTTACGAGCGCGCGCGTGACGTGCCGGGTGCCGTCGCGGTGCTCGGTGCGGACCCTGAGGCTCGCTTCCTGGGCGGTGGCACCAATCTCGTCGACCTGATGAAGGCGGGGGTGGAGCGCCCCGCGTATCTGGTCGACGTACGTGAACTGCCGCTGGACCGCGTCGAGTCGACGCCAGACGGCGGCCTGCGCATCGGGGCCACGGTCAGCAACAGCGACCTCGCCGCCCACCCAGAGGTCCGCCGCCGCTACCCCGCTCTCGCCCAGGCCGTCCTCGCGGGCGCCTCCGGGCAGCTGCGCAACATGGCGACGGTCGGCGGCAACCTGCTGCAGCGCACCCGTTGCCCGTACTTCACCGACGTCACCAAGCCGTGCAACAAGCGGACCCCGGGAAGCGGCTGCCCCGCCGCCACGGGCGAGCACCGCAACTCCGCGATCCTCGGCGCGAGCGAGCACTGCGTGGCCGTGCACCCGTCCGACCTGGCTGTCGCCCTCACCGCGTTCGACGCCGTCGTGCACTTCGAAACCGTCGATGGGGAAGGTGAGTTGGCGTTCGCCGACTTCTACCTCCCGGTCGGTGACACCCCGCACCTGGAGACCGCGCTGCCCGCTGGTGCGCTGATCACCGGCGTCACCCTGCCACCCGCGGCTGTCGCCGCCCACTCCCGCTACCGCAAGGTCCGCGAACGCGCCTCCTACGCGTTCGCCATCGGCTCGGCCGCCGCCGCACTCGACGTCGAGGACGGTGTCGTACGCGACGTGCGGCTCGCCCTCGGCGCGGTCGCCTCCCGGCCGTGGCGGGCCCGCGCCGCCGAGGCCGCGCTGATCGGCAGGCCCCCGTCCGGCGAGGCGTTCGCGCTCGCCGCCGACGCCGAACTCGCCGCCGCCAAGCCGCTGTCGCAGGCGGCGTACAAGGTGCCCCTGCTGCGCAACCTGCTCGTCGCACTGCTTACCGAACTCAACGAGGAGGCCGCCCGATGACGACCGTCGCAGGAGCGGACGCGGTCGGCGTCGCCCACACCCGGATCGAGGGCCGCGACAAGGTCACCGGCGCCGCCCGCTACGCTGCCGAGATCCCGTTCGCCCAACTCGTGCACGGATGGCTGGTGTTGTCGACCGTGACACGCGGCCGCATCCGTTCGGTCGGTGACGAGGCCGTGCTGGGCATGCCGGGGGTCCTCGCCGTGTTGCACCACGGGAACGCGCCCCGGGTCCGGGACGACGTCGTGGGCGCGCTCGGCCGCCCCGACCCGATCATCGAGGTGTTCCAGCACGACCGAGTGCCGCACGCGGGCTGGCCCGTCGCGCTCGTCGTCGCCGAAACGTCCGAGCAGGCCCGCGAGGCCGCCGCCGCGCTCGTCGTCGAGTACGACCGGGAGCCGCACGACATCGTCTTCCGCGCGGACCACGAGGGCGCCCGCCAGGTGGAGGACGACGAGGTCGTCAAGGGCGACCTGGAGGCTCAGCTAGCCGCCTCCGACGCCGTGGTGGACGCCGTCTACACGACGCCCGAACAGCATCACAGCGCCATGGAACCGCATGCCGTGACGGTGTGCTGGGACGGCGGGCGGCTGGAGGTGTTCGACTCCAACCAGGGCTCCAAGTGGATCGCCGACGACCTCGCGCACCTCTTCTCCCTCGACCCCTCCACCGTCCACGTCCGCTCCGAGCACGTGGGCGGCGCCTTCGGCTCGAAGGGGCTGCGCTCCCACCACGTCGCCGCCGTGATGGCCGCGACCGAACTGCACCGGCCGGTCCGCATCTCGCTGACCAGGCGGCAGGTGTTCGCGATCACCGGATACCGCAGCCCCACCACACAGCGCGTGCGGCTCGGCGCCGACGCCGAGGGGCGCCTGCGCGCCTTCGGGCACGACAACCTCAACCTCACGTCCACGCTGCGCGAATTCGTGGAGGGCAGCGCCGGGTTCGGGCGCACGATGTACGCGAGCGACGCCCACCACAGCGTCAACCGGGTGCTGCCCCTGGACGTGCCCACACCCACCTGGATGCGCGCCCCGGGTGAGGCGCCCGGCTCGTTCGCCGTCGAGTCGGCGCTCGACGAACTCGCGGTGAAGCTCGGCATCGACCCGATCGCGCTGCGGGTGCGCAACGAACCCTCCGTCGGCCCCGTCTCCGGCCTGCCGTTCAGCAGCCGCAACCTCCTCGGCTGCTTCGAGGAGGGCGCCCGCCGGTTCGGCTGGAGCGGACGTGACGCGCGCCCCCGGGCGCGCCGCGAAGGCCGCTGGCTGATCGGCACCGGCGTGGCCGCCGCGTCCTTCCAGGCCGGCGCCGCGCCCACCACCGCCTCCGCCACCGCCGAGACCGACGGCACCTTCACCGTGAAGGTCACCGCGGCCGACGTCGGCACCGGCGCCCGCACCGCCCTCACCCTCATCGCCGCCGAGGCCCTGGAGGTCGCGCCGGAGCGGGTCCGGGTGCGGATCGCCGACAGCGACTTCGGGCATGCCTGGGTCGCCGGCGGCTCGATGGGCACCCGCTCCTGGGGCTGGGCGGTGAGCGTCGCCGCCCGTCAACTCCGCGAACGGCTGGCCCTGTTCGGGTCCGACCTGCCCGAGGGCGGTGTGACCGCCACCGCGGACACCGCCGACCTCATCGCGGCCCTCGCGCAGAAGGAACGGCACGCGTTCGGCGCGCAGTTCGCCGAGGCGGCCGTCGACGTCGCCACGGGCGAGGTGCGGGTCCGGCGCATGCTGGGCATCTTCGCGGCCGGCCGGATCATCAACCCCCTCACGGCACGCAGTCAGTTGGTGGGCGGCATGACCTGGGGCCTGTCCATGGCACTGCACGAGGAAGCGGTACGCGACGACGCGTTCGGCGAGCACATCGGCGCCGACTTCGCCGGCTACCACTTCGCGGCCAACGCCGACGTCGCCGAGATCGAGGCCGACTGGATCGACGACCCCGACCCCGACGACCCCGTCGGCATCAAGGGCATCGGCGAGATCGGCATCGTCGGCGCCGCCGCCGCGATCGCGAGCGCGGTGTGGCACGCCACCGGGGTCCGCCACCGTGAGCTGCCGATCCGCCCCGACCGCGTACTGCTCGCCGAAGCGGCCCGCACCGATGCTTGACCTCGCCGCGGAGCTGGCCCCATGGGTCGCGCAGGGGCGGGAGTTCGCTGTCGCCACCGTCGTCTCGGTGAGCGGCAGCGCACCCCGCCCTGTCGGCGCGGCCCTCGCCGTCGACACCGCGGGCGAGGTCATCGGTTCGGTGTCCGGCGGCTGCGTCGAGGGCGCGGTGTACGAACTGTGCGTGAGCGCCTTGACGGACGGGCTTCCGGTCCGAGAACGGTTCGGGTACAGCGACGACGACGCTTTTGCCGTGGGACTGACCTGCGGCGGCGCGGTCGAGGTACATGTCGTGCCGGTCCTGGTCGGCACTCCTGCCCGCACGACGCTGGAGGCGGCGCTCGACCTGGCGTTGCGCGGCGAGGCGGTGGCCTTGGCGCGTGTCCTCGACGCAGGTCCCGGACTGCTCCTCGTTCGGCCGGACGGCACCTACGAGGGCGAACTCGGCACGGCCGACGACGCCGGGCTCGCCGCGCAGGCCCACGCGCTGCTGGACATCGGGCGGACCGAGGTCAGCGCGGTGCCGGAGAGCGCGGCGGAGTGCGGCACCGACATCACCCTGTTCGTGGAGTCGAGCGTGCCGCCCGCACGCATGATCGTGTTCGGCGCGGTCGACTTCGCGGGCGCCCTCGTCCGGGTCGGCAAACTGCTCGGCTACCACGTGACGTTGTGCGACGCCCGGAGCATCTTCGCGACCCGGGCCCGGTTCCCGGAGGCCGACGAGGTCGTCGTCGAATGGCCCGACCGCTATCTCCGCGCCACCCGCACGGACCCCCGCACGGTCCTGTGCGTCCTGACCCACGACGCCAAGTTCGACGTACCCCTTCTGGAGGTCGCCCTGCGCCGGCCGGCCGCGTACGTCGGCGCGATGGGATCACGGCGCACGCACGACGACCGCATTCGGCTCCTTCGGGAGGCGGGGGTGACCACGGCCGAGCTGGCACGGCTTCGGTCTCCCATCGGCCTGGACCTCGGGGGGCGCACGCCGGAGGAGACGGCCGTCTCGATCGGCGCGGAGATCGTGGCGGTGCGGCGAGCGGGGAGCGGGGTGCCGTTGCGAGAGCTGGACGGGGCGATCCACCGGGCCTGATGTTGCCCCTTCGGTCGGCCTTGGGTCACCTGGCTCAGCAGCTGCCGCCGAGGGTCTGATGACGGTCAGAGACCAAGCCGGACGGTGCTTCAGACACTCTGGGGTGCCTGGTGGACTCGGACTTCCCTCGGAAATCGCGGACCTCCCCACCACCGCCGAGGGATACTGGGGCGTGCTGATCATGGATGCTGTGCTGGAGACCTATGGGCCCACCGACCGTGCGCAGTGGCCCGTTGCCGACTCGTCCGTGGACAACCTCCTGTCCCTGTCCGGCCGACTGTCCGCGCGAGAGCTTGGTACCGCTATGGCGGTGCTGACCAGCTACAACAAGAGCGATGACGAGGCGACGGCCTTGAACCCCGAGGACAGCACGGGGCAGGTCAGTCATCTCCTGACAGCGGAGTCTGTCATCGCTCCCGGCGGTGTTCGGATCCGAGACACCTCGACCGGGGCGACCGCGGCGCCGGGGTGCTGCTTCGGCGTGGAGAGTTGGCGAGACTGGCTGCACCTGATGGACGGCGAAGAGCCGTGGCTCGGCCACAGCCCCACGCCGGGCATCGAGCACAACGGGGCGACCGTTCGGCTGTGGCCTGACGGAGAGCACCGGACGGGACTCCCCATCGAGCTGCCGCTCGCTCAGCTGCCCGAACTCATGGGCTCCGTACAGGACCAGCTCGTCGGCTTCCTGGCCTCTGTCGGCGAATGGGCTTCCCAGTACGCCCCGTCCCTGGCCGACGCTTTGGTCGCGAAGCTCGATGAGGATTTCGTCATCAGAGGTCCTCTCCGAGAAGGACAGGGCTGAGACCCGGCTCCCAGGCGCCATTGTGTTCGCGGAGGGCATGCGCTCCGCCCGTGCCGGTCCACGTCAGGACAGAGGGGATCCAGCCGCGAAGGAGACCGCCTCCCGCAAGGCACCCCCTGTCAGTTGCTCGGTACTGGGACAGGTCTGGCCAGCACCTGGTCCAGGACCTCGGTGAGGAAGCGGGCCGGATCCGTCACCGATGTCGTGGCGCGCATCGCGACGATCCCGTCCGGACGGACGAGCAGCGCGCCTTCGTCGGGTAGCCACGGGACGGCAACGCGATGCGCGGAGAGTCCGACGTCCGCCGCCGAGGTGAGCCAGCGCTCACCGGTGACGCCCACCAACAAGGTCCACCGGGACGCCACCATGTCGAGTGTGGAAACCCCGTCGATCCACGTGTGGGGCACTCGTGATCCCGGCGACCCGTCCAGCACCAGCTCCAGGTCCACCGTGGACGGGAGTTCCGGCCGAGGGTCGACAACGGCCGCCGAGTCGTACCTCTGACCGAGGTGCACGACCGGCGCCGCCCACACCCCCGCCGCGGCCCTGGCGGCGTCGGCCTCGGGTCCGCGTCCCCAGTGAAGTTTCGGGTCGGCGATCCTGCGCATCGCCTGGTCCAGCGTCGCCGCGGCGACCGGTTCACGTTCGTGCGCGTACGTGTCGAGCAGCCCGGCGCCGGCCTCGCCGTGATGGACGGCCGCCAGCTTCCACGCCAGGTTGTGCGCATCGGCGACCCCGGTGTTCAGGCCGAACGCGCCCAGGGGCGACACCGTGTGCGCTGCGTCGCCCACGAGGAACACACGGCCGACGGCGAACCTTTCGGCGGCTGCGCTCCGGGGCCGCCACGAGAGCACGCTGCGTACCTCGACGTCGAGGTCGGGATCACCGACCGCCAGCCGGACGACCGCCGCACAGCGCTCGTGCGTGAAGTCCTCGGGGCTTTCACCGCCGTCGATGTCGCAGGCGACATGGAAGACCCAGTTCGTCGCGCCGTCCACGGTGGCCAGCAGACCGGGGGCCTCCGGCCTGGTGATCGTGCAGGTGGCGAAGGACATCCCCCGCAGGTGCGGTCGGAGGTCGGCGCGGAACAGGATGTTGATCATCGACTTGCCCAGGTCGCCGGGCCCGGAGGTCCCCACGCCGAGCGCGGTCCGTACGGTGCTGTGCGTGCCGTCGGCGGCCACTACGTGCGCGCACCGCAGCGAGTAGCGTCCCTCGGGGCCTTCCAGTTCGACGTCGACCCCGTCGGCGTCCTGCCCGATGCCCACCAGGCGGGTCGACCAACGCAGGTCCGCTCCACGGCGTGCCAGGTCGGCTGCCACGACGCCATCGAGCCGGTCCTGGGCGCAGACACCGCGCAGTCGGAACGGCGTCACGTCCGATCCGTCGGCGGACGGGGTCGGCATGGGCACGGTCACGACGTCGCCCTCGCCCATCGCGACGACGGTCGGCGCCACGGCCTTGCCGACGGCCCCTCGGAGGTCGACCGCGGCGGCGTCGACGGCGGCATCGAGCCCGAGTTCGCGAAGGATCTCGACGGTGCGTGCTCCGATGCCGGTGGCCCGTGGGTGCACCGACGGTCCGGAGCGGCGTTCGACGAGCACCGCCGGGACGCCGTGGTGGGTGAGCAGCGCCGCTGTGAGCAGGCCGACGCTGCCGCCTCCGACCACGAGCACCGGTACTGGCACCGGCATTGGCATTGGCGCCGACACTTCTGGATACGCCGTCTCTGTCATGGCTACACCGTAGCCAGAAGGTACGATGCGGGTCAACGAGGAAAGGAACCGCCCTGATGACCGAGCCCGTCCCCTCGTCGGTGTGGACCCGTCCGCGCCCCGAGCCGCGTCGACGCGCGCCCGGGGTGGACCAGTACGTGGCCGCCGCGCTGACGGTCGCGGACGCGGAGGGACTGGCGGCGGTCTCGATGCGGAGGGTCGCGGGTGACCTGGGTTCCGGGACCGCTTCGCTCTACCGGTACATCACCAACCGCGACGAGCTGGTGGACCTGATGGTCGACACGGCACAGGGCGAGGATCCACTTCCCGAGCCCACCGGGGACTGGCGTGCCGACCTGGGGGCCGTCGCGCACGGGTTGCGTACAACGCTGCTTCGGCACCCTTGGCTGGCGGGTGAACTGACGGGAAGGCCCGCGCTCGGCCCCAACTCGTTGCGGCGGTCCGAGTCCGCGCTGCGCGCCGGCGTGGCCCTCACGCCGGACATCACGCTGGCCTCGCAGGCGCTCGGCACCGTACGCGCGTACGTGCTGGGCTCGGTCGCCGCCCAACAGGCCCTTCGGCTCGCGGAGCAGCGCACCGGGCTCAGCGAGGAGGAGTGGCAGCGCAGCGTCGGCCCGTACATCACCGAGGTCCTCGCTGCCGGCGAACACCCGATGCTCGCCCGCCGCGTCTTCGAAGCGGAAGAACTCGACCCCGACGTGGAGTTCACGTTCGGCCTGGACTGCGTGCTCGACGGGCTCGCCGCCCGGCTGGAGCGCTGAGCGGTCGCCTCGCGTGGCGGTTACGCCTCTGAGGGCGAACCACCGCGCGGGACGGACACCGGACCTACTTCGGCACCGCGCTGGAAGCAGCCCGTCGGCGGAGTCGATGACTCACGGGTTCGCCGAAGCCTGTCGGGCCGCAAGCACTCCATCGCATCACACGCGCTCAGCCACCGGCATCGGAACGGAAGAGCCTAGGAACGGTCCGGGCCCAGGGCATCGCGTACCGCGGCCAGGACGGCCTCGGTGTCAGCGCCGAGTGCGCGGGCCGAGGAAGTGAAATCGCGAGCGAGGGTGGCGAGTTGAGAGGCGTACGGGCGGATCGGGCCGGCCGGGCGTGCAGCGACCCGGGAGCCTGCCCCCCGGCGGGTGCGGATCAACTCGGCGGCCTCGAGCTCGCGGTAGGCACGAGCCACGGTGCCTGGTGCGAGACCGAGGTCGGAGGCCAACTGACGCACGGTGGGCAGCCGGTCGCCCTCGGCCAGCTGTCCGGTGACGATCAACGCGCCGAGCTGCGCACGGATCTGCGCGTACGGCGGTACCTGGCTGGTGGTGTCGACGCGGACGGCGAGCTCACTCATCGTCGGCGAGCCCCTCTGTCGCGTCGTCGCCGACTGCTCGCGGAGCCACGACCGTGACCAGGGACCACGCGACAGTGAACAGGTTCAGCAGGGCCAGCGGGTAGAACACCCAGAAGGTGAGCGCGCCCATCGCGCCGGCGCAGCCCGTCTCCGTCAGCGAGATGGAGACCATCACGACGGCGTACAGCTGCTGGCTCGAGACCAGGAGGCCCCAGGCCCCGGTCACCGCCCACGCGCGGTCGCAACGCTGCTGCTTGCCACCCGGTCCGTCGGCGATGCGGCGAAGGGCCCACATGCAGGTGGGAGTGGCTACGGCGAGTGCGCCGAACATCGGGAGGCTGTAGTACAAGCCAGGCCAGGGGCCCAGAAGCGCCTTCATTCCGTTGCAGGTGACGGCGACGACCTTCCCCGTGCTGAAGGTGCGGCCGGAGTCGATGGAGGCCGTGACTGCCGTGATCACCAGCAGTACGGTGAGGGAGACCCCCTGAAGGACGATCAAGGGGCCCATACGTGGTGGCACATGGTTTCTGACGAGGCGTGGCGCGAGGCTCGCGGTGCGCACCACATCCTGCGGGACCAGGGTCAGCGCGTCGGCAAGGAGGACACCCGCCACCGCGCACAGGCCGAAGGCCGTGATGCAGAACACGACGCGCTGCTCGAACTCGACGTCGCCCAGAGTGAAAAGCGCCTGTGCGGCGATGACGCCGATGGCCAGGCCCGACCAGCGGGCGTAGTGGTCGGCGTGATCGAGGAAACGGCTCTGGAGCGGGGCGGTGCCGAGCATGAGAGATCCCCTCGGGTCATCTTGTATCAAGTAGCAAGCACAAGATGCCCTAGGCGGAATTTTGTGTCAAATGATCGATACAAGGTGGTGCGAGGAGCGACGGATCCCGACGCGAAGGGCCTCTCGTCGTGACGGGCCGGCGTCGAGCATCAGGCCCTTTGCCGAAGGCGGCGGGCTCGCCAGGCAGAGGGCGGGGAGGGGCCGCCGGCCCCTCCCCGCCCCACGGAACCTCTCGCGGGGACCGATGGCCCACCGCGCGGATGACCTGCTGTCGGAGCGTGCCTACGCCGAGAGCTCCCACACCGCGTACGCCAGCGCATCCGCGTTCCGGTTCAGCGCCGTGTCGTTGATGTTCGAGGACGTGTCGCACGACGAGTGGTAGCAGGCGTCGAAGGCCTTGCCCGCGGTGCCACCCCACTTGGCGGCCTGAGCGGAGGTCTTGATGTAGTCGGCACCGCTGAACAAGCCGCCGACGGGGATGCCCGCGCTCTTGAACGGTGCATGGTCAGAGCGTCCGTCGCCCTCGGTCTCGATCTCCGTGGAGACCCCGATCCCGCTGAAGTACGTCTTGAACGTCTTCTCGATGGCCGGGTCGTCGTCGTAGACGAAGTATCCGGGGTTCGGCGAGCCGATCATGTCGAAGTTCAGGTAGCCGCTGACCTTCGAACGATTCGTGGTGGTCAGGCTGTTGACGTAGTAGCGCGAGCCCACCATGCCCAGCTCTTCGGCGCCCCACCAGGCGAACCGGAGGTGCTTGGTTGGCTGGTAGTTGGAGCGTGCGACGGCGAGTGCCGTTTCCAGCACGGCCGCGGAACCGGAGCCGTTGTCGTTGATGCCGGGGCCCGCGGTCACACTGTCCAGGTGGGAGCCGGCCATGACGACCCGGCCGGTGTCGCCGCCGGGCCAGTCGGCGATCAGGTTGTAGCCGGTGCGGCCGCCGGAGGTGAACTGCTGGACGGTCGTGGTGAATCCGACCGCGTCCAGCTTGGCCTTGACGTAGTCGAGGGATGCCTTGTAGCCGGTGCGGCCGTGCGCGCGGTTGCCGCCGTTGGCGGTGGCGATGGACTGCAGCTGGGTGAGGTGGGCCTTGACGTTGGCCACGGGGAGGTCGGGTGCGGCGGCCGCTGCCGTGGGGGCGGGGGCCGCCCCGGCTATCGAACCGCCGGTGAGCAGCGCGGCGACCGCGACGACAGCGGTCGCCGAGGCACGCCCAGGAATGGAGAGCTTCATGTGGGGGGCTCCGAATTCCAGGGAATCCGGCGGAGTTCCCACGAGGGGTGCGTGAGGTGTCCGGGATTCCACGGTGAATGGGGTGCCTGGATGGTGAAGGTGGGACTGACTCACCGTCAAGAGCGGTATTCGGTCACGTGCGTTCGCATGCCGGATGCCCTCCGCGCCAAGCGGACCAGCCGAAGCCGTAAGGGCGAGCCGGGCGCGGGTGAGGGCAGGACGGATGCCCCAGATCACCGAGCCGGACGCCCATCTGCCGGTGCGCACGACTGTCTCGGGAAACGGGGCCCGCCCATCGAGGCCGTCCAACTCGGCGAGAGTGTCGATCCGGCCGACCCGCAAGGGATTCCCGGCACCTACCGCCCTCGGCCCACTTGCTCGACGTTCGACCGGTGGGGGCCGAAGAGCCAGTCCGCATGCGGCCCCAGGCGCGCGTCGACCGGTTCCTCTCCTCGCCGGAGCGCGTCGACGTAGGCACGGTCGGCGGCGAGGCGTGCCGCCACCTCGGGACCTTCGGCCACGGTGCCGTGGCCGGGCACTACGACATCGACGTGCCCGGCGGCCTCACCGAGGCGGTCGAGCGCAGCCTCGTAGGCTCCCAGTTGCCCGTCCTGGCGGACGTCGAAGAGCGGGATCAGGACGTCGGAGAGCATGTCGCCGGCGAGTAGGACGCCACGGTCCGCGAGGAGGACCGCGGCGTGGCCGACGGCGTGCGCCTGATGCTCGATGAGCTCGCCCGGCACCCGTCCTCCGTCCGCAGGCAGCGGGGTGACGTGCGCGACCAGATCGAGGGGGATGCCGGACGCGCTCTCCGCCGCCATCGCCTTCGCCCGCTCTCGGGCTTGGGTCGCCAGGTGGGCGGCGGCAGGGGTGGCGTAGCGCGGAACCTCGCCGAACCGGGGATGCCAGAGCAGGTGGTCCCAGTGGGGATGGGTGGCGAATCCGGCGACCACCGCAAGGCCGAGCTGGTCGACGTCATCGGCGAGTCGGCTCAACTCGGAGCCATCGATGCCGGGATCGATCAGGACCAACCCACCCTCCACGCGCACCACGATGGAATTGGTCCAGACCCACTCGCTCTGCCGGACCCAGACGCCATCGGCTACCTGATGCAGCTTGCCCATATCCGCTCCGATCGGTTGGCTACCGTGCTGAGACCGCAGTCCGCGACCAGATTCATCGCTCTCAGCGCCCGCTTCCGATGCCGACGCCCGCGACCGCCGCCTCGCCGCGATCGCCCTCGCCGGCACACTCATCCGGCTCGATCCATGATCGGCAGGACGTCTCCACGGACGACCGGATAAAGTGCGCGCGTTGCCAGTCTGACTACTTGAAGGAGGGGAAGCGTGACCGACACCGACGAAGCCCGATCCGCGGACGATGCGGCTCATGCGACCCAGCAGAGCCGACTGCGCCGCCTGATGCGCTACATCCCTCTGATCGCCCCCGTCCTGCTGTGGACCGTGCCCTGCGTGGTGCTGCTGCACGTAGGCCAGCACTGGCCGCTCCCCGTGGCGCTGGGTGGCACCGCCCTGTTCGTCCTCGGCCTGATCGCCATGCCGCTCGCGATGGCGCGCGGCCACGGCAGGCGCCAGCAGGACTGGGCGGCGATCGTCGGGGACACCCTCCTCGGGGCCAGCTGGGTTCTGTTCACGTGGTCCGTCCTGCTCGGCGTCCTGCTGCGGCTCGCCCTCACCTTGGCGGGCGTGGGCGACGGTCAAGACCGCGCCCGGATCGTCACCTGGGCGGTGCTCGGCGTGACCGCCGTACTGCTCGCCTGGGGGTACGCCGAGGCGCGCCGAGTGCCACGCGTTCGCCAGCTCGACGTGCAACTCCCCCGCCTGGGAGCCGGATTGGACGGCACCCGGGTCGTCCTCGTCACCGACACCCACTACGGGCCGCTCGACCGCGCCCGCTGGTCGGCGCGTGTCTGCGAGAAGGTCAACACACTGGAGGCCGACCTGGTCTGCCACACAGGCGACATCGCCGACGGCACGGCCGAACGCCGACGCGCGCAGGCCGCTCCGCTCGGCACCGTGCGGGCCGCCCGGGCCCGGGTCTACGTAACGGGAAACCACGAGTACTACAGCGAGGCCCAGGGCTGGGTCGACCTGATGGACGAGCTGGGTTGGGAGCCGCTGCGCAACCGCCATCTGCTGCTCGAACGCGGCGGCGACACGCTGGTGGTCGCCGGTGTGGATGACGTCACCGCCGAGTCCTCGGGCCTGGCCGGCCACCGCGCCCACCTTGCCGGTGCCCTGAACGGCGCCGATCCCGACCTGCCCGTCCTGCTCCTGGCCCACCAGCCCAAGTTCGTCGACCGGGCCGCGGCGGGCGGCGTCGACCTCCAGCTCTCCGGCCACACCCACGGCGGCCAGATCTGGCCGTTCCACTACCTCGTCCGCATCGACCAGCCCGCCGTCGCCGGCCTCAGCCGCCACGGCACCCGGACCCTGCTCTACACGAGCCGCGGCACCGGCTTCTGGGGCCCGCCGTTCCGCGTCTTCGCCCCCAGCGAGATCACCTTGCTCGTCCTCCGCTCCCCGCGGCAGCCCGCCACGCCGTAGCACGTTTCCAGAGGGCCGGTGCTGAGAGACTTCCTCGCGTTCGGGAGCGATGGCGACGACGGTGCGCCCGAAGCGATGAGAAGGAACACGGCTCGCTCGCCGCTGGTGCCCCGGCCCCTCCTTTGCACCGTTCTCAGCCGAAGGTGTTGCACCGGGCGACGCTGCCCGAGGTGTACCCCGTGGAGAACCACTGTTGGCGCTGGCTCGCCGAACCGTGGGTCCAGGTGTCGGGCGTGACCTTGCCCTGGTACCGCTCCTGGATGCGGTCGTCGCCGACGGCGGCTGCCGCGTCCAGCCCACGGTTGATGTCGTCCTGGGTCAGCTTGGTGATCAGGGGCTTTCCGCTCTTCGCGTCGGGTGTGGTGGTGGCGTGGTGGGCCCACACTCCGGCGTAGCAGTCCGCCTGGAGCTCCAGCTTCACCGAGCCGCTGTTCCGGCCCTGGCCGCTGCCCCGGGAAATCGTGCCGCTGAGGTCCTGGATGTGGTGCCCGTATTCGTGGGCGATGACGTAGGCCTCGGCGAACGGACCGCCCTTGGCGCCGAACTTGCTGCTCAGGTCGTCGAAGAAGCCGAGGTCGAGGTAGACCTTGTCGTCGGCTGAGCAGTAGAAGGGGCCGACGTCGGAGGTGGCGTTCCCGCAGCCGGTGTTCACGCTGCTGGTGAAGAGGTACGTCGGGGCCTGCTCGTAGGACTTGCCGACGGCCGTCTCGGTCTGCTTCCAGAACGCCTGGACGCTGTCGACCACGGCGACGATCCGGCACTCTTCCTTGCTGTTGGCGTCGGCCCCGGTCCTGCAGTTGGCCGCCAGGTCGGCAGCGGACGTGCCAGATCCCGAACCGGTGCCCGGCGAGGTGGTGCTGTCCGAGCTGAACAGGCCCGGATCCACGCCGAAGATCACCGATGCGACGAGCACCAGGAGCCCGACCACTCCACCGCCGACGGTCTTCCCGCCGCCCGGGATCCCGCCCATCGCTCCACCGCGGTTGTCCTGCACCTCGGACGTGTCCAGCGCGGCGTTCTCGTCGAATTCCATTCGCTGACTCCCCCTCAAGCAGCGCGTCGGCCCGCCCCGCATCGTGACGCTCGACTACCCCGTGCAAGAGGGTTCACGTCCGTCCCGCCGCGGTGGCTCGTCGGCCATCGGCCCGACGGTGAGGATGTCGCTCTGGCGTCGAGGCCGGATCGCAGCGGTTCACGGAATCTCGGCCGCGGAGTGACAGCAGGTCACACACTCATGGCCGGGGCAAGCCAGATGTTTACTCGGCGGAGCGAGGGTCACGCAGACAGAGCGGAATCACTGCGACGCGGAGGGAGCAGAGGTGCATGACGTCTCATGGGAAGGCGCCGCGGCGAAGGCCCGGCAATGTTCCGACCGGGTGAAATCGTGGGCGTTTCCGTGCGCTGTTTCTTCTGCGAAGTGATCCGTGATGACTGACTCGCATGAGCCAGAAGGGCGTGGCCCGAGGCAGCGACCGTCTGCGCCCCGTCGAGACCGCCACGGGCAGAGCAGGCTTCTGGCACCGAACAACGCTTCCCCGAGAGGTACAACCATGACTGAATTTGCCAGTGCGGACCAGCTGCGTGACCTCACCGTCCTCGACCGGGAGGGCGAGAAGGTCGGCACAGTCGGCAAGGTCTACCGCGACGACGCGGACGGTCGGCCCGAGTGGGTCACCGTCAAAACGGGTCTGTTCGGCAGCAAAGAGACGTTGGTACCGCTCGCGGGCGCCCGTGTCAGCGGCGACGAGCTCCATGTCCCCGTCACGAAGGAGACCGTCAAGCACGCGCCCCGTGTCGACGTGGACGCGCGTCTCGACGCCGACGAGGAGAGCGATTTGTACGCCCACTACGGGCTGACCCAGTCCACGTCCGCGCCGGTCGGCGTGGCCGGAACGGCCGCCGAAAGCGGCCGGCACACGGGCTCCGTCGACCCGGTCGACAACGGCCCGTCCAGCGCCGGTGGAACCACCCGGTCCGCCGACGGCCGCTCCTCGGCGGACCCTGAGAAGTGACTGATCGTCGCGCAGTTGTCGGCAACGGGTCGGGAGATCCACAGGTTGCTGTGAGCGTTGGACAGTTTCACGTTCGGCGGGGTTGGTAGCCGGTCGCGTCACGCCGCTCCCGCCAGGCGCCGGGGGCCGTTCTCACCGGCCGCGCCAATGACGACCGGCGGTTCGCCGATCCGTGTGGAGACCTCGGTGGCCGACGTACGACGGGCCTGCGCGCATGAGCGCGCAGGCCCGTCGTACGTCGTTCTGTCAGCGGTAGCCGATGGTCACCGGGGTGTGCACGTTGCGCGGCGGCAGCGTGAGGGTGAGCGTGTGGGCCGCACTGTCGTAGTGCCATGCCCGCGACGACAACCCCTTGCTCCCGACGGAGATGCTGCTGGGCGAGGTCACGCCGAGCAGCTTCACCGTCCACTGCCGGCTCTTGACCTGGCCGCGGAAGGAACCCGTGGCAGGGCCGATGGTGACGATGTGCCGGGAGCCGCTCTCGCGGTACTGGATCTTCGTGGTGGCGCTGTGTCCGGGCCCGGTCGTGGTGCCGTCGTCCTCGTACAGGGACGAATTGCCGTCGGCGCCGGTCGCGACGGTGAGCGTGGCCTTGGTGAGCGGCGCCTTGTCATTGCTGGTGACGTTGTCCGTCCGGGTCGGGATGGTGGCGCCCGCCCTGATGAACACCGGCATCCGGTCGAGGCCGGTGGTGATGTTCTGCGTGGTGCCTCCGTTGTAGGTCTGTCCGGTGAAGTAGTCGGTCCACTGGCCTGGCGGGAACCACACCGGCGTCGTGGCGGTACTGCCGGGCGTGGTCACGGGTGCCACTAGCATGTCCTTGCCGTAGAAGTACTCGCTGCCCGCGGTGGCGTAGGCCTGCGGCTCGTCCGGATACTCCAGATACGTGGAGCGGACCACGGGGATGCCGGTCGTGGCTGCCTCCTGTGCGAGTGAGTACGTGTAAGGCACGAGGTTCTCGCGGAGGTTGAGGAATGTGTCGGCCGACTGCCGTGCCTTGGTGCCGTACTGCCAGGGCAGCCGGTCGCTGTGGTTGCTGTGCAGGCGGTCGATCGGCTGGAAGGTGCCGAGTTGCACCCAGCGGGCGTAGAGGTCGTCGGGCAGCTTGTGGGTGGTGCGGGTGCTGCCGCCGTCGGTGTACGTCTCCGAACCGGTCAGCCCCGTCGTGTCGTTGTGGCCGCCGATGTCGTGACTGACGGCGGACATGCCGGTGGCTGCAGACTCGCCGGGTGTGTAGCCCACTTCGGACCGCAGGGTGCCCCAGGTGGACGAGGTGTCCCCGGTGAAGTGCACGGTGGTCCGCTTGTCCGCCCACGGCCCGGTCGGCAACCCCTGCTGGCCACTGTAGCCACCGGCCTGGAGCGAGCCGTACGCACGGGAGACGACGAAGCCGCGGCCGATCGCCCGGTCGGCGTCGGCGGCGTACTGCTGGTTGATCCACGCGTCCGGCGTGACGCCCGGCACTGACGACTGGGAGTTGTCGCAGCACCAGTCGAGCCACCAGAAGTCGTTGCCCTGGTCGTCCATGGTCCGGTGCAGATCCATGTAGGCCTTGAGCTGGTCGGGATCGCCGAAGTCGAAGGTGTAGCAGTCACCGCCGGCGCTCGCGGCGGACGCGCAACCGCCCTTCGTCAGCTTGCCCTTGGCGGTCGTCTGGGCCTTCGCGAACTGCGGGTCGGACGCCAGGATGCTCGGATGGGTGTTGAGCGTGTTGTGCAGTCCCTGCGCGGCGGACCAGTCGAAGAAGGCCTTGGGATCCGGGAATTTGGCCGTGTCCATCTCCCAACCGCTCCAGGTGTTGGGCGACTTGAAGTCGGTGTCGGTCACCAGCACGTCCAGCGGGACGCCTTCGGAGCGGAAGGCGGGCAGGATCGTGTTCTCGTAGTCGGCGGCCGTCCGGTCGATGTACTCCGAGTACCAGGTGCCGTAGGCCCATTCGGGCAGCAGCTTCGGCGGGCCGGTGAGGGTGGCGAGGTCGGACAGGGCCTTCTTGTAGTCGTGGCCGTACCCGAAGACGTAACCGTCCTGGTAGGGCGTGCCATTGTGGGACGGTCGCTGCGTGACCTTCTTGGTGGCGGTGTCGTACAGCGCGGACGTGGTGTCGTCCAACAGATACCACCCGTCCTTGTGGAGCAGGCCCGGTGTGGTGGTCGGATCGCCGTTGTCGCCGTTCAGGCCGTCCAGGCTGCGCCGATAGCCGCCCAGGGCCAGATGCGGCTGCGGAGCCGCGGCGCCGGACGCCGTCACGGACGCCGTGTCGAGGTTGATGTGGCAGCTCGCCGCCTCGGGGCAGCCGATGCTGATGTCGTCGGAGCCGGCCTTCAGCGCCACGGGCACCGAGGCGGTGTGCCAGGTGTCCCAACTTCCGGTCACCGGAAGCGACAGCGTCTGCGTCGTGCCGCCGGAGGACACCGAGGCCGTACGCGTCTGGTTCAGGGCGTCGCCGCCGGCCGCGTTGGCGTAGCGCACCTGGAGGGCGTACGTGCCGTCGGAGGGCACACCGACCACGTGGGCCGACACGCTCGAACCCTGGTTCAGTTCGGACAGGAAGCCGTTGCCGGAGTACGAGCCGTGGTCGGTGGCCACTTTCGCGGAGCCCGCGATCCGGGCGTCCTCGGCCTCGCAGCTCGTGCCGAAGGCGCAGTCCGTGATCGCGGTCGTCGAGGTGGGCGGGAAGGTACCGCCCGAGGCGACCAGGGCGACGCTGTCGACGTTGACATTTCCGGAGTCGGCGGCGGTCTTGGCCAGCGTGATCGTATGGTGTCCGGCGCCGAGTTGTACGGCGCTGTTCGCCAGGCTCCAGGTGTCCCAACTGCCGGTCACCGGGAGGCTCAGCGTCCTGGCCGCGCCGCCGTCCACAGTCAGGGTGAGGGTGCGCGTGACGTTCTTTCCGTCACCGGCGAGGGAGTTGGCGTACCGGACGTCGAATTGGTAGGTCCCCGCGGTCGTGACGTCGACATCGGCCGTCAGCGAGCTGCCCGTCCCCTGGAAACCGGCCAGGAATCCGGCGCCGGTATGTCCGGTGTGGTCCGAGGCGAGGCCCAGCCCTCCGTACGACAGGCTCTCCGCCTCGCACAGCGCGCCGACCGTACACGTCATCTGCTGCCAGGGTGCCGCGGTCACCGCCGACGCCGCCGTCAACCGCACGGACAGATTGCGGGCGTTGAACGACCCGGAGCCCACCTGATAGCGCAGGGTCACCGCGCTGGTCTTCACCGTCAGCCACCCGTCGGCCGTGCTCGACGTGTACGCGGTCGGCGTGAAGTCGCCGCGGCCGATGGCGTTGTACGTGGCCTGGTCGGTGAACTGCCCGTTCTGCGCGTACTCGGTACGGATCAAGGTGGGCGACAGCACCTGGAAGCGTGCGTTTCCCGACGTCACCGCCGGGATCCTGTACTCGCCCGGCCGCTCCGCCGGTCCCGCGGCGGCCTGCCCGGCCAAGGTCATCCCCGCCAGGCACGCGGCGAGCGCGACGCCCGTCATCCGCCGGCGCATGAAGTGCGCCCCGCGCCACGCTGGTCTTCTTCTCACGGAAAACTCCGTCCTGGAGCGAGCTTCTCGGCCCCTCGCGAGTCCTGCTGACATCGTTGTCACCTTCGCCCTTTCCGGGGCGCCGGTGGAATCGGCTCAACCTGCGCGAACGATGGAAGGACGGAGGCACCATGGGTGCCCCGACGACTTCTATCGTTGTAAATGATGCCCGTGGCATGACAACACAGCCGCGGCCGGGTGTCCATATGCGACGCGGACAGAGAGGAAAGAGCGCCGGGGCTTGTCGGCACAGCGCCGGCAGGTGAACCTTTGGCCCCGGACCGGCAGGCCGTGTGCTGGGTCCTGTTCGTCCTGGGCGCGGGCCTCCAATGGGCGTACCCGCTTGAGGAGTTGGGCTCCGGCTCGCGCATGGCGTTGTGGCGACGTCCGGCCCCTTGGAACGAATCGGGTGTCGGGGACGCCCTGCACCCCCGCGGCGCCGAGTTCGTCGAGGACGACGCGGTGGAGCCAGGCCCCGGACCCGGGCCCGGCTCCACTGGGCGAAGTCCCGATAGCCCGCCCGCCGGCTTGGGCCGAACACCGGCGGCTTCTGCCGTCAGGTGGAGCCCGACGCCGCCACGAGGATGATCGCGACCGGTGCTTCGCGGTCGCTGAACGGCCTCTAAAGCCCCAGCACCTCGCCGTACTTGATGGCCCCAAGAGGCAGCGCGAAGCCGAACGGGGTCAGCGACTTGCCCAGCGGGTACGTCTCCTCGGTGCTGCTCGGCACGAACCAGACGCCACCCGACCTGGTCTCACCGGCGTTCTCCCCAGGAGCGCTCACCGCGGTGTCCCACAGCCCGTCGCGGTTGTAGTCGCCGACGGCCACCTGGCCCCCGAAGCGGTCGCCCGCCTCGGCGGTGCCGGGCATGTTCGTGGTGCTCTGGCTGCGGGCCAGACCGCCGTAGAGGCCGTGCTCCGTGCCGTTCATGGTGACGTACCCGCCCGCGTCCTTGACGGTGCCCACGTCCTCGCCGGGCACGCCGACCACCAGTTCCGGACGGCCGTCGCCGTTCAGGTCGCCCGCGGCCAGCGCGGCGCCGAAGTCGTCACCCTCCTCGGCGGCGCCGCCGACCTCCGGGTTCGACTGGGTGAAGCACTCGCTCTCGGTGCCGAAGTTCTCCGTCTTCGAGCCCTTCAGCAGGAGCACCGCACCGCCGAGCCGGTCCTCACAATGTGTGGTCTCCGACTCGGGGTTGGGCTGTACGAGACCGACCGCGAGGTCGTCCGTGCCGTCCCGGTCGAAGTCGGCGACGGCGAGCGAGCTGCCCCGGTCGGCGTCGGCGTACCACTGGGCCGGTTTGGCCTGATCGTCCCAGCGCGTGATGAAGGTGCTGGAGTCCTCCAGTCCCTGCCAGGTGGCGGCGAGGTCGTCCCGGCCGTCGCCGTCGAAGTCGCCGGTGGCCAGGTCGCGGGTGACGCCGCCCATGCTGTAGCGGCGCAGGCTGGTGGTGGTCACGGGGTCCGCGGTGAGCGGGCCCGGGCGGAACCGGAGCGAGCCGCTCTCCTCGCTGTTCTCCCCGTACGCGAGGTCGATGTCGCCGTCGCCGTCGTAGTCACCCGCGGCGACGGTACGGCCGATGCTGCTGAACTCGCCCGAGCCCCTGGCCACGGTGGTGCCCTTGACGTTCCACCCCGAGCCGTCCAGGACGGTGATGGTGCCCTCGTCCTTGAGCTGGTCGGAGGTGAGCGACTCGCCGCTCGCGCCGACGACAAGCTCGAAGACGCCGTCGCCGTTCACGTCGACGGGCGCCACGGAGGACCCGAAGCGGTCGCCCGCCTCAGGGGTGCCGGGTATCCCGGCCTCGGCCTGGCTGATGACGCCCGTGGACTGGCTCGGGCTCTGCGGCCCGCCATAGATCACGCTGATGTAGCCGGCCTTGGCCTTGCCGTCCACCGTGGCGTCGGGCATGCCGACCGCGATGTCCGCGTATCCGTCGCCGTTGAAATCGAACCGCGGAGTCGTGGCAGCCGCGGCGCTCCCGGCGAGTGGCAGGGTCAGACCGGCGGCGGTGAGTGCCGCTGCGGCGGCGGCGGCCAGGGTGCGTGCACGCACGGTGGAACTCCCGTAGTCGAAGGGGGTGATGAGACTGAGGAATCTCGGAGGTGTGACGCACGAGGCGTACGAAGGGTTGTGCGAGGTTGGCGGAACGCGACTGAGACGCCGCTTCTCATGCGTGAACGTTCCGCGCCCCGTGCCTGGTCGACCGGATTCAGCGTTTGTTGCCGGACGAGTTGTGGGTGCTGGGCCAGGTGACAGGCGCAGCTCGGCCCCGAGGCCGGCCCACCGCGCACGTCGTTGCGGTCCGGCTGGCCGACGCGCCGACCCCTGTACGGCGCCCCGGCCGGCCTGTACGGCTCCCTCACGGCAGCATCCGGGCCCAGCCCTTGTCCTGGTCGGAGTCGTAGAGAAGCTTTCCGGAACTGTCGTACCCCTTGATGTGGGGTGCCGCAGTGACCTGCCGGTCCAGCACGCCGGATGCGACGAACCAGCCGTGGTCCAGGACGGCCTGGCGGGTGGCGTCACCGTAGGAGACGGACACCTCGGCCACCGAGGGCTCGACTGTTCCGACGACCGCCCACCGGAAGGGGAGTTTCCAACTGCCCTTGTCGGTGGCCGACGGTTGGAACAGTCCGCCGGCATTGAGGTCGGGCACGACCGGGCCTGCGTCGGGTGAATCATCGGCACTGGTGCCGGTACTGAAACCGGAGGCCACGCCGTCCTCGATGTCGCAGACCACCCTCATGCCCGCCGGGTGCTCCCGCACGCCGACGACATGGAAGTTGTCGCCGGGGACGGAACCGCCCGTGCTCTTCGCCGCCAGGACGATCCGGTAGTCCTTGGCCTCGCCCAGCGGGGCGGACGGCGCCCCGCGCTCCGCGGTCAGGCACTTCCCCAGCCCGTCGGACGCCTGGGCGAACGTGATCCCGTCGAGCAACTGCCCCTCAGTGGCAGGTCGCGTGGGCCCGGACGTCGTCGCGGACGAGGTCCGCGGGGCGCCGTCCGAGGGCTTCGCCGCCGCCGTGTGCGTGCCCTGTCCCCCCTCTCCCCCGACCAGTGAGTACGCCCCTGCGGGCACCGCGACCAGCGACGCCAGCGCGGCCCCCGCCACTGCCGCACGCCGCCTCCTCTCGCTCCGGCCACGCTGCCGGATTGCCCTGTAGGGCGCCGGCGAGGGCCTGATGGTGTAAGCGTCCTCAGCCAGCAACTCACGCATACGCTCCTCGAATCCGGACTCCCGTTCGCCCTCCGACCCCGCTGCCCGAGAACCGGACTCCCGCGCGTCACCTGGCCCGTTCACCTGCCGCCTCCCCGCCCGCCGGACACCGTACGGCTGTCGGCCAACCCCGGATACTTGCGCAACTTCGCCAGCCCCTTGGACGCTTGGCTCTTGACCGTGCCGGTCGAGCAGCCGAGCACTTCGGCCACCTCTGCCTCCGACAGGTCCTCCCAGTACCGCAGCACCACCACTGCCCGCTGTCGCGACGGGAGTTGAGCCAGTCCGGCGAGCAAGGACCCGCGCTCCTCCACCCGGATCGCGTTCTCGTCGCGCCCAGCCGTCTCGGGTACCGCCGCGGTGAGCGACTCGGTGACCCGCCGTTTCCGGAACCGGTCGCTGTTGCAGCTGACCAGCATCCGCCGGACGTACGCCTCCGGGTTGTCGGCACGCGAGATCCGCCGCCACGACCGGTACGCCTTGGCCAGCGCGGTCTGCGTCAGGTCCTCCGCATGATGGACGTCGCCCGTCAGCAGATAGGCGGTCCGCACCAGTTGCGGCCACCTCACTCTGACGAAGTCCTGGAACCGGTCCTCTTGTTCGGCCTGCATCGAGCACCCTCCCTCGCCCACCAGACCACCGTTACGGCGGATTCGGTTGCCTGGTCGTGTGCGTGACCGCGGGAGCCGTTTCCTCTTGGCCGCGGGAGCCGGCATCTGACCGAGCGAGGTCAGTCCGTTCCGGCGTCACCCGAGAGGTTGTGGTGGGACGGTGAGGTGTCCTTTTCCAGCCGGGGAATCTCATGGGCCTTGCAGCCGAGGGACGCGTTGTACGCCGCGATCCAGCGGCGCAGGGAGTCGAGACAGGATCGCACCCCTGGCGTCCAGGAGGGTGGCGGTGCCGACGTCTCAGCGGAGGCCGGCTGAGGGACGACGCGAGTGTGCGTGGTGATCTTCAGCGCTACTGATCCAGGCTGCCGCACTCTCGCGGCGGGCCCCGTCCGCAGCAGGCGGGGCGCCGCGGCGTCCGAGTGTGTAGCACCGCGGGCCGCGATGCCCGTTTGCTAGGCCCCGACGTGCTGCACCAGGCCGTCCACGATGAGGGTCAGCCCTGCCTCGAACGCCCGCTCGTCGTCGATCACCGGGACGACCTGATGGTCCGCGTCGGCGGCGATGCCGGGGGCCGCCTGCTCCTCCAGGACACTGCCGACCGTGTAGCGACTGGCTGCCAGCATCGCCATCTGGGCCTCCCGTTCGGGGAGACCGGCTGCGAGCAGGAAGTCCATCTTGTGGGCGACCCGGTCGAGGGAAATCACTCCGGGACTACTTCCGGCGTGGAGCCGTGCGCCGTCGCGGTGCATCAGCAGGGTCCGCCGGAAGCTGCGCGTGTTCTCGAGGAACCAGTGACGCCAGTCCTCGCCCGCCTGCGGTAGTGGGGCCGTCGAATGGGGCTCCATGGCGGCCTCGGCCATGGCACTGAGCAGCTCTTTCTTGTTCCGGAAGTGGTAGTAGAGCGACGGCTGCTCGACGCCCAGTCGCTTGGCCAGCTGCCGGGTACTCACGCCGTCCAGGCCGACCTCGTCGAGCAGGTCGAGCGCCGCGCCGACGACGTTCTCACGATGCACTTTCACGTTGACAATCTATCAGTGATAGGTGACTCTGCAAGAGCACCTATCACTGATAGAAAGTGGGATGCCTCATGCCGCACAAGAGCGGAGACCCCTCTCTGAAGGTCCTGATATGCGGCGGTGGAGTCGCGGGTCAGGCCCTCGCCTTCTGGCTCGCCCGGGGCGGCCATCGGGTGACCGTGGCCGAACGCTTCCCGGCGCTGCGGGCCACGGGCGCGCAGGTCGACCTACGGGGCCAGGGCATCGACGCCGTTGAGCGCATGGGGCTGCTCGACACGGTCAGGAGCAAGCTCGTGGACGAGTGCGGCGTCGCCTTCGTGAACGCGCGTGGCAAGGCGCGGGCGACCATCATGGCCAACACCTCGGGCCACGGCCGGCAGACACTGACCTCCGAGTACGAGATCATGCGCGGCGACCTGGTGCGCATCCTCCACGACGCGGTCAAGGACGACGTGGACTACGTCTTCGGTAGGGGGGTCGAGCGCTTCGAGCAGGCCGAGAAGAAGGTCGTCGCCCAGTTCTCCGACGGCTCGTCGGGCGAGTACGACCTCTTGGTCGGCGCGGACGGACAGGGCTCGCGGATACGCCGGGCCATCCTGCCGACCGCTTCTCCCGAGCCGTACTGGCGGGTGGGCATCCACATGGCCTACTGGTTCGTCCCGCGCATCGCCTCGGACACCAACATCCGGGACACGTACAACGCTCCCGGCGGTCGGATGATCATGCGCAGGAGCCACAACCCGACCGAGACCCAGGTCTACTTCGTCCTGCGCGAGGAGTCCGAGGAAGCCTCGGCCGTGCACCGCGAACCGGCGGAACGCCAGCAGGAGTTCTGGGCCGACAGGTTCCGCGACGCGGGATGGCAGACCGAGCGGTTCATCGACGGCATGCGGACTGCCGAGAGCTTCTACTCCCAGGAGGTCGTGCAGGTTCGCACGGACACCTGGTCCAAGGGGCACGTGGTCCTGGCGGGCGACGCCGCCCACTGCGCCTCCCCCTACAGCGGAATGGGCGTTTCCGGCGGTCTGGTCGGCGCCTACGTCCTGGCAGGCGAGATCAATCGCCGCCCCCACGACCTCCCGACGGCGCTGGCGACCTACGACGCCACACTGCGGCCGTTCGTCGACGAGATCCAGTCCCAGGTGAAACCGCACCTCCTCCGGGTGGGCATGCCCATGAACCAACTCTCCATCGACACCTTCCACTCCGTCACGGCTCTGGCATGCTTCCTGCGCGTGCCCGATCTCGTCGCGCGGTTCTCCAAGGAGGACCGGGGAGGCGCCTGGAAACTCCCGCAATACCCGGAACACGACGCCCCCGCCTAGAGGTTGGCTTCGAACGAGCTCGGTCCATCGCAGCCGGGACGGCGTGACAGCGGCGTCGCCCTTCTGTTCCGCTCCGGCGGACAGGGCCGGAACTCTCGGTGACACTCGTCGGCCGGCGGGACAGATGCCTGGGTTTCGCACGGTTACGAAGCCGGCTGGTGGGCCCACGTCGGCGTTCGTCGACCCGGCCTGACTCGCGCGGGAGCTTGCGATTGGGAGGTCGCATAGGTGGCCGCTCGACGCCGGACGACCCGGCGGGACCGCCTCGGCCGTCACTCTTTTCTCCAGAGAATCGGATCCACCCCCTTCCCCGTACCGACTGGTCGGTACTAGCGTCGCCGCGTCGAGCACGCACTGCCGCGTGCCATGGCGACCTCCAGGGAGGCACTGTGTCGATTTCTCCTCCGGCGACCGACGGGCCGCAGGCCACGCGTGCGTCGACGCCGCTGTGGGGCCTCGGCGGCCGACGGCTCCAGCACTATCCCGAACGCGGAGCGCGCTACTGGTACTTGGCGCTCGTCGTGCTCGTCACGATCGTCCTCTACTACCAGCTGTACGTGCAGTACGCGGTCTCGACAGCCGTGATCGCCGACTACCACATGTCGTTCATGTACTTCGTCTACATCTCGGTGGCGGCGAACGCGGTCGGCGCCTTCGCCTCCCTCGCGGCCGGACTGGCCGACCGCTGGGGCCGCGCGAACATCGTGGTCTACGGCCTGCTGGTGGTCGGTGTGCTGACCACCTTCGCGCTGCCCAACGCGCCGGGGAAGCTGAGCTACCTGCTCATCTACAGCGCGGTCGCTCTCGTCGAGGGCATGATCCTGGTCGCCACACCCGCCCTCGTCCGTGACTTCTCGCCGCAGTTGGGCCGTGCGTCCGCCATGGGGTACTGGACCATGGGCCCGGTCATCGGCAGCCTCGTCGTCACCGCCGTCACCTCCCGTACGTACGGCACCTCCGCCACCTGGCAGGACGAGATCCGCTACGCGGGGATCAGCGGTCTGGTGCTGTTCGTCGTGGCGCTCATCGGGCTGCGTGAGCTGGCTCCGGCGCTGCGCGACCAGATCATGGTGAGCCTGCGCGACCGCGCCCTGGTGGAAGCCCGCGCCCAGGGCATCGACACCGAGGCCGCCCTCAAGGGCCAGTGGCGGCAGATGCTGCGCTTCGACGTCATCGGCTCGGCCGTCGCCGTCGCGCTCTTCCTTCTGCTGTACTACGCGGCGGTCGGCAACTTCGTCGTCTACTTCGCCACGGCCTTCGGCTACACCACCCAGCGCGCGAACGCCCTGCTCAACTGGTACTGGGGCGCGAACGCCATCTCCCTCGTGGTGGCCGGACTGCTCTCCGACCGACTGCACGTGCGCAAGCCGTTCATGCTCGGCGGCGCACTGGGCACGATCGGATTCACCCTCGCGTTCACGTTGCGCGCCACCG
Source organism: Streptomyces sp. NPDC102279 (assembly GCF_044766365.1). Taxonomy (NCBI): domain Bacteria; kingdom Bacillati; phylum Actinomycetota; class Actinomycetes; order Kitasatosporales; family Streptomycetaceae; genus Streptomyces; species Streptomyces sp. NPDC102279. The sequence continues at coordinate 596,751 of NZ_JBIWLU010000004.1, read as the reverse complement.
AGCCGGACACCAGCTACTACACCTTCGCGTTCATCGTCGCCGGCATCGGCGTCACCAGTGGCCTCGCCTACTCGCCGTGGATGGCGAGCTTCACCGAGACCGTCGAGCGGCACAATCCGGCGGCCACCGCGACGGGTCTCGCGATCTGGGGCTGGATCGTCCGCATCACCGTCGCGCTGTCGGCGGCCTTCCTGCCGCTCGTGGTGAACACCGTGACCCCGATCGTCGAGCACGGCGCCGAGGTCAAGGAGGCGTCCGTACAGGCCGCCGACGCGCTAGCCATCACCCAGGCCCATCCGAAGGTGTTCGCCGAACTCGGCCGCTACGCACCGGACAAGGTCCCGCCGACGCTGCTGAAGCAGGCCGTGCAGGAGGTGGGCGCGCAGGATCTGGCCACCGTGCAGAAGGCCGCGCCCCAGCTCAAGATTCTCCGTGAGCACGGCGCCGAGGTGCAGAAGGCGAGCGCCGACAACCCGCGCAAGTGGCAGATCTGGTGGTGGGTGTCGCTGGCCGGGCAGGTGTTGTTCGTGCCGTTCGTCTTCCTGATGTCCGGGCGCTGGCGGCCCCGCGACGCCCGGCGCGACCTGCGCGAGCACGAGGAGGCGGTGGCCCGCCAGGTCGCCGAGATGCGGCAGGCGGACTCGCAGGAGGGTGCGCCCGCGTGAGTACCCCGACCGCACCGCACGCGCTCACCGCGCTCGAGCAGGCCGCCGCTGTGCGCACCGGCGGGATCTCCCCGGTGGAGCTGGCCCACCACCACCTCGCCCGTGCCGAGGAGTTGGATGAACGCTACGGGGCGTTCCTGACCCGCACGCCCGAGGCGGCCCTGGACGCCGCGGCCGCGCTGGAGAAGGCGCCGCGCGGCACGGCGGGCGCCCTGAGCGGTGTGCCCACGGCGGTCAAGGACCTGGTGGAGACGGCCGGGGTGGTGACGACGTACGGCTCGAAGGCGTTCGCCGCGCACGTCCCGGACGTCGACGCGCACAGTGTGCGGCGGATGCGGGAGGTCGGCACCGTCAGCCTGGGCAAGACCAACACCCCGGAGTTCGGCTGCTGTTGCTACACGGACAACGATCTGGCGGGCCCGGCCCGCAATCCGTGGGACCCGTCGCTGTCGGCCGGCGGGTCCAGCGGCGGAGCGGCCCTCGCCGTGGCGCTCGGCCTCGTACCCGTCGCGCATGCCAGCGACGGCGGCGGCTCGATCCGGATCCCGGCAGCTCTGTGCGGACTCTTCGGCCTCAAGCCCGCACGGGGGCGGGTCAGTTCGGGCCCCGCCGGAGCCGAGGTCACCGGGCTGGCCGTGCAGGGGCCGCTGGCCCGCTCGGTGCGCGACGCGGCCGCTCTGCTCGACGTCCTCGCGGGACCCGAGCCCGGCGATCCGCACTGGGCGCCGCCGCTGCCGCCCGGTGAGACGTTCCTCCAGCACGCCGAGCGCGAACCGGGCAGGCTCCGGATCGGCCGGTACGCGTCCCCCGCGGCGGACGGGATCGCCGTGGACCCAGAGTGCGTGGCCGCCTGGGAGTACGCGTCGCGGCTCCTGGAGAGCCTCGGCCACGAGGTGGAGGACATCCCGACGCCGTTCGGCCCGGAGATCAGCGACTGCTTCGTCACGGCCTGGGGCGTGCAGTCCCTGGCCCGGACGGTGGCGCCGGGACAGGAGACGCTGCTCAGGCCGGTGACACGAGCCTGGCGGGAGTACGGGCGACAGGTGACCGGCGAGCGGTTCGCGGCCGCGGTCAACGGGATGCACCGCGCTACGCGCCGGGCGGTCGAGGCGACGCGATCGTACGACGTCGTGCTCACCCCGACCCTGGCGACACTGGCCCGACCTGTCGAACACTTCGACGAGTCGGGCGACCCGCTGGTGAATCTGCGTCGCCAGAGCCCGTTCAGCGCGTTCACGAGTCCGTACAACATGACAGGCCAACCGGCGGTGAGCCTGCCGTTGTACTGGACCGCCGAACACGGGCTGCCCGTCGGGGTGCAGCTCGCGGGCCGCCCCGCCGACGAGGCGACCCTCATCGCCCTCAGCGCACAGCTGGAGGCTGCGGCGCCGTGGCGGGACCGGTACGCGGCGCTGCTCTGACCGCGGCGGTCAGAGGTGCGCCAGGCGGTCGCGGAAGGCGTCGTGGACGGTGAAAGGGGACTGGCCGCGATGCCTCCGCTGGGAGTGAGGGCCGGAATCCCTCTCGGCGTGTGCTGGAACGTGCCAGATCCTGCACCTCTGCACTCCCCACCGTTTCACGACTCACTTGCCCCAACCGTGGAATGGCGACCGATCGCCGGAGTCCCAGGCCTCGCGGAGGCCCGGAGCGCCCAGATCCCAGTCCGGGCGTATCTCCCACGTGACGTCCCGTAGATCTCGCCACAGGTCGTAGGCCGACGGGCGCCCCCAGTACCAGTAGCCGTTGTACACGCTGTGCACGATCAGGCCCGGTTTCAGGACGAGCGTGTACGGAATCATGGGGTTGTGTCCAGGATCCGTGTATTCCTGGATGTCGAGTTCACGCTGGACGACCCTCTCCGGGTCGGAGAAGAAGGGCCATTGGGCGCCTACGGAGAGGCGGAATTCCTGCGTCGTGTGATGGTCGTCCGTCGAGATCGTCGCAATCTGCGTGTAAGCGACCGCGGCCTTGGCCTGGAGCACTGAGGCCATCTCGAGATGTTGCTGGTGCTCTTTTGGACAGTAGTGCCCCCGCGCCAGCGTGAGCACCAACGGGTCGCCGCCTTGGACCTCGCTGAGGCTGCGAACCGTTCCCGTATGGTCCGGAAGAGCAAAATCAGGGAGGACGCCACCCTGAACAATGTCGGGACGCACGACAACCGCCTCTCGCCGACAGCATCGCCGTGCCTCGGACAGCGCTGTCGCTTTCGGCCTCGATGACGGCGGGGCACCAGGTCTATGTTGCGGGCTCTGGCTGCCCCACCGGACCCGAGCCTCACACGTGCAAGGCCACACCGTGCCTACCGCACCAGTCTGCTCGACTGCTTCCGGCGTGGCCACTTCTGCACGAGGCGGGCGTCGGTTCCCGGCGCCCGCCTCGGGTGCCGCTCGCCTCGTGTCGCCTTCGTCATGGCTGGATCGGGGATCGCACGCCGCCTGCCGGGCTCGGCCTCGGCCCGCGGGCTCAGGCGAGGGCGGCGACCAGCAGGGCGAAGGCGGCGATGATCACGGCGACGCGGACGTAGTGGAAGCGGTCCCAGCGGTTCATCTGCTGCTTCCAGTCGGCGGGCCGGTTGTCCGGGGTCCACGTCTTGCTCCGGTTGTTGATCGGGACGAGCAGCAGCAGCGACATAACCACGCTGAAGATCAGCAGTGCGCCGGCGGTGATGACGAGGCCGGTTCCGTGGTGGTGCCGTCCGGCGATGGCCCAGACCGCCACGAGGACGAGCGAGGAGATGTACCACACCGGCATCACGGCGCCGAGCATCCGGCCCCCGTGCGCCCGGCCGAGTTGGCCGCTGTCGTCGGGAAGTGCGTTGAAGATCGGGTTCATGACGAAGGCAACGGAGAACTCCACCCCCACCATCACGCCGACGATCACGGTGGTGCAGACCTCGAGTGCGTTGAGCATGATGACCCCTCCAGGGATCTAGCGCTGCTAGATGACGATGCAACGCTAGTACTGCTGCCGCTCGATTGTCTAGCGGTGCTAGGATCGAATCATGTCGGTACAGGAACGCAAGCAGCGCGAACGGATGGAGCGCGAGCGCCTCATCGTGGCGACGGCCCGCGAACTCGCCGAGCAGCGGGGCTGGGACGCGGTCACCACCCGCCTGCTCGCCGAGCGCATCGAGTACAGCCAGCCTGTCCTCTACAGCCACTTCCGCGGGAAGCGCGAGATCATCGGCGCAGTAGCCGTCGAGGGCGCCGCCGAGATGGCCGCGGAGCTACGGGCCGCCACCTCCGCGGCGGTCGGCCCGCGCGCCCGGGTCACCGCTCTCGCCCACGCCTACCTCGACTTCGCCGAACGGAACACGGCGGTCTACGACGCCCTGTTCCAGCTCGACGGCGGCCTGACGTTCGCGAACGACGACACCCCGGAACCTCTGAAGGATGCCTTCGCCGCTCTCATGGAGACCCTCGGCGAGGTCGCCGGGGAGGGCGTCCACCCAGGACTGTTCACCGAGGTGTTCTGGGCGGCCCTGCACGGGCTGGCGACCCTGACCCGGGCGGGACGACTCCCACGAGGGGATGCCGAGCGCAGGGTGGAGCTACTGGTGGACCGGCTCGCCAAACTCTGACCCGCCCGCCGGGCGGGCAGCCCGAGCCCTTCGGGCGCATCCGCGCGGAAGCTCCGTACCGGCCCGGAACAGTGCTATCGGGCCGGGATCGGCTGAGTGAGGTTCACCGGGTTGCCGTCGGGGTCCTGGATGTGGGCGACGCGCTGTCCCCATGCCATGCCGTTGGGGCCGCCACTGACCGAGCCGCCCAGCGCCGCAACGCGGCCGAGCGTCTCATCGACGTCGTCGACACCGATGCTGAGCAGGATCCGCGACGCCGCCCCGGTCCCCGCGTCCGCCCTGGCCACCAACCCGAGGTCGGAGTCGCCGATGCGCAAACCCACGTAGAAGGCCGGGCCCTCCGCCGGCACCCGGAAGATCTCCTCAGCGCCGAACAATTTCGTGTAGAAGCCGAGCAGGGCGTCCTGGTCGGCAGTCACGATCACTGGCTGAATGGTAGACATGGCACTCCTGTCGCGAACGGTCGTGTCGCTGGGTAGACCGCTGGGGGGCGGCGAACTCATCGGTAGAGCCGTCCGCCCTGACGATCTGCGGCGCTGCGATGCGGACGGCGCCGAATCCGCCTTGGCCGGCTCTGATCCGCACCTGATGATTTGCCGTGCAATGTGCACCGATATCTGTACGCAGTGCTGAGCTGAACTGTTCCTGGGGAGTCGAACCCCCACGGTTGTTCTTCACGCGCCGTGAGCGTGTGGGAAACCCGCCGGCGTTCCGAGAAACCACCTCGCGCCCCCAGTCGGTTGTCAATGCGCCACCTCATGCCCATCTCTCGCGCGCCCGGTCAGAGCGGTCCGCGCCAGGTCGCGCAGCCACGCATGTGCGGGGTCGGTGTCGTAGCGCTGATGCCAGGACAAGTACACCGGAGCCGACGGCAGTTCGAACGGCAGAGGGATCAGGACCAGACCGAGGTCCGCGGCCGACGAACGTGTCGTCGATTCGGGAGCTGTCACCAGCAGGTCGGAATCGCGCACGAACGCCAGCCCGGCGCCTTCGGTGGGCGCGGTCGCCACCACACGCCGCGTGAGCCCGAGTTGCGCCAGAGCGCCGTCGAGGGCGTTGTCGAACTTTCCGCGCCTTGAGATGGTGACGTGTTCGGCTTCGGCGTACTGCGCGGGCGTGACGGCCTTGGCGAGGGTAAGCGGATGTCCTTGCCGCACGACGATGACGTGCCCAGTCTCGGCGAGCAGTTCGCCGCGAATCTCGGCCTGGGTCGGGCGATTCGCGTTCGCCTCGAGGTCGACCTCGCCGCGACGCAACTCGGGTGTGTCCACGCTCGATTCAGCGATGAAGCGCAACCGTACGCCAGGCGCTTGCCTCCGTACCTCCGCGAGGAGCGCGGGGCCGCCATGAGCGACAAGGGAGTCGTGCCAGCGGAGGGTGAACGTGCGGTCCAGCGTCGCGAGGTCGAGTGCACGGCTTGGCGCGAGCACATTTTGGACCTGCTGCAGCAACTCGTGCACCTGCTCCCGAACGGCGATCGCGTACGGCGTCGGGGTCATGGTGCGCCCGGTGCGCACCAGGATCTGATCCCCCGTCGTTCTCCGGATCCGGCCGAGGCTTCGGCTCATCGCCGGCGCGGTCACGTGCAGGCGATCGGCCGCACCGGCCACGCTCCCCTCATCGAGGAGCGCGTCGAGGGCACCGAGCAGGTTCAAATCCAGTTGCATGAGAGTCATTCTATCCGTGCTTTACATGCACTTGAGGTTATGGCCGGGTGCTCATACCTTCGAGATGCGGGCGCACAGATCGACGATCTGGCCCCCGCCTTCATCACCCCTGCTGAGATGGGAGTACCGCCATGCCCGACTCGATTCAGACCACAGGTAGTGCCGCAGTCGCCGAGACCGCGTCCGATGCCTACCTGCTGGAGCAGACCGCGATCGCCGTAGGTGCGGCCGGCTCGGTGCTGCGAGAGCGGTTCGGCGGCGTGGTCCGCTACCGGACGCGCGAAGAACTGATGCGCGCGCTCGCGGCAAACGACGACGCAGCCCTCGATGTTCTGCGTCCGCGCCTCGAGCGCCTGCGCCCCGAAGCCCGCTGGGTGGAGGAAGAACTCGCGGGTGGGGCACTTCCTTCCGGTGAATGGTGGGTAGTTGATCCCGCCGAGGGCAATGTCAACCACCTGAACGGTCTGCCGGAGTGGGGAGTCACCGCCACACTCGTGCGCGACAACCAGCCGGTACTCACTGCTGTCCACCTTCCGTTGACCGGCGAGACGTACACCGCGCTGGCGGGTGGTGGCGCCTACCTCGACGGCCGGCCGCTGCACGTTTCTGAGACGACAGACCTCGGACTGAGCCTCGTCGCCACGAGCCAGGCCAGGCCGGACGAGGACGAGGCGATCACCCGGCGCATCGGCTCCTCGATCACCGCAATGCTCATCGACGCACTCGTGGTGCGGACGTCCGTGCCCGCGACCCTGCACCTCCTGAACGTGGCCGCCGGCCGGATCGACGCCTTTTGGCAGTTCGCCGGAGCCCGGGCGGACCTGCTTCCCGGCGCACTGCTCGTCGCCGAGGCCCGCGGGCGGATCTCCGACGCCGAGGGCCGCCCCTGGACACCGGCGAGCGAGAGCCTGCTGGCCGCCGCACCCGGTGTGCATAGCGCCGCTGTCGCCACGCTCTCCCGCTGACCACCTCTGACATCCAGCAGCACCGGAAGGACCAGATCGGTATGACCATGATCGCCGTACTCGGAAACGGCCGCGTCGGCGGCAGCCTGTCCGCAGCCCTCACCCGGGCCGGGCATGAGGTGACCGTCGCCGACCGCTCGCCGGCCGCTGCCGCCGACGCCGCCCGGTCAGCGCAGATCGTCATCAACGCCACGCCGGGAGCCAGTTCGCTGGAACGTCTCCTTGCTCTGCGCGAGGAGCTCGAGGACAAGATCCTCGTGGACGTCTCCAACGCCACCGTCGACGGGCCGGACGGACTGCCCGCCAACCTCCTCTACCCCGGCTCGAGTCTCGGTCGGCAACTCCAAGAGGCGCTCCCCGGCACCCGCGTGGTCAAGACGCTCAACACCATGCTGTACACGGTGATGACGGCGCCCACCACGCTCGCCCATCCGCCTACCGCCTTCCTCTCGGGTGAGGACCCGGGGGCCAAACAGATCGTCCACGGGCTCCTAGAGGACCTCGGCTGGCACCGGGACTGGATCACTGACCTCGGCGGAATCGACACCGCGCAGGCCGCCGAGGCCGCCGTGCTGTTCGCACCTCACGTGATCCGTTCCAGCGGGTTCGCCCCCTTCGCCGTCTCGATCACTCGCTGACCAGGCGAGAAGACCGCAGGCCACGTCGAGCGGCTCCACGGACAGCTCGGCTGCAGTCACAAGGACGACGGGACAAGCCCTGGCGGCGCTGATCGTCGGTGCGCTGTTCGTTTCCAAGCTCCTGCGGTCGAGCAGGGCAGCAGCGCACCGAGGCCGGCCCTCTCGCCGCCAGAGGCCGGCGCCACGAGATGATCACCCCATGACACAAGTGATCTTCTTCGATCTGGACGGCACCCTGATCGACCATCGAAGCGCCGTCATGGAAACGATCGGCCACATCGTCCGGGCCTCACCGAACGCGACGGCTCCGCCGGAGGAACTGGCGGAACGGTGGTGGACGCTGGAGGCACGCCACATGCGGGAGTACCTGGCCGGTGAGTGCTCCTTCGCTGAGCACCACCGACGCAGGCTCCGTTCCTTCCTGCCGGTCCTCGGCGAGCCCGTTCCTGAGAGTCCCGGCCTGCTGGACGCCTGGATCGCGGAGCGCTACCTCACTGTGTTCGAGGAGTCCTGGCGGTGCTATCCCGATGTCCAGCCCTGTCTAGAGACCTTGAAGGGCCTTCCCGGGGGGCCACGTCTGGCTGTTCTCACCAACGGGGACCCCGGGCAACAGCGGGCCAAGCTCGCCCGCTTCGGCCTCCTCACCTACTTCGAAGCCGTACTGACCCCGGCCGAGCTCGGCGCTGCCAAGCCCGCCGCCTACGCCGCCGCCTGCCGACGGATGCGGACGGACGCCTCGCAGGCGGTCAACGTGGGCGACATGTTGGAGAGCGACGTCCACGCAGCCGGCCTCGTCGGGCTCACCGGCATCTGGTTGGACCGCGGCATCGACTTCGTCACTGGCGGGCCGTCACCGACTCCTCAGGAGACAGTGCTCCGCATCGAACGCCTCACCGAGCTTCCCGAGCAGCTGTCACGCCTGAAGAGCTGATCGCGCTCGCAGCAGCCGGAACAAGGCAATGCGAGGCAACTCCCCCACTGCAGCGCAGTGTTCGTCACTCAAGCCGCGCGCAGGCGAGTTCAGTGTGGACCCTCGCCTCGTCGCCTCCACCGCACATGAGGTGTGCGCAGCACACGGAGGCCGGCGAGGCCCTGAAGGGTCATTGCGGCGGCGGCCGCGGCGGTGACCGCGAAGCCGCCCCGTGGTCCGACCGAGTCGATCGCCCAGCCCGAGAGTGCCGCCGCGGCCGCCGAGCCTGCTGCCCCGGCGGCACCGAGCCAGGCGAATGCCTGGGTCAGGACGGCCTGGTGCACCGTCGACTCGGTGAACAGGGGGAAGAGTGCGAGAAGGGGCGGAATCGCGGCTCCGGTCAGGACCACGACCAGTCCGAGCCCGAAGGGTGAGCCGACCGTGAACAGCAGCAGTGTGCCCAGGCTCAACACGCCAGTCACGGCCAGCAATTGTACGGGCGGTGCGGCACGCCACCTGCGCAGCCCGTAGAACCACCCGGCCAACAGACCGCTGCAGCTGGAAACCGCGAAGATCGGGCCGGCGGCACCCGGCGCGCCGTACTCCACCGCGAAGGCGGTCACCGAAACCTGCATGGCCCCGAAGAAGATCCCGATGGCAAGGTTGAGGCCCATCAGGAGTAGGACCGGGCCGCACAGCAATTGCCCTTTGTCTCCCGCATGTTCAGCTCCACCTAACGCCGCCGGAGGAGCTGTGATGCGTTGGGTGGCGAGGAACAGGCCGCTGAACACCGACAACGAGACGGCCGACACCATGCCGGTGACGGCATGATCGGCCGCGGCGAGTGCGCTGACCAGCGTCGGGCCCACCAGGAACGCGCCCGCGTTGCTGATCGACTCCAGGGCGAAGGCGGTGGGCAGTTCCGCCGCTCGGGCCGGGCGCAGTAACGCCGCCCAGCGAGCCGCGGACATGGCGCCGAGTTGCGGAACACTGCCGCCGACCAGCCCTCCCCCGACGACCAGGAAAGCGACGTCGGCATCCGCGGCGACCAGGGAGAGGAGGACCGCCACGGCGAGGGCGTGGACAAGAAGCGTGGGCCGCAGGATGCGGGTCTGCCCGAACCGGTCGACCAGTCGGGCCAGTTGAGGCGCACCGAGCGCCTCGCATACGGCGAATCCGCCGGCGACCAAGCCGGCCGCGGAGAAGGCGCCGGTGCTGCTGTGCACGAGCCAGACGATGCTGAGGCTGGTCATCGCAATGCCGACGCGGCCGAGTGATGCCGGGAGGAAGAAGGCTGCGGCACCCGGGGTACGCAGCAGGGAACGGTAGTTCGCCGATGGCACGGCGAGTCCTGTTCGCTGCCCGGCGGGACGGCCCGCCGGGCCGTCGGTGCCCGAATGGACCGACCCGTGGTTGCCGTCTGGAACCGTCCAGTGTTGGCGCGGAGAGGGGACACGCGCCCCGCACCGACTCCGTCACCGGGCAGAATTCTTGACGTGTTGTGGGCGGCCAGTCTCGCCGCCGGGGGCTTTGATGTCCATCCCGACCTGGATCAGGCAGCCGCTCCGGAGCCAAGGCGCAGGGCGGGGCCGCGGGGGGTACGTCAACCGGCCGGCCTGTTGCCGCATGCAGAGCGCCTGCGTGGGATCACCCGCGGGTGACAGTGACTCCGCCGAGCAGTCCCCAGGCGTCGATACGGACCGTCGGGCCGCCCGGCTCGCTCGGGCCGTCGTCCTTCACACCCCCCCAGACGGATGCCGTACACCCGCACGACGACGTCGGGACGGACCGTGAGGCTGACGCCGCCGATCAGACTCAGCTTGGTGACGCGCAGCTCGGCACCGTCGGGGATGTCGATGTCCCTGAGGTCGATGTCGGCCCCTCCGATGAGGGACGCCGTGAGAGTGCGCTCGTGCAACGTCTCGCCCTTGAGGCGGTGACCGCCGATCAGGCTCACCTTGACGTCGGTCTTCTGAAGCTTGCTGCCACCTGTCTTCGTCATGAGAAGAAGGTAGGGGCGGGGCACGTGGCGCCCCCAGTGCCCGGCGTACGGCATTTCGCATGACAGGTGTCACGGAACCGGCTCACAGAGCGGCTACGTGACCACGACGTACAAGAACCGCAACTCCGAGCCGTGCCAGTCGCGCTTCGGCGGGCCCGCTCGGATCCGCCTGGCATACCGTGTCCGGCATGACGGCTGACGGGGAGGCGACGGACCGCGAAGCACTGGTCGGCGGAATGGTGAACGCCGGTGCGGTCTTCCGCACCGGAGCTCTGGTAGAACGCCCGGCGCCGCCCAACGCGTTGGCACTCCATGTCCACCTCCACGCGCTCAAGGAGCACGGCTTCGACGCGGCTCCGACTCCCGTCGCCCTCTCCGCGGACGGCCGGGAGCAATTGACCTTCATCCCGGGCAATGTCGCGCTTCCGCCTTTTCCTCAGTGGGTGGTGACGGACACTGCCCTCGCATCGGTGGGGAGCTTGCTTCGGCGCCTGCACGAGACCAGCTTGGCCGTCGGGGTCGACACCCGCGTCAAGTGGCCAGACGATCTCGCCGACCCTGAGGGAGGAACGATGCTGTGCCACAACGACGTGTGCCCGGAGAACGTCGTCTTCCGTGACGGCCATGCCGCCGCCCTGATCGATTTCGACCTGGCGGCCCCAGGGCGTCCGCTCTGGGACCTCGCCATGGCCGCCCGTTACTGGATCCCCATGGTGGATCCCGTGTCGGCCGCCGCCTTCCACCCCTCGGGACTCGTCGCTCCCGACCGGCTGCGGATCCTCGCCGACAGTTACGGCCTTTCCTCGCGGGAACGTGTCGAGTTGCCCGGCGCTGTCGAACAGGCCACCGAGGTCTGCCGGGGGTTCGTCGCACGGCGCGTGGCTGACGGTGATCCTGTTTACGTGCGGGCACTGGAGGAGCGCGGCGGATGGGAACGCTGGGACCGGATACAGAACTGGCTCGCCGCTCAGCGCGATACGTTCACGGCCGCCCTGCTGAGCTGACCTTCCGGCAGGGTCGGACAAATTGCGTCACCCGTGGGGACGTTCATGCTCAGTCGGTCAACGTGAGGACCACTTCGTCGATTTCCGCTCCCCGGGCGTTCGCGAAGCCCCGCCCGCTGCCGGAGAGGACGAACCCGCAGTTCTTCAGGACCTGGATCGAGGCAAGGTTGTCCGCTGCCGCGCGAGCGTACATCGGACGCTCCGTCGCGACGCCGAGCAGCGCCCGCAGAGCAGCGGTGGCCACTCCTCGCCCCCAGTACGGCCGTCCGATCCAGTACGTGACCTCGCGTTCCTCGGGCGGCCCGAACACGGCGACATGCCCAAGGATCTCAGCGCCATCGCCATCGCCATCGCCGTCGCTAACGCCAACGACGGTGCGCATGAGGTTCGATGGATTTTTGCGATTCCGTGCCCAGTGGTCCTGGAACTGCGCTTGGTCAGATGGGTCTTTGGCGGTGAACGCCGCCATCCGACACCCTTCGGGATCGTTCATCTGAGCAAAGAATACGGGCAGGTCAGTGTCTCGTACGTCGCGTACCCGTACCTTCATGCGAGCCTCCTGGCCGGTGATCGTGAGCGGTATGCAGTTCCGAGCGAAGGCGCCCTGCACGGGCGTGCAGGCCGACGCCTCCATGCCACGGGTTCAGGACGCTGGCTCATCTCTACACCAGGCCAACTGCACGCGTCAGCGCATTCGTTCCGACAGCGCGCGGACCTCCGGGAGCGGGCAGGGTTCGTCATGCGGTTGGTCGTGGCCCCGGTCCTCGGCCGTGAACCGGGGCCAGGTTCCGGGACCGTCAGGCGCCCGGAAGGAAGAGGCAGAACAGGTGGCCGTGCGGGTCGCGGAGTACCCGTACGTCCTTCTGAGGCTGGTGCTCTTCCAGCGTCGCCCCCAGGGCGCGGGCCCGTGCGGTCTCCGCCTCCAGGTCATCGACTTGTAGGTCCAGATGCGCCTGCATCTGCTGAGCGCCCGGGCTCTGGGGCCACGTCGGAGGCGTGTGGTCGGCCTCCAACTGAAAGCTCAGGCCCGGGCGTTCCTGTTCCGGGGCTTTCAGCCGGACCCACTCCGGCTCACGATGAACCTCCTGCCAGCCGAGCAGAGACCGGTAGAAGTCGGCCAGGACGGGAGGATCGGGAGTGCCGAGCACGAAGGCGCCAAGTGTTGTGGTCATGCTTCCGGCCTTGCCCACAACCCTCGCGCCCATGCCTCCGCGCACCACACGGACACGGGTTCCCATGGTGAACACCGCGAAGTTGCGAGTGTCCGTACGTGGGTAAGCTGCACGTTCGGATCGATGGGAGATGCCCCCGCATGCAGGAGCCGGTTGGAGCGGTACGGGCTGACGGATCAGCGGTCACGGTCGGCGCCCTCCTTCCGTTGACCCGGCCCGGCTGGGTCGAGGCGGGCCGCCACCTGCTCGCCGGACTCGAACTGGCCGTCCACGACGTCAATGAAGCCGGCGGGATCGCCGGAAGGCCTCTTGAGCTGGTGGTCCGCGACACCGCCGCTGATCCTCAGAGGGCAGCGGCCGCCGTGGACGAACTGACTCTGCTTGGCGTGGCGGCCCTGGCCGGGGAGTACCACAGCGTCGTCGCTCGCACCGCGGCCGCCAGGGCCGACGCTCTGGGAGTGCCGTTCCTCTGCTCGTCCGCGGTTCTCGACGCACTCACCGAACAGCCCACGGATTGGGTCGCGCGCCTCGCGCCACCGCAGTCCCGCGGCTGGCGGATGTACGCGGACTTCCTCCTCGGAGCGGGGCGTCGTCGCATCGCCGTTGCAGCCCAGCCGAGTGTCTACTGGGCGTCGGGGACCCGCATTCTGCGCGAACACGTCACTGCGCGCGGAGGCAGCGTCGTCGAACTCGACATGACCGCGCTCACTCCATCGGCCTTGTGCGAGGAGCTCGTCGAGAACGAGGCGAACGCCCTCCTTCTCCTGGTCGGCCACCCGGAGCCGGCGGTGCCCATCGTCCAGGCTGTCCGCCGTGATCAGCGCCTCGCCGAGATCATGATCGGTGCTCCGGCCGGACAACCCGAACTCGCCGAGTGGAACACGCTGCTGGGCGGCGAGGGCGCCGCGATCCCGTTCCTGCGCTATCTGCCCGAGCGATTCGGCCCACTCGGCACACGAGTCGAAACGACCCTCCGCGAGCGGCTGGCCCAAGCACCCTCCTTCGTCGCCTTCGAGGGCTACGACGCGATCACCGTCCTCGCCGACCTGCTGCGCGTTCACGGCGCGGACCGGAGGCGTATCGCCGACGCCTGGCCCCGCATCGCCGTCGAAGGCACCCGAGGGCTGATCCAGTTCACCCGCACACCAGGCATCAGCGTCTGGCAATGGGCCGGTGCACCGATCCAGGTCGTGGAGCGCGATCCGACGGAACTCGACCGCTTTCGGATCCTCCGAGCGAGCTGAACGTACGCGGAGGCCACGCATTCCCGACCTCCGGAGCGCCGGACCCCGTGAACGGTCGGCCCTATGCTGCCGAAGTGATCAAACCAATTGAACTGGTGATATTCGACTGCGACGGAGTGCTCGTCGACAGCGAACGCATCGCGGTACGCGTTCAGGTCGCGCTCGGCGCCGCACTGGGCTGGCCTCTCACCCACCAGGACGTCGTTGCACGATTCATCGGGCGCTCACACGCCGCCATCCGCGAGCAGGTCGCGGCTCAGCTGGGCGAAGAGACGGCCGCGACGTGGGCGGAACAGTTCGAAGAACGTCATCGCGAAGCCGTCGACGCCGGGCTCATGCCGGTCGAGGGACTGCCGGAGGCACTCGACGGGGTCACGCTCACGACCTGCGTGGCCTCCAGCGGATCGCACGACAAGATGAGACACACCCTGGGCCGTACCGGGCTGTACGAACGCTTTGCGGGCCGGATCTTCAGCGCCACCGAGGTCGTCCACGGCAAGCCCGCGCCCGACCTGTTCCTGTACGCCGCTCAGCAAATGGGCGTCGATCCCTCGGCCTGTGTCGTCGTCGAGGACAGCCGTCCAGGTATCCAGGCGGCCCGCGCCGCGGGCATGCGTTCCCTCGGTTACGCCGGCGGACTCACCCCGGCCGAAGAACTCGCGGGCCCTGGCACCGTCGTCTTCCACGACATGCGCAAACTGCCTGCCCTGCTCGCCGAGCAGTGACTCCCGCTGACCCTGCGGATCGAAACCCTGTCGGACGACATCGCCATGCTGCGCGCCGCCGAGCGACGCCTCTCCCTGCCGACGAGGGACTGGGCGGCGCCCCACCCCTCACGGCTCCACGGTCGCTGGCGTTCTGGGACCGTGCCGTAGGCGGGCTGACAAGTGTCGATCCCACGGGGGCAGTTCGACGCGGAGCCTGGCCCGGAGCGGTCTGACCGAGGTTCAGGTCTGGATCGGATATCAGTTCGCTCGTCGACGGTGACCGCGCCGCACGACGCCGGCCCCGTGGCGGCCCGCCGCGCGAAGGATTGTCAGGTACGGGACATGGTTCTACTGTGCGTTTCAGGAGTGGGACCGCTCCCATCCTCCTCATGTCCGAGCAACGGAGCTCTGATGCGATCAACTCTCCTTTCCAGGACCAGGCTTGTCGCTGCCGCGTTCGCGGCACTGGCGTTGGTGCTCCTGACCCAGCCTCCGGCGCACGCCGGCACCTGGGGCGCTCCGCAGACCGTCAACTCCTGGAACACGATCAACGGACGATGGACGGCCAACAACGAACTCGAGACCTACACGCCCGCCTGCGTCTGGTACGAAGGCGGCACGCTCGTCATCAAGACCTACAACGCGGGGAACGGGACCTACTACTCGGGCCGCGTCGAGTCCCAGGCTCTCTACGGCTACGGGACGTACAGCTTCACGGCGAACATGCCCAACGGCAAAGGGCTGTTGCCCGCCGTCTGGGCTGCCTACCTCAACCCGTGGCTGCCCGAGTTCGATGCCGCTGAGATCGTGGGATCCAACCCCAACACCGTCTACCAGACGTTCCACGACACCAGCAACGCACAGACCCAGTGGGCCGTGAACAACGCCGGCGGATGGACCAACAGCTTCCACACG
This sequence comes from Streptomyces sp. NPDC102279, assembly GCF_044766365.1. Lineage (NCBI taxonomy): Bacteria > Bacillati > Actinomycetota > Actinomycetes > Kitasatosporales > Streptomycetaceae > Streptomyces > Streptomyces sp. NPDC102279. The sequence goes on along the minus strand of NZ_JBIWLU010000004.1, from coordinate 581,282 downwards.
TACTCGTTCACGTGGTGGCCCGACCACATCGACTTCACGGTCGACGGCGCTTTCCAGGGTACGAAGTGGTACTCGACCGCTCCCGGCATCGGGATGCACTTCATCGTCAACACCGCCGTCGGGGGCGACTGGCCGGGTAATCCCGACTCCTCGACCTGGGCCACGGCGGACGGCGCGCGCTATCTCAAGGTCTCGGCGATCACGTACACGCCCTATTACCCGTAGACAGGCCGACCGGATGAGGGTCCTGCCCGGTGCAGTGGCCGGCGCATGACGAAGGCAAGGAGAGAACCCTCTCCTTGCCTCTCTCAACTTATAGCGCACCGGGGGGCTTGCGGCAAGGCCCCCGTGGTGCCGCAGAATCGTCGACCGAAGCCATCACCTGCGGAAATGAAGGCCGCGCCGTGCGTGCCGCACGGCCGGCGGAGTGGCCGGGTGACTCATCAGAGGGAATGCGACCAGGGATGGCGACGTGTCCGACAAGAGGTTCGACAGAGTTGGAGGCGCCGGTGATTCGGTCGGCCATCGCAACGCGACGGAACACGGCTGCCTCGGAGGTGTCGCAGTGATTGAGCAGTACGTGTTGGATCTTCAAGAGGTCGACGAGACGCGGGTCGCGGACGTCGGCGGCAAGGGTGCGCACCTGGGCGGACTGTCGCGGATCGAGGGCATCCGCGTCCCGGCCGGTTTCTGTGTGACGACGGAGGCCTTCCGTCGGATCGTGGCGGAGGCGGAGTCGGTCGACGAGCAGCTGGAGCAGTTGTCGCGCTTGGCCCCGGACGACCGGGAGGGGATCCGTACGCTGAGCGCGCAGATTCGCCGGACCATCGAGGAGATCGCCATCCCGGGCGATCTCGCGGCGGAGATCACCCGCGCGCTCGACCGGCACGGCGAGCGGGCCGCCTACGCCGTCCGATCCAGCGCGACGGCGGAGGACCTGCCGACGGCCTCCTTCGCGGGCCAGCAGGACACCTACCTGAACGTCATGGGGGTACAGGCCGTCCTCCAGCAGGTCAGCCGGTGCTGGGCGTCGCAGTTCACCGAGCGGGCCGTGGCGTACCGCCGGCGGAACGGCATCGACCACCGCACGGTCCGCATGGCCGTGGTCGTGCAGCGGATGGTCTTCCCGCACGCGGCCGGCGTCCTGTTCACGGCCGACCCCGTCACGGGCAACCGGAAGGTCTCCACCGTGGACGCCGGCTTCGGCCTCGGTGAGGCCCTGGTTTCCGGTTTGGTGAATCCGGACGCCTTCAGGGTGCGGCAGGACGAGATCGTCTCCAAGGTGATCGCCGCCAAGCAGCGTGCCGTCCATGCCCTGCCGACGGGCGGTACGCGGGAAGTCACGATCGACCCCGACCGGCAGGAGCAGCCGGCGCTGACGGATGCGCAGGTCGTGCGGCTGGTGCGGCTCGGGCGACGGATCGAGGCGCACTTCGGCCGCCCTCAGGACATCGAGTGGTGCCTGGTCGGCGACGGCTTTCAGATCGTTCAGAGCCGGCCGATCACGACGCTGTTCCCCATCCCGGAGAGCGACGACGAGGAGAACCACGTCTATGTCTCCGTGGGCCACCAGCAGATGATGACCGACCCCATGAAGCCCCTGGGGCTGTCCATGTGGCAGCTGACCGCGATGGCGCCGATGCACGCGGCCGGCGGGAGACTGTTCGTCGATGTGGCCCGGCGCCTGGCCTCGCCCGCCGGCCGGGCAGGTCTCCTGGACATGATGGGGAAAGGTGATCCCCTGGTCAGGGACGCACTGGAGACCGTCCTCGCTCACGACGACTTCATCCCGTCGCTCCCGGACGGCGGCCCCGGTGGGCTGCCGGGACGCGGTGCGTCCGCGCCGATCGAGACCGATCCGGCCATCGTCACCGAGCTGATCGAGCGCAGCCGGGCGTCCATCAGCGCCCTTGAGCACGACATCCGGAGCAAGAGCGGACCCGCGCTGTTCGACTTCCTGTTGGAGGCGTTCGAGGAGCACAAACGCGTTCTCAGTGATCCGCTGAGCATGCAGGTGATCATGGCGGGGATGGAGGCCACGTGGTGGCTCAACGACAAGCTGCGGGAGTGGCTGGGCGAGAAGAACGCGGCTGACACGCTCACGCTGTCCGCCCCGGACAACATCACGTCCGAGATGGGGCTGGCGCTGCTGGACGTCGCGGACGTGATCCGCCCGCACCCGGAGGTGGTGGCGTTCCTGCAGGGCGTCCAGGACGAGGGTTTCCTGGACGATCTGGCGAAGCTCGCGGGCGGGACCGAGGCGCGCGACGCCATCGAGGCCTACCTCGACCGATACGGCATGCGCTGCGTCGGCGAGATCGACATCACGAGGCCACGGTGGCGCGAGCGGCCCGCCACGCTCGTGCCCGTGATCCTGGACAACGTCAGAATCTTCGAACCGGGCGCCGCCGAGCGGCGCTTCGAGCAAGGGCGGTGGAGAGCCCAGGAGAAGGAACAGGACGTGCTGTCACGCCTGAGGACCCTGCCCGACGGGGACCAGAAGGCCGACGAGACCCAGCAGATGATCGACCGGGTCCGGACCTTCATCGGATACCGGGAGTACCCGAAGTACGGCATCATCACCCGGTACTTCGTCTACAAGCAGGCCCTGCTGGAGGAGGCCGGGCGCCTCGTGCAGGCAGGCGTGCTTCGCGAGAGGGAGGACAGCTTCTACCTCACGTTCCAGGAGTTCCACGACGTCGCGCGCTCGCACCAGGTCGACGACCGGCTCATCCAGCAGCGCAAGGACGCGTTCCGCTCGTACCAGGGGCTCACTCCGCCCCGGGTGCTCACGTCGGACGGCGAGGCCGTCACGGGGGCGTACCGGCGTGACGACGTGCCGGCGGGCGCTCTGATCGGTCTGCCGGTTTCCGCCGGGACCATCGAGGGACGGGCCCGGGTCATCCTCGACATGGCGGAGGCCGACCTCGAAGCGGGCGACATCCTGGTGACGACCTTCACGGACCCCAGCTGGTCACCGCTGTTCGTCGGAATCGCGGGCCTGGTGACGGAGGTCGGCGGCCAGATGACCCATGGCGCGGTGATCGCCCGGGAGTACGGCCTCCCGGCGGTCGTGGGCGTGGAGCAGGCCACCCGCCTGATCCGGGACGGCCTGCGCATCCGCGTACACGGGACGGACGGGTACGTCGAGCTCCTGCCCTGACCGAGCACGCCGGACAGCCTCATCGGCGCAGGAGCCAGCGATGAGGCTGCCCGCGTCCCCTCCAGCCGAAGGTGGCGGCCTCAGTCGACGAGTCCTCCCGCCGACAGGTTGGCGACGGTGCCGGTCACGGCTCCGGCCCGGTCCGAGGCAAGGAACGCGGCGGTCTCGGCGATCTCTGAGAGTGTGGGCAGTCTCTTGAGCAGCGTGCCCTGCGCCATTCCCCCGTCGAGCATTTCCTGGACCGACTGCCCGGCCGCTGCCGCGATCGGCTTGAACAGATCCTTGGTGTAGGAGCCGGCTGCCGGAGCGTCGACGACGGCGTGGGGGCGGATGCAGATCACCCGGTCCCCTGGTCGTGCATGACACTCACGGCGTTGAGGGCGATGTCGATGCCTCCGGCCGTCGCCGCGACCGCCTCGGCGTGCTTCTCGACCGCCTGTTCGTCGAGAACGTCCACTTGAGCGGCCTCGACCCTGCCGCCCGAGGCGCCGATGTCACGTGCCACGACGTCGAGCTTTCCCTGGGTGCGTCCGGCGATGAAGACCCTCGCGCCTTCCCGGGCGAACACGCGCGGGATGGCGCCCCCGCCTCCACCGTCCCGTAGCTCACAGCGTTCTTTTGACATCCTCCCCGGCCTTAAGGCCGGGGATTCCCGTCTGCATCCAGCCGCGGGGCTGGCTGCTTCGGGTGGGTTCCTGCTTCTTCCTCGCGGGTGCGGGGGTTGCGCGCGGTGCCGGTACGAGTACCGGTCTTACCTGCGCTCCACGGGCGATTTGGGTCTCCGCCTGTCCGGCGGCGACCTTGGATCCTTCGGTGCGGATGTTGCGGGCCGCGTTGACGTCCCGGTCGTGGACGGTCCCGCACGCTTGGCAGGTCCATTCCCGGACGTCCAGAGGCTTCGGCCCGTCCTTGACGCCGCACACGGAGCAGAGCTGGGACGAGGGGAAGAACCGGTCGACGCGGGTGAAGGTGCGCCCGTATCGGGTGGCCTTGTATTCCAGCATGCCGACGAACGCGGACCAGCCTGCATCGTGTACGGACTTGGCGAGTCGTGTGCGGGCAAGGCCTTTCACCGCGAGGTCCTCGACGTGCACCGCTTGGTTCTCACGGATGATCGTCGTGGACAGCTGATGGTGAAAGTCCCGGCGCGCGTCGGCGGTCCGCGTGCGCACGGGCCACCTTCACGACGGCCTTCTTACGATTGTTCGATCCCCGGGTTTTGCGGGCGAGGTTCTGCTGGGCCTTGCGCAGCTTCTTCTCCGCCCGGCGAAAGAAGCGGGGGGAAGCAATCTTGCGGCCATCGGAGAGAACCGCGAAGTGCGTCAGCCCCAGGTCGATACCCACCATGCCGGTCGTCTCGGGCAACACCTCTGAGGCGTCCGTGTGGATGACGAACGAGGCGAAGTACCGGCCGCTGGCGTCCATCGTGAGGGTGAGCGAGGTCGGCGTGGCCGGCAGCGGACGGGACCAACGGACCCGCAAGTCCCCGACCTTCGCGACATACAGTCTGCCGTTGCCGCGCAGGCAGAAACCGTTGGCGGTGAGACGAATCGACTGCCGGTTGTCCCGCTTGGACTTGAAGCGTGGGGACGCGACTTTGGGGCCCTTGCGCTTGCCGGTGACGGAGGCGAAGAAGTTCCGGTAGGCGGTGTGCAGGTCCCGCAACGACTGCACCAGCACCACCGAGGACACCTCAGCCAGCCAAACCCGCTCCTCGGTGCCCTTGGCAGCGGTGATGACCTGCTTCTGCAGATCAGTGTCCTTGGTATACGGCAGCCCCGCCTCACGGGCCTCCTGACGGGCCCGCAGACCGTCATTGAAAACCACGCGGGCACACCCAAACGCCCTCGCCAGCGCCCGACGCTGAGCAGGCTCGGGATACACACGGAAGTTGTAACGGAGCTGCACAGCCCCCACAATATCCGCCGATACACGTCCACTTGGCCTTCGGAACAAAATATCGGCACCGTGTACGCAACGACGAGATGCCGACCGTGTGCGAGACGACCATGCGCAAGGTGTGCGTGGACTTCGAGGCTGAACTGTTCGAGTTCAACGGCGAGCATGACCACGTGCATCTCTTGGTCCACCAGCCTCCGAAGGTCGGCGTGTCCGGTCTCGTGAACAGCCTCAAGGCGTCTCCGCCCGCATCATGCGCCGGGACTTCACCGGGACACGTGAACCGGGCGATCATGCACGGACATCTCTGGTCCCCGTCCTACTTCGCCGCCTCCTGCGGCGGCGCCCCGCTCACAGTGGTGCGGCAGTGCATCGAACAGCAGCGCCGGCCGCTGTAGCTTCGCGCTGCGGACCGTTTCGGCTTACCCCGCCCTGGAGGACGGGGCTTGCGCCGGGCTCATTAGGTCACCGAGCAGCAGACTCATGGCGCTCTCCAAAGGTGATCGGTTCTTCCGGATGGTGGAGGCCACCGGTGCCTCTTCCGGCGGCCGGCCGGTCAGTCGCTTCTCTGCCGCTGGATCTCTTCCGCCAGGCGCTTGATGCGGTTGAGCCGGGCGTCCCAGTTCTTGCCGACCTCGTTCAGTTGCCGGACAGCGCGGGCGAGCTGTGGCTCGTCGACTTCGTAGCGCCGTTCGCGGCCGATCGGAGTCGCGTGCACGAGGCCCGCGCGATCGAGGACGCCCAGGTGCTTGGTGACCGCCTGGCGTGTGATCGGGAGCCGGTCGCTGAGGCCCGTCGGGGTTCCGGAGCCCTCCGCGAGCAGCAGGTCGAGCAGTCGCCGTCTGATCGGGTCGCCGATCGCGGACCAGAGTTCGTCGTCGACAGCGGTGGACATCACACCTCCACGGAGGGCGCGTAGCTCTGCAGCCTGGGCAGGAACATGTCCCAGCCGCGCTCGTGGTCGTGGAAGGCTTCTTCGAGTACGGCGGCCTCCCAGCCCTTCTCCCGCCAGCCGCTCTCGGTCAGGCGCAGGATCGTGCCGTCACCGGAGGGCTCGAGTTCGAAGGTGACCAGGAGGGAGTTGTCCGCATCGGGCAGCTGGGCGGCGGGGGCGATCCAGCGGAACGCGAACCTGTGGGGCGGGTCCACGTCCACCACCGTGATCGATTCGATCGCGGCGCGGTCGCCCCACACGAGTTCGCCGACCGTGCCGGGCTCGGGCTCGAACGACGCGTCGTCGGACCACCACATCTTGATGTGCTCGGGTCGGCTCACCACCTCGAACACGATCTCCGGGGGCGCGTCGACACGAATCTCACGCTCCAGCTTTCCGAACTCCATCACAGGCCTCCCATGTGCAACCATCGGTTGCATGTGACTCTAGTCGCCGCCCCGGTGATCCGCAACCTTTCGTTGCGCTACGGTCGCCAACTCGGCAGGCCAGGGGGCAGCGGCAGGACGGCCGACAGGCGGCCGTCCTCAACTCAGGTGCCCTGATCTCTGGGCCCGGAACGTGCGCCGGAGTCGCGCGGCCGCCCACCGCCGGCCGGACCGACGGCGCAAATCTCATATTTCTTCGCACGGGGTCCATCCGTTCCCCCGTCGGCCTCGAATACCTCACAGAACGTCCGCGTGGCATCGGGCACCGGGTGCATTCGGCACAGAGGCACCCAACCGCTGACGGATCACGGTCCGTGCCCGATGTTCCACGTGTCGTGTGTTCGCCCGGCCCGGGTCCCCGGCCGCGTGGACGACAGCGCCTCCGGCCCGGGCCGCTCCAGGGCCGTCGAGTCGAATCGAATCCTTCCCAGGGAGTTCCCATGACGGGAAAGCCGGTCGGCACCTTGCCCCAGAGTCCTCGAAGTGCCGTGGCCGAGGCCACGGTGACCGACCCGTCCGCCGCGGGCACCGAGGAAGCGCTGGCGCAGGTGCTCGCCGACGTCATGCACCTCGACCAGGTGGAGACCGACTGTCACTTCTTCAACGACCTCGGGGCCGACTCCCTGGTGATGGCTCACTTCTGCGCTCGGGTCAGAAAGCAGACGGACCTCGGTCGGGTGTCGATGAAGGACGTGTACGCGCATCCCTCCATCGGCGCCCTGGCGCTCGCGATGGCGGCACCCGTTCCCGCCACGGTGACGGACTCGCCTGGTTCCGCTCCGGCCGCCCCTCCCCCGGCCTTCCCCACCGGCAAGGCCAGATACGTGGCGTGCGGGATGCTGCAACTCCTGGCGTTCGTCGCGTACTCGGGCATCGTCGCGTTCTTGAGCGTCCACGGCTACGCGTGGATCTCCGCCGGGTCGGGTGCGCTCGACGTGTACCTGCGCTCCGTGCTATTCGGTGCCGCCGTCTTCCTGGGACTGTCCGCTCTGCCCGTCGCGGTCAAGTGGGTGCTCGTCGGACGCTGGCAGCCCCAGCGGATACGCATCTGGAGCATGGCGTACTTCCGGCTCTGGATCGTCAAGACACTCGTCCGCTCGGATCCCCTGGTCCTGTTCGTCGGATCGCCGCTCTACACGCTCTATCTCCGGGCGCTTGGCGCGCACATCGGGTCAGGTGTCGCGATCTTCTCCCGCAACGTTCCTCTCTGTACCGACCTGCTCACCATCGGGGACTCCTCGGTCATCCGCAAGGACTCCTTCTTCGCCTGCTACCGCGCCCGCGACGGCCTGATCGAGACCGGCACCGTGACCCTGGGCAACGACACCGTGGTCGCCGAAGCATCCGTGCTCGACATCGGGACGTCGCTGGGTGACGGAGCGCGGCTCGCCCATGCCTCCGCGCTGCACAGCGGTCAGGCGGTGCCCGCCGGCGAGCACTGGCACGGATCACCGGCGCTGCGCACCGAGGTGCCGTACGAAGTGGTGGCGCCGGCCGCCTGCGGCACCCTCCGCAGGTCGGTGCACAGCATCACCCAGTTGTTGAGCGCGCTGCTGGTGTACCTGCCGCTGGCCGTCGGCGGGATCGGAATCCTCCTCGCCGAGGCGCCCCAGCTGTCGGCCGTGCTGGAGCCGGGACCCACGGTCCTCACGACCTGGGCGTTCTACCGCGATGCCCTGGCGGTCTCCTTCCTGCTGCTCTTCGTGATCACGCCGCTCGGGTTCCTGCTGCTGGCGACCATTCCCCGCCTGCTGAGCCGAACCATCCAGCCGGACAAGGTGTATCCGCTCTACGGCTTCCACTACGGAGTGCACCGCGCGATCACACTGCTCACCAACCGGCGTTTCCTGACCAGGCTGTTCGGGGACAGCTCCGGGATCGTGCCCTACCTGCGACTCCTCGGCTACGACCTGACCCCTGTCGAACAGACCGGCTCGAACTTCGGCACCGAGGTCAAACACGAGACGCCGTACCTGAGTTCGGTCGGGACGGGGACGATGGTGGCCGACGGGCTGTCCATCAACAACGCCGAGTTCTCCAGCACCTCGTTTCGCGTGTCCCGGGCCACCATCGGAGCGCGCAACTTCCTCGGCAACCGGATCGCCTACCCTTCGCGGGGCCGGACCGGGGACAACTGTCTGCTGGCCACCAAGGTCATGGTCCCCGTCGACGGGGAGATCCGGCAGGACGTCGGACTCCTCGGCTCACCCAGCTTCGAGATTCCCCGCTCGGTCCGACGCGACAGCAGTTTCGACCCGATGTACGAGGGTGAGGCGCTTCGTACCGGCCTCGCGGCCAAGAACCGGCACAACGCCACCTCCATGATCCTCTACCTGCTGGCGCGTTGGTTCTACGTCTTCGTGGTCACCATGGTCGTGTCGGGCGCCGCTGAGCTGTACACCTCGATCGGGGCCGAGGCCATCGCGCTCGGCAACGTCCTCGTCGTGGTCGTCAGCGCCGTGTACTTCGTTCTCGTGGAACGCGCGGTCACCGCTCTCCACCCGCCGGGCCCGCTGTTCTGCTCGATCTACGACCGGCGCTTCTGGCGGCGTGAGCGCTTCTGGAAGGTGCCGTCGGAGACGTACCTCCAGGTCTTCAACGGAACGCCCTTCAAGAGTGTGATCTGGCGCCTGCTGGGCGTCCGGATCGGACGCCGGGTCTTCGACGACGGCTGCTACCTGACCGAACGCACGATGGTCACCATCGGGGACGACGCCACCCTCAACGCGGGCAGTGTCGTCCAGTGCCACTCGCAGGAGGACGGCACCTTCAAGTCCGACCGTTCCAGGCTGGGTTCTCACTGCACCCTCGGGGTCGGCGCGTTCGTGCACTACGGCGTGACCATCGCCGACGACGCGGTGCTCGCGCCCGACTCCTTCCTGATGAAGGGCGAATCGGTCCCCCGGCACGCCTGGTGGGGCGGAAATCCGGCCCACCAGATCCGCCCGGGCGGATCCACGGACGAGGAGGGGTCGCGATGAACGGGTCCGTACGATCCGGCGCCGACTACTGGCGCGACGTGCTCACCGCGGGTGGTTCCACCTCGGTGCCTCGGTGGACACGCACTCCGGTGCCCGGCACCGCGATGGTCGAAGCGGCCGTCCCCGACGCTCTCGTCGCGGAGTTGGACCGTCTGGCGGCATCGACGGGCGTCTCCTTCGCCTCGGTGATGCTGGCGGCCCACGCCAAGGTTCTCGCCGCCCTGACCGGGGAATCCGCTGTCACCACCGGGTACGTCCCCGGTGCCCGTACGGCACCGCTGATCTGCCGCCTCACGACCGACCCCGCGTCGTGGCGGAGCCTGCTCCTGCACACGCACTCCACCGAAGCGGAGTTGCTGGCCCATCAAGGGTTCCCTGTTGAGGCACTCCGCGAGGAGTTGGGCCTCCCCGGCCTCGTTCCTGAGACGGTGTTCGATCCGACGGGCGACGGCGCGACCGACGCGGACCCCGTGCTGAACGTGGCCTTCACGCGGCCCGGCGGCCGACTCGTCATCCGGCTTCGCTACCGGACCGATGTCCTGGACGAGGAGGCCGCCACCAGGATCGCCGGCTACCACCTCTGCGCACTCGGCCTGATCGCGGCGGATCCGGATAGGACGCACCGCCGACAGAGCCTGTTGCCGCACGACGAACTCCGCCACCAGCTCGACGGCCTCGCCGGACCCGACCGTGAACTGCCCGACCTGCGCTGCCACGAGCTGTTCGAGCAGCGGGTGTTCAGACATCCGGACGCCGTCGCGGCCGTGCAGAACGACCGGCGGTGGACCTACCGGGAACTCAACAGCCACGCCAACCGGATCGCCCACGCCCTTCTCGACGCCGGGCTGCACCGGGAGGATGTCGTCGCCGTGCTGACCGAACGCAACCTGGAATGGGCGGCCGGCGTCATCGGCGTCCTCAAGGCCGGCGGCGCCTACCTGCCCGTCGAGCCGCACTTCCCGGCCGAACGCGTCACCGGCATGCTGAAGCGCGCCGACTGCGCGCTGGTGCTCACCGAATCCGGCAGCACCGCCGCGCTCGACCAGGCGGTGGACCAACTGCCGGTCACACGGGCGTTGTTCGTCGACCGGCTCTGCGAGCAGAGTGGCGACGACGACGATCCGGGCGTCCCCGTGGCGTCCGGCGATCTCGCGTACGTCTTCTTCACCTCGGGCTCCACCGGCGAACCCAAGGGCGCCATGTGCGAGCACGCCGGGCTGCTCAACCATCTCTACGCCAAGATCGACGACTTGGGGATCGGCGAGGGTGACGTGGTCGCCCAGACGGCGCCGCAGTGTTTCGACATCTCCCTGTGGCAGCTGTTGTCCGGGCTGCTCGTCGGCGGGCGGACCCTGCTGGTCGGCCAGGAGGCGGTCCTCGATGTCCGCCGGTTCCTCGACACGCTGGCCGACGGCCGAGCCGCTGTGCTCCAGGTGGTGCCGTCCTATCTCGATGCGCTTCTCTCCTTCCTGGAACGGAACCCGCGCGAACTGCCCCATCTGCGCTGCGTGTCGGTCACGGGCGAGGCGGTGAAGAAGGATCTCGTCGAGCGCTGGTTCAGGGCCCGCCCCGGTGTCCGGCTGATCAACGCCTACGGGCTGACCGAGACGTCGGACGACACCAACCACGCGGTCCTGGACGGCGTTCCGGAGGGCGACGGGGTGCCGCTGGGCCGTCCGGTCAACAACGTGCGCCTCTATCTCGTCGACGAGCACCTCTCCCCCGTCCCGCTCGGCGCCCCGGGAGCCATCGCCTTCTCCGGAGTCTGTGTCGGCCGCGGGTACATCAACGATCCCGAGCGGACCCGGGCGGTCTTCCTGCCCGATCCCCATCGGCCGGGCGAGCGGCTTCATCTCGGAGGGGACTACGGGCGCTGGCTGCCCGACGGGCAACTGGAGTTCCTGGGCCGCCGGGACAGTCAGGTCAAGGTCCTCGGATTCCGGATCGAGATCGGCGAGGTCGAAGAGAGCCTCCTGCGCGTACCGGGCGTGCATGGCGCAGCCGTGGTGGTCGCCCAGGCGGCCGGGCGCGGCCGGCACCTGCACGCCTTCTACACAGGGCCGCGCTCACTGGAACCCGCCTACCTCCAGCAGGAGTTGGGGGACATGCTGCCCGCCTACATGGTCCCGTCCGTCTTCAGTCGGCAGGAGTCCCTTCCGCTCACCGGCAACGGGAAGATCGACCGGAATCAACTGACGGCGCTCGCCGCCGAGTTCGATCCGCGCGTCGAGAACGGCACCGACACACCCCGCACGCCCACGGAGCGACGCCTTGCCGCGGCCTGGGCCGAGGTGCTCGGCGTCCCGCAGGACCGTGTGGGACGGCGGGACGACTTCTTCGACCGCGGCGGGACCTCGCTGTCAGCCGTCCGGGTGGCCATCTCCCTGGACCGGGAGGTCACGCTCAAGGACCTTGTCCACCACCCCGTCCTCACCGATCTGGCCGCGCTGGTCGACCGGCGTTCCACGCCCTGAACCGATCGCAACGTAAGGAACGACATGCCTTCCATCGAATCGACCATCTCACCGCTCGGCCTGGAACTGGAGCCCGGCAGGCCCGCGCTGTTGCGGGTCCGGGGCGCCGACGACCCGGCCGGCTGGGCGGCCGAAGCCGGGCAGGATCTCGCGTCCGCGCTCGTCGAGCACGGAGCGGTCGTGATCCGAGGGCTGGAGCTGCACGACGTGACCGATGTGGCGGCCGTCCTGGATCGGCTCGGAGTCGAACCGGTGGCGGAGAAGGAGACCTTCGCCCAGCGGGAGGCGTACGGCCCGGGCGTGTACTCCGCCTCACCCTGGCCGCCGAACCAGCCGATGTGCATGCACCACGAGCTGAGTTACACCCTCGATCCCCCGGGGCTGATGCTCTTCGCCTGCCTGTCCGAACCCACCGTCGGCGGAGCGACCTGCGTCGCCGACGCCGCTGGCGTTCTCGACGCGCTCCCCAGAGACATCGTCGAGCGATTCGAGCGCGCCGGATGGCTGCTCACGCGCACCTACAACGACGAGATCGGGGCCACGCTCAGCGAGGCATTCGGCACCGCGGACAGGAGTGCCGTCGAGGCCTACTGCCATGCCCAGGACATCAGTTGCTCCTGGCAGCCCGACGGCAGTCTGCGCACCACGCAGCGCCGCCGCGCGGTGGTGCGCCATCCCGTCAGCGGGCGGCGCTGCTGGTTCAACCAGATCGCCTTCCTGAACGAATGGACGCTCGCACCCGAGGTTCGGGAGTACCTGGTCGACGAGTACGGCGCCGGCGGTCTGCCCTTCAACACGTTCTACGGCGACGGCGAGCCCCTCGACGAGGAGGTCGTCCGGCTCATCAACTCGGCGTACGAGGACCACACCGTCCGTGCCCCGTGGCAGGCCGGCGACCTGCTCGCCGTCGACAACGTCCGCACCGCGCACAGCAGGGAGGCCTACGAGGGACCCCGCAACGTAGTCGTCGCGATGGCCTCACCGACACGCCCCGACATCGCCCCTCTCGCGACCGAAGGGGGGCTGCGATGAACACCGGACCTGCCCCGGCCGCCCTCACAGCCGGCGCCGGTGAGGCCGCGGTGCCGCCTTTCGCGGTCATCCCGGGCGGTCAGGTCCGGTGTGCCCTGGCCGGCCGCGAGAAGGAGATCGTCGAGGTGGTCGAGGCCACCTATCGACTGCACGGTGCCGGGGAGACCGTCAACCCTCCCTCCTCGTTCCTGCGCTTCCCGGACCGTCCGGCCTCCCGGATGATCGCCCTGCCGGCCTCTCTCGGAGGCGAGTCGCCGGTGGACGGGCTGAAGTGGATCTCCAGCTTCCCGGAGAACGTGCGGTCCGGGATACCGCGGGCCTCCGCCGTCCTGATCCTCAACGACCCCGACACCGGATACCCGTTCGCGTGCCTGGAGAGTTCCATCATCAGCGCGACCCGGACCGCGGCCTCCGCGGCATCGGCCGCCGACCGCCTCAGCCGGGACCGCCCGCGGCCCACCCGCGTGGGGTTCTTCGGCACGGGTCTGATCGCCCGCTACATCCACACCTTCCTGCGGGGCTCGGGCTGGTCGTTCGACGACGTCGGGCTGTACGACCTCTCGCCCGACAGCACCGCCGGATTCCGCGCGTACGCGGAGCAGTCCGACGATGCCGCCCGTGTCACCGCGCACAGCAGGCCCGAGGACCTGATCCGCGCCAGCGACCTGGTCGTCTTCGCGACCGTGGCGGCCGAGCCGCATGTCGGCGATCCGGCGTGGTTCGACCACAACCCCGTAGTACTGCATGTGTCGTTGCGGGATCTCGCGCCCCAGGTCCTACTGGCCTCGACCAACATCGTGGACGACGTCGAGCACTGCCTGAGGGCCGCCACCTCGCCTCATCTGACCGAACAGCTCACGGGAGACCGGGACTTCGTCCACGGCACGCTGAGCGACGTGCTGGCCGGCCGCGTGGATGTCCCGGCGGACCGCCCGGTGGTGTTCTCGCCGTTCGGCCTCGGCGTGCTCGATCTCGCGGTCGGGAGCTACGTCTACGACGAGGTGGCCCGCTCGGGCGAACTGCGGATCGTCGATGACTTCTTCCACGAACGAGGCCGCTACGGATAGGGGAACCCTGCCGGGCGGCGCGCCACGAGAAGAGCCCCGCACCGGGCAGAACCCAGCAACCGCAACCAGCACGACACCGAAGGGGAGCTCGTCATGTCGGTCATCTCCGTTCCTCAAGCCTTCAATGAGGAGGAGCTCTTTGTCGACCTGGAGTCGATCTTCGGGCACTCGCTGCTTCTCAAGTGCGAGGGGTTCAACTTCGCGGGCTCGATCAAACTCAAGGCCGCCGCCGAGATGGTGGCGTCGGCCGAGCGCGACGGCTCCCTCACCTCCGACTCGATCCTGATCGAGTCGTCGTCCGGCAATCTCGGCGTGGCGCTGAGCATGATCGCGGCGAGCAAGGGCTACCGGTTCGTCTGCGTCACGGACTCGCGCTGCAATCTGGCGACGCGGCTGATGATGGAGGTACTGGGCAGCGAGGTGCATGTCGTCTCGGGCCAGGAGACCAACGGCGGGCTCCTCGGCGCGCGCCTGGACCACGTCCGGCACATGTGCGCCACCGACGACCGGTGCGTGTGGCTGAGCCAGTACACCAACGAGGCCAACTGGAGGGCGCACTACCGCACCACCGCCCCGGAGATCGGCCGTGCCTTCCCCGACCTCGACGTCCTGTTCGTGGGCACGGGGACCACCGGAACGCTGATGGGCTGCGCGCGCTACTTCCGGGAACAGGACCGGCCGGTGCGGATCATCGCCGTGGACAGCGTCGGCTCGGTGGCCTTCGGCGGCGCCCCCAGCCGCCGCATGATCCCGGGCTTGGGCATGAGCATGCGCCCGCCGCTCCTGGACGAGTCCTACGTCGACGAGGTCGTACGGGTCGAGGAGGCCGACACCATCCGTACCTGCCGTCGCCTGGCTCGTCGCGGCTTCCTCTTCGGCGGCTCCACCGGCACCGTGGTGAGCGGGTCGATCGGCTGGCTGGCCGACCACGGGGCGCGGGAACTCACTGCGGTGGCCGTCGCCCCGGACCTCGGGGAGCGCTACCTCGACACCATCTACCAGGACAACTGGGTCCAGGACCTGTACGGCGGGGATCCGCTCGACGACGCCGAACTCGCACCGGCGCACTCCGTCGCGGACCGACGCACGCGGTGAAGCGGGCGCAGGGGTGCCGCCGAACAGCGGCACCCCTACGGGGATCTCAGCCGACCTCGAGGGTCAGGGCCGCGGTGTGCAGCTTCCCGCCGGTCCGGAACTGCAGGAAGAGCCGCCAGCTGCCGGCTGCCGGAAGTCGTGCGTCGAAGGCCAGCTTCGGGCCGCCGTGGTCACCGTCGACGTGGGTGGTGGGGTGCAGGTGGGCGAACGCGGTGTCGCCCTCGTGGAAGGCGGTCAGGTGGGCGTAGGTGTCGAGGTAGGGCTGGAGTGTGGTGACGGGCCTGCCGGCCTTGGTGACGGAGACGGTCAGCGGGTGGGACATCCCGGCCATCGGCCGGCCCTGGACGGTGACGGTGTATCCGTCGACGCGAGCGGTCGTGGCCGCGGCCGGAACGGGAGCCTGCCTCCCGGAACCGGGGACGGTGACACCGCGGCTGAGGACGAACGCCGTGCCCTTTCCGGCCCCGCCGGCCGGGGTGAAGGAGGCGAACATCCGCCAGGATCCGGGCGTGAGCTCGGAGAGATCGGCCGTCCAGGTTCCGTCGGCCGCCATGGTGGGGTGGAGATGCTGGAACCCGGTCAGGTCGGACCGAATGGCGTAGAAGTGCATCCGCTTGGTCTGGTCGACGGCGAAGGCGGTGACGGGCTTGGCGTCCGGGCCGGTGACGGTGAACCGATAGGGGGTCCGCTTGCCGGCCACGAGGCTCGCGTTGCGGCTCGTGAGCCGGTAGCCGTCCTTGGCGCTCGCGAGGCCGTTGCCACCGGCCATGTGGTCCATGCCGGGCATCTGCCCCTTCGACGACGAGTCCTTCGACGGCGAGGCGTTCGACGTCGGGGATGTGGACGCCGTAGCGCCATGGTCCATGCCCGGCATCGAGGAGGATCCGCCGGAGGAGCCGCAGGCCGCGAGGACAAGGGCCAGGGCGACGGCGGTTCCGGGTGCCGCGAGGGCGCGTCGGCGTACGGCGGGACGAGCTGTGAACATGAGGTTGTTCTTTCCGCGTGGGCGCACCACGCCGTGCGGGCGCGCGCTGGTGAGCAGGACACGTCGCCGACTCCAAGGGTCCGGAGGTCGGCTCGGTCCTCTCAGGTCCGCGCGATGCACACCTGGAGCAGCAGGCGGCGCCCGCCCGGCGGGGGTGGGCCACGCCGTCCCGTCGATCCGAGGAACACGGGGCGGGCCAGGAGAGCGGCCGCCAGTACGGCGACGAGGGCCGCCAGGGTGCTCGTCGGCAGGGGTGTCCGGTCGCGTGCGGGGGTCGAGACGCATGTCGTCCCGTGCGTCCCGGACGCGTCGGAAGTCTGATGGGCCACCGCTGGCCTCGACGTCGGCGATACGGCGGAGCGCATCGCCATGCCGTCCACGGAGCCTGTTGCCGTCATGGCGACGAGGTCGTGGCGTTGGGGCATCGACTCGGCGGGCATCGCGCCGTGGCATCCCTCGGCGGCGGTCGCCGGCGCTCCATGCATGAAGAACAGCCCGAGCAGGACCGCGCACAGGGTGAACAGCCGCTTGCTGCCCCGCCTGTTCTGCTGTCCGGCACCTGCCACGTCTGATCCATCTCCCCGCGTCGTTCGGATGCGCACTCACTCGGGCACGCCTTGGACGATACCCCGGGCCGGTATCCGACGCATGTCGCACCCAGCACGCGCAGGGCGGTCAACCGGCCGTCGGGGGCGACAGAGCTACGCGGCGCCAAGCCGGCGCAGGCAACGTCAACGTGCTCGGCGCCCGGCCATGAAAGGCCGTCAAGTACGAGGCACGGGTCCCTGACGCAGTCCCTGACGCAGTCCCTGACGCAGTCCCTGACGCGGCTACGGCACGAGCCGGGCGTTCCGGCTACGAACGCGGGGCACTGTCCCACCGCCATCCGGTCCGCCGCTCCCGTCCCGGCAGGTCACCCCTGCCGGTGGCCCACAGCAGGGTTGGCCAGGGATCGGGTGTCGTTGGCTGCCGGCACGTCGGGGAACAGTCTCTTCAGCACTCGGGCGCAGATCGCCCCGGGCGCCTGCCAGTTGAGCCCGAGACCCAGGGCGAGGTCCTCGGCGTGGGCGAACAGCTCGACCAGACCCATGGCCGCGGAACCCTCGGGATCCGTCGTTCCGAAGGTGTGGAAGGCGCGAGCCTGTGGCGATGCCGTCCGCACCATCGCCACATGGAGGGCGCCACACGCTTCGAGGACCTGCACCATTCCCGTCGGACCGCTCTCGCGCTCGGCGAAGATCACGTTGGCGGGTTTGCCCGGCGCCTGCTTGCGCCAGACGAAGGGCAGGTGGGTATCCGCCGGAGGTACCCGCGGCCCCAGTTGGGCGGCATACGAGAAGAGGTCGTCGGCCAGGTGCTCGGCCGTCTCCCAGCAACTCCACACCAGAGACCCGGCGGGCACGTTCCAGTCAGCGGCGAGTGCGTCGCGCTGACGCAGAAGTGCGGCAACGAGTCGGACGCCCTCGGCGAGATCGTCGGCTCTCACGGTGCCCCGAGAGTGGGGCGGATCGACGTGACCGTGATCGGACATGCGTTGAGCCTAGGGGTCCTGCATCCGGTGAAGCCATGGGTGTTGACGAGCTCGGGGGAACCTGCCCTCGCCTCTTCGGGCAGCGCTGGTTCGCAGTGGCGTCCGCTCCGGACGTCGCGCCGGGACAATCGGCACACCGCTCGGCTCAACGCCTCGCAGCGGTGCGCTGCCATGGGACGGGTGCCCCCAACTCTCCTTCTCTGTCCACGAGTTCTACTGGTCCGAGCCGGGTGCCCTCGCGCGTGACAAGGATGCTGCCCCGCGGCGGCACGATCACCCCTCACTTTCGGTCGAGCCGGTATCGGTAGCGGTAGTCGCCGCGGTCGCGGGACGCCGCGGAGAGGGGTGATCGGGAACTTTGCCGGTCGCCGCCGATTCGTCTGGGCGCTCTGCCGCGAGTCGGGCATCGCGCCCTGTCGTGCGACCGCCAAGGACCGCGGCGACGACGAGCACCATGCCCGCCACCTGCGGTGCTGTCAGCGCCTCCCCGGCCAAGGTGACGCCGAGGAGGACGCCGGTGACCGGGTTGAGCAGGCCGACGAGGCCCACGGTGGCTGCGGGCAGGCGGCGCAGGCCGGTGAACCAGGCGAGGAAGGCCAGGGCCGTGGCGACCACCGAGGTGTAGGCGTAGGCGGCGATGGCGGCGGGGCCGGTCGGAGGCGGCGCACCCTCGGCCACCGCGGCGGCGACCAAGAGGATCAAGCCACCGATGGTGAGCTGCCAGGCCGTGACCGACAGGACGCTCGGCCCCAGATCCCATCGTTTGCTCAACAGGAATCCGACGGCGGAGACGAGCAGGGCAGCCACGGACGCGAGGACACCCACCGGCCTGACCTCGGCGCCCGGGCCTCCCAGCATCAGCGCGACCCCTCCGAGGCCGACCACCGCCGCGATGAGCTGAGCACGGCGCGGACGCTCACCGAGCAGAGCCCATGCGCCCAGCATGAGCACGAGCGGTGAGAGCGCCATGACCATCGAGGCCGTGCTGGTGGGCAGAGTCTGCGAGGCCATGTAGACGAGGACGAAGAACGCGCTGGTGTTCAGCAGCCCCAGGACCGCCGACCGACCCCACCACGCCCCGCGCGGTCGCTCACGGGCCAGGACGAGCAGCAGGCAGCCGGCGGGCAGAGCGCGCAGTGCGGCACCCCAGAGGGGCTGGCCGGCGGGCAGGAACTCGCGCGTGACGTAGTAGTTGGCGCCCCAGGCCACCGGAGCCACGGCCGTCAGGGCAACCCACCGGACATTACCTTCCATGGAAGCCACTATAGCTTCCCCGGAAGATATAGTGCAGTGGTGGAAGAAGCCAGTCCCAAAGCGCCTGACCATGTCGCCCGCATCCAAGCCGCCTGGCGTCGCGAGCGGCCCGACCTCGATGTCACCCCTCAGGCCGTCATCGGCCGACTGCATCGCCTGGCCGGACTGCTCACCGAGGAGCTGTCCGTCGTCTATCGCCGCTACGGGCTGGGCGAGGGTGATTTCGACGTCCTGGCGGCGCTGCGCCGGGCCGGTGAGCCGTTCGAGCGTGCGCCGGGAGAGCTGGCGGCCCACACGATGGTCACCACCGGCGCCATGACCAAGCGCATCGACCGACTGGAGCGGTCGGGCCTGGTCACCCGCCGCCGCGCCGCAGACGACGGCAGAGGCCGAGTCGTCGCACTGACCACTGCGGGCAAGGAGCTCTTCGACCGCGCCTTCACCGACCACATCCACAACGAGCACCGCCTGCTGAGCACCCTCGGCCCCGACGAGGCCGCGACCCTCGAAACCCTCCTCACGAACTGGCTGGGACGACTGGAGTCCCCCTGATACTCGGGCAGGGCCTCAGGATCGGCGAACGAGCCCCGCCTGAGTGCGTCGGGCGGCACGATGAACATCCATGACTGATCAAGAGGCTGCGTTCGCCCATGCCACCCGTCTCGTGGCCGAACTGTTCCCACAGGCGCTCGGGGCTGTTCTCGGCGGGTCGGCTGCGCAAGGCCGTTCCACTCCGACAAGCGACCTCGACATCGGAATTCTTCTGCCGGCCTCCGCTGGAAGCGGCCGAGAAGTCCTTCGTCACGAAGGGCGCCTCGTAGAACTGTTCCTCAACTCCAACGAAGATCTGGCCGAGTTCTTCGCATGGGACCGCGCCCGTCGTCGAGCGACCGTGATCTTCGTCTACGCCCATGGGGCAGCACTGGCCGACTCGGAGGGTCATGTCGCACGTGCTCGTCAGATGGCGGAAGAGATCGTCAAGCTGGGACCACCGCCCTTGACGACGGAGCAATGGCGCCACGGTCGTTACGTGCTGACCTGCTACTTCGACGACCTCGTCGACACGGCGCCGTCAAAACGCCACGAGCAGCTCGCCATCGCCGACCACGCCCTCCGGGAGTCTGCCGAACTCCTCACGGCTCGCCGAGGCGCCTGGACGGGAATCGGTAAATGGTTGCCACGACGGCTCGTTGAGGCAGACGCAGAGCTGGGCACCAAACTCCTGGACGGCCACCAGGCTGTGGCAGAACATGCGGACCCGACTCAGTTGGCGTCCGCCGTGAACGAACTCCTGGAACTGATCGGAGGCCCGCTGCGCGAGGGCTACTCACACCGGTGGCCGTCGTCCGCAGCAGGGCGATCCTGAAAGCCGGGGTCCCGCGCGCCGGATCTGCGAGGTCGACCTTGCGGTCGCCCCGGTACTCGATCCCGACCGGCCTGAAGGGGCGAGGCAGTCCGCGGTCGTGCTTCACGACGACAGAGAGCGGCCTGTCAGGGTCGGTGCCGGCCCTTGTTCGGGATCATCGACATCAGGTGGGCGTGGGTCTCGGGGTCGGCGGCCGCCACGAGGCCTCGGCCTGTCCGGCCCAAGGGGGCGCCGTCGATCCCGGTGACCACACAGCCGGCGGCCCGGCACAGAGCGATGCCGGCGGCGAAGTGGACACTCGCCGACAGGTCGCCTCCGTCCGTGACGTACGCGGCGCGCTTGCCCGCTGCGACCCAGGCCAAGGCCAGCGTCGAAGACACGACCCGGGGTCGGAATCGTTCGACGAAGTCGGCCCGGCCCAAAAGGTCGACGGCCCGGAAGCCGGGCGCGTTGGGGAACGGTGGGTCCAGGTTCACGTCCACGAGTGCTGTGGCGGGCGTCGGCACCAACCGGGCGTCGGCACCGTCGCGCCGTACCCAGGCGGTTTCACCGTCGGTGTGGAAGATCTCGCCGCTGAACGGGTCGGCCACCGCGGCAGCCCCGTTGCGCAACGCCACGTTGACCGCCACCACCATGTTGCCGACGGCGTAGTTCAGCGTGCCGCACAAGGGATCCACCAGCCACCTGCGAGCCGTCTGCGAGGCGCCCTGCTGACCGCCCTCCTCGCCGAGGACGGCGTCATCGGGCCGGGCAGCTCGGACGACACCGAGGATGACCTTCTCGGCCTCGATGTCGGCGGCCGTCGCGAAGTCCCCGGCGCCCTTGTCGACACGGGTCAACTGTCGACCGTACAGGGCGCGCACCACGTCAGCGCCGGCTCGCGCCGCGGCTATGGCGACGCCGGCATCATCAGAACCCGCGGGTGAGTTGATCACAGCGTCCAAACTACCGGGCGGGCGGCCTGGCGGGCTGTCCCGGTCGCGGCGCTAGGCAGGACGGACCTCCACCGCCCGTACACCCGCGTCCGCTTGCTCGATCGCATAGATGACGGTCTGGCCCTGCGTCAGGTGGTCGACGAACTTGAGGGACTGCGCCTGGAACGGAACATCCTCGTCACCGCCATAGGGAGCGATGAGCCCAAGGCCCCTCGCAGCGTCGAACGAGAGCACCCTGCCGGCTCGCAAATGGCTTCGCACAACCTCACCTCTTCGTCCGCGCCCTGTCGTCTTGTCGCTTTGTCCTTTCCCGCGCAGGACTGTAGAGCACCCGTCGCCTCACGAACAGCACGCCAGGCGGTTGTGGCGCAGCCGTTCGCTCGTGGCGATCATCTTGCGACCGACGCGACCATCCCGGCGGTTGCCTCCCACAGGCGGCCGGCCGTGGCCGCGTCCAGGCCGGCCTTCCCCTGCCGGCGGACGGTCGGGGAGCCCCGGAGGCCACCCAGCCCGTCCGGGCCGACGTAGGAGTTTCCGGGGACGTCCTGGGTCGCGGCGTAGAGCAGCGACAGCGCTCCGCGTTCGGGGGTGTTCGTGAGGAAGGTGAGCCGGTTGACGACGTTCGACCGGGAGTGGGCGGCCAGTGTGGTCCGGGCGATGCCCGGGCTCGCGAGCACGGAGCGCACCGGGCTGCCGGCGGCGGTCAGCCGGCGTTGGAGTTCCAGCGAGAACAGGACGACAGCGAGCTTCGAGGCTTGGTAGGCCTGCATCCCGTGATATTTGCGCGTGCGCCAGTCGAGGTCGTACAGATCGATCCTGCCCTGCCGGTGAAGTTCGCTGGTGACGTGCACGAAGCGGTCGGTGATGTGCTCGAGGAGCAGGCCGGTCAGCAGAAAGGGGTAGCTCTACTGCCAACTCCTGCTCGAACCCGACCAGGGACAGTCCCTGCTCGTCTTCACCGCCACCCCGGGCACGGAGAGCCACGAGAAGCTCGCCCTGCTCACGGTGCTGGGTACCGACCGATTCGCCGCCGCCGCGGAAGCACGCCGGAACCCTCCCGTCTGAGAAGCACCGAGGCCGGCGCCGGCTCGCGGAGATGCAGCCGACGCCGGTTCACAGGGACGCGGTCAGAACCAGTGGAGGCAGTGCGGAGGGCGGTCGGCGTGGAAGAGTACGTCGGCCAGCGCGCCCGCGCCCGGGCTGTGGGCCCGGATGTGTCCGGCACGAATGAGGGTGCTCGGGGCGGTGCCACCGAGGTAGATCGAACCGAGGTCGCTGACGTCCAGGGACAGGTCCGGCTCGTGGTCCGTCGGGACGCAGTCCGCCTTGCCGTCCCGGACGGTCAGCGAGTACCGGTTCCGCTCGCCGAGGAACGGGTCGTCGACGTCGAGGACGAGTTCCCCGTCCGTGAACCAGCCGCGCGTTGTCAGCGCACGCGGGACGTCCAGCAGCCGCACCCAGAGCCAGTCGGTGTCGTGGCTCACCTCGCCGGCGCGGAAGTCGTCAAGCTGCCAGCGCAGCGGGTGCTCGGGCGGGAGGTGCTTGAACACGATCTGCGTCACCAGGTCATGCCCGAGCAGGAACCGGGCCAGAGCTGTGAACACGGCGTCGTCGGTGGCGATGGTCTCGTCGACCGTCAAGGTGTCGGCTTCGCCGATCGAGTAGCTGGCGTATCCGTCCGGGACGCCGTCGCCGTCACGGTGGATGGCAACGTAGCGCGGCGCGGGGGCAATGGGCGGCTGCCCCGCTCCTGAGGCCCACCAACGGTGCGGCCGGGACAACGCGCCCGGCTGTGCGCGACGGTAGCGGTCGTAGATCTCTTCCAGGATCGGGCCGCATTCGGCACGCCGCACCACCTCGATGCCGCCGGGCGATTCGGCGTCGGCCGTTCCGCGCGCCCGGGGTCCGGTAAGAGCGCCCTTGTGGCGCGGAACCGTCAGCCGCCGCGTGTAGGTGGCCGGTCCGTAGCCGAACCTGCGGTAGATCACGGCCTCCGAGGCCAGCAGAACCGACAGGAACTCCCCGCGCGCCCGCAGCTCGGTGAGCTGGTGCCGCATCATCGCGCTGAGCAGGCCTTGGCGTCGGTGCGAGGGCACCACACCCACGGCGGTCACCCCCGCGGCCGGGACGAGGATCTCGCCGGGCAGGGTGAGTTCGAAGGAGTACGCGGCCGCGGTGCCGACGGGCCGACCGTCCTCCGTCGTCGCGAGCAGGCCACGGTCCATTTCCAGCGCTGCCCACCAGACTCCGCCGCCCTCGGCCGGGGTCGCCGGGAAGCGCCCGAACGCGGCATGGAGTGTGTCGACGAAGACGTCGAGGTCCTGGTCGGTCGTGGGACGGATCTCCATGACCACTGCTGCCTCCCCGGCATACCGACACCACCCGTCGTCGTGTCCCGCAACAGTGGAGCGGTGGACACCGCTCAGGTCAATCGAATTGCGGCCGCTCGCGGAGCCGTTCGCCGTTCGGTCCGTTCCCCGCCGGCGACTCCGCACCGTGGTGGGCGGTTCCCCCGGCACACAGGGCCGAACCAGGGGAACCTGAGCCGGCCAGTCCCCGAGGGGGAAGGCCACCTGACCGGCCTGCTCTTCGACTGCCCGGTTCGGCGGCCGTGCACCTGCGGAACCCGTGAGGAACCTGTGCACTCCGCGCGGGGATACGCGCTTGTCGACGCGGGCCGGTCCGCCGGACCGGGAAGTTCGAGCCGTCCTCCAACCGGCAGCCTTCAGGGCGCCACCGAGCAGGTCCTCCCATCTCCCTTCATCTCCCCGCCAGTGCCGCGCAATTGAGGCAGGCAGCACGTCAACGGCCCATCGCCGCAGCCCCGGGCCGACCGCCGGCACTCCCCCGCGTCGGACGTCAGCGGCGCGCCAGCGCCAGGACGCTCAGGCCGAACATCAAGACACCCAGCGGGAGATGGACCGACGGGATGTGCGCGATGCCCAGCACGACCTGGATCGAGGCGAGGGCGAGGAAGCCGGATGCCTGCCAAACGTGCCGGGGTGAGCCGCCGCCCGGCTTCCACGCCAGCACCGCCGCGAGAACGTACAGCATCGACGCCCCGTACATCACACGGGCTCCGACACTGTGCAGCGTCTCTCCGTAGGACGCGGTGAGCAGTAGTCCGGCGGAGATCGCCTGAAGGAAGATGGTCAGGGTCTGCAGAACGATCGCGGTCTGAAGAAGCGAGAAGCGGTGCTGTGTCGTCACCTGGGTGGCCATGCCTCGGTCCCCTTTCCGCCCCGGGGGCGGTCGATCGATAAGGTCTCACCAGCCCGACGACACGGGACCGCGAAAGGTAAGGCCGGGGGGCGGTCAGGGGATGGGGACGGCAGGGGCGAACATCGCCGAGCTGGCCGGTGAGCGACGCCAACTGATGAACATCGCCTACCGGTTGCTCGGTTCGGTCGCCGAGTCCGAGGACGCGGTGCAGGAGGCCTACGCGCGCTGGTTCGCACTGCCGCGAAGCCGGCAGGAAGAGATCGTGTCGCCCGGCGCCTGGCTGACGACGGTGACCGGCCGCGTCTGCCTGGACGTGCTCGGCTCGGCGCGGGCACGGCGGGAACGCTACGTCGGCGCGTGGTTGCCCGATCCGCTGCCCGACCGTGCCGAGTGGGACCACGTCTCTGTGCTCGACCCCGCGGACCGGATCGTCCTGGACGAGTCCGTGACCATGGCCTTCCTCGTGGTCCTGGAGTCGATGACGCCGGCCGAGCGGGTTGCGTTCGTCCTGCATGACGTCTTCCGGTACCCCTTCGCCGAGATCGGCGGGATCCTCGACCGGACCCCCGCGGCGTGCAAGCAACTCGCCGCCTCTGCCCGCCGGCGGGCGCGCGACGCGCGCGCCTCGGTCACGGCGGCCGTCCAGGCGGATGCGGTGCGCCGGGTGAAGGAGGCATGGGAGACGAAGGACATCGCCACCCTCGTCGAACTGCTCGACCCTGCCGCCATCATGACCGCCGACGGTGGCGGCCTGGTCGGCACCGTCCTGCGTCCGATCGAAGGCGGCGCCCGCATCGCGCAGTACATGGTCGCCATCGCCGACAAGGCTCCGGGGCTGGAGCTGCTGGAGCGGTCGGTCAACGGGCGGCCAGGTCTGGTCGCCCGAAGCGGGGGCCTCGTGATGACCGTGGCCTCCTTCGACGTGACGGAGACGCGCGTGACCCGGATCTGGGCGGTGCGCAACCCTGAGAAACTGCGACCATGGGGGTCGGACAACAGGCCTTGAGGCAAAAGGACTTCACGTCCCGAGCCCCTCACGGGCGTGCGATAGGTTGCCCGCCATGACTGGACTCGGACCCGTGACCTGGCCACCTGCCCCGATCAAGACCGAACGGCTCGTGCTTCGCGAGTCCGAGGCCCGGGACCGTCCGAGGTTCATCGAGCTGTTCGCATCGGCGGAGGTGGGCACCTACACCGGCGGCTCTCGACCGCGTGATGAGCTCGAACGTGAGGTGCCTGAGGTCTCCGGGCGGCGCACTGGTTTCTTCGTGATCGAACTCGACGGAGCGATGATCGGCGTGATCACGTTCGATCGGCGCGACGCGGAACGTCTGGGGCACGTCCGGTCGCATGCCGGGGTGGCCGAACTCGGCTACCTGTTCTTGCCGGAAGCGTGGGGACAGGGATACGGCACCGAGGCGTGCACAGCGGCACTCGACTGGTTCACGGACGCACTTCCTGGCGAGCCGGTGGTGCTCACCACCCAGACCGCCAACGTCAGTTCCCTGCGCCTCGCGGCGAAGCTGGGGTTCACCGAGGTGGAACGATTCGAGGAGTACGGCGCCGAGCAGTGGTTCGGCGTGCGGTCGCCGGTCACGAGATCCGGCTGAACGGTGCCACGGCTGCTCTCACTGTCGTCGCGCGAGCGAGTTCCCGTGTTCGTCCGAACAGGCCGCG
Source organism: Streptomyces sp. NPDC102279 (assembly GCF_044766365.1). Lineage (NCBI taxonomy): Bacteria > Bacillati > Actinomycetota > Actinomycetes > Kitasatosporales > Streptomycetaceae > Streptomyces > Streptomyces sp. NPDC102279. Next base: position 555,221 of record NZ_JBIWLU010000004.1, on the reverse strand, counting down.
CGGGACGGCCGGGCCCCGATAGCCGACTGACGGCCGGCCAGTGACCGCCGAGCACGCGACGCGGAACAGCGAGAAGGCCCGCCGGACGCAACCGGCGGGCCTTCTCGGGGACTTCAGATACCGCAGCGACTCAGACGGCCGGCGCGTACTTCGGGTTGGGGCCGTACTCGTTCGGCTGCTGCTTGCCCTCGCTGGCGAGGAACACGATGAGGATGATCGTGCCGACGATGGGGATGAGGGCGATCAGGATCCACCAGCCCGAGCGGTCCGTGTCGTGCAGGCGGCGGACTGCCACGCCAAGCCCGGGAAGCAGGACCGCGAGCGAGTAGATCACGCTCAGGAGGGTCGTTCCGATGACCTTGCCGACGATCGCCAGTACGATCGCGATGATCACGTTGAACAGGAAGAACATCCAGTATTCCTGTCGCCGAGCGCGACCGCTGAACACGGCGTACTTCTTCAGTACGTCTACGTACCAGTTCATTTCTCGTCCCCCAGGGAATCAAGGTAGGTGCTGACGTACATCGAATCAGCCACGCTGACCGGAAGCCATGATCTTGGCGTGCGCGGTTCAAGCCGTTACCGTGCTGCGGCCGTTCAGTGATCGATGCCGTCCCCGCAGCACGCTCGCACGGCCCGGAAGGCTCGATGAACGAAACCGTCGGGGCGATCGAGGTGGCGCAGCGAGCCCGGCCCCGGCGCGAGATCGTCGCGGAACGAGCACGATCCGCTGTCGACCATTGCCACGGCCCGGATCTTTGCCAAGGTGTTTGCGGCATCACCTGATGAACAGTGGGCATCAGACAGTCTGCACGTCACCTCTGCCTGAAGGAACTCGCTCGTGCCCGATTACCCCGTCACGACGTGGATCTACTCCGTTGCCGTATGCAGGGGCCCGGATCAGCACGATCGGTGCACCAGTTGGCACATCGTCAGCGAGCACGTCGACGGCCGCGACGACGCCCTGCGCTCCGCGGTCACCCACGCGCACGCTCGGGTCACGCGTCACGCCCAGGGATATCCGCAGGCGGCTTGTCTGGCCTTCGAGCACCAGGAGGGCGGCGGCCCCTGCGCCGTATGCGTCAACGGGCGTGGGCCGTGCGCGGATACCCCCGGTGGACCTCTGTTCCTGTGCGCCGACTGCACCGCGGTACTGGACCAGGCGCTGGGCCGCGACATGGCCCAGCTCGGCCTCGCCTCCCCCCTGACCGACAGCGCTGTCGTCTTCGCGTAGCTCCACCGAAGCCGCGCCTCGTTCCGAGCTGCGGCCAAGAGGGTTTGCCTACAACCAGCACCTGCTGTGGTCGGGGCCGGACGACGTCGATTCGATAGGCTGCGCCGGCCTACGGGGATTCTGAATGTCGGCCAACTGATCGTTGCTGATTCCCGTCGCCGCGCTCGTGGTGATCGTGCTCGGTTCCTATGCGGTGCTGAGGCTCCAGAAGGCTTCCCTCCGGCACGCCGAACCCCGATCGGCGAAGCCCTCGACCGGTGTGACCGCGACAGGCTTCCGGCAGTCACCCCAGGAAACCCGGGAGGACTTCGTACGAAGGCATCGGCAGCGCCCCGGCGTGGTCGCCGACGGCAAGACGCTGGTCGACCTCTACGACCGTATCCGGGCACTCGAAGAACGCGTCGCGGCAGCCGAACGGCGTGCCGGGGCGCCGGAGCGGGACTAGGGACTGTCTTGGCGGGCCCTGCCCACCAGCCCACACCGTGACGCTCGATGGCAACCGCACGGGATCACCCTGCTCGCTCAAGCACGTGGTCGTGCGACCGTCGGTGCACCGTGGGTTCGACGGACAACACGGGCTCGCCCGCGATAGTGCCGATCAGGTGGGCGGGCCGACCGCCCGTCGCGCATGGGGGCGCCATGGAGGATCCAGTCGCCGAGCGGTGCGAAGGGGGCGGGGCGATGTCGAAGTGGCGGAAGGCCTACGCCGGTGACGCGGCCCGAGCGTGGAAGCACTCGGTGAGGGCGGACCCACGGAAGTGGTGCGGCACTCGCTCAACGGCCCCCACCCCCGCGGTGCTCGCGGCGTCCCACATGTCGCGGTCCCGTCGGCGGGAGGACCGACCGCACATTTCACTGGCGGCATCGTCCGCAGGCAGTCGACGCACGGCTGAACGAGCGAAGCTTTCGTCTGTGCGGAGGCGCGGGCGTGGCCTGCTTGACCGGCCCGGCGGCCCCCTGCACAGTCGGGATGCGGCGCCGGTGCAGCGCCGCCCGACTGTTCCTCCCGGCCTGCTCGTCCATGCCGGAAGGCGGCCTCGATCTCCGGGAGCGACTGATCCGATGGTCCTCGACCTGCTCCTGATCGGTACGGCCATCAGCCTGGGGCCCCTGCACAACAGTGCCTTCATTCTGCTGCTGTCCTCGCGGCGCGGCGCCCGCCAGGGTCTCGCGTTCCTGTTGTCGTGGCTGGCCAATCTGCTTGCGGTGATCGCCTGTGTGGTGCTGCTGACCGGCGGTCAGCCACCGGCCCGTCACAGCGCGCCCTCGACCGTCGCGGTCGCCGCGAAGCTCGCCATCGGTGTGGCGCTCGTGCTCTACGGCGGACACAGGCGCCGCCGCCCTCCGCGCCCGCACGGACCACCACGCTGGGCCGCCCGCATCGACGACGCCTCCCCGGCCACAGCGGCCGGTCTTGCCTGGGTCCTGCAACCCTGGGCGCTCGTCGGCGCCGGCGCCGCGACCGCTGTCGACGCAGACCTCTCCACCCTCGCCGACTGGCTCGCACTGACCGGCTACTGCCTGCTGGCCACGCTGAGTCTCATCGTCATGGAGATGTACACGGTCTGGGCGCCCACGGCCGCGAACGCCCGGTTGAACGCCCTGCGCGGTTGGCTGGAGCACCATCAGGAGCAGTTGATCGTCACGTTGTCGCTCCTCCTTGGCCTGTGGCTGATGGCCCGGAGCATCTACGAACTGGTCGTCTGACCGCCACGACCGCGGCGTCAGCACCAGCCGACGGCGACCGTCGATCAGCTCGCGTGCCGCGTCGAAGTGGCCGGCGTGGCATGCCGTCTCGGTGATGCGTGCGGCAGGACGTCGCGCAGCGTGTGCGGGTGTGGTTCGCCGAAGAGGTGGTTGGGTTCACGCGTGGAGTTCCCGCTTCCTTGGACGCGCAGTCGGAGTGAGGTCTGCGGGCTCCGGAAGTCGCCAGTGTTCGCAACAGGGTTGGCCAGTCGTACGGGGACGTGCGGGACATTGACTGCTTCGCGGACCGTGACTACTTTCGGGAGCGCTCTCAGTCGACTCACATCGCACACAGCGCTGTATCGGAGTTACGGAGTATCCCCCCATGAAATGCACCAGAGCATTCGTCGCCGCACTCCTCGTCCCCATGACAACGTTATCGGGAGGACTGGCGCTCGATCTGTCGGCAGTCGGCCCCGCAGCCGCCGCAACCGCGGTGTGCAACAAGTTCTGCGACACTCGGGATCCGAGCCTGAGCAGCCAGGACCGGCAGCCCGTCGCGGTCGCCCTGCAGTCCCGCTCGATCACCCTCCACTTCGACGACACGGACGCGATGGGCTGGGCGTCCGTCACGAACGGTGCGGCGGGTGACGAGGTCTGGCTCGACCGCTCGATGGACGGCGGCCGGACGTGGGCGAGTGGCAGCAAGCTCGGCGACACCAGGGTCCCGAGCGGCAACTCCGGCTGGCGCACGCTGATGTACAACGTCGACGACTGGAACACCCAGGGCGTGGGCGCTCTGCGGGCCTGCGGGCAGGTGGCCGGGAGCATCGCCTGTACGGGCTGGGCTCGGACCACGTGGAACGCAGGCGACCGGCGGACCGCCGCGGCCACCGCGCTGATGATGTCGTTCGACCGCACCACCAAACTCTTCGGCGGGAACGGCTGGTGGACCAGCGCCAACGCGTTGACGGCGATCATCGACAACGCACGGGTCAGCGGCATGGGCAGTTACCAGTACACGATCGCCGACACGTACAACAAGAACATCAACGCTCAGGGCGGCGACTTCACCAACGAGTACCTGGACGACACCGGTTGGTGGGGTCTGGCCTGGGTGGACGCGTACGACATGACGGGCGACAGCCGCTACCTCGCCACCGCACGCGCGGACGCCGACCACATGTACGCGAACTGGAACTCCACCTGCGGCGGCGGTGTGCGCTGGAACACGAACGGCAACTACAAGAACGCGATCACCAACGAGCTCTACCTGTCGCTGACTTCGGCACTGCACAACCGGATCGCCGGTGACACCTCGTACCTGAACAAGGCCAAGGACGAGTGGTCCTGGTTCCAGAAGAGCGGCATGATCAACAGCGAACACATGATCAACGACGGACTGGGCGACTCCTGCGCCAACAACGGCCAGACGGCCTGGACATACAACCAGGGCGTCGTCCTGGGCGGCCTGACCGAGCTGTACAAGGCGACCGGTGACGCGAGCCTGCTCGACTCGGCCCGCACGCTGGCCGACGCCTCCACCGTCAGACTCCAGTCGGGAGGCGTGCTGCGTGAACCGGGCGAGGGCGACACCTGCACGGGCGACGACCCGACCTTCAAGGGCGCGTACGTCCGCGGCCTGGGCAAGCTCAACAACCAGCTGAGCGGCCACCCGTACGCGTCGACGCTCGGCGGTTGGGCGAACTCCGCCTACAGCAAGGATCGCAACGCGCTCGACCAGTACGGCCCGCACTGGGCAGGTGGCGGGGGCACCAGCGACTACGGCTGCCAGGCGAGCGTGCTCGATCTGCTCAACGCTGCCGGGTGATCGTCGGCCTCAGTCGTCGCATCGGGAGATGTTGCGCACGATGCGCAGCATCTCCTCGTCGAGCAGCTGTTCGTTCGCGGTGGCGAGCTTTTCGTCCGGCAGCAGATGGCGAAGGATCACGACACCGATGAACAGCGACAGGACGAGTTCGGAGCTGAGGTCGGAGGCGTCCTCGGACGTCTCGGCCCGGTCGGCGCGCAGAGCCCTGCTCAACCGGCCGACGGCCATCAACAGGCCCTCGCGTCGGAGTCGCTCGGCGACCGGGTCCGGGCCGGCGTTACGCAGCATCAGCATGATCGGGTGTTCGCCGCCGTACTCCGACCAGTCCCGCTCGTTCAGGCCCGCGAGCATGGAGGCGAACACCTCGGACGCGGACTCCTCGACCGGCCTGCCGTCTTCACCGGAACCGTCGAACAGCGAGTTCGATTCGTCGAGCACCGCCGCGAAGAGCCCGTCCTTGGACCCGAAGTAGCGGTTGATCAGGGCGACGTTGACACGTGCGTCCGCGGCGATGGCCCGCATCGTCGTGCGTTCGTATCCCATCAGCGTGAAGCGCCGACGCGCCGCACGCAGCAGGTCGGCCCGCGTCCTGGTGGCATCGCGGGGCCGGGTGGCGGGAACGGCAGCGTCGGCATCCATGGCTCCATCCTCCTACACACGGGCATGTAAACAACTGTTTGCATGCCCGGCCGGACCGCCGCTAGGGTGATGTAAACAAACGTTGACTTAGGGGTTCGGATGGAACGTGCCGCGATGACCGACGAGTCGGTCGCGGAGAAGACGTCACCCGTACGCGCGTACCTGGAGATCGGCGCTGTCGGTCTGGGCGCGCTCATGGCGTCGCTGACGCAGACGCTCGTCATTCCCGTACTCCCGGTGATCTCCAAGGACATCGGGGCATCCACGACCCAGACGCAGTGGCTGCTCACGTCGACGCTTCTGGTCGCGGCGGTGTCCGTGCCCGTGGTCGGCCGGTTCGCCGACATGGTCGGGCGCCGTCTGATGCTGGTGTTCAGCCTGGGTGCCCTGGCCCTCGGGTCCCTCATCGACGCCCTGACCACCGACACCACTCTGATGATCATCGGGCGGGCCCTCACCGGGCTGTCCGCCGCGTCGATCCCGTTGGGCATCAGCCTGTTGGCCGCCGTCCTCCCCGTCGACCGGCGGTCGTCCGCCACCGCGCTCATCAGCGCCATGCTCGGTATCGGCAGTGCGCTGGGGCTCCCGCTGGCGGGCCTGCTCGCCGACAACGTCGACTATCACGCGCTGTTCTGGATCGGCGCGGCCGGCGCGCTGCTGAGCCTCGTCGCGATCCTGACGCTGGTGGGCGAGCCCCGGCACACGAGCGCCCGGTCCGTAGACCTGCCCGGCATCGCGCTGCTGACCTCCGGGCTCGTATGCCTTGTTCTCCCGTTGTCCCAGGGCGGTACCTGGGGCTGGGGTTCCCCGCGCACGATCGGCCTCCTGGTGGCCGCCGTCGCTCTCCTGGCTCTGCTCGTGCGGGTCGAATCGAGGTCGGCCGCGCCGGTGGTGAACGTGCGCGCGCTGGCGAATCCCCCGATCGCCATGACGAACGTGGCGAGCCTGTTCTTCGGCTTCGCCCTCTTCGCCAGCTTCGTCGGCACGGCCAACTACGTCCAGGCGCCCACCGCCACCGGGTACGGGTTCGGGTCCTCGGTCCTGACCGCGGGCCTGTGCCTGCTGCCCAGTGGTCTGTTGATGCTGCTGCTCGCCCCGGTCACCGCGAAACTCAGCACCTTGTGGGGAGCGGGCAGGGTGCTGTTCCTGGCGGGCCTCATCGTCGCCGCCGGACTCATCACCAGGATCATCTTCGTCGACACCCTGTGGCAGATCGTCGTCGGAACGGCCATCATCGGCGCCGGATCCGGAATCGGCTACGCGACGCTGCCGACACTGATCAACACCTATACCCCGGCGACCGACCTCGCCGCCGCCAACGGCATCAACACCCTCGCGCGATCGCTCGGGAGCACCCTCGCCAGCGCTGCCGGCGGGAGCATCCTGGCCTCGATGACCATGACCCTCGGCAGTTTCGAGATCCCGTCGCTCAAGGCGTACCGCGTGCTGTTCGTCATCTGCGCGGTGGCCGCGGTGGGCGCGGCACTGCTCGGACTGGTCGCGTCCCGCACCAAGGTTCCGCAGCAGCACACCCAGCCTGTCGTGGAGACCGTCTGACCCGCCCGGTCGGGCGCGGCCGCGACACACGGGCCGCGGCCGACCGGAGAGGCGTCACCGGTCGGCCCCGTCGCAGCAAGGTCGACGGCCGATCCGGCTGACGCACCGCGCGATGGCGGAGATGGACGACGCGCGAGTCGAAGGTCCGTGACGAACCGGAAGACCTCCTCGTCGGGCGCGGTCCGGCCGAAGTCACCGTCCGGCCCGGCGATGTAGCCGTCGAGTGACACGCCCATGGAATACGTGACGCCGCGCATCAGGAGTCCTCCTCGGTCGCGGAGTCGACCCCGCGACCGGCGGACGCCGCAGGCCCGACCGCGACGCGCCGGCTGCTCAGTCCGGCCCCGTCACCCGTACATCGCCAGTCGGTAGAAGTCCGCGAGCGCGGCGTCGATGGGATGGGGCTGCGGCCTGCCCGCGGAGTCGAGCCTGTTCCACCGCTGCAGGTTGACCGCGACACTCATCTGCCGATTGCCGTCCGCGCGGGTCATGGAGAGGGCTCCAGCACCCCAGACCGTGCCCCCGTGGCCCCAGAAGGCGCTTTGGCCGGGGGCGTCCATCGGGTGCAGGCCGAGACCGTAGTCGATCACCTTTCCCTCTTGGGAGACGACGGGCACGGTGCGCCGCATCTCCGTCAGCGACGCCGGGCTGACGATCTCGCCGGCGAGCAGCTTGCGGAAGAAGCGGTTGAGGTCCGTGACGGTGGATATGAGCGCGGCTGCCGGTCCCACCCACGACATGTCGTAGACGCTGAAGTCGCGCGGCGGATCGATCATGCCGAACCAGGCCTCGTAGATCTGCGCGTGCGGCCCGCTGACGTACGGGTCGACGGGCAGCTCGGTGTCGCGGAGTCCGGCGCGCTGGATGACGTTCCGGGCGATGTACCGCGCGGCCGGCGTCCCGGTCACGTGCTGGAGGAGTTCGCCGAGGAGCAGGTAGTTGGTGTTGGAGTACACCCCCGGTGTACCGCCGGGCGGGCCGACGGCCGGTGCGGTGACCCCCATCTCGATCAGTTCGGTGGGGTCGAACCGTGTGAACCGGTTGTCGTCCAGGCTTTGGGGCCCGGTGTCGGCGAGGACCGGGAACGCCTTGAGGGAGGGATAGGCGTACGGGAGGTACTCGGCCAGGCCGCTGGTGTGGTTGATCAGCATCCGGACCGTGATCGCGTCGCCGCGCGCTCCGGGGACCAGCCCCGGCAGGTACCTGCCGATCGGCGTGTCGAGGCCGATCCGACCGCTCTCGACCTGCTGCATCACCGCGGCGGCGGTGAAGGTCTTGGTGATGCTGCCGACACGGTGCCGCATGTCGGGGGTGACGGGGTGGCCGGTCACGCTGTCGGCGACACCGGCGGCGCCTCGCCAGACCTCGTCGCCGTCACGCACCTCGGCGAAGAGGCCGGGCATCCCTGCCCGGTGGACGTTCTTGATGGCGGCGTTCAGTTCCGCGGGATCCAGTGAGTTCCTCACGACATGCGTCCTTTCGTCCTCGCCGGGTGGGCTCCACGTCGGTCGCCCGACCCGGTGACCGGGCATGAGTGGCACGCCGGGCCGCCTCGTCTAGGGCCACGCGGCACGCCATGTACCCATTATGCACGCGGTGCGTGCAACACCAAGTGCATAGGTTAGGCTGGGACCCTGCGAGAGGAGCGGACATGGCAGGTCGAAGGCGTTGGGCGACCGAGGAGATCCTGGACGCGGCGGCAGAACTGCTGCGCACGAGCGACGCCGAGTCGTTCAGCGTGCGCAAGCTCGCCGCTGCCCTCGGGACGGACTCGTCGAGCCTCTACCGACACTTCCGCAGCAAGACGGAGCTGCTGCGCGCGGTGGCCGACCGGATCCTCCTCGCGGCCGTGGACGGCTACTCGCCCGAGGGTGACTGGAAGCAGCGCATCACCGCGCTGGCCCTGCGCGTAAGAGAGGCCTTCGGGCAGCAACCCCAGCTCGCCGCGGTCTGGGGACGCTACGCGTCGAGCGGCGCGGGCTCCCGGCTGATCATGGAAGAAGTGCTGGAGGCCTTGCAGGCATCGGGACTGCCCGACGAGAAGATCCCGGCGCACTACCACCGCATCGCGGTCCTCCTCACCTCGTTGATCACCTCCGAGGCGGGGTTCAGCACCATCACCCCCGAGGAGTACGAACAGGGCATGGAGCTGTTCCGGGTGGCGGTGCTGGGCGCCGACCCGGAACGCTTCCCCGCTCTGGCCCACTTCGCCCGGGAGGTCCGCCCTCTGGGAGTCGACCGAGGCACCGCGTTCGAAGAGATCCTGGCCGCCCACCTCGCCCACGTCGAGGCCTCGATCTGACCGGCCCGCGCGAGCGCAGCGGCGTGGTCGGCGCTCCCGTGCCGGTCACGTTCCGCGCGGGAAGCGCTACTTCGTCAGCGCCGAGAGCTTCGGTCGAGCCGGGGCTCGTCAACCACCCGCAAGGCGTGCGGCCAGATCCATGGCCTCCTGGGTGAGTTCGACGTGCAGGCCGGTGTCGTGCTGGGTGGCGACCTCGGTGAAGCTGCCCTCGTGCCACCAGAACACCGACGGGCTCAACGCGCCGGGTGACTCCGCGAATCCGGCCGCCGCGAACCGGGCCATCGTGTGCAGCGAGGGGACAACGCCGCCGTCGCGCACGACGTGGAAGGCGAGTTGGTGCCGATGCGGCAGCGCGACCAGGATGCCGTCCGGTGCCGCCGCGCCCTTGGTGTGACGGCCGGCGACTTCGTCGAGGATCAGGGCAAGACTCGCGATGAAGTACGAGCCACCGATCAGCACGTCGAAACGGGAACCGTCCTTGTCCCGGACCACCTTGTGCTTGTCCACGCGGACGGCCCTCAGGTTCGCGAACGCGCGGTCGCGGAGGGCTGCCATGTCCCCCAGTTCGGACAGCGAGTCCGCGGTCAGCATGTCGACGGTCTCGGGGAGGTCGAGCGCGAGGACCTCCAGCAGTCCGGGGACCGACCGCGGGCCGTACCCGAAGGCCTTCAGGAGCTTGGGCTCACCGGGAATGAAGCGAGGGTGGAGCCGGGCCAGGATGTGGTCGCGCGACAGGGTCTTGAGAGCCTGCGGTCCACCCATCGATCGGACGACCCGGTCCACGTGTTCGTCCACGAGCGATCGCCAACGTCGGGGGCCCCGAATGTCGTTGTGGCATACGGCGGCGAGGTTGGCGAGGCCGAAACTGCGACCGACGCCCGAGGTCACGCGGCCTCCTTCGACCGTCACCTCGATACCGCGCTCGGCGAAGGCCTCGCGGACGAAGGTACGCAGCCGGGCGGCCTCCGCCTCGGACAGGAAGGCGAACTCCCCGTCGCGCGGGAGGTCCTCCGCGTTGCGACGTTCTCCGCGCCGGAATATCCCCACCAAGATCCCCACCTCTCGACGCTGCGGATCATAGCCGCGACCGGCGCCGGGCCCTCTTCCCGGTGCGCACGTGCCTCAGAGGGGCGGAGACGCCGTCGGTACGACGGCGCCTCCCGTGCCTGCATGCGCCGGGTCGTCCGCTCTCCGACCGCGTAGGAAGGCGGAACCCGAGTGGGCGGGCTGCGTTGCGCCTCGGTCCTGCGGTCAGCGTTCGAAGACGCCGGTCAGTCGGCCCCGTGCGAGGACGGGTGCGGTAATGGCCGGCAGGAGGGTGCGCGGTCGCGCCCGGTCCACCGATGTGGCGCCGGATCCGCTGTCCACGGGGGCTGAGAGGGCGAAGAGTTGGAAGATGTAGTGGTGTGGCCCGTGCCCCTTGACGGGCGCGGGGCCGTGGTAGCCCCGCCCGATGGTGGACTTGAGCAGTCGCACTCCGGGAACCGGTTCCCGTGCGTTGAGTGCGCCGGCTTCCAGGTGCCCGGATGCGGGGTCCACGAGCGCGAAGCAGTGCACGGCCGGCTTTCCGACCGGGACGTCGATGTCTTCGACGACCAGGAGGAGTTGCGCCGTCCCGGACGGCGGCGGGGTCCACGCCAGGTGAGGTGACAGGTTGTCCCCGCCGGCGTACTTCTCGGCGTGGGCGAGGGGCACGGCGTCACCGTCGCCGAAGTGGCGACTGGTGAGGGCGACCACCTCAGGGCCCTGGAGGTTGGGCAGGTTCCACGCGGTGTGGGCCTCGCCCGCCCTGCGGTTGATCAGGAGTCGGCCCAGCAGGCTCATCGCGTCGCCTCGACCATCGTGACGACCTCCGCGGTGGTGGCGGTCTCGCCGAGCTTGGGGAAGACGCGTTCGACGCTGTGGCGGTGAGCGTCCACGGCGGGGTCGCTCATGGCGTCGGTGGCCAGGACGACGTGGTAGCCGTGGTCGGAGGCCGAGCGTGCCGTCGACTCGACGCCTGAGCTGGTCGAGATGCCCGCGAGCACCACCTGGGTGACGCCCAGGTCCCGCAGCAGGGTGTCGAGGCCGGTGTCGTGGAACGCGCTGCGCCGCCGCTTGGTGATCAGGTGGTCGGTCGGCCGGGCATCGAGCTCCTCGATGAGGTCCGCCCAGCCGGCCGGCATCGCGCCGCCGCTCGCGGATCCGCCGGTGTCGGTGCGTCCTGGCGCGCGGCCGGTGACGTTGACCAGGACCACGGGAAGGTCGTGCCGCCGGAACTCGTCGGCCAGCCGGGTGGCCTGCGCGACGGCTGCGGTGGTCGCGGGGTCGGCGTGCGCCGAGACGATCCCCTTCTGCAGGTCGATCACGACCAGTGCGGCCGTGGGATCGAGGGTCGTCAGTGCCATGGTCTTCTCTCCTGCGGAGGTCGGCTTGTCGGTTGCTGGGGCGGGCAGTTGGCCGGCCTCAGCCGCTGGTGGACCTGTCGGATCGACGAGGTTGGGCGTCGCCGGTGACGGCCGTGGGCGCCTTGAGGATCCCGGCGGCGGAGTTGGTCCCGCGCAACAGGGAGGCGATCGCGGCGAGGAAGGCGAGGGTGGCGCCGAAGGCGAAGACGATGACCAGGCCGGAGTGGAAGGGCCCGGCTATCAGGCTCGGGAAGAACTCACGCCCCGTCAGGGCCTGTTGCTGCGCGACGGTCAGGTGGGTCAGGGCGCCGCTGGGCTGGAGAAGGTGCTGGACCGGGTTGACGCCCAGTTGGGCGGCGAACAGGGACGCGACCGGGGGCAGGCCGCCGATCTGGGCGGCGACGTGAGCGGATACGCCCTGTTGCTGGAGTCCGGCGCTGAGGGTGTGCGGGAGGCTGCCCGCCAGTCCGGCGATCATCAGGGAGAAGAACACACCGATGGAGACGGCGGTTCCGGAGTTCTGGAAGGTGGCACGCATACCCGAGGCCACTCCGCGGAGTCGGGCCGGGACACTGCCCATGATCGAGGAGGAGTTGGGTGCGGCGAACATACCGCTGGCGATCCCGTTGAGCGCGATCAGCACCGCGAAGATCCAGTAGCTGAAGTCGATCGGCAGGAGCATCAGACCGAGGAAGCTCGCCCCGAACAGCAGCGCGCCGCCGGTCGCCAGCCCCCGGGAGCCGAGCTGGTCGGAGAGGTAGCCGGAGACCGGCCCGGCCGCGAGGAAACCGGCGGTGAGCGGGAGCATGAAGATGCCGGCCCACAGCGGAGTGTCGGCGTAGTCGTAGCCGTGCAGCGGGAGCCAGATGCCCTGCAGCCAGATGATCAGCACGAACTGCATCCCGCCCCGACCGATCGAGATGGCCAGACCGGCGAGGTTTCCGAAGGTGAAGGCCCGTTGGCGAAAGAGGCTCAGTTGGATCATCGGCGCTGCGGTGCGCTTCTCGATCGCTACGAACGCCGCCAGGAGAACCAGTCCCCCGGCGATGAGTGTGTCGACGAGTGGGTTGGTCCAGCCCATGGTGTGGCCGCCGTAGGGCTGGAGGCCGAAGGTGACGGCGATCAGGACCGCGCTCAGCCCCACCGCGAAGGTGATGTTGCCCCACCAGTCGATCCGGCCGCCGCCGCGTTTGCCGGTCTCGCGCAGGGTGCGGTAGGCCCAGACCGTGAAGAACACGCCGACGGGCACGTTCACCCAGAACACCGCCCGCCAGTCCCAGGCCGCGAGCAGTCCGCCCGCGACCAGGCCGATGAACATGCCGGCCAGGGCGGCCACCTGGTTGATGCCCAGGGCGAAGCCGCGCTGCTCCTCCGGGAAGGCGTCGGTGAGGATCGCGGCGGAGTTCGCGGTCAGCATCGATCCGCCGACGGCCTGGAGCACCCGCCAGGCGATCAGCCACATCGCGCCGTGGCCCCCGTCGAAGGGGTCGAAAGACAGCAGGATCGAGGCGAAGGTGAAGACGGCGAACCCGGCGTTGTAGATGCGGACGCGGCCGTACATGTCTCCCAGGCGGCCGACGGTGACCACGAGGACGGCCTGGACCAGCCGGTACCCCATGATCATCCACAGCAGATAGGCGATGTTGCCCGGGGCCAGCGGGTCCAGGTGCACGCCGCGGAAGATCGCCGGGAGGGCGATCAGCACGATGGAGCCGTCCAGCGCGGACATGAAGACGGCGGCGGTCGTGTTGGACAGGGCCGTCCACTTGTACCGGTCCCCGAGGGGTCGGTTCAGGACGGGCGGATTGGAGATGACCGGCATCAGTCGCTTCCTCGATGGTCCGGTGTCGCGATATCGCGGCGTCGTCAGATGTTCCGTGCCAGACGCTCCAGCAGCGGCGCGGCCGAGGCGAGCCGTTCCAGCTCCGTCGAGGTGAAGGCGCCGCCGGTCAGCGCCTGCGCGAGGAGTTCTGTCCGCGCGTTGCGCTTGTCCTTCAGCGCCTGCCGCCCGGCTTCGGTCACCGTCAGCACCACGCGTCTGCCGTCGTCGGGATCCGGGCTCCGTTCGACCAAGCCACGATCCCGCAGCGCGCCGAGCGTCGCCCCCATGGCCTGTGCGGTGATCTGCGCCTCTCGGGCGAGCGCCGAGGAGGTCGTGGGGCCGGAGCGCTCCAGGTGGGACAGGGCGCTCCGCTCGGGCATGGTGAGTCCGCCACCGACCGGCACTTGCCGTACCCGTCGCACGAGCAGGCTGAGGCTCGCCAGCAGGACTGCGGCGACCGCGTCGGGGCCGGGATCCAGGTCCTCGTTCATATACTAAGGCTACCTTATAAACTTGCCTTAGTGTATTCGCGCCGGATCACCGGCTCCGCCGCCCCGGCCGGCCCCTCGTCGGGGCGCCCGCGTGCCGGGTCGGAGCGGGCGCACTGCGATACTCCGGCCATGAATGCCGAGATACCGCGGAGCCGGACGCGATCGGACGTGGGAGTGCCTGCGCAGACCGCTTCGGCGCTCGGGGGGAGTTGGACGCTGCGTCCTGCCGTCGTCGCGGACATCGAGGTGATCGCGGAGCTACGGGCCACGGTGATGCGCGCGGATCTGGAACGCCTCGGACGCTACGACGAACATCGCGTACGACAGCGTCTGCGGGACTCCTTCTCCACGGACCACACGTCGATCATCACGAACGACGGCGAAGTCATGGGTTGCGTCACGGTCCGGCCCGCCGAGGGCGCTCAGTGGCTGGAGCACTTCTACCTGGCACCGCGGCATCAAGGCCGAGGGCTCGGATCCGCCGTCCTGCGCACGGTGTTGCGGCGGGCCGAGGCACACGGCACGACCGTGCGCCTGAACGTGCTGCAGGGCAGTGCGGCCCGTCGACTCTACGAGCGGCACGGATTCGTCGTCGACACCGAGGATCCGGTCGACGTCTTCATGGTGCGCCCGCCGGGCGCGCGGACCGCCAGGAGAGTCTGACGCCGCGAGCGCCTTCGTCCCGGCCCGGTCCGCGAGTCGTCGGGGTCAACAGTTCGCGCTGTAGCGGACGCACGTGGCCGTCGGGAGGTCATGGTCGCTGTCCCACTCGTTCTGCGCGGCCGTCAGCGCTCCTCCTGCCAGGAGGGCGATCAGCAGGTGCGCGATCACCGTCCAGCGGGCACGGAAGATTCCCGCAAGAACCGCCGGTACGAGCAGGGCGATCAGGAGCGTTCGCAGGCGCTCCATGTGCGCGAGGCTTGCGGCGTCGATCCGTGCTTCGTCTCCTTGCGCTGCCCACACCTCCAGCCCGAAGGCGTATATCCAGTCGAACGCGAGCCACGCGATCCCCGACAAGAACAACGGGACCGCGAAGGCGAGGTCCACGCCCAGGCGGGTCCGGCGCGACCAGGGGCGCCGGCTGTCCGGGGCGGAAAGGGTGTCGGTCATGGGTGCGGGATGCCGCGGTCGGGAGCGGTGGACATGAGCACGCGTACTCAACTCCGGTCCGCCCGCCATCGGTTGATCGCGGGCGGACCGATGTCACGCTGCCGTTCAGCTCGCCACGGTGTCGAAGGTTCCGGCCCGGTAGGAACCGCCCTTCGTCTTGGTGATCAGCAGGAGCCGGTTCGCGGCATTGATCATGGCGACCAGGTAGACCAGCGCGGCGATCTGGTCGTCGTCGTAGTGCTTACGGATTAGGGCCCAGGTGTCGTCGGAGACGCCGTGCCGGGCGTCGGCCAGGCGGGTGCCCTCCTCGGCCAGCGCCAGCGCGGCCTGCTCGGCCTCGGTGAACACCGTGGACTCGCGCCAGGCGGCGACCAGATTGATCCGGACCGCGGGTTCGCCGGCCGCCGCGAGCTCCTTGGTGTGGGCGTCGACGCAGTAGCCGCAGCCGTTGATCTGACTGGCGCGCAACTCCACCAGCTCGATCAGCGACTTCGGCAGGCTCGACTGCACGATCGCCACGCTGGTGTTCGCGAACCGCTTGCCGATCTTCGCGCCGAGGGCGTTCGCGTTCAGGTCGAAACGGGGTTCCATCATGTGCTCCTCGCTTGCCATGGTGAGTGGACGAGCACAGGACGACGGCACCCGCGTCGGCGTAACACCGGTGCGATGTGAGGCGGACCACGCCCGTCCGGTGTTACGGAACAGGGGGCTCCGGCGTCGGGTGGGTGACGGAGAAGGAAGAAGACAGGAGCACCCATGTCCGCACCGGCGCAGCCCGCACCTGACGATCGCGGCATCGGCGGGAACGGCCGAAGTCCATCGGACCCCGCCACCGATGCGTATGTCGCCCACCGGAATCTGCTGTTCACGGTCGCCTACGAGATGCTCGGCTCGGCGGCCGACGCGGAGGACGTCCTGCAGGAGACCTGGCTGCGCTGGAACACCGTCGATCTCGACATCGTGCAGGATCACCGCGCCTATCTGGTCCGGATCACCACCCGCCAGGCGCTCGACCGCCTGCGCACGCTCCGTCGCCGCAGGGAGTCCTACGTCGGCCCCTGGCTGCCCGAACCACTGCTCACGTCCCCCGACGTGGCCACCGAGGTCGAACTGGCCGAGCACGTCTCGATGGCCATGCTGCTGGTCCTCGAAGCGCTCACGCCGATCGAACGCGCGGTGTTCGTCCTGCGCGAGGTCTTCGAGCTGGACTACGAGGAGATCTCCGACGCGGTCGGCAGGACCCCGGCAGCGGTCCGCCAGCTCGCCTACCGCTCTCGGGCCCATGTCGCGGCACGCCGGCCGCGCGGAGTCGTGTCAGCGGCGGACACCCGCAACGCCCTCGCGGCGTTCCAACGAGCGGTCGCCACCGGGGATCTGCAGCACCTGCTCGACGTCCTGTCCCCGGATGTCGTGTTCCTCGGCGACGGCGGAGGCATCGCGCGAGCCGCGCTCGCGCCCGTCGTCGGCGCGGAGGCGGTCGCGGCGGTCCTCTCCGCGGGACTCGGAAATCTGGCAGCGAGGTCGATGGAGTCGGCTCAGGTCAACGGCTGCCCCGCCCTGATCCTTCGGCTCGACGGACAGATCGAAACGGTGTTGGCGCTGCGGATGGACGACGGCTTCATCACCGGGCTCTACTCCGTGCGCAACCCCGAGAAACTGTCGCGTCTGTGGCGCAAGACCACGTTGCGCCGCTGAAGCGGGGGTCCTCGCATGGGTGCCGCAGCCATCGGAGGGAGGTCGGGCCATCAGACGGATGCCGCGGTCGGAACGGCGGGCCCCTCGACGCGGGGAAGTCGCACGGCGAAGGCCGATCCGGTGCCGGCCGTGCTGGCGACGGTGACGGTTCCGCCGTGGGCGGTGACGAGCTGCCGGACGATGGCCAGGCCCAAGCCGCTGCCACCGGTACGCCGACTGCGGGATTTCTCCGCCCGCCAGAAGCGGTCGAAGACATGGGGCAGGTCTTCGGGTTCGAGGCCGGCCCCGGTGTCCGTCACTTCGAGGATGATCCGATCGTCCTCGCGGCGGGCGCGCAGGGTGATCGTGCCGCCTGCCGGTGTGTGCCGGATCGCGTTGGACATCAGGTTGCCGAGGGTCTGCCGCATCCGGACGGGGTCCGCGTTCAGCCACAGGGTGCCTGCCACGTCGACGACAAGGCGGATCTCCGCGTCCTCCGCGCGCACGCGGTGGGCCGCGGCGACCTGTTCGAGGAGTTCGTCGGCGCGTATCTCCTCGCGGTGCAGGCGCAGGGTGCCGGCGTCCGCGGCCGCGAGCTCCTGGAGGTCGTCGATGACGCGTTGGAGGATCACCGCCTCGTCGTGCAGGGAGGACAGCAGTTCCGGGTCGGGGTCGACGAGACCGTCCCGGGCCACCTCCAGCCAGCCTCGAATGTTGGTGAGCGGGGTACGCAGTTCGTGGGCGATGTCGCTGACCATCGCCTTGCGCTGTGCCTCCATGCGTTCGCGGCGCTCGGTGAGTTCATTGAACGCGAGGGCCAGCACGCCTGTCTCGTCGTGGGTGGTGACCGGGACACGGACGTGCTGCTCCGGTGGCTGCTGTGCGGCCGCGGTCAGGGCGCGGAGCGGACGTACGAGGCGAAGGGCGATCAGCGCGGTGGCGGCCACCGTGAGAGCGAGGACGAGTCCGGCGACCCCGGCCACCTTCACCTTGTTCGCGGTGGACATGTTGAAGCGCGGGGTGGCGCTGTCACCGGTGCCGAGGAAGAGCTCCGCGGCCGGTGCGACGTAGGGGGTGAGCTGTTGGCGGCGCGCGGTGTCGACGCAGGCCTTCGCCGTACGGGCTTGGACGCCCTGCTCTTCGACCGGCCTCTTCCCCATGAAGTAGGGCTCCGCGGCTGATCCGGTCGTGGTGTCCACGGTCAGGGCCACGGGAGCGTCGAGGTGCACGTCGTGCCGGTCCAGGCAGGACTGGGCGAGTCCGGAGAGGGTGTCCAGGGCCTTTTGCTCGGTCCCGGTTGGGGTGTTGAGCTTCCCGTCGGCGCACTCCGTGGGCACGTAGCCGGGTTCTGCCCGCGGGTCGAGGTTCGTGAGGTACGACCGGCCGCTCGGCAGTCGTTCCATCCGGGTGCGAACACCGTTGCGGGCGAAGCACTGTTGGCGAACGGTGGCCAGTTTCGCGACCTTCAGGCGTTCGGCCGTCGGCAGCCGGTACGGTCCCACGGCGCGCGGATCGACGCCGGAGAGCTGCGCCCCGGGCTCGGTGTCGGTGTCGGTGCGCAGGGGATCGACGGTGGCCGCGGCCTTGAGGGGAAGGGAGGACTTGTGGTCTGCGGAGTCGGCGATGGGGATGCGGCCCGTCGTGGTCAGGGCGATGCGGCGGCCGGTCCGGTGGGAGATCGCTCGCAGGGTCCCGGCGACGTGCGTCCAGTCCGGATGGGTGGCCGCGTATCCGCTGAGCTGTCGGAGGATGTCCATGTCGTCGGCGAGTACCTGTCCCTGTTCCTCCTGGATGGCCCGGGTCGTGGTCTGCACGGCGAGCCAGGCTGTCGCCGCCACGGAGCATCCCGCGATGAGCACGGAGGTGACCAACAGCCGTACGAGAAGGCTTCTGCGCAGCGGCAGCGCACGGCTCACCCGCGGCCTCCGCTGAGTTTGTAGCCGACGCCGAACACGGTCAGCAGGCGTACGGGGCTGCGCGGGTCCGCCTCGATCTTCTTGCGCAGGTTCATGATGTGGACGTCGATGGCGCGTTCGGTCGAGGCCCGGTCGATGCCGCGGGTGTGGTGCAGCAACTGTCGTCGCGAGAAGACCCTCTCGGGTTCGCTCACCATCGCGAGGAGGATCTCGTACTCGCCCGGAGTGCAGTCCACCGGCGTGCCGTCGCACCGGACGGTGTGCCGCACCGGGTCCATCGTGATCCCTGCGGCGCGCAGGGTCGGATCACTGTGCTGCTCGGCCGCGAGCGGTCCGCCGCGGCGCAGGACCGCACGGATCCGGGCCATCAGCTCGCGCGGGCTGTACGGCTTGGTCATGTAGTCGTCGGCGCCGAGTTCGAGGCCGAGCAGTACATCGTCCTCGGTGGAGCGGGCGGTCAACATCAGGACGGGGATGTCGTCGTCTCTCCGCAGCTCCCTGCACACCTCGAAGCCGTCGACCACCGGGAGCATCAGGTCGAGGACGACGAGGTCGGGGCGGTGCCGCCGGGCTTCCTGGAGGGCGGCTCCGCCGTCGTGGACGACGGTGGCCGTGTGCCCCTCCCCCAGCAGCGACCGGCGTATCAGTTCGGCCTGCTTCTCGTCGTCCTCCGCGACCAGCACATGTGCGCACACGGCGCCGATGCTATGCGCATCCGGCCGCGCACCGGCCGGTGAGAGGGGCTTCCCACACCCTGACACGTTCCTCACAGCCCTCTGCGTGGCTACGACGGGAGCCCCTCCTCCTGGTTCTCGCCCGGTTGCTGTCAGCGTGCGAGCGCGGCCGCGTCCCCCATGACGACGACGGGGTGCCGGTCGGGATCCAGTGCGCGCATCAGGTGCCTCAGGTCGTCCTCGCGAAGGCTGACACATCCGTGGGTGGGGCCGCCGTGGTCGACGTGCAGCCATATGCCGCCGCCCCGGTCCGCCCCCATCGGCCGGGTCCAGTCCAGGGGTGAAGTGCCGGGCTTGCGGTTGTAGTTGATGGCGATCACATAGTCGAAGGAACCGGACAGCGACTCGCCCTCGAACCCGGTGCCGGGCGAGACGAAGCCACTTGAGCGGTCGTACGGGAGCCGGGTTCCCGGGTCCGGCCTCAGGCCCCCCGCATCCGTCAGGGTGAAGACGCCGATGGGGGACCGGAGATCACCGCCATGGTGGTGCTCGCTCCAGCCCTTGAGGGCGTTGTGACCGGGCATACTCGGGCCCGCCCGCCAGCCCTCCTTCGTGCGCTCGTACAGCACCACGGTGGACTGCGGGGAGTCCTGGCCCCTGCCGGTCACCACGACGGCCTGTCGACTCCGGGCCGGAACCGCGGACCGGGTCTTGGGCCCCAGTCCCGGCAGGTCCTGCGGTGTCGCATCCGGCGAGGCGGCGGACGCCGGATCCAGCGTCACGACGTCAGGGCGCGCCGAAGGGCCGCCGACTCCGGTGCCCAGGCGGTCGGTCTCGGCGCCGGCGCCACACCCGGCAAGCAGAAACGAAGCGGCGGCGATCGCGATCGGAACGCGGTGTACGGGGTTGATCATGCTCCGACCATGGCCCAGGCATATGAGGAACTCGTCAGGTCATCCACAATGCGGTGGAGTACCTCGGCGGGGGCGTTTCATCCATGATCCGGGGACTTGATCATCGGACGCTTGTGGTCGGCCCCCCGCGGGCGGTGCTCGGAGCCGGCAGGCAGTCTGCCGGGCCCGACTCGATCGGCACGAGCTCGGTCGAGGATGTCCTCATAGGATCAGCGACCATGGCGGACACCGGTGGGGAACTCGACTGGCTGCAGCGATGGTACGCAGCTCAGTGTGACGGCGACTGGGAACACGAGTGGGGCGTGCGGATCGCGACTCTCGACAACCCGGGCTGGACAGTGGACATCGATCTCGAAGACACGTCTCTGGCCGGCCGGCCCTACGCGGGGATCCACCTCCGGCGCAGTGAATCCGACTGGGTGATCACGAAGGTGTCGGACAAGGTCTTTGAAGCTGCCTGCGGACCGCTCAACCTCTCCGAGCTGCTGGGCCTGTTCCGAGAGTGGGCCACCTCAGTGGAGACGAACCGGCACTCTCCCATCGCTCCTGAGGTGGGCCAGTCCTGATCAACTCGTGGTCTACGACGTTGCCGAAGCGCCCTCCACGCGTGCTCTCGCCTAATGCGCCGACCGCACCTCGCATCCGGCACGTGAAGGTCCCCGCCACCAGAAACTCCGTGCCGTACCGGGCCGGTTCGGCAGCGGGAGAAGGGCACCGGGCCGGGAAAATATGTGCGCCGTACACTTTGTCACCTCGGTGGGACGATCGGCCGGCGCCGACGTGCCGGCCGGCTGACGTCACGCCGGCTCTTCCCTCGGGAAGGCCATGACGCGTAGGGAGAGACAGCCGTTGTCCGTGTCCACGGGTCCGCGAGGCAGCTACTTCGAAGCCATCGATGACCACCGATACAAACCGACCACGCACGCGGGCGGTGCCTGGGACCCGGAGGAGCAGCATTTCAGTCCGCTGGGCGGGCTGATCGTGCACGCCCTCGACCGCCACCAGGCGGCAGGCCCGGGCCGTGAACTGGCGCTCGCCCGGGTCAGTTACGACATCCTCGGCAGCCTCGCTCTCGATGAGTGCACGATCGAGGTGGAGACCGTCCGTCCCGGTCGGACCATCGAACTCCTGGAGGCGGTCGTGCGGATCGCTGATCGGCCGGTCGTCCGTGCACGCGCCTGGTTTCTGGCCACCGCAGACACCTCAGCCGTCGCCGACGGCGGCGGAGATCCTCTCCCCCACCCCGATTCGCTCGCCGCGTGGCCGATGTCCGAGGTCTGGCCCGGCGGCTACATCGCCTCCTTGGACGTCCGCCCGCTCGCACCGCCCCGGGCGGGCCGCACAACTGCCTGGGTGTCGACGCCACTTGATCTGGTCGCCGGTGTCGCCGTCAGTCCCCTCGCGTCATATCTCGCCCTCGTCGACACGGCGAACGGCATCGCCGTCCGGCAGTCGCCCACTGAGTGGATGTTCCCCAACGTCGACCTGACCGTCCACCTGCACCGCCAACCGCACGGTGCGTGGACAGGTCTCGACACCACGGTCGCCTTCGGCCCGACGGGGCAGGGCCTCACCAGCACGGTCCTTCACGACGTCGATGGCCCGGTCGGTCGCGCCGAACAGATCCTCACGGTTCGCCCCGCGCCGCTGGCGTAGGGCCGGAGGGAGAATCCGCCGGCACGGCGCTCCGGCGGGAACAGGACGGGCCGGCGCCACGCCGTGGACCCGGATGCGGTCACGCCGTCGGGAACGGGATCCCCGGGGCTCCTCTTCACGGAGAAGCCCGTTGGCGAGACAGCTCGTGCCGTACTGGCTCACGGGACTGACGCTGCGCCAGGCCGCCCCATGACCTCGCCCCGGCTCTCATGAGCACGGCCCGACGGCACCGGCAATCGAACGGGATGTACCGGTGCCCACGCAGGGTACGGCGTCTGCGAGGCCCGGCGAACAGCTCGCCGCCCACAAGATCACAAGATGGACACACCCGCCCCACTCGGGCTTTGCGCACCGCATGATTCCCTTTCAGCACCAGTACTTCCCAGGGGGACCATGCTCGTCCGCAGAGCCGCCGCAGCCCTGCTCATCGCTTGCACGGCCACCGCCTGCAGCGTCACGGCCGGCAGTGGACCGAATGCCGACGCACCGGCCGCAGCAGCAAAGTCCAGCGGCAAGCCGACCTCGTCTCCCGCTGCCGATGCGCTCGCCTTCGGCGCGGGATCCCACTGGAGCGACACGGACACCGACGGCAGTCACATCAGCGGCACGACCACCGTCATCGGCTACCGCCAGCCCGCCCAAGGCGTCTCCCTGCCCGACGAGGCTTCCGGCCTCCCCCACCCGGACTGGGCGGTCCTCGACGTCAAGGTCTGCGCCGCCACGGACAGCACCAACGTCATCGTCGCTCAGGGGCCTTGGAGCCTCCGCTACGCCGACGGCACCCGCCTCGCCGCCCCCAGGATCAGCGCCGAAGGAGTCGCCGAACCTGTCTACTCGGTCGGCGGTGCAGTGGTGAGACCCGGCACCTGTTACCGAGGAAAGATCACCTTCTCGGTGAAACACGGGAGCACACCGACAGGCGTCGTCTACGACGTCGACTCGCGCGACCCCGTCGAATGGACCGTCCCCAAGGCGTGAGCCGGCAGTTGGCACCCGTGGCCCTCCCCCACCGGCACCTCGCCCGCCTCGCCACCTGGCCCAAGGCCACCAGCCCGTGCTGATGCCCCGGCCCGGTTTCGAGGCGGAACTCGGCGGACTTGGCCGGATGGTCACGCTCCAGGGGCGACCAGCGCGATCAGGCGAGGATCTGCCAGCAGCACCACGCGGTCGGCCACGGGGTCGAACCCCAGGACCGGATTGTCGTAGTCGCCCTCGCCTGTCATGAGCACCGGCTTCCCGAGTCGACGGCCGATCGCCCCCAGGAAGCCGCAAAAGATGTCCACCCCTGTCTGGCCCTGCAGCTCGCGCAGGTCGACGTCGAAGTAGATCCCTTCGGCAGACGTCGGACAGAAGATCGCCAGTACGTCCGGCGCCGGCCAGACCCGCAGGTCGACCGCGTCCGCATCAGGTGGACGTGACAGCACCTCGACGGCTGAAGGCAGTGGCCCGGGCACACCTCCGTCGGAATAGCGCCAGGTCCATCGGCTCGACCGGACCAGGTCGAACAGCGCCTGCCACTCCTCGACCGAGGTGCCCGGCACCGAGACATCCGGCAGAGCACCCATCAGATCAGGATCGAAGAAGTTCCTGACGTCGTCCCAGAGCAGATCCGGCATCCGCCCATGCTGCCCGGCAGCCCGCTCCAACGCACCGCGATTTCTCTCTCCCCCCCCCGGTGAAAGGCTGACGCGGCGCCGCTGAGCTGGCGGAGCGCGCCCGGGTCACCAGCCGCGCGTCACCTCGGTCCCGGCGGTCACGCCGTGGCTTCCTTCGGGTAGTGGCGGCGCAGGTTGGCGGCGAGGATGCGGTCGAGTGTGCGGTCGGAGAGGAACCGGCCGAGACGCATGATCAGGGCGGCATCCCGGCCTGCGGTGTAGCGGGTGCGCGGTCTGCGGGTCGTCACGGCTCTGGCGATGACTTGGGCTGCGGCATCGGCGGTCAGGCCCGACTCCGTGCCCGAGGCCATCAACCTGTTGTTCGCCTGGACCAGGCCGCCGTAGCGCTCGTCCTGCTCCGGTGTCATCTGCGCGGCCAGGTCGTTCGCTGTCGCGATCCCGCGGGCCGCGATCTCCGTGCGGACGCCGCCGGGCTCGACCACGACGACCTGGACGCCCAGCGGCGCGACCTCCCGGCGGAGTGAGTCACTGACTGCCTCCAGGGCGAACTTCGCCCCCGCGTACGCGCCGTACGTGGCCATGGCGTACTTGCCGCCGATCGAGCTGATGTTGATCACTCGGCCCTTGCTGCGCAGCAGTGCGGGCAGGAGCGCCTGGGTGACGGCGATGTGGCCGAACAGGTTGATCTCGAACACCCGCCGCCACTGGGCCATGGGCAGGGCTTCGACCGGGGCGTTCACCTGGACACCGGCGTTGTTGACCAGTGCGTGCAGGGCGCGGGAGTCGGCGGCGACCCGCGCGGCCACGGCCTTCACCTGCTCGGGCTCGGTGATGTCGAGGATGACAGGTTCGATGCCGGCCGATCGGATGGCGTCGGCGTCGCGGTCGCGTCGTACGCCGGCCAGGACGTGAAAGCCCCTGCGGGCGAGTTCGCGGGCGGTCGACGCACCCAGGCCGGTGGAGGCTCCGGTTACGACGACCAGCTTCTGCATTTCAGATGACGTTGTCACCTTAACCACGTTACCGGTTCGGATGACACTGTCAACTGTATGATGGACGCCATGGTCACCCGCGCGGAATCCGCCGCCGCCACCCGTCGCGCGCTGCTCGACGCGGCCTCCGAGCTCCTCGATCTCGGCGGCCCCGAAGCGGTCACCCTGCGCGAGGTGGGCGCGCGAGCGGGCGTGTCACGGGGAGCGCCGTACCGGCACTTCACGGGCAAGGACAGCTTGCTGACCGCTGTCGCCACCGAGAGCTGGGAACGTATCGCCGACGAGGTCCACGCCCTGCGGACCGATGCGGACCTGTCGGCTTCCGACAGGCTGCGGGGCACGCTCCGCGGCCTCCTCACCGTCGGCCGGGACCGGCCACACCTGTACCAGATGCTGTTCAGACGGCCCGGACACCGCCCCGAGGAACTCGGGGAGGGACTCGATCACGTCCGGCGTCAGCTGTGCGATCCGTCGGGCGACCCGGTCGCGGACCGGATGCGGGCGGCCGGACGTTTCCAGGGCGAATTCATGACCATCGTCGCCGACCTCGTCGGGAAGCAGGACGCACGCCGGTACGGCGCCCTTCTGCTGGCCGGCGCGCACGGCATCGCGGACATGGAACTCAGCGGCCACCTCGACACAGACAGTCTGGGCACCTCTGCGGACGAACTCGTCGACACCCTCGTACGCATGGTCGCGAACGCCCGCGAAACGACATGGCAGCCCCGGAACGCTACCGACGAGGGGTGATCGTCGGCCCCTCAGCGATGAGGTCGTCCCTGCTCGGGGTCGTCGTCGGGAGTGCTCCAGTCGGCCCCGCTGCGTGGCGGGTCCTCCATCTGGCGGCGCACCTCTGCCGCCTGAGGCGCGGGCGGCGCGGGGGCGGACACCCGGCGCTCGGCGGTGCGCCGACTACCGAGAACGAATGCCGCGAGCAGGATCGCGACTACGAAAACGCCCGCCACCGTGACCCACAAGACCCCGGCGGACGAGAAGGCCAATACCGTGTGCGTTTCGGCAATCATGAATGCCGCGTACCCCAAATCAGGGCAAACTACCCTGCCGGCTGATTTCCGGACAGCGGTCTTGGTCGGCGCCTGGACGAATCCCCGACGAGACGCGGTCGCACCACGAACCGGTCCGTGGTGGCCGCACGCGCTGCGACAGGGACGCCCGGGCGATGGCCCCCGACCGGAACCCCGAGGCCGGAGCGCGCAGGTGGATCAGTACATCCGCCATCACAGCCCATCATTCAGCAGCGCGTACATGAACATGTCCCTGCGTTCGTCTCCCACTTGCTGCCATTTCCGCAGCAGTCCCTCACGTTGGAACCCCGCGCGCTCCGCAGTGCGTAGGGATGCCGAGTTCTCGGGCTCCATCCACAGTTCGAGGCGGGGAATTCGCAGGGTGCGCAGGGCCCAGTGGGCCACCGCGTCCACGGCAGCCACCGCCGCGCCCTGACCACGCGCCGATCCGGCGACCCAGTAACCCATCGACGCACGCCCCTGTGACAGATCCTTCAGCCACAGCCCCACCTGACCGACCGGCCGATCGTCGGAGGTCACGATGACGAACGGGTAGCCGGCTCTCGTGGTCGCCCGGCTCCACTGCCGTTCGATGAACGCGACACCGGCGGCGTCGGAGTAGGGCGACGGCACCGTCGTGATCAACGGGATGTAGTCGTCCTCGGATGCTTCATGGACGAGCGGAAGATCCGAAAGACGCCACGGCCGGAGTGTGAATCCGCCACGGGCATCGAGTTCGGGCACGTCAAGGGGTTGTTCCATCCGCCCATCCTGCCCCGGTGCCAGGTCGGCCCGCACCGTGGCTCCCGCTCCGCCACGCCAGTAGGGCCGTACGGAGGGTGACGTCGGGTATACAAGATCGGCAATAGCAACTCAAAGTCGAACGAACAGGATGAACTGATGGCACTTACTCGTCGTGGTTCGCTCGCCGCGCTGACCGGGCTTGCGACCGTCCCCCTGTTCGGCGCCGCGCAACGCGCCATGGCTGCGCCTGCGAACTCGGCGCCCGCCTTCGCCGAGTTGGAGCGGGAATTCGATGCCCGGCTGGGCGTCTACGCCGTGGACACCGGCAATGGAAAGAGTGTCGCGTACCGGGCGGACGAGCGGTTCGCCTTCGCTTCCACCTACAAGGCGCTGGCCGCTGGAGCGGTACTGAGGAAGAACACGCCGGCAGGGTTGGAGAGAGTCGTCCGCTACACGCATGCCGATCTGGTCGCCCACTCCCCCGTCACCGAAAGGCATATGGAGTCCGGCATGTCGTTGCGCGCGTTGTGCGATGCCGCCATCCGCTACAGCGACAACACCGCCGGGAACCTGCTCTTCGACGAACTCGGCGGCCCCAAGGGTTTCCAGACCGAACTCGCCGGCCGGGGCGACACCACCACCCAGGCCGACCGGTACGAACCCGCTCTGAACGAAGCCACCCCGGGCGACCCGCGCGACACCAGCACTCCCCGCGCCCTGGCCTCAACCCTGCGCGCCTACACCCTCGGAGGCGTCCTGGACGCCGGGAGGCGCGCGCTGCTGATCGACTGGCTCGGGCGCAACACCACCGGCGACGCGCTGATCCGCGGCGGAGTCCCCGCTCATTGGAAGGTCGGCGACAAGACGGGCAACGCGAGCTATGGCACACGCAACGACATCGGCATCGTCCGTCCCCCCGACGCCGCCCCGATCGTCCTCGCGGTGCTCTCCAGCCGCACCACCCAGGACGCGCCCTACGACGACCAGCTCATCGCCCGTGCCACCGAGATCGTCGTCGCCACCTCGCGCGGGTGAGCGGTGCCGCCCGTCCGTCAGACGAGGGCGGGCGTACGGAGGTAGGCGTACTGCCGTGAACCGAGGCATCCACGTGAGGTCTTGGCGGCGCCGCTGCCCGTGCCGTAGTGGATGACGGTGGCACCGGCTCGGGCCGCGGCCTCGACCAGGTGGTAGTAGAGGAGCTCGAAATAGAGCGGCAGCCCGCGTTGGGCGGCGTAGTCGAAACCAGCACGGTGTGCGAACCAGCGGTCGCGGTGGACCACGATCAGCGCGAAGCCGATGATCTCGCCGTCGAGACGAGCGGTGGCCGCCAGCGCGTCAGGACCGCAGGCGCCGAGCGCGCGCTCCAGGATGGCCGCCGACCGCGAGGGGGTCCAGGCGTTCATCCCGTACTTGCCGAGAAGCGTGGTCTCCAATTCCGCGAAGCGGGGGATGTCGGCGGGATCGAGTGGCGCAGAGGCGATCTGGACACCGGCGTCGCGCACTGCCCGGCGTTCGGCGCCGATCCGGCGACGGCGGTGAGCGGAGAAACCGGCGGCGTACTCCGCGAAGCCGCCCTGCGGCACCGGCAGCCAGTGATAGTCCTCGGAGTGGAAGGAGCGGTAGCCGCGGCCGGCCAGCAGGGTCCGCAGCGCGGTGTCGTGCTCGTCGACATGGAGGAAGGCCACGCTGCGCAGCCCCTCCTCGTCCGCGAGACGCTCGGCGGCACCCAACAGCCTCTCGCCGACGCCTTCGTGACCGTCGCGGCTCAGCAGAGTGGTGCGGCCGAGGTGCCGGCCCCCACAGACGAGACCCGGCAGCAGAGCGTCGGCGAGGTCGTCGGGCAGGTCGCCCGCCAGCTCCCCCGCGCCTTGCCGTCCCTCCGCCGCGCAGAACCGCACCACGGTGTCGGGGCGGCCCGCGAGCCATGGGGCGTTCGTGTCGGCGACCGCGGTGGCGAGCGCACCGGCCAGGCCCTGGCCGTCGGTGAGGGTGATGTAGCGCATGGCCGCGCCGGAGGTGTCCTCCGCCACGTCGAGCCAACGGGTCGCCAGGTAGGCGGCGTCGGGGCCGGCGAGACGGTCCCAGGACGCCCGGGGAAGATGCGCGGCGTGCCGGACGACCCCGAGAGCGGGAGGAAGGCCGGACGTGCCGACGGTCAGGGGCTGTTCGTCCATCGGGCGCGGTAACGGCGGTCTGAGTCGGGCGCGTTCGGTGGCCCTGATGTCCACGTCCGGAATCTGCACGGTGCTCTCCTGATCGGCGTCACGGCGGCCGGTGATGGTGCCGTCGTGTGCGGGTCCGGCGGCCGGCCGGGCTTCCGGAGCCGTCGGAGGCTCCCGTCGGCCAGTGCTTCTGACGGAGTCTTCTGTGCTGGTCGATGGTGCCGTTTCGTCAGACCCCTCCCACAGCGGCATGCCGCAAACCCGTGCCTGCGCAGCGCCCTGACGGGCCGAGCCGCCGCACGAGGTGTGCGGGAGCGGGCGGAACCGTCGCGGGCAGGGCACAGCACAGGAGTGGAGGGGGTGTCACGTCCGGCGGGCGGGGAGGAGCATCGCACCGGCACACGGCGGGAGGGCCGGGATCAGGGGTGCGGAGCGGTACGAACCGCGGCGGGGGTGGTCGTGCCGTCACCCGCGGCGCGGCGGCGAGGACAACGTAGGTCAACGCCCCCTGCGACGCAAGCACTCGTATGCCACTGAAGGGACGTCTCCGCCATTGTCGCGGCTCGTCGGCGAAAATCGGCGGAAAACCGATGGGGGATGATGACCTGCAGTGATGCGGGGAGGTTCGCGAGGTATCCCCAACTCCCTTATGCCTCGGGCCGTTTCACGTCTCTCCGCCCGCTCTCCTTCGCCTCTCCGCCGCTTGCGGCACCCCCGTGCCGCCTCTAGCGTCGTCGCGCTCCCCGGCGGGACCCGGGCGGCTGCGATCCGTCCTCCGGAGACCGTCGTCCACGGGCCCCGCCTTCGGTGTGCGCAGCGCCGCGGTTCCGTGATGGCACGGGACCACGCCCTCTGGAAAGGCCTGGTGATGGTCGGACCACCCCGTTCCACCGCCGGCGCGGGCGAGGTGGGCGCCCTGCGCCTGCTGCTGACCGCGCAGGCGCTGAGCCAACTCGGTTTCCGACTCCTCGGATTGGCGATGCCGATCCTCGCCACCACGACGCTGCACGCCTCCGCGTTCGAGGTCAGTGCCGTCGCGGCCTGCCAGACGGTGGCGTTCCTCGTCGTCGGACTGCCCGCGGGCGTATGGGTCGACCGGATGCGCAAGCGACCGGTGATGGTCGCCTGCGATCTCGGCCGCGCCGCCGCACTGGGCAGCATTCCGGTGGCGTGGACCCTGGGCACCCTCGACGTGGTCCACCTGTGCGCGGTCTCGCTCGTCACCGGCGTCCTCACCGTCTTCTTCGACGTCGCCGAGCAGAGCTATCTCCCGCACGTGGTCAGTGGCGACCGCCTCGTGACCGCCAACGCCCGGCTCACCGGCGTGGAGGAGGTGGCCGGCGTGGTCGGCCCGAGCGCCGGCGGTCTGCTCATCCAACTGGCGAGCGCACCGCTCGCCATCGTCGCGACGGCGTTCGGGTACGTGTGGTCCGCCTTGTGCGTCGCCCTGATCCGGCGGCCGGAGCCGCTCCCGTCCCGCAAGGACCGTCCCCAACTCGTCAGGGGGATCGCCGAGGGCGTGCGGCTGGTGACACGGGACGCGCTGCTCCGGCCCATCGTCCTGTGCTCCACGACGCTGACCCTGTTCTGGAGCATGTCCTACGCGATGCTCCTGGTCCTGCTCGCCCGCGATCTCGCCGTACCCGCCACCACCGTGGGTCTGCTCCTCACGGCGGGAAGCCTCGGAGGCGTCCTCGCCACACTCGTGGTGCGCCGGCTCATCGAGACGCTGGGGGACGCGACGGCGGTGAAGTACAGCGTGGCGTGCGGCGCCCCGCTCACCCTGCTCGCGGCCCTCGTCCAGCCCGGGTGGCGACTCGCGCTGGTCAGCGTCTCGCTGTTCGGGCTGGGGGCCGCGCTCGTGGTCTACAACGTGGCCCAGGTCAGCTTCCGCCAGCGTGCCGTGCCGCCCGACCGGCTGGGCCGGGTCAACGCCACCGTGCGGTTCTTCGCCTGGGGGGCACGCCCCGTCGGCAGCCTCTGCGGCGGTGTGCTGGCCGAGGTGTTCGGTGCGCGCGGTGCCGTGCTCACCGGGGCGGTCGGCACCTCGCTCGCCTTCCTCTGGCTCTTCCTCTCCCCGCTGCGCCGGATGCGGACCCTGCCGACCGGCGCCCCCGCCGGCGAACCCCTGGCGGCCACCTGATCAGCGCCGCCCCTGCCCGCCCCACCATGGCCGATCACCGCTGCTCTTGCCCTCCCACCCGTCCGCCCGACGAACGGAACCCCTGCCGTGACCGACGCACTCTCCCGGACCGACGAGCCCCGCGCCCCCGCGATCGTGTGGATCACCAATCCGGACAACTACGACCCGCGACGCCACCTCCTGCTGCAGAAGGAGGGCTCCGACCGCGTGAACCTCTTCGAGCGCAACGGTCTGCCGGTGCGCGTGGTGCACTCCGGGGACCTCGTACCGGCCTGGTCCGGCGGAGCTCCGCGCCTGTACCTGGACGAGGAGGACCTGCTCGACGGCGGTCACGCCTTCCTGCTGTCGGACTGGACGTGGGACGCGGGTATCGGGCGCCACGTCCAGGCCATCACGCGGACCATCAGGGCGGCCGGTCGCGTGCTCCTCAACGACGGCATCCGGGACGCCGAGTCCCTGGGATCGGACAAGCTCGCCATGTGCCACACGGCGGCAGCACTCGGCATCCCGGTCCCGCCCACGGTCGCGGTGCCCTTCGGACGGTACGCCCGCCGGGTACTGACCGTGGTCGACCGGGAGTTGGGCCCCGGCCCCTACGTGGTCAAGCCCCGCGCCATGGCCATGGGCTTCGGGGTGCTCAAGACCGAGGGCCCCGAGCAACTGACCGCCGCGGTCGACCTCCTCGCCCCGGCGGCGCTGGGCGCGGTGGTGCAGCCGTTCCAGGAGAACGACGGCGACGTACGGGTGTACGTGCACCGAGGGAAAGCGGTCGCCGTGATGCTGCGCCGCCCGAAGGCGGGCTCGTACCTCGCCAACGTGAGTGAGGGTGGGTCCGGCGCCTCCTTCGAGGGGGACGACCGCGTGCGCACGCTCAGCGAACGGCTGGCCGCGGGAGTCGACGCGGACTACCTGTGCGTGGACTGGCTCCTCACCCGCGGGGGACCTGTCTTCAACGAGTGGATGACCGTCTCGGCCGCCTACGAGGACCTGCCGGAGCCGCACCGCTCCCGAGTGGCGGCGGCACTCGTCACCTATGTGCGGGACCGGATCGCGGCGGGCTCCTGACGACTGCCGTCCGGGGCGTCGCCCCGACGGGGCCGCCCCGGACGGCCCCGTACGACCTGCCCGTGGCCGTACGCGCGACGCCGTGTCGGCGTCCAGGGCACCTCACCGGCGCGGCTTGCGCCCCTGCTCAACCAGGTGAGCGATGAGAACCCCTACGTGGCTGTTCTCCGGCTCCTTCACAGCGGTGACGAGGGTGACGGTCTCCTCGCCGTCCAGGTCGAGGAGGTGCTCGACCGCGGCGGCGTGCTCAGGGTCGTCGAGCTCCGCCTGGTAGTGGCCTCGGAAGGCGGCGAAGTCCAACTCACCGGCGTGGTAGGCCACGCGCAGGCCGTTCGAGGGCGCGACGTCCTTGAGCCACTCGTCGAGACTCGCCCTCTCCTTCGACAGCCCGCGTGGCCACAGGCGGTCCACCAGGATCCGTCGACCGTCCGCCGTCTCCGGCGGGTCGTAGACCCGGCGCACTCGGAACCCCGAATCCGACTCCATCTCGTCTCCTCTCGGACGGTGTGTCAGGGCAACGGACCCATCCCGACCCGTGGGCCGCCGCTCCGCAGCCTGACCGCCCGACTGGTAGGTGGCTGCGGCTGCGTGCCGACGCCCGGTGGGCGGACTCCACCCGGTTGCTAGTCGGATTCCTTGCCCAGGACACGGCGGGCGGCCTCGGCTTCGGCCGCCGGCGGGGACACCTCGTCGAGGGTGTCGAGTTCGTCGTCGCCCTCCAACTCCTCTTCCCAGGCGGCAGCGAGCCTCTCCTGCTCCTCCCCGGGTCTGGCGGTGACGGCCTCCCTGTCCTCCGGGGTCAGTGCTGCCAGGAAGCGTGCGACCGAGTCGTTCGGCATGCTTGGCCTCTCATCGCCGGGTGTGGTGTGGATCCCGGCTCAGCATGGTCAATCGACCCGGCGACCGCTGCCCGACACAGCCGCGGCACACTCGGATGGCCCCGACTCCCGATGACCGTCGGCATCCGCGGACCCTGCTCGTCCCTCGGTACACGGGCCGCGCCTCGACGACGCGACTCCGCGTCAGGACAGCGCGAGGACGCAGAAAGCATGGCCTTCCGGGTCGCTCAGGCACGTCCACGGGACGTCGCCCTGCCCGAGGTCGAGGTCGGTGGCGCCAAGAGCCCGCAGCCGGGCGACCTCCGCCTCTTTGTCGTCGCCGGGGTACGGCAGCAGGTCGAGGTGGACGCGGTCCTCCCCAGCCGTCGCTTCTGGCGTCCGAAGGAACTCGAGATACGGACCGGTGCCCCGGGCGGAGCGCAACGACGCGTGATCGTCGCTCACCTCGTGCGGAGTCCAGTCCATCGCCGCGTCCCAGAACCGGGCCATGGCCCGCGGATCCGCGCAGTCGACGACCACCGCGGCGATCGGACCGGTGTCCCGGTAGATCTCCCGAGGCTCCAGGACGCAGAACTCGTTGCCCTCCGGGTCGGCGAGGACCGTCCAGGGCACGTCGCCCTGGCCCACGTCGGCGGGCGTCGCCCCGAGGGCCTGGAGGCGCGCGACCAACTCCGTCTGATGGGCCGCGGAGGTGGTGGCGAGATCGAGGTGCACACGGTTCTTCGCTGCCGTCTTGGGTTCCGGGACAGGAACGACGTCGACACCGACGACGTCCGGGTCCGGCCAGACGAAACCGGCGGGCGCCACGAGGCGGGTCACGCCGGATTCCCCGCTGGAGACGTGCCAGTCGAGCGCCTCCGCCCAGAACCGGCCGACCGCCGAGACATCAACAGCCTTCACGTTCACCTGCACGGGTCGCAGAGCCATGCCGCCGATCCTATGCACCGCTCCGCGACGGCGTCAGCAGGCGTTGCCTCCGAACAGGTCAGGGCGAGACGGACGCGGGATGCGAGGCATCGGCGGCCTCGGTCGAGTCGGTGGCGTCCGACTGCGACACCGCGGAGCGGCGCCCGCGCCGGTCGGCGAGGAGCACGAAGGCGACCCCGATGACGATCCAGGCCGTGAGGACCAGGGCGGGGAGACCGGCGCGCGTTCCGTCGAAGAAGGCTCTGACCAGGTCACGTTCGTCGTCACCGGCGAGGACGGGCTCGCCGACGAAGATCTGGCGTGCGCCGAGTACATCGCCCGGAGGGCCACCGAGACGGGTACGGACTCCGCCGCGTTCCTCCGCCGCGCCGGTGAGTCGCGCGCCGCCGCCGAGCTGGCGCACGGCGTGCGTCAAGGCGTCCACCCCGATGACGTCGCGCTCTGTCTTGAGCTCGACCGGTTCCCCTTTGCCATGGTGGCGACCCTGGAAGACCCGCTCATGGTGCTCCGCCCGCACGCCGTTCCCTCACTGACCGACTGAGTTCGCCGGCCACCACCCGCACCGACGCGACGACCGGGTGGTGCCCGGCCTACTCCGGCTTCACCGTGGCCCCGGCGAGAGCAGGGAGACGGACAGTGGTCAGCCCTTCTTCGGTGCCTGGAAGCCGCCCATCGTCTCCTCCAGCAGTTCGGCCAGCCGCAAGGGGGTGCGGTCCTCCAGCATCGGACCGACGAGCTGAACTCCCACCGGCAGTCCGTCGGGAGATCGGCCCGCCGGTACGGCAGTGGCGGGCAGGCCGGGCATGGTGGCCAGACCGGCCCAGGCGAGCTGGTCGAAGTACGGGTACTCGACGCCGTCGATGTCGATCCGGCGCTCCATCGGATTGGGGTGGTGGTCGTGCGGGAACGCGGGAGTAGGCGTGATGGGACACACGACGACGTCGAACTCGGCGAAGAACTGCCGCCAGCCCTGCCGGTGGAACTCTCGACGGCCGTTCGCCTCGATCCAGTCGCGGTGGCTGAACGCCATGCCACGCAGTCGCGCCGCGTCGAGACTCCGGTCGTCCGCGCTCAGTCGCGCGGCGCGAGTCCTCAACTGCTCGTACGCTTCGACGGGAAACTGTGCCACGGAGCCCGAGAACAGCAACTGCGTGTAGAGCAAGGCGGCTTCGGTCAGGTCGGGCAGCGACGAGCTGTGCCGTTCGACGCGGGCGCCCGCGTCGACGAGCACGTCGGCAACCCGCTTCACGCCCGCCCGCACGGCGCCCCCCGTCGGAATGAGCGGATGCTCGTCAAGGACCAGGACCCGGAAGTCGCGGAGCCGTTCGTGGCGCGCGGGCGGCAGCGTCACGTCGTAGGCCACACCGAGCGTGAGAGGGTCCGGTCCCGCCATGACGTCGAGCAGGAGCGTGAGATCTCGGGCGGAGCGTGCCATCGGACCGACGACGGCGAGATCGTGTGCGTCCGGCAGTGCCGGGGCGAGAGGCGGGACCATTCCGCGCGTCGCCGCCAGCCCGAGTGTCGGCTTGTGCGCGTAGATGCCGCAGAAGTGTGCTGGGGTCCGCAACGAACCCGCGAGGTCGGAGCCGATGGACAGCGCGCCGAATCCGGATGCCAGGGCCGCCGCCGATCCGCCGGATGATCCACCCGGCGTACGACGGGGATCCCAGGGGTTGTTGGTGGTGCCGTAGATCCCGTTGAAGGTCTGCACATCTTGCAGCCCCAAGGGCACGTTGGTCTTGCCGAGCACCACCGCCCCGGCGGCCTTGAGCCGTGACACCTGCACGGCATCCTCGGCCGGAAGGTGGTTCCGGTGTATCGGGATCCCCCACGTCGTGGACAGCCCGGCCACGTTGTACGACTCCTTGACCGTCACCGGGATGCCGAGCAGCGCGCGGTCCTCTCCGCGGGCACGCGCGTCGTCGGCACCACGCGCGGCGATCCGCGCACGGTCGAAGTCCCGCACGCAGATCGCGTTGATCGCGGTGTCGTCCCGCTCGATACGGGCGATCGCCTCGTCGGTCAGTTCCGCCGAGGTCACTTCGCCGGCACGCAAAGCGGCCGCGAGTTGTTCGGCCGTCTGAAGATTCTCGTCCATGCCGCGGAACGTACCTGCCCCCCGTTCAGGCCATGAAATGCCGCTTCGCGCAACGGGGATGGAGCTATCGGCGTGCCCGGCGGCGCGACACCGCCACGCCCACCGCGCCGGTCCCCAGCGCCGCAGCCGCCGCGGCCTCGATCCACAGCAGTCCGCCCGCACCGGTGGCGGCCATCGAGCCGCTCTGCGGGTCCGCCCCGCCGGTCGTGCTGGTGCCGCCGGACGTCGAGGCGGAACCGCCGGTGCCTGCGCCGGTACCGGCGGATGCCGAGGCGGACGGGGACGGGGAGGGCGAGGCGGACGAGGCGCCGCCGGTGACCTTCAGGGTGACCGGTGCGGAGTCGTTGCCCGGCCGATCGTCGCGATTGGGGAAGTCGGTGCGGCCCATGACCTCGATGGAACCGGCCTTCGGGTGTGCGACCGCCTTCTGGATGCGCACGTAGAAGGTGAGTTGGTCGGTGTCGCCGGCCGGGAAGGTGTCCGATATCCCGCACTCGTAGGTGAGGGTGCCCTTGATCGGCGATCCGCAGGCGTGGTCGTCGTCCTCGCCGGGGAAGGGGATCTTGGTGATCACGGTGCCCTCGGGCGGGGTGACGCGGTAGACGCCGGAGCCCTGGCCGGGGCGGCTGTAGAGGTTCATGGAGCCCGGGCCGCCGTTCTTCACGCCCAGGGTCACCGGCACCGTCTGGCCCACCTCGCCGGTGACCTGACCACCCAGCGCCTGGTAGTCGGCGCGCTGGGTGGTGGACACCTCGACGAAGCCGCCGAAGTCGGGGAAACCGGAGGCGGAGACGGGCTTGAGGCCGAGCGCCGGTCCGCTGCCGGTGACGGTGTAGTCCGCCGGATTGTCGTACTGCCACGGGTTGCCGCTGCCGAGCGGCCAGGTGAGGTAGCTGATGGTGGCGTACATCAGGTCGTCCGACGCGGTGAAGTGCCACGGCTTGTCGAACGCGTACGCCGTCCCGGGCTCGATGGGGGTGTCGAAGGTGCAGTACGCGGTGGGCTGCGGCATCGGCCGGTACCGGCAGTTGCTGTACTGTTCGGCGACCTTCAGTCCCTCCTCGCCGAACAACTTCACGCCGATGCCCTGGGGCGCCGCCAGCGGGCCGGTGTTGGCGATGGCCGGGGTGATGTCGAAGCTTCCTCCGGGCGCGACGCCGGTGACCTTCTTCTCCCGCTGGGTGAGCAGCTTGGGGCCACCGATGATCGCGTGCGTCGTGGCGGTGGCCGTGCCCGCGTCGCTGGAGACGGCGGTGTAGCGGATGTCGCCGGAGGCACCGGCCTTCACGCCTTTGGCGCCCTTGATGTAGAAGGGCTGGACGCTGGTCAGGCCGTCGATCGAGGTGTACGTGCAGGTGTAGACGTACCCCGAACGCGAGCAGGCTCCGCCGTCGCCCGTGATGAGGGCCTTGCCCTCCAGGTCGGTGGCGTCGATGGTGAGCTTGACGTTCTTGGCCAGCGGCTCGGTGCCCTCGGGGGCGCTCAGGTTCAGGTCGAGCAGGAACAGATCACCGTCACCGGGCGGGCCCTCGCCGTACTGGTAGGCGTAGTACGTCTCCTGGGCGTCGATCGACAGCTTCGTGTCGGCCGCGTTCGCCGTTCCCGGCAGCACCGCCACACCGAGTCCGGCCGCTCCGATCAGCAGTGCCGCCGGTCGAGTCCATCGCCGTACCTGTCCCATACCCCACACCCGTCTCACCCGCGCCGTCCGGAACGCACACACGTGTCGTTCGGATGGCTGGACTCGCCACGGGAAGGGATGGTTGCGCTCCGGATCGTTGCGATTTCAGCACTGCCCGCCCGACGGGCATCTCGCTGAGGCCCGGACAGCATTGGCGCCCCTTTGCGCTCGTCCGGTCCGTTGCCTCGACCAGGTCGAGGGCCGACAGGACATCCGAGAGCGTCCTGTCATCCGCTCACCTCCGCCCGAACGCCCGGGCGTCGCGCGGGCGCACCCCCGTTTCCGGCCGGCGACACCGAGAGGACTATTCTGAACACGTTCAAAATCTGGGGAGGGTGAACACGATGCGGGGAACTGTCAGGTGCCGGCGGATCGCGACCTTGGTCGGCGTGCTGGGCTGCGTCGGGGTGGCATGCGGCGTCGGACCGCCGCCTCCGCCCATCAGCCAGGCGTCGCTGGTCGCGAAATGGGCCAACGACGAGGGTGTGCGGATCGACTTCGCCGGCGATCACACGCTGAGGGGGGTCGGGCTCGATCACGCCCCGGGCGCCGAGCCGGGCTCATGCCCAGCGGCGACGAAGGGCCATTGGGAGTTCTTCGGGCCCATGAACGACTCGGGTTCCTCCTTCACCGACGAGTCCCTCACACGAGGCGGCATGATCGCCGTGGACGGCAAGGACGACATGTGCACCTTCATCGCCGTCACGAGGAAGGACGGGCAGGTGTTCACCCTCTGCCTCGCCCAGGATCCCGAACCTGTGTGCACGCACGACGAGACCCTGCACCGGAGCCGCCCAGCACGGAGCCGTTGACCCTCACGTGGCGTCATGCCGCATAGTCGGCGGCGTGGAGGAGCATCTGACGGTGGGACGGGTGGCGGCGCTGGGCGGCGTGAGCGTCCGCACGCTGCATCACTATGACGAGATCGGCCTCGTGCGTCCGTCGGCGCGAACCGGGGCCGGTTATCGGGCCTATGCGGCGGGCGATGTGGAGCGGCTGCGGGAGGTGCTGGCCTATCGGCGACTGGGTTTCGGGCTACGCGAGATCGCGGACCTGGTCGACGACCCGGCCACCGACGCGGTCGCTCACCTGCGCCGACTGCGCGGCCTGCTGCTGGAACAGAGCGACCGTGCTGTCGCCATGGTGACGGCGATCGACAGGGAACTGGGGGCACGGGCGATGGGGATCAGGACGACGCCGGAGGAGCAACTCAACGTGTTCGGAGCACAGTTGTACGATGCCATCGGGTCCGCCTACCCGGCGACGCGGCGAACCGAGCCGCGGATCGCCGCGCGAGTCTGGGACGCGCTCGGGGACGCGCGGACAGTGCTGAACGTCGGAGCCGGCACCGGCTCGTACGAGCCGCCCGATCGCGACGTCGTCGCGGTGGAGCCGTCGGCGGTCATGCGGTCGCAGCGTCCCGCGGACGCGGCGCCGTGCGTGGCCGCCGCGGCGGAGAGCCTCCCGTTCGAGGACAAGTCCTTCGACGCGGCGATGGCCTTCAGCACCGTTCATCACTGGCGGGACCCGATCGCGGGCCTGCGGGAGATGCGGCGCGTGGCCCGCCGCGTGGTGGTGTTCACATACGACGCCGGTGACACCGGCCGGCGTGAGAGGTTCTGGCTCACCCGCGACTACCTGCCCGAGTTCGCCGACCTTCTTGTCGACTGGCCCTCGCTGGCCGACCTGACCCGCGCGATCGGGGGGCGCGCGGAGCCGGTGCTCGTGCCGTGGGACTGCGCCGACGGTTTCTTCGAGGCCCATTGGCGGCGGCCCGAGGCCTACTTGGACGAACCCGTGCGCCGCGCGGTGTCGGTCTGGACCCGAGTCGGCCCCCAGGCGGAGCGGCGGGCGGTGGACAGACTGCGCGACGACCTCTCCTCGGGCCGGTGGGCCGAGCGCAACCGCGACCTCGTCGCTCTCGACGCTGCCGAACTCGGCCTTCGCCTCCTCGTAGCCTGATCCGCCATGTGCGAGGACACCGCACGAGGAGCGTCGCGTGGCCCCGACACCCTCCACCGACACGAGACTCACCCCAGTAACGGCCCGATGCGGCGAGCGAGGACTGCGGTCACTACGATCAGAGCCCAAGACAACCATTCGACCGGCTCGATGGGAAGGCCGGTCAGGGTCGCCGATGCCGGGGTCCGCCCCCGGGCTGTGGTGATCTTCCTGCCCAGGAGGACCCCCCGCATGTTTCGACGTATTGGGATCACCGTCGTCCGACATCCCGTCTGGACGATCGTGGCATGGCTCATCGCGGCCGTGGCGATCGTCGCCACGGCTCCGGGCCTGCCTTCGAACAGTGACGAAAGCAGTTTCCTGCCCAAGAGTTACGAGTCCATCAAAGCTGCGGATCTCCAGGCGAAGGCGTTCCCCGGTGCCTTCACCCCGTCAGCGATCGCGCTGTACCAGCGCACCGACGGCGGCAAGCTCACCGCCGCCGACAAGAAGGACGTCGCCCGGATCACCACCGAGCTGGGCAAGAAGAACATCGACCAGGTGCAGAAGGTCGTCCCCGGCCAGCCGTCCAAGGACGGCAGGTACGACCTCACCCTGGTCCAGATGGACAGCAAGAACGCCGGCCAGCCCAAACAGGCCGACGCGGCCAAGGTGTTGCGGGACGACGTCAAGCAACTGGCCAAGGGCACGGATCTCGACGTCAAGCTCGGCGGCTCCGCCGCGCAGGCGCTCGACCAACAGGACTCGTCCAAGCGCGGTCAGGCCCTGATCGGGATCGGCACCTTCCTGATCATCCTGGTGACCATGCTGATCATCTTCAGGGCGCCGATCCTGGCCGTACTCCCCCTGATCCTGATCGGCGTGGTGGCCGCCATCGCCAACGGGCTGATCGCCTACGCCACCAAGCTCTTCGACCTCCAGGCCAACAGTTCGGTGTCCTCGATCCTCATCGTCGTGCTGTTCGGCGTGGGCACGGACTACTTCCTGTTCCTGATTTTCCGCTACCGCGAACGCCTGCGGGCAGGAGACGAGTCGAAGGAGGCGATGATCAACGCGGTGGGCCGGGTCGGTGAGGCCATCGCCTCGGCGGCGGGCGCCGTCATCATCGCCTTCCTGGCGCTGGTGCTGTCCACGCTGGGCTTCCTCAAGCAGATGGGTCCGGCACTCGCCATCTCGGTGGCTGTCACCCTGGTCGCGGGTCTGACCCTGGCCCCGGCCGTGGTCTCGCTCATCGGACCCAAGGTCTTCTGGCCCTCGAAGTCCTGGCAACAGGAGCCGGAGAACGCCCGGTTCGCCGCCCTCGGCCGCGGTGTGCAGCGCCGCCCGGCACTGACCGCCGCACTCTCCGGTCTCGTCCTGGTCGCCCTGTCCCTCGGCGTGTTCGGATACAACGCCACGTTCGACCTGGCGTCGGGCTCCATGCCCAAGACCAAGGAGTCCATGGTCGTCCAGGACGAGATGCAGAAGGCGTACTCGGCGGGCGCCGCCGCACCCACCGACGTCTACTTGTCGAGCACCGACGGCAAGCCGCTGGACAGGGCCGCCTTCCCCGCCTACGAGAAGAGCCTCGGCGGGGTCGACGGTGTCGCCAGCGCGAGCATGACCCAGGTGAACAAGGCCGGCACGACCGCCGACTTCACGGTCACGCTCAAGTACGAGGCGTCGACGGACCAGGCGATCGACACGGTGGGCAGGGTGCGGGACGTCGCACACGCCGACGCGCCCGAGGGCACCGAGGCCCTCGTCGGTGGCATGTCCTCGATCTACAAGGACATCGACGCGGCGGTCAACCACGACTACCGGACGGTCTTCCCCGTCGCCGCGATCCTGATCATGATCATCCTGGGACTCCTGCTGCGCAGTGTGGTCGCGCCCTTGTACCTGATGGCCTCGGTGGGGCTCGGGTTCGGCGCGACCCTCGGCGCCACCGTGTGGATCTTCCAGGATGGGCAGGGGCACTCGGGCCTGATGTTCATGCTGCCCGTGATCATGTACCTGTTCGTGGTCGCCATCGGCACGGACTACAACATCCTCATGATCGCCCGGCTTCGTGAGGAGGCCCGCGAAGGCCGAGATCCACGTGAAGCGGCCGGCATGGCGCTACGGCACGCCGGCCCGACGGTTGCCGCGGCCGGCTTCATCCTCGCGGCGACGTTCGCCACGATGATGCTGGCGGGCAACGCACTGCTCACGGAGATGGGATTCGCGGTCTCGTTCGGCATCGCGGTCGCCGCCTTCGTGATGGCGATGTTCTTCACGCCGAGCCTCACCGCCCTGATCGGCCACGCGGCATGGTGGCCGGGCCACGCGGACCGGGCCCACGAGGAGCCGGCCGGCACCGGAGCCGACGCCGTCGGCACCGGACCGGTCACCGACGAGGACCAGGACGTCTTCGCCGACGATCCCTCGGGACGGCGCGGCTAGCATCCGTACAGTCGGCAGGTCTGCCGGGCCGGCAACACGCGGCCCGGCAGACCTGCCGAACTGCCTCTCGGCTCAGCGGACCGCGGGAACCTCGGCCGCGTGCGGGTAGGCGGCCGACCGGTGCTGGAAGGAGAGGATCTTCGGGTTCTGGACGACTCCGTCGCGGATCTCGATGGCCTTTCTGAGCGTGACGTCCGAGTCCCATGCGGTGGGGCCGCTCAAGACCTTGCGCAAGTAGGGAAGCAGCGCCTCGCTGATCTCCCAGGTGGCGGAGTTCCACAGGTGGGACGGGCTGTGATCCACCGCGTAGTAGTGGCAACCCGGACCCACGGAGTGCATGGGCTCGCCGAACGTGGTCGGGCGGGCCCATTCGAAGCCCATGCCCTCGTCGCAGGCGACGTCGACGAAGAAGGTCTCGGGGCGGAACAGGGCGAGCTCCTCCTCGGTGACGAACATGAGAGGCGCGTCCGTGTCCTGCAGGACGCAGTTGACGATGACGTCGAACCCGGCCAGGTACTCCGCCAGCGGCACGGAACCGTTCGCGGTGACGGCCTCCAGCTGCGAGGGATCGTCCTCCCGCTCCGCGAAGTGGCCCATCACGACCGAGGGCATCGGCGAAGCCACCGCTGCGGCGGCGCGCTGCGTGAGCACCGTGACGTCGGAGATCCCCATGGCGCCCAGGCCCGTGACCGCCCCGCGCGCCGTGGCGCCGAAGCTGATGACCACCGCCCGCAGCCGGCGCCCGTAGCTGCCGGTCAGCCCGCCGAGCTGAAGGGCGTGCAGCACCGAGCAGTAGCCGGCGAGCTCATTGTTCTTGTGGAACACGTGGACGCTGAAGGCGCCTCTGGACGTCCAGTGATTCATGGCTTCCCAGGCGATGAAGGTCAGCCGTCGGTCGATACCGATCTGCGTCATCTTCTCGTCCTGGACGCAGTGCGGCCATCCCCACAGCACCTGCCCCTCGCGCAGCTCGGCGACATCCTCGTGCATCGGTTTGGGCAGCAGCAGGACGTCGCACTCGGCGAGGAGTTGCTCACGGGTGCGCAGACCTGCCACGAGTGGTCGTAGGGCGTCGTCGGCGACGCCGAACCGTTCGCCGTAGCCCTGTTCGAGGAAGATGCGCTCGCGTATGTCCGGAGCGATCCGGTCGAGGTGTCGGGGGTGCAGGGGCAGACGGAACTCGTTCTCCTTGCGGGAGGAAGCGAGTACTCCGAGACTCATCAGACTCATGTGGGGCGGCTCATCTCCGACCGGACGCGGTGTGCTCCGGCCATTGCCGTTCCCCGAGGGCGACGCCGAAACGGATGACGGCGTGCGAGGTGCGCTCGGTACCGCCACCGTACTCCCGTCCCGTCGCCTCCCAACGCTCATGATCGTCCTGCGCCGACGCGCGGGTCCACCGCACCCGACGCCGCTCGCCCGCTACGACCACGTGCGGTTATGTGGGGTGGACGGTGGTCAGGTCGGTGAGGCCCGAGATGGTCAGGACGGGTTCCAGGAGCGCATTGGTGACCAGTTCGAGGCGGTCGGCGTGGGGGAAGAGCACGCTGAGTCCGGCGCTGTCGAGGTATTCGACACCGGTGAGGTCGAGCACCAGAGGTCCGGTCATGTCCGTGAGGGCGTCGGCCAGTTCCTCGGTGTTGCTCATGTCGATCTCGCCGACGGCCGTCAGGAGCGCGATGCCGTCGGGCCGTCGTCCGCGGGTGAGGGTCAGGGAAGTGGTCATCAGGCGATCCTCGTATGCATGTCGACGGTGGTGCCGGACGGGCCGGGGGTGATGGTCACCTGCTGCATGAGGGCATGCATCAGACCCATCCCGCGACCGCGGTGGGTGTTGAGTTCCGGCTGCGGCGCTTTCCAGCGGCCGGTGTCGGCGATGGTCAGGTGCAGGTTGTCGACGAATGCCTCGGCTCGGATGTGGATGGCGTCACCGGGGGCGTCGCGGTGGCCGTGCTCGATGGCGTTCGCGCACGCCTCGCCTGCCGCCACCAGGACGTTCTGCACGGTGGTGGGCGGCAGATCGCACTGGTCGAGCCAGCTGCGCAGTGACTTGCGGACGGGGGCGAGCTGGGAGGACTCCGCGGGGAAGGACATCTCCAGCGGGGCCGGGTGGCGGTAGAGCAGCAGGGCGACGTCGTCGTCGTAGCCGTCGACGGGGGCGAGCCGGGCCATGACGTGGGTGGCCAGCTCGTCGACCGCGGTGCCCCGCCCGTCCTGAAGTGCTTCGCCGGCCTGGTCGATGCCCGCGCTGAGCGGGCGGCGACGACGTTCGACGAGCCCGTCGGTGTACAGCAGCAGGGTCGACCGGGCCGGGATGGTGCAGGCACCTTCGGGCCGCTCCTTGCCGGGACGGACGGCGAGGGGCAGGGAGCGTCCGTCCTCGAGGAGCCGGGTGGTGCCTTCGGGCTGGACAAGGATGCCGGGCGGGTGGCCGGCACTGGAGTACGTCAGCTGTCCGGTGTCGGTGTCGAGGACGCCGCAGAAGACGGTGGTGCAGGCCGCGCCCGGAACTCCGGCGGCGAACTGGTCTAGGGCCATCAAAGTCCGGGCAGGACTGGCGTCCTGCAGCATCAGGGCGCGGCAGGCGCTGCGCAGTTGGCCCATGACGCTGGCGGCTTCGAGACCCCGGCCGACGCAGTCACCGACGACGATGCCGATCCGCCCATCGGGCAGGGTGACGGTGTCGTACCAGTCGCCGCCGACCTCCAGGGGCTGCGTGGCGGGCTCGTAGCGGACGGCGAATCCGTCGGGGAGCCGGGCCGGGCCGAGGATGGCGCGTTGCAGGGCGATGGCGGTCTCACGCTGCTGGTCGATCTGGTGTGCCCGCTGCAGACCCTGGGCGAGGTGGCCGGCCAGGAGGGACAGCAACAGCTGGTCCTCTCCGGTGAAGGGCCGGTTCTCGCCGAGGTCGATCCACAGCGCGAGGGGCCCGTTGGGGAACTCCAGGAGTATGCCTGCCCCGGTGCGGTCGGCCACCGGGGTCAGAATCGGCCCCTGGCGCAGGGCGCCGAGCCGCTCACGGCGTTCGGCGGGGAGTCCCGCCCAGCTGGGTGACGCGCTG
The DNA here is from genome assembly GCF_044766365.1 of Streptomyces sp. NPDC102279. Lineage (NCBI taxonomy): Bacteria > Bacillati > Actinomycetota > Actinomycetes > Kitasatosporales > Streptomycetaceae > Streptomyces > Streptomyces sp. NPDC102279. The sequence continues at coordinate 510,589 of NZ_JBIWLU010000004.1, read as the reverse complement.
GTCGAGGTCAGGGTGGGTTCGTCGCCGTGGTCGAACACCGCTGCCAGGACCGACCGGGCGCGCCACAGTTTCTTCAGCTCGTCCAGCGCGCCGGTCAGCGCCTCGGGGAGGCTGGTGGCCCGGGACAGGCAGGTACCCAGGGCTGCCAGGGCGCTTTCACGCTGGATGGCGTAGTGGTCGGCGGTGACGTCGCGGAAGGTACCGACGGTGACGCGGCGTCCGGTGTCGGGGTCGTCGACCTGGTTGAAGGTGGCCGTGGCCCACAGACGTCGCCCGTCCCGGTGGGTGATCGGGATGGTGTACGAGCCCCTGGTGTTGCCGAGCAGCAGGGCGAAGGCCTCACTGACTTGCTCATACGCCGCGGAGTCGGTGGCGGCGTCGGGCCACCAGGGGTGGACCGGCCGGTACGGCAGGCCTTCGGGCCCGTAGCCGAGGATGTCGGTGAACGCCGCGTTGATCTCGATGACGGCGCCTTCCTCGTCGCAGACGAAGAAGGCCTCCTGCAGGGAGTCCACCAGTGCGGTGCGCCAGCGGGCGTGGTGGCTGCGCAGCCGCGCCAGCTCGATGTTCGCGCGCACCCGGGCGAGGAGTTCGGCGGCCGCGAACGGTTTCACGAGGTAGTCGTCGGCACCGGCCCGGAGTCCTTCGATGGACGCTTCCTGTCCGGCGCGGGCGGACAGCAGCAGCACCGGGAGCGAGGCGGTGCGCGGGTCGGAGCGCAGTGCCGCGACCAGGGCGAGGCCGTCCAGGTGCGGCATCATCACGTCGCTGACCACCAGGTCGTAGGCGTTCGTGCGTATCGCCGCCAGGGCCTCCCGGCCGTCGTCGACCGCGCTGACCGCGTACCCGGCGCCGCGCAGCAGTCGGATGAGGTATCCGCGCATGTCGGCGTTGTCGTCGGCGACCAGTACCCGGGCGGGGAGCGCGGAGCCGGTGCCGGAACCGTCGGCTCCCCCGTCGGGGGTGCTCGCGGCCTCGACGGGCTCCGTCCCGGCCCGTTCGCCGGGCAGCCAGCGAAGGGCCTCCTGTACGAAGGGGTCGGTCGTCGTGGAGGCGGAGCCGGTGGCCGGCTCCGGATGGACGGCCTCGTCCGGCAGGTGCGCGGAGCCGAACGGCAGCCGGATGGTGAACCGGGTGCCTCGGCCTTCCGCGGAGGTGGCCGTGATGTCGCCGCCGTGCAGTCCGACGAGTTCCTTCACCAGGGCCAGGCCGATGCCACTGCCCTCGTTGGAGCGGGAACGGGCGTTCTCGATCCGGTGAAACCGCTCGAACAGCCGGGGCATCTCGTCTGCGGCGACGCCGATGCCGGTGTCGTCGACCGTGACGACGGCCCGGCCGTCCTCGGCGTCCACGGTGACGCGTATCGAGCCCTCGAAGGTGAACTTCAGCGCGTTGCTGAGCAGGTTGAGGACGACCTTCTCCCACATGTTCCGGTCGACGTGGACCGGTTCGGGCAGCGGGACGCAGTCGACCTGGAAGTCCAGGCCGGCCCTGTCGACGGCGGAACGGAAAACGCTGGCGAGTTCACCGGTGACCGCGGCCAGGTCCACCGGTTCGTAGCGCGCCTGCATCCGGCCGGCCTCGATGCGGGAGAAGTCCAGCAGTGTGTTGACCAACTTGCCGAGGCGCAGGCCGTTTCGGTGGATGACGTCCAGTTCCTCCCGCACGCCCGGATCCGCGCCCGCGAGCTTGTCGCGCAGTTCGTCCACGGGCCCCATGATCAGGGTCAGGGGCGTACGGAACTCGTGGCTGATGTTGGAGAAGAACGTCGTCTTCGCCCGGTCCAGTTCCGCGAGTTCCTCCGCGCGCCGCTGCTGCGCCTGGTAACTGCGGGCACTGGCGACTCCGGTGGCGACATGGCCGGCGACGAGTTCGACGAAGCCGCGGTACCCCTCGTCCAGGGCGCGGTAGCGGTTCAGGCCGACCACCATGAATCCGTACGGGGAGCCTCCCTGCTGCTTCAGCGGCACCACCAGTGCCTGGACGGGCGGTTGAGGCCACTCCCCCGCCGGCAGATTCACGAAGGGGGCGCCTTCCAACGGCACGAGCGCAGGTTCGCCGAGGGCCGCGGCGGCCGTCGGCCACACCGTCTCGGAGCCCGGAGGGAGCAACTCCACAGCGGCGGGGTGACCGCTCTCCACTCCGGTGACCGCCGCCAGGGCGGCGCTGCCGTCGTCCTGGAAGAGGTAGGTCAGCGTGAAGGGCAGATCCTGCGGGTTGCGGCTCAGTTGCCGGCGGGCGAAGTCGAGCATCTCCTGCTCGGTACGCACCACACTGGGGTCGGAGCCGAGGTCGCGGAGGGTGGTCATCCGTCGTTCGCCGATGACGCGTTCGGTCTCCTCGCTGACCACGCACAGCATCCCGACGACCTGGTCGGCATCGTCGCGCAACGGGCTGTAGGAGAAGGTGTGGTAGCTCTCCTCCGGGTACCCCGAGCGTTCCACGAAGAGCAGCAGCGCCTGGTCCCAGGTCGCTTCGCCGGTGACGAGGACCGTGTCGATACGGGGACCGATGTCGTCCCAGATCTCCGCCCAGACCTCGCCCGCCGGCCGTCCCAGAGCCCACGGATACTTCCGGCCGAGGGTGTCGCGCCGGTACGCGGCGTTGCAGAAGAAGGTGAGTTCCGGCCCCCAGGCCATCCACATCGAGAACTTCGACGACAGAAGGATGCTGACGGCGGTCTTCAAGCTCTGCGGCCAGCTCTCCGGGTCGCCGAGCGAGGTGGTCCCCGCCCAGTCCACCAGTGCCAGGTCCCGGCCGACCGCCACGTCCGCGGCGAACACACCGCCGCCAGCCGCTGCCTCCGCTTCCGCTTCCGGCACGGCATCCTCGGAACGCGTCACAGTCCACCCCTTCCTTCACGACAGGCCGATGCCCGAGGGGCGGTCTGTCGGTGTCCACTGTGCGGTCCCCTCCGCGCGCAAGGGTCACCATAACGGTGAGAACCGCGCGACTGAGGAAGCACCCGGACGAAGCTCGTTGACGCGCTCCGTAGGATAGGGCAGCCACGCCGCGTACCAACAGGCACGGCCGACGGGAGGGGAGGGACGGGCCATGACGTGGTCCCTCCACACCGTTCACCAGGACACGAACGAGGCGGCGACGGCCCACCCGTACGTCGTCACCGAGGCACTCACCGACCCGCGCATCGCCGCAAGCCTCCTCAGCGATCCGGGAACCGGACCGAGCGACGACGCCGCGCTGCTCGCCCTGTCCGTCCCGCCCCACACGCCCACCTGCCCAGGAGAACCGGTGAACGACCGCACTCTGACCGCCACTTGTCACCACCACGCCAGCGGCGCCACGGTGCTGACCGTAGCCGGTGAACTCGACCACCACACCGCGCCGGACCTCGCCCGGGTCGTCCAGGAGACACCCTTCAGCCCGGACGTCCCCCTGCTGATGGACGTCTCCGAACTGACTTACTGCGACTCCACCGGGCTCACCGTGTTCGTCAGCGCCTACGACCGCGCGCTCAAGGCCGAATCGCGTCTGCTCCTGGTCGGGATGACCTCCGACATGACGCATCTCTTCCGCATCGTGGGCCTCGATCAGCTCTTCACGTTCCAGCCCACCGTCGAGGACGCCATCGACGCCCTCCTCGCCTAGACAGCGATCTGAGCAGGGTGCCTGAAGCGCGGCATCACGCGAGCGGTCGCCGACCCGCGGTCGCGCTCAGGCCGTCCAGAAGCAGGTCGAGACCGGTGGTGAACTGGTCGCGGTCGTCGTGGTCGCGCAGGTCCGTTGTCGTGCCCGTGAGGAAGGGGTACTCGGCGGGGTCGAGTGTGGCCCAGTGTTCGGCGGTCCGGGTGAGGAACGCGGCGCGGCCGGTGGCCGTGCCGACGGTGACGCCCGGGGCGATGATCTCGGCGCTGACGCCGGTGATGTAGTACGAGATCGCGGTGGAGACGGCGAAGTGCCGTTCGGCGGGCAGCCCCGTCCGTGCGACGAGGGTGCCGATGCGGTCGAGCAGACGCAGGGCGTTCTCCAGCGTGGCCGGCGCGGTGACGTGGGACGCCGCCCACGGGTGTCGGTCGAGGGCGTCGAATACGGCGACGGCGAGCGCGCGCAGCCCGGCGACGGCGTCCCCCTCGACGCGCGGGTCCGCGGCGAAGGCGTGGCCGAGCACCTGATCCGCGGCGAGAGCGACGAGTTCGTCCTTGTTCGCCACATGCCAGTACAGGGCGCCGGGTCCGGTGTCGAGCCGCTTGGCCAGCAGCCGGAAGGTCAGTCCCCGCTCACCGTGCTCGTCCAGGAGGGCGACGGCCGCGCTCACGATGATCTCTTGTGACAGGGCGTCGGGGCGCCCCTTCCCGTCGGGTGCTCTTCCTCGTGTGCGCGGCATGAGCACATTTTGACACACCCTGGATCGGTGTTCCATATTGGTTATGGAACACCGATCCATAATGTTGCCCGGCGGCCGCCCAGCGCTCCGCGGGCACGGGAACGAGGAAGCCATGACCACCAACCACCACCCGATCGTCATCGTGGGTGCCGGCCTCGGGGGCCTGACCCTCGCCCGGGTCCTGCACGTCCACGGCATCCCCGCGACGGTTCTTGAGGCCGATCCCTCGGCCGCGTCCCGCACGCAGGGGGGCCAGCTCGACATCCACGAGGACGACGGGCAGCGCGCGCTCGCCGACGCCGGCCTCACCGACGCGTTCCGCGCGATCATTCACGAAGGCGCCGAGGCGCTGCGCGTGCTCGACCAGAACGGAAAGCTGCTGCACGACGAGCCCGACGACGGCATGACGCGGCGACCCGAGGTGCTGCGCGGAGACCTGCGCCGGATCCTGCTCGACTCCCTGCCGGACCGGACCGTCCAGTGGGGACGCAAGGTCACCGACGTCCAGTCGCTCGGCGACGGCCGGCACGAGCTGACCTTCGCCGACGGCACGACCATGACGAGCGGTCTGCTCGTCGGCGCCGACGGCGCCTGGTCCAAGGTCCGTCCCCTGCTCTCCGACGCCACGCCCCGGTACATCGGCACGACGTTCATCGACACCTACCTCTACGACGTCGACGAGAAGCACACCGCGACGGCCGAGGCGGTCGGTGTCGGCGCCATGTACGCACTGACCCCGGGCAAGGGGATCATCGCGCACCGCGAGGCGGGGAACGTCCTGCACACGTACATCGAGCTGAACCGCCCCGCCGAATGGATCGCCGGCATCGACTTCACCGATGCCGCCACCGCGACCGCCCGAGTGGCGGCCGAGTTCGACGGATGGGCACCGGAACTCACCGCGCTGATCACCGACGGTGAGACCGCTCCGGTCGCGCGCATGATCCACACCCTCCCGGACGGCCACCGCTGGGACCGTGCGCCCGGGGTAACGCTCCTCGGCGATGCCGCGCACCTGATGCCGCCGTCGGGCGACGGCGCGAACCTGGCGATGTTCGACGGCGCCGAACTCGCCAAGGCGATCGCCTCACACGGCGCGGACCTCGAAGCGGCCCTCACCACCTACGAGACGACGCTGTTCGCCCGTACCGAGGCCTTCTACGCCGACGCCCACGAGATCTTGGACCTCTGCCTGGGCGACCGCGCGCCGTTCGGACTCATCGACCTCTTCAACGGTGTTCCCCAGAGCGGGGACAGGGCTCAGGGGCAGCACTGAATCCTTCTCGGACAGTCGCTCTCAAGAGGCGTCCAGGTCGCCGTACAGCATGTGGTGGTCCGAGTACGACGACGGGCGCACGGCATGCTCCAGCGGCACGAGGCCTCGGAGGAAGACGTAGTCGAACGTGCTCTGCCAGTCGGTCGTCGGCTCGCAGTTGCCGGTCGACGAGGGACCGCACCGGGGGTCCACGTCCGTGGCCGATCTCCACATCGGGGCGAGTTCGGGAGCATCGGGTACGGCGTTGAAGTCACCGAGGACGACGGCGCGCTCGTGCCGTACGACTTCAGCGGCGAGTACGCGCGTCTGACCCGCTCGGACCGTCTCTTGGCGTCGCTCCGCAAGGTGGGTGTTGAAGACCCGCAGGGGCCGGCCGTCCACCGTGGTGGTGACCGCCATGTACCCACGGTCCTCGGATCCCCCGTCGGGGTACTCCGCGGTGACGAGATCCCTCATGGGTGCCGCCGAGAGAATCGCCTGGCCGTAACCTCCCGGACTCCACGGCGCTCCCCCGCAACGGCCCCAATTCCGAAGAACGGAACCGTACTTGACCTGGTAGGTCAGCCCGTACAGATCCTCCAGGTAGTCCACGATCCTCTCGACGTCCGGCACGCACGCCTCTTGCAGCCCGATGACCTGAGGGGCATACGCGGCGATCTCCGCCGCCCGGTCGACGTTGCTCCCCTCGCAGGGGTTGCAGAGGTTCCACGTCATGACGCGGTTCGGTACGACATCGACGGCGGACTCGACGGCCCCCGACCTGACGAAGGGCGAACCACTGGGCGCAGTAGGGCCGATGAGCACCATGCACGCCACGATCAAGGCGCCCGCGAGCAGTTGCGTGCGCCCCTTGAACACCAGCGGCCCCCTCACAGCGGACATCCATGACGTGCGAGTCTCCTCGCACGAGGATAAAGGGAGGCCGGCCGGGCTCCACAGCCACCGCTCGATCAGATCGATCCCTCGACCGCGGCCTTCATCCGCCGGCCGAGCGCCGGAGCGTCCTTGCGTGCGCGCCCGCCGACCAAAGGAAGCAGAAGTCTCCCGATGTCCCGGCCTTCGAGGATGTTGAAGAGGTGAACCCGGGTCCCGCCGTCGGCGGTCGGTTCGAGGTCGTACCCGCCCTCACTGGCGGTGATGGAGTGATAGGACGTCTCGTGCCAGCGGATACGGTTCGGAGCGGCCACATCGACGATCTCGAATTCTCGGTGCGTCTTCAGACCGGCGTTCTTGACCGTGCTGTGAAATACGGTTCCGAGTTCTGTCTCACCGTAGGGGCTTCGGTCCATGACGAGTACCCGCGGATTGAATTCAGGGTCGTGAAGTCCGTCGGCGAGGTAGGTGTAGACGTCATTGATAGGCCGGTCGATGTCGACGGTCACCTCAACCCGGGTGCTCATACGCCTCTCCTTGAAGAGTGCGACCCCTGAACGAGAGCAAGGGTCATTCGGGGCTGCGCCACACGTTGTCGTACGCGGCCTCCTCGATACTGCGCCGCTGCCTTTCGGCCTCCAGTTCCTGGAGCGCACCGTTGACAGCGGCCAGTACCGTTTCCGCGGCGTCGTCCGCGATCTCCTGGATCTCCCCGGCCGGCTCCGCGGTGATCCCGAGTCCCTCGGCAAGCGTGCGAAGGACGGGCTCGGCGGAGGACCAGCGCTCCGCCGCCCGACGACGGGGGACCGAGTCGACCAGGGCGGTGTGTCCGCCGCGGAAGTGCCGTCCTCCCTGCTTCTGAACCAAGCCTTCCGACTCGAAGGCGGCCATGTACGTCGCGGCCAGATCTCTTCCTCTGCGCCACAGCCAATCGCCGACCGATTCGAACGGTTCGGCCACCACGAGGGAGGCCACGGCTTCCTTCAGGAGGCGATCCGTCGGCGCGGTCAGGTCACCCGGGACCATCCGGTCGCCGTCCAGGCGAATGGCCCGGCTCTTCGACAGATCGAGCAGTTCGGCCCCGGCGAGGGCGAGGGACAGCTCGCCGGACCGCACCGGTCGGGTCCCCTCGGCATCGAGGGCGACGATCAGCAGGTCCTGCGGCGTGCTCATGGGCGGTGTCACGTCCAATGCGTCGGCAACGGAACGTTGTTGAGGGACTCGGAGGTCACTCCGAACGCCGGACGTGGGTCAGCCTGCCGGTGCAACCGGCGCCCTCTACAAGCAAGTCTGAGCACATCCGCCTCCGATCTTACGCAGCGTGCACCACCCCTGCATCCCGCCTCGCGCTCGGTGCCGAGCGCGTGCCTGGCGGGACCATCGCCGAGGCCTGATCCGTGGCACAGCCCGGAGCGGATGCCGTCCTGTCCAACGAGTGACAGACTGAAAATCGAGTCGGCCGCGCAGCCGGTCGAGCGGAGTGGCGCCTTGCCCACCCTTTCGGCAGGGCCCGAAGCCGACACGTCACGCCGTGGGGGATCGCACGAAATCCGCGTACTGAGAGTGGTGACCCCTGTGAGTGGGACCGATGGAGCAGCCGACGGAGCACCTGGACGGCTTGCCGGGCAAACAGTCGTGGTGGTGGGAGGCAGCGCGGGCATCGGTCTGGAGACCGCGCGCCAGGTGAGGGCGGCCGGCGGTGACCTGGTCCTCGTGGCGCGCGACCCCGGGCGCCTCAAGCGGGCGGCGGACCAGCTGAACCCCTTGAGCACCGCCGCGTTCGACGCCCGGGACGTCGAGCGCCTGGAGCACTTCATCGGAGAACTCCCCGGGCAGGTCGACCACGTGTTGGTCACGGCGGGCAGCCCGTCGTACACCCCGATCGCCGAACTCGACCTGGCCAAGGCAGGAGCCGACTTCGGCGGGCGTATCGCGATGGTCCTGGCCGTGGCGCGGGCGAGCCGGGAGAAGGTCAGGCCGGGGGGAACACTGCTGTTCATCGGCGGTACCGGCGGTAGGCGCCCCGCGCTGGGGATGGCCGTGACGGGTGCCGTCACCGCGGCGCTCCCTGCTCTGACCGCCAACCTGGCGCTGGAGATCGCGCCTGTCCGGGTCAACCTCATCGCTGCCGGGTTCGTGGACACTCCGTTGTCGGCCTCCCTCCTCGGCGACCAACTCGACGCACGGCGCGAAGAGTTGAGGAAGACGCTACCGATCGGGCGAGTGGTCGGACCTGAGGATGTCGCCGCTCTCGCGCTGCACATCATGGTCAACAGCGCACTCACCGGGGCCACATACGACATCGACGGCGGTCAGCAGCTCGTAGCGCACTGACGCCATGGCCCGGGGTTCGGACCGCGGCCGGCCGTGGAGCGCGGTCCGGCGCCGTTCGGTGAGCAGGTCGTCATCCGTGTCTGCCTTCGCGTCCGAGACGAGAGGAACAAACGATGGACATGAAACTCGAGGTCGTCGTCGTGCCGGTGTCCGACGTCGACCGCGCCAAGGACTTCTACTCGGGGCTGGGCTGGCGGCTCGACGCGGACGTCCCGACCGGCGAGGACTTCCGGGTGGTCCAGATGACCCCTCCCGGCTCTCCGGCGTCGGTCATCTTCGGCACGTCGGTCACCGATCAGGCCCCGGGCTCCGCGCGCGGACTGCACCTGATCGTCGACGACATCGAGGCGGCCCGCGGAGAACTGCGGCAGGGCGGCGCAGACCCGAGCGAGGTGTTCCACGACGCCGGCGGCGTCTTCCACCACGCGGGCACCGACGCCCGGGTGCCCGGCCCCGCTCCGGAACGCGGCAGCTACGGATCCTTCCTGTCGTTCAGCGACCCGGACGGCAACGGCTGGCTTCTCCAGGAGATCACCACACGGCTTCCGGGCCGACTGGATCCCACGACCACCGCGTACTCCTCGTCCGACGACCTGGCGAGCGCACTGCGGCGGGCCGCGGCCGCGCACGGTGAGCACGAGGCACGCACCGGCGCGGAGGATCCGGACTGGCCGGACTGGTACGCGCGGTACATGGTCAGTGAACAGGCCGGGACGGAGCCGCCCACGTGAGCGGTCGGACCCACGGTCCGTCGACGCCCTCACTGTCGAAGACTCTCGCGTTCGCATCTCCCGCCGGTTACCTGCTGATCGCGTGAGCCAGACCCGCTCAACGGAGGTGCCCGTAGCGGCAGTTCGCTCCCCGCCCGATGCGGTGGGGTGGGGCCGACCGGCTCAGAGGCGACGTTCCTGTACGTCACTCGCGCTTCGCGAGTACGCCAGGATCGTCGCCTTCGCCGTGTGGTGAGTGTGGTTGTTCGGGCCACGAGGCGCTCCGGGGGTGGCTACGGTGCCTGCGAGGTATCGCGCCCGCATGACTCGCGCGAATCAGGCAACACGCTGAGAAGTCTGACGGGATTCCGATGAGGGGGTGCTCGTGAGGGAGGCGCTGCAACGCTCGAGCCGACAAGAGGCTCGCGCCCGTCCACCGCACGAAGGCGCCCCCCAGGGGACAGCCGGCGGTGAAGAGCCCCGAGAGCCGTCCGGCGAGGATGCCCGACCGAAGCGGACAGCACAGCGTGAGGCCTTCTTCGACAACGCGAAGTACCTGGCGATCGTGCTGGTCGCCATGGGCCACGCCTGGGAACCGCTGCGGGGCGACAGCCGGGCGGCAGCGGCTCTCTACATCACGGTCTACACCTTCCACATGCCGGCGTTCATCATCGTCTCCGGCTACTTCTCGCGGAACTTCGACGCGCGTCCGCACCGGATCAGGCGCCTGGTGACCGGCGTCGCCGTTCCGTACGTGGTCTTCGAGGTGGCGTACTCGCTGTTCAAGAGGTGGGCGGACGACGACCCTGGCTTCGCGATCAGTCTGCTGGATCCCTGGTATCTGACCTGGTTCCTGGGTGCCCTGCTCATATGGCGGCTGACCACTCCGGTGTGGAAGGCCGTGCGCCGGCCCCTGCCCCTGGCACTCGGCGTCGCGGCGCTCGCGGCGGCGTCCCCCGACATCGGTGACGACCTCGACCTGCAGCGTGTCCTGCAGTTTCTGCCGTTCTTCGTCCTCGGGCTCCTTCTGAAGCCGGAGCACTTCCAACTGGTGCGCCGACGCGAAGCGCGCATCCTGTCCGTGCCCGTCTTCGCGATCGCACTGGCCGTCGCCTACTGGGCGGCGCCCCGGATGAACGCGGCCTGGTTCTACCGCCGCGACAGTGCGCAGGAACTGGCCGCCCCCGGCTGGACCGGCGCCGCCATGACCTTGGCCCTCTTCGCCTGCTCCGTGATCCTGGTCGCCTGCTTCTTCGCCTGGGTCCCGCGGCGCACGATGTGGTTCACCGCGCTCGGCGCCGGGACCCTGTACGGCTATCTGCTGCACGGCTTCCTCGCCAAGGGCTCCCGCTTCTGGAACTGGTACGACCACGCCTGGATCCACCGGCCGCTCGGCGAGATCGCTGTCACCGTCGTCGCCGCCGCGGCGATGACCCTGCTGTGCACCCCACCCGTGCAGCGGAGTTTCCGCTTCGTCATGGAACCGAAGATGAGGTGGGCGTTCCGGCACGACGCCGTCGATGCCGCCAAGGCCCGGCGATCGGGATGACCGGGCCGGCCAGACCACCCGCGGTTCACTGCGAGCGCGTCGCCGCGTCGACACCGGCGGGCCTTCAGGCCGTCCTCGTACGCGACGTCGAGGGACGGGCGGCCGGACGCGTCGACTTTCAGGTCTGCCACTGCTGCGGGCTGGGTTACGTGGAGAGCATCGTCGTCGCAGCCCACTGGCAGGGCCAGGGCGTCGGGAGACGGGCCATCCAGGCGGCTCTGGGTCCGTGCATGGGCTACGCCTGGTCCACGTCACGGCAGACGTCCGAGGGCCGCCGCTTCTTCGCGGCCATGCAGGAGGAGACGGGCCTGGCGTTCCCAGCAGGCGCCGCAGGATGCACGCACATGCTCTCCGCGCATCGTCCGGGGCTCCTGCGCGGCCTGCTCACCCAGCACCGCCCGTAGACCCGCCGGGGACAGGATTGCGGCGGTCAGGCGACGCCACCGTTGGCGAACAGGACCTGACCGTTGACCCACCGGCCGCCCGGTCCGGCCAGGAACGCGACCGCCTTCGCGATGTCCTCCGGCGTGCCGAGCCGCTCCAGGGGGGAGACCGCGGCGATCCGCTCGACCAGTTCGGGGCTCTTGCCTTCGAGGAAGAGCGGGGTGGCGGTCGGCCCGGGAGCGACGGCGTTGACGGTGACGTCCCGGCCGCGCAGCTCGCGGGCGAGGATCAGGGTCATCGCCTCGACCGCGCCCTTGGTCGCCGCGTAGGCCGCGTACGTCGGCTGCTGGAGCCGGGTGACGGAGGTGGAGAAGTTCACCAGCGCTCCGCCGGGCCGCAGCCGGCGGGCCGCGAGCTGGGACACGACGAACGTGCCGCGGACGTTGACCCGGTGCATCCGGTCGAAGGCGTCGAGATCCATGTCCGCCAGCGGGGCCAGCACCATGATCCCGGCGGTGTTGACCACCACGTCGACCCCGCCGAAGTGTTCCTCGGCCGCGTCGTACAGGGCCGTCATCGCCGTCTCGTCCGCGACGTCGCCGGAGACGGCGACTGCCGCGCCGCCCGCCTTCCGGATCGAGGCGACGACCTCTTCGGCACGCTCGGCTCTACCGGAGTAGTGCACGACCACGGACATGCCGTCGGCGGCCAGCGTCTGCGCGACCGCGCTGCCGATCCCGCCCGAACCTCCGGTCACGATCGCCACCCGGGCGGCGGGCTGCTCATTCGTGGTCATGATGATCTCCCTCGCGTTTTTGTGGACGATGAGTACATTAGCAGTATGTAGACCGATGGTCCATATACATATGGCCCTCGGGTCCATATAGTTCTCGGTGGATGTCGCGCCGCCCCGGCCGGCCGAGCTGGACGAGGAGGCGACGCGTGGAGCGCGGAGACACCGAGGGAGCCGGAACCGGCGCGCTGAAGCCGGGCCGTGGGCGCCGCCGGGCGGAGGACGTCCGCCACGCGGTACTGACCACAGCAGCCGAGCTCCTGCTCACCGAGGGAGTGCACGCCCTGACCTTCTCGAAGGTCGCAGCTCGCGCGGGCGTCAGCAAGATGACCCTCTACAAGTGGTGGCCCTCCCCCGGCGCCCTGGCCTTCGACGCCTACTTCAACACGTCCAGGGAGACCCTCACCTTCCCCGACACGGGCGACATCAGGCGTGATCTGACGACGCAGTTGCGCAGTTTCGTCGATCTCCTCGACCGCAACGGCTCCGTCATCGCCGGGATCATCGGAGCCGCCCAGGGCGACCCCGACCTGGCGCAGGCGCTCTCCACGCACTACGTCACGCAGCGTCGCGCCCTCGCCGTCGAACGCCTGACGCTCGCGCGGCAGGCCGGTCAGATCCGCGAAGGGGTCGACCTGGAGACGATCGTCGACCAGCTCTGGGGCGCCGTCTACCACCGGTTGCTGATGCCGGCGCAGCCGTTGACCGCGGAGTTCGTCGATCGACTGATCGCCAATCTCTTCCATGGTGTCGCGCCGGCCTCTCCCGACCCGGCGCCGTAGTCCGCGGCCGCTCGGCCACGGGCGGGAGACTCCACGTGAAGGCCCTCAGCTGACGTGGTCGCGCACCACGTCCAGGAACGTCCGCCGGCTCGGCCGGATGGAAGCCCAGACCTGCTCGTCCTTGGACTCTCCGGGATCACCGGCACCGCTGGGCCCGTCCCTGATCACGTTCTGCACAGCGAACGCGAGCCTCCGTGCCGCTTCGTTCACCTCCGGCGCGCACAGCATGTGAATCGTCTTCTGCGCGACCCACATCCTGTCGATGGTCTGCCGAGCCCGCGCCTGCCACTGCTCGTCGGCCACATGGTGGTGATAGTGATCCACCGCGACCCGCTCCCCCTCCTGCACCGTCCGCAGGAAATCGATGAGCTGGGTCAGGCGCTCGCTCCGACGTGCTTCGGCACGTTCACGAACACTTCTCCGCGTCTCGGCCCGCTCCGTCGCACGTCCCAACGCGTGCTGGGCCACCCACGAGACAAGTCCGCCGAGCAGAACGCCGATGAGGGGCGCGAGTGTTGTCCTAACCATGCCGGAAACATCGCACCAGTTCCTTGGATGTCGTGGTTCTTCGAGGAAACCCGGGACAGCACAGCTCCTGTCGCATAGAGAGGGTCCCCCGCAGGGCGTGCGTCACCACCGGGGCGCGAGGGCCGGGGCCTCCGTACTCGGCTCGCCCGCGTAGGAAGAGACCGGCCACGGTAGTCATCCTTCGTGCAGACCTTTCTTCCGTATCCCGAGTTCACGCGGTCGGCCCAAGTCCTGGATCAGGCCCGTCTGGGCAAGCAGCGGGTCGAAGCGCTCCAGGTGCTGCGCGGCCTGACCGTGCCCGGCTACGGGTGGCGGCACCATCCCGCGGTCCGCATGTGGACCGGCTACGAGGAGGCTCTCGTACGCTACGGCCTGGACGTGTGCGCGGTGTGGGTGAGGAGCGGACACGCCGACACGTGTGCGGCCACGCTCACCACCGACTTCGCCAGGCATCGACCCGGCACCGCCGTACGTGACCAACAGCGGCTCGCCGACGCCGGTGAGCTGCCGCCCTGGCTCGGAGACCCCGCCTTCCATCAGAGCCACCAGTCCGCTCTGCTCCGCAAGGCGCCCGAGGTCTACGCCTCGTCCTTCCCGGACGTTCCCGACGACCTGCCCTATGTCTGGCCGACGTCCGACCGGGCCGCTTCGTAGAACAGATGGCGGCACCCCCGCGCTCCGCTCGGGGCGGGCTCGGTCGCCCGCACGCGTCCGTGCGCTGTCGGGCAAGTACCGCTGCAGGCATGGGCAAATGCGGGCCGCTGGGCGGATCTAGCGTGACGAGTGACGGCGTGGACGGCCCCTGGCACAGACCTTCGCCGTCGTCACGCCGGACGGACCGGCGTATGAGCGAGACTCCAGGAGATTCTCATGGCTGACGCCATCAAACCGGTGCTGGAACCCGCGGCTGCCGCCTTCGCCGCGGCCACCGCCAATCCGCCGTACCTCTTCGACCTGGCCCCCGCCGAGGGCCGCAAGGCGGTCGACGAGGTGCAGGCCGGCGACATCACGAAGCCTGCCGTCGACGAGGAGTGGATCACCGTCTCCGGCGGGCCGACGGGGAGCGTCCGCGCTCGCCTCATCAGGCCCGCGGGCGCGATGGACACCCTTCCCGTGATCCTCTACATCCACGGCGCCGGATGGGTGTTCGGCAACGCCCACACACACGACCGCCTGGTGCGTGAACTGGCCGTCGGCGCCCGGGCCGCCGTGGTCTTCCCCGAGTACGACCTCTCGCCCGAGGCCCGCTACCCCGTCGCCATCGAGCAGAACTACACCGTCGCCCGCTGGATCGTCGAACAGGGCGCGGCCAAGGGCCTGGACGCCTCTCGGATCGCGGTGGCCGGTGACTCCGTGGGCGGCAACATGACCGCCGCGCTGACCCTGATGGCGAAGGAACGGGGCGACGTCCCGCTCGTGGCACAGGTGCTCTTCTACCCGGTCACGGACGCGAACTTCGAGACGGGCTCCTACCACCAGTTCGCGACGGGGTACTTCCTGCGCCGTGACGGCATGCAGTGGTTCTGGGACCAGTACACGACCGACGAGAGCCAGCGCGCCGAGATCACGGCCTCCCCGCTGCGCGCCACGACCGATCAGCTCACCGGGCTGCCCCCGGCCCTCGTCATCACCGGCGAGGCCGATGTCCTGCGCGACGAGGGCGAGGCGTACGCCAACAAGCTCCGCGAGGCCGGCGTCCCCGTCACGGCCGTCCGCTACCAGGGCATCATCCACGACTTCGTGATGCTCAACGCCCTGCGCGAGACCCACGCCGCCGAGGCCGCGATCACCCAGGCCATCGGCACGCTGCGCTCGGCACTGAAGACCGTCTGACACCCACGGGGAGAAACTGCACATGACCACCTCCACACCCACCGTCGTCCTCGTCCACGGCGCGTTCGCGGACGCCGCCGGCTGGTCCGGAGTCATCACCGAACTGCAGAACCACGGCATTCCCGTGGTCGCACCGCCGAACCCCCTGCGCGGGCTCGCCGCCGACGCCGCGTACGTGGCGTCCGTGGCAGCCCAGATCGACGGTCCCGTCGTCCTCGTCGGTCACTCCTACGGCGGAGCGGTCATCACCGTGGCCGGTGCGGCGGACAACGTCGTAGGGCTCGTCTACGTCGCCGCCTACGTTCTCGAAGAGGGCGAGAGCCTGGGCGAACTCCAGGGCCGCTTCGCCGACTCACCGCTCGCGAGCAGCCTGAAGCAGTCGACGTATCCCGTCGAGGGCGGCGGGGCCGCCGCCGAGGTGACCATCGAGGCGCACGCCTTCCCGAACGTCTTCGCAGCCGACGTGCCGGCCGACGTCACCAAGGTCCTGGCGGTCAGCCAACGCCCGCTGGCCGCGGCGTCGTTCACGGAGACCGCCTCGACGGCCGCCTGGAGGACGAAGCCCGCCTGGGCCCTCGTCGCCGGAGCGGACCAGGCGATCAACCCCGAGGTCGAGCGCTTCGGCGCCAAGCGGGCCGGCGCGACCACCATCGAGATCGAGGGCGCCTCGCACGCCGTCGCCGTGTCGCGGCCCGAGGAAGTAGCCGGCTTGATCCGCGACGCGGTCCGCGCGACGAGCTGACCCCGTAGTCGAGGCGGCCCCGCGGAGGCGTCCGCTCCAGAGCGTCCGCGGGGGCCGCGCCGCGAAACTTCCTCCGTCTCTTCCTGGTCTCTCCCACGTCAACGCTGTGTGATTGCGGTACAGGCTGCATTGCCGAGCGATCACGCTGCCCGTGGGAGGTTCCTGGTGTCCACCGTCCTGTCGACCGCACCCCTGTCCGCCTCGGAACGGACGGCACGCTGGCACGAAGCGGTCAACCGCACCTTCGTACCCCTGGATGTCGAACTCCTCGAACGCGAGCCGTCGCCCGGATCGATCGTCAGCCATCGGCTCGGTCCGCTGCGGATCTCCACCGTCCAGGCCGGACCGCAGGTGGTGAGGCGCGACAAGCGTCTGATCTCGCGGGACAGCCGGGAGACGGTGATCCTCAGCCTTCAGAACTGTGGCACCGCCTTGAAGGAACAAGACGGCCGGGAGTCCCGGATAGCACCGGGCGGCTTCTCCCTCAGCGACTCGTCCCGGCCGTTCAGGAAGAAGCTCGCCGACGGCTTCAGCTTCACGTCCTTCCAGTTCCCGCGCGACGAGCTGCGTGTCCGGGACGAGGATCTGCGGGCCGTGACCGCGACCTCCTTCACCGGCACCGCGGGCACGTCGGCGCTGCTCGCCACGTACCTGGCTCAGGCCGCCCGCGACGCAGCGGCCTTCGACCAGGGCGTCGGGAGCCGTGTCGCCGCCACGGCCCTCGACCTGCTGGTCCTGCTCATCGACGAGCGATGCGGACGCTTCGTTCCCGACGCGACGCAGAATGCGGCTGCATCACTTGTTCGCGTGAAAGAGCACATCGCGGGGAACCTTTCCGACCGCGATCTCTCGCCGTCCAAGATCGCCGAGGCGAACTTCATGTCCGTCCGATACGTGCACAGGCTGTTCCAGCTCGAAGGCACGACAGTGAGTGGATGGATTCGGGCGCAACGGCTGGAACGGTGCCGCCGAGATCTCCTGCGGCCCCGGGCCGGGGACCAGGGCGTGGCGGCGATCGCTCACCGCTGGGGCTTCGTGAGCGCCAGCCATTTCAGCCGTGCCTTCCGCGCGGCGTACGGAATGGCGCCACGGGACTGGCTGGCCGCAGGTCTGACGGGTGGACAGCACCCCACTCGGGAGCTTTGAGCGGCATGATGTCGCCCGCGCGCCGTGAACGCGTCGGCCGTCAGGAGCTCGGATCGGCGCCGACGGATGAGGACCCGCCCTCCGTCAGGGCCTCGAGGCGGGAGCGCCCCTCTTCCACCAACTCCGGCGGGATACGGCCTTCCAGCACGAGCACGCACCGCAACTCGGCTGCGGCAGCGGCGAGTTCATTCAGACGGGTCAAGGCGCGGGCCAGGTACAGGTGGACCTTGCCTTCCTGCTTGTCCCATCCGAGAGCCTCGAACAGCCCACCGATCGGACGGAGAACGTCGACGACGTCCTGCCAGCGCTCCTGGGCGAGATAGGCGAACGAGACGTGGTAGGCGGCGATCAGAGCCGTGACGTCACGTACGTTCGACGGGATGCGGTCGAGATTCCGGGCGTCGGCGAGTACGGCCATGACCTCCCCGTAGGTCTCGATGGCCCCGTCGGTCCGGTCGGCCGCAGTCAGGCTGTCGATGGCCACGTTGCAGGCCTGGAGGTATCCGTTGATCTCGTCGGCCTTGGAGAACAGGTCCATGGCTCGGCGTGCGCTGTCCGCGGCGCGGGACAGATCGCCGACGCGGCTCAGAAGGGAGGCGAGATAGGTGTGAGCCCACGCCTCCTGGATGACGTCTCCCGCTGTGCCGGCAAGATCCAGGGCAAGCTCGGCGGCGGCGACCGCGTCGTCGTGGCGGCGTTCGCAGGCCCAGTAGGCCCACGAGAGATAGTTGCGGTGGGTGGCTTCGAGGACGGGATCAACGAGAGAGGCGGACGCCTCGGCCGCACGCTCGTAGATGTCGACCCAGAGCCCCGACGAGACCCAGTTGTCGGAGAACCAGTGCATGGCCTCGGCGACCTCGACCACCCTGGTGTGTTCGCCGTCCGCGGCGGCCGCGTGGAAGGCGGCCGACCAGTTGTCGCTCTCCGCCTTGATCCACTGAAGCGCCTGCCGGCGGCTGTCCAGGGCGACCGGACGCAGCGGATCCGGCGCGGGCGCACCGTAACCGGGTTCGTACCAGCGGCCGGCGAGGACGGCCGTATCGAGCAGCCAGGTCCTCAGCCGTGCCGCGTCGGCGGCCGACTCCTGGGGGCTGTCCTCCAGTTGGTGCCGTGACCTCGCGTACAGCCGCAGCAGATCGTGGAGGCGGTACCGGTCCTCGTGGCGCGTCGCGAGCAGTCCGGCCTCCAGCAGCTCCTCCAGTACGTCCTCGGCCTCAGGAATCGTCGTGTCGGCGAGCACGGCGGCCGACGGGACGCTGAAATCGCCTCCGGGTACGAGCGAGAGCAGCCGGAACATCCTTGCCGCCCCCGGCGCGAGACGCGAGTACGAGAGGGAGAACGCCGAGTTCACGCGCAGGTCGCCGGCGCTGAGCAGGTCCAGTCTGCGGTTCTCGTCGTTGAGACGGGTGGCCAGACGTTGGAGGCTCCAGTTCGAGCGTGTGGCCGCCCAGTTGGCGGCAACGCGCAGCGCGAGGGGAAGGTGACCGCACAGCTCAGTCACCGAGCGCGCGGCTTCCGGCTCCGCATCGACGCGTCCGGCGCCCACCACCGCTCGCAGCAGAGAGGCGGACTCCGGCTCGCTCAGGGCGCCCAGTTCGACACGCTGGACTCCTTCCAGGCCCGCCAGGGTGCGACGGCTGGTCACCACCATCAGCAGTCGGCCCGTGCGCGGCAGGAGTGGGCGTACCTGAGACTCGCTGCCGGCGTTGTCCAGGATCACGAGGGCGCGGAGATCCGCGGCCAACGCGTGGTAGCGCGCCAGACGTTCTTCGCCGTTCAGCTGCGCCACGTCGAGGTCACCGACGCCCCAGGCTCCGAGCAGACGCACCACCGCGTCGTCCACCGAGAGAGGGTGGGCGTCCAAGCCGCGCATGTCCACCAGGAACGCCCCGTCCGTGAAGGACGTTCGGCACTCTTCGGCCAGCCGGATCGCCAGGGTGGTCTTCCCGCTTCCGGGACAGCCGAACACCACGGCCACCGGGGGTGCGACGGCGTACCGACCCTGGTCCGGAGCGCCGGCGTCTTCGAGGTGGCGATGGGCGACGGCACGCAGCAGGTCCAGTTCGGCGCGCCTCCCGACGAAGTCACGGACACCCCGGGGCAGCTGATGTGGGGGGACGACGGCATCGGAGGAGCTCCCGGCCGGACGGGAGGCCCGGGCGATCGACAACAGGTCTGCGTGGATCGACTCGTCCAGTCCCAAGCCCTGGGCAAGGGCGGCGATCGTCCCGCGTCGAGGACGAAGACTCCGCCCTCGCTCCATGTCGCCTATGGCGCGGCCCGAGACACCGGACGCCTCGGCCAACTCCTCCAGCGTCAGACCGCGCCCCTGACGCAGCTCCCGCAGCCGACGGCCGAATGGCGTCCCGCTACTGCTTTCCACCACACCCCGCCGTCGGCACTACCCACACATATTTGTCGTTTCATCTTACTCTGCGCGGTGTTCCGTCCATTCATTCAATTCTCAGGTGGTCGCGGTTCTTCGTCGGACCCGGCGCCGGGACCGTCCCGGGCCGGCGTCCCACCGGCCACGCCGACCTTCCGCTCTTTCCACCGCAGGAATCCGGGGCCATGCCCGAATGT
The DNA here is from genome assembly GCF_044766365.1 of Streptomyces sp. NPDC102279. Classification (NCBI taxonomy): domain Bacteria; kingdom Bacillati; phylum Actinomycetota; class Actinomycetes; order Kitasatosporales; family Streptomycetaceae; genus Streptomyces; species Streptomyces sp. NPDC102279. Next base: position 490,711 of record NZ_JBIWLU010000004.1, on the reverse strand, counting down.
CCGACGGGGGAGATCCGACTCGCGAGTCGGACGGCGATGAGTCTCACCGCTTTTGCCAGTCTGTATTCACAGCACGCGAGCAACCGCACCCGAGGAGGCCATCGTGACCGCGACCTACACTTTCGACGTCTTTTCCAGTCTCGACGGATTCGGCGCAGCCAACGGAGACTGGACCGGCTACTGGGGCAAGCAGGGGCCGGAGCTCTTGGACCACCGCCTCGCCCTGTACGACGAGGAGCAGCGGATGGTCTTCGGGGCCAACACCTATCGCGCGTTCGCGCGGATGCTGGCGGCCAGTACGGAGGATTCCGACGTCCGTGATCCATGGGTCACGCGGATGAGGAACCTGCCGACGACGGTGGTGTCGAGCACGCTGGAGGGGCCCCTCGACTGGCCGGACGCGACGATTGCGAGCGGCGACGCCGTCGATGTCGTCGCCCGGCTCAAGAAGGACTCCGACGTGCCGCTGCGCTCGCACGGCAGTCTGTCGATGAACAGGGCGCTGATGGCCGCCGGCCTGGTGGACCGCGTCCAGGTGACGCTCTTCCCCGTCATCACCGGTCAGTCCGGACTGGAACCGATCTTCCAGGGTGCGTCCGACTTCGACCTCGAACTGATCGAGCACCGCACGCTCGACGGCCACATCCAAGAGCTCATCTACCGGCCCACCCTGCATGTCTGAATCGGGACCGAGCAGGTGCTCCGCGGGAGGTGCGCCGTCGGGGTCGGGCTGTCCGCGGGCCGCATCTTGGTGAGTGTCAGGTCCATCATGCCTGTTCGGAGGCTGTTCCGGTAGGACGGAGCGCACGTCCGTTCGGGCTTGTCGCCGGTGGTGGTTCACCCCCAGACTCGTCGTCATCCACTCTCCGGCGTTCGTTCCGGCATCCGTTCTCGGCTGCCGGTGCGTTCGCTGTGCTGTCCCGTCGCGCGGCGGTGCGGCTCGGGAGTGGGGAACGAAGGGGGATGGGTGGATCAGGACATGGTTTTGCTGGCGAGAGTCAGGCTGCTCAGTGCCAACCGACGGGTGGTGCGCGGTACGGAGGGGCTGTGGATCTATCGTCTTCTCACCCAGGTCGAACCGGAGGTGTACGGGTCGAAGCTGGCGTACGTCCTGGTGGAGGCCGGCGGCTCTCCTCTGGTCAGCGAACTGCCGGAGCGACGGCTGGCCCTGTTCGACGAGGCGGTGGCAGTGGCGACGGCGCTCGACGTCGCGAATCCGTACCGGGCGAAGGTGTTGAAGAGGGCATTGGTCGCCCGGCAGCGGGAGTTGGAAGGCCACCCGGTGTCATAGCGGACTCTTAGGGGCAGTGGGTGGCCCGAGGCTGTGGGCGTCCGGTCCGGCGACAGCTGGACCGGACGCCCGGCCCGGCATCCTGTTTGCACCTCGTCGGCACCTCGTCGGCAGCCCGACGGCCCTCGCGGCAGAGACCCCGGAACGGTCTCGTCACATGGCTGAAGACGTGGCTCCAGTGACGGGGACTGCTCGTCTCCGAGCAAGGGCTTCCCCCAGGGCGAGCACCTCCGAGATCATGACGCATGCTCCCGGATGACTGGCAACTCACCCAAGACATGGACGACTTCCTCGCCCGAGCCGCTGACTTCCTGCGCTCGCGCGCGGCCATGCACAACACAGCGCTCACGGACATCGAGAAGCTGCGAACACGCGGCGGGGACCCGCGCGGTGCCGAGTTCACCCCCGTCTTCGGCCGCCTCATGTCGGCAGGCGAAGTCCGTGCCGTCTTCTACTGCACGCCGCGCGGCCGCCTGGGTCTCACTCCCCTCTCCGCCGAGCAGGCCGAGGGCCTGGCCGCACATCTGGCAGGCCTCGGACACGCCCCCGCCACCGTCATCGCGGACCACGACACCGCCACCGCATTCGCCGAGGCATGGCAACGGCACACCGCCGCCGTGCCGTCGCCCTTCTGGCGGACGCATCTCTACCGTCTCGGCACGCCCACTCCACCGCGACCACGCCCGGAGGGCCGGGGTCGTGTCGCGAGCACGGCGGACCATGAACAAGTCGTGCGCTGGTGCCGGGAGTTCTGTGTCGCCGTCGACGAGCGACCTTCCATCGACGCCATTGACGCCGGCTCCTGGGCCGACACCCGCTTCGCGGACAAGCACTTCACGTTCTGGGAGACCCCGGACGGCGCTCCCGTCTCCTTGGCGGGCTCGACCTCGATGATCGGCGGGATGGTCCGGGTCGACCCCGTCTCCACCCCGGCCCGCTTCCGGGGCCGCGGCTACGCGGGCGCGGTGACGGTCGAGGTGAGCAGCACCGCGCTGGCGGCGGGCGCGACGGACGTCGTCCTGTTCGCGGACCCCGACAACCCGACGAGCAACGCCCTCTACCAGCGCATCGGTTACGTCCATCTCGCCGACTTCACGGGGTACAGGTTTTCCTCCACGGCCGGGCCGGAAGACACCCGACGAGGTACGTGAACTCGGCACGCGGCTCGGCGACAGGGGGCCCTGCGATTGACCGGAAGGTCTCGCGAGGGCCGCAGCGGCCCAGCCGCGCAGGCCGGACAGGCCGGACAGGGACGTGGGCGAAATCCCTTCGCCCGTGCTCGTCCCGTCCGGTACGGTCGCGGGATTGTCTTCGCTGCCGGGAGCCATGCGCATCACTCTGGGGCTTGCCGGCAGCTCCCGGGCTGAGAGTAGGTTTTCGTCAATGGCGTGTCGCATCAGCGAGCTCGTGCTCGGTTGCCGGGACCCCGAGGTACTGGCACGGTTCTGGTGCGAGGTCCTGGACTTCGTCGTCCTCGATCGCGAGGAGGACGGCTCGATGGAGATCGGTCCCCGCGAGGGGTTCGGCGGTGCGCAGCCGACGATCTTCCTCAGTCGCAGGGACGAGCCGGAGAAGGGGAAGTCCCGGCTGCACATCGACGTCAACGCCACCGACCGCGATCAGGACGCCGAACTCGAACGCCTTCTCAAGCTCGGCGCCCGTCCCGCCGACATCGGTCAGACCGGCGACGAGCAGTGGCACGTCCTCGCCGACCCCGAGGGCAACGAGTTCTGCCTGCTCAAGGCCCGCCTCAATCCCCTCTGATCCCCGCCGCACCGTCCCCGGCACCTGCGATCGACGCAAGTGGACCGACCGCAACCACTCTTCCCTGAGCCCGTGTTCACGCGCCGGCTCAACCGTCGGCATACCCGAACGGGTAGCCACGCGTCCACACCCGGCCGACTGGACCCGCACACCCCTCAGAGCGACTCGCCCGGGCTCAGATACCGGTAGCCGTCCGTCTCCTCCGCGAGCCAGCCGTTGACGCTGCTGAGGCCGCGCTCGTTGACCTGGGCGTCGTGGATCGCGAACGATCTCTGCGGATTGATCGCCTTGACGAAGTCGATCACCTCGGCCGTCTTCACCCACGACCCTTGCGCCGGGACGAGGAGCGTCTCGACCGGTCGATCGGGCACGTGCAACGAGTCACCGGGATGGTAGATCCCCTCGTCGAGGATGTAGCCGAGGTTCGCGCAGTCCGGCCGGCCGCCGTAGACGAACGCATGGCGTCCGCCGACCGTCCGTACGCGGAAGTCCGCGACGGTGAGGTCGGCACCTGCGGTCACCCCTACGGTCTCCAGCCCCGCGATGTTCGCGTCAGCAGGGGCGTAGACCGGCACACCCAGACCGGCCAGGCGCAGGACGTCGATGTGATCTGCGTGCTCGTGGGTCACCAGCACGGCGTCCGCACCGGCCAAGGCGGCCGGCTCGCTCCACACACCCGGATCGATGACCACGACCCTGCCCTCGTGCTCCAGCCGTACACAAGCGTGGGTGTACTTCGTGATCCGCATGGCAGCCCAACCTACTGCGGCCGCGCCACACGGCGCCCACCGTTCCCCGACTCGGCGCGCACGCGGTCATCCACCGGCCTGACCCGGCCCTCGATGCGGTGCACGGCACCGCTCCCGGCATCGCACCGCGACCTCCTCGCGGCTTCGACTACCTCGGCAGGGTGAGGATCTCGGCTCCGTCGTCGGTGATGGCGATCGTGTGTTCACTGTGCGCCGTCCGGCAGCCGGTCGCGCTTCGGAGCGTCCACCCGTCGTCGTCGGTGACGAGTTCGGCGGTGTCCGCCATGACCCACGGCTCCAGTGCCAGCAGCAGTCCCGGGCGCAGCTTGTATCCCCGGCCGGGGCGGCCGGTGTTCGCAACATGCGGGTCCTGGTGCATGGTCGACCCGATGCCGTGACCGCCGAACTCGGTGTTGATCGGGTATCCCGCCTCGCTCAGCACCGTGCCGATCGCGTGGGAGAGGTCGCCGATGCGAGCCCCCGGCCCGGCAGCGGCGATCCCTGCGGCCAGCGCGCGTTCGGTGGCACTGATCATCGCGACACTCTCCGGGGGCTTCACATCGCCCACGAGGAAGCTGATGGCAGCGTCCGCGGCGACGCCGCTCTGGGAGACGGCGAGGTCGAGTGTCAGCAGATCACCGTCGGCAAGGGTGTAGTCGTACGGACGACCGTGGAGCACGGCGTCATTGACGGCGGTGCAGATGTAGTGGCCGAACGGACCGCGGCCGAAGGAGGGTTCGTAGTCGACGTAGCAGGACTGCGCCCCGGCGTCGAGGATCATGGCCTTGGCCCACCGGTCGACGTCCAGAAGGTTCGTGCCGATCACGCAACGGCTCTTCAGCGTCTGCAGGATGTCGGCGACCAGGGCACCGGTGACTCTCGCCCGGGTCAGCAGGGTGGGGTTCAGGATCTCGATCATGCGACGCCCTTCTCACGTAACCAATAACAATACCGGTTGAACTATACCGGTACTAGAATCGCCTCATGGTCAGGACGCCGCTCACTCCCGCAGAGGTCGCACGTGGACAGCGCCTCGGCGCTCTCCTGCGCCGGGCCAGGGGAAACCGCTCGATGCTCGCCACCGCACTCGACGCTCGCGTCTCACCGGAGACCCTCCGGAAGATCGAGACGGGCCGCGTGGCGACTCCCGCCTTCTCGACCATCGCGGCGATCGCCGAGGTCCTCGGCCTCTCCCTCGACGCGGTGTGGACCGAGATCAGCGAGCCGGAATGTGGCGTCAGCCCGCACATCGGGCACAGCGCGCGGGAGCAACTGACCTCGTAAGCCCCCACGCTGCGGGCCTCACGCCGACAACGCGGTCGAATGCCTCGGCGAGGTAGGACGTGGGCCCGGCAAGGGCGTACCGACCATGCCGGGCGTCAGCCGTTGGCCGCATGCCGAGCCCCGCCCCCGTCAACGCCCCCACGAAGGCAGCGGGGGGGGAACGTATGAGCCAACAGCTCTACAGAATCAGTGAGTTGCCGTCTCGGCGAAGGTCTCGCGGACGATCCGCACCGCGCGTTCCGTATCGGCGCGGGTCACGTCGAGGTGGAACACGAAGCGCAGCTGTCCCGGGTACCCCGCACACAGCAGGCCACGACGCGCCAGTCGGTCGCTCAGGTCGTCGACGTCGAGGCCGGGAGCGGACGTCGCGAAGACCATGTGGGTGCCGGTGGGCTCCACGATCAGGCCTTCCAGACCCTTCAGGCCCTCGGCGAACAGTGCCGCGTGCGCGTGGTCGTCCGCGAGTCGTGTCACGTGGTGGTCGAGCGCGTGGAGTGCCCCTGCCGCCAGCACGCCGGCCTGCCGCATCGCGCCACCCAGGACCTTGCGCCAGCGCCGTGCCCCGTTCACGAACTCCCGGGACCCCAGGAGCGCCGAGCCGACCGGCGCGCCCAGGCCCTTGCTGAAGCAGACCGAGACACTGTCGAAGTGTCCGGCGATCAGTCGTGCCTGCTCGTACGGGTCGTCCCCGCCGGCCACCGCGGCGTTGAACAGCCGCGCCCCGTCGAGATGCGTGGCGAGTCCGTGATCGCGGGCGAGCCGCGTGGCGGCCTTCAGGTAGTCCGGGGACACCGCCCGGCCGCCGATGGTGTTCTCCAGGCAGAGAAGACGGGTGCGGGCGAAGTGCGGGTCGTCCGGCTTCACGGCGGCCGCGATGTCCTGCGGGTCCAGTGTCCCGTCCGCCCGGTGCGGGAGCGGCTGGGGCTGAATGCCTCCGAGCACCGCGGCGCCACCACCCTCCCACCGGTACAGGTGGGCCATCTGGCCGGCGATGTACTCGTCCCCGCGGCCGCAGTGGGTCAGCAGAGCGCACAGGTTGCTCTGCGTCCCCGAGGAGACGAACAGCGCGGCCTCGAAGCCGAGGAGCCCGGCGATCCGCTCCTGCAGCGCGTTGACAGTGGGATCGTCACCGAAAACGTCGTCTCCCACCTCGGCCTCGGCCATGGCCCGCCGCATCGCCTCGCCGGGCCGGGTGACGGTGTCGCTGCGCAGATCGATGGGGTGACCGGACACGTCGTGGGCCGCGCCCGCCTCGTTCGCGGCGTGGGGGACATCGACGGCGTCGGTCGCGCGGGCGGGATCAGTGGTCGGCACACGCACACTCTGCCACGCCGGGAGGTGCCTCGGCCGTCGGGGTGGCCGACGGTCCGGAGCGCATGGCCCGCTCCGGACTTCGGCCGGAGGATGCCCGTCCCCGCGCTTCCGGGAGGCTCAGGCGGCACGCTCCGCCGACCGAGCCTCTGCCGACTCCGGTACGGGCTGGACCGGCGCCCCCTGTACGAGAGCGCGAGCGGCGGCAAGCTCCTCGCGGGAAGCCAGCTCCGCCGCTTCCAGGTATGCGTAGGCGTCGTCGCCGATCGGGATGCGCAAGGGACTGGGTCCGTCACCGGTGACGATGTCGAGAACGCGGGCGGCGTAGTCCTCCGGGCGTCCGGTGGCGGGATCGTCCGCCATCCCGCGCAGGCCGTCGAGCGTGCCGGAGATCGTGTCCGTGTAGGCGGACAAGCGGCGCTCAGACTCGGACACGGTCGTTCCATAGTGGGTGGCGAAGCAGCCGGGTTCGACGACCGTGATCCGAATGCCGTCGGCGGCCACCTCCGCTGCCAGCGCCTGGCTCATGCCCTCCAAGGCGTACTTTCCCGCCGCGTACGCGCCCAGTCCGGGAAACGCGATCCGGCCGGTCAGGGACGAGACATTGACGATGTGTCCGTGGCCCTGGGCCCGCATGAACGGGAGGACCAGCCGCACGAGACGCCAGGGTGCGACGACCAGCGTCTCCAGTTGGTCGCGCACTTCGGCATCCGAGACTTCCTCGACCGCGCCGAAAAGGCCCGCCCCAGCGTTGTTCACGAGCACATCGATGCCGCCCAGCCGGTCGGCGGCTGTCCGAACCGCCTCCTCGCACTGGCCGGCGTCGCGCAGTTCCAGGGGGATCGGGACGATCTGCCCGGGCCACGCGCTGCGCAGGTCCTCCAGCCTGGTGACACTACGAGCGGTCACCGCCACCATGTCTCCGGCCCGCGCCGCCGCTTCGGCCAACGCCTGCCCCAGTCCCGACGAACACCCCGTCACCAGCCACCGTCGCACCATGGATCCCCCCGTCGCGTTCGTGACGCTCCAGTCCCGCCCCCGGCACCGGGCTCGGCCCGATGCCTCATGATCGGTCACCGACCGGCCATCGGTCATCCCGCGACAAGGGGCGCCATGGGGCACACCCGGCGCGCGTCCAGCTCACGTTTCACCCCCCCCAGCCCCTTTTTGCAGTTCCTTTCCCCAAGCGCCTACAACCCTTGCCGAATTCGCTGTTGAGCAAAAACGGCATCGCCAGTGCGCAACCTTTCCATCGCTTCAGCGCTCTTAGAGGGTGACCAAGCGCCCGCCGGAATGTCGCGGGATTCATCGGGACTGAATTACGGGGAAGGTTTTCATTCAAATGCGCACTCGTGCCCACTCCACACTGTTCGCCGCCGTCGGTATCGCCGCCGCCCTTTCGCTCGGCGCGATCACCCCCGCCCTTGCCGGTACCACTCAGCAGACGGGCACGCAGAGTGCGGCGGCGTCCACGACCACCCAAGGCGACCCTCGCGCGGCCACCACACGTGTCTCCAACTTCTACGGTGCCTACATCGACTCCGTCTGGGACAACGAGGACCCGGCGGCGTCCGCGAACGCCAAGGCGCTGCGGCAGTTCTACCTGAGCGCGGCGGAACAGAAGAAGGTCGCCGCCTTCGAAGCGAAGGAGCACGCCGACGGAATCCTGTTCGCCCAGAACGTGCCGGTGAAGTGGAGCGTCGCCTACACCGGTTCCGGCGCCGGACACGCCACGTCGTTGGTCACATTGACCTGGAGCGACGGCCAGAACCCGGAAGTCACCAAGATCAAGGTGCAGACGGACCTCCAGACGCGCAAGATCACCGACCTTCAGCCGGCTGGCTGACGGGGTCGCACGCACGGGCCGCGCGCCCGGAGGGCCGGGAATCAACGGCGCTCCGGGCGCTCGCCCTGCACCGTGTCTCTTTGTCTCGCTTTCGCATTCGGCACCGCGCTCGTCCGGCCTGGATTTCCGGGACGAAGCTGCATTTCGGGCGTTGCCGGCGGTGGCCCGATGTTTCCTTCACCGTTCACGTTCGGTCGCATTCCCTCGCGACTCCGCCGCGCGACCGGGCCCGCCAAGAGATCCCGCGGACTATCCGACCGGGGGCTTGTGCCGCTGGTAGTAGCGAGCCACGCGGGCGCGGTTGCCGCAGCGGGTCGGGGAGCACCAGCGGCGCCGCGGGTGGGCCGGCCGGAAGAGCATGACGCAGTCCGCGGCCTCGCACTCTCGGACCTTCTCCAGGCCGGAGCCGGTGAGGAGATCTGTCACAGCCTCGGCGAAGACCGCCGCGAGGATCGCCTCGGGTGGACCCGCGCGGCACGGCTCGGCCGTCACCGCGCTTCCGTCCCAGGCGAGTTCACGGACGGACGGCGCCGCGCGCTGGGCAGCGGTCAGCTCACGCAAGGCCGACCGTGGGGGTTCGTCGTCGTCCAGGAGCGCCCGCACCACCGCTTCGGCGGCGGCGCGCACCGCGTGGAGCGCGGCGAGGTCGGCCGGCCCCGGCGTGAGGCCGCGGGCCGCGGTCGGCATCCGGTCATCCTGCAGCGCCAGCCACGCGGCCAGTCGTCGAGGGGTGGCGATCAGGTCGGCCCGCCCGCTCGGATCGATCGGACGCGTGTTGATCAGGTCGAGAGCGAGCGGTTCGCCGATCAGGGCTCCGCGATCATCCATGAGGCTAATGCTACATGAGGTCATTGACGCATTAGAGCTCTACGACTAGAACTAATGCATCATCCCGCCAAGGAGGCATGTGACGTGACATCCCGAAGCTCGCTCCCGCCGGCCCTCCCTGCCCCGACCGCCCACCGCCGCGTCACTGTCGGAGACGTGGACGTCTTCTACCGGGAGTCACTCCCCCGGAGCGCCGACGCGCCCGTACTGCTGCTCCTGCACGGCTTCCCGTCCGGCTCGCACCAGTTCCGTCGCCTCATGGACACCTTGGGGCGGCACTACCGGCTCATCGCCCCCGACCACCCCGGTTTCGGTCACACCGAAGCCCCCGCGGACTTCGTCTACACGTTCGACCGCCTTGCCGATGTTCTCGACGGTTTCACCGACGTCCTCGGCCTGAGCCGGTACGCGCTCTACGTGTTCGACTTCGGCGCACCCGTCGGGCTTCGCCACGCGCTGCGCCATCCGGAACGGATCACCGGACTGATCGTCCAGAACGGAAACGCCTACGAGGAGGGCCTGTCGGACATGGCCCGCGCCTTCACCGCGCTCACCCCGGACACCCCCGACGCCGAACAGACGATCCTCGATCTGTTCACCCTGGGAGCCACCCGGGCGCAGTACGAGACCGGAACCGCGCGCCCCGAGCTGATCGCGCCCGACGGCTGGCTGCTGGACCAGCACTTCCTCGATCAGCCGGGCCGCAAGCGAGCCCAACTCGCCCTGGCCTACGACTACAAGAGCAACGTCGCCGCCTACCCGGCGTGGCAGGCATGGCTGCGCGAACAGCAGCCCCCCATGCTGGTCGCGTGGGGCACGGGCGACCAGTTCTTCGTCGAGGCCGGTGCCCGCGCCTACATGCGGGACGTACCTGGCGCCGAGGTGCACCTGTTCCCCACCGGGCACTTCGCTCTGGAGGACCACCTGCCCGAGATCGCCCCGCTGATCGCCGACTTCCTCGACAAGCTCCCTGCATGAGTCGCTGTTCCCGGCCGGGCTACCCACCCGTCCGGTCAGCGGGCCGGGCGCCACATGGTGGTGACCACATGCCCCGTGACGACGGTGAACGTGTCGCGGGGGCTGAAGCCCACGCCCTCATAGCGGGCGATGTTCACGGGGTTGGACGACTCCAGATAGGCCGGAGCGCCGAGCGTGTCGATGCGGTCGAGGCTGTGGGCCAGCAGGCCCATGCCCAGGCCCTTTCCGCGGTGATCGTCGTGGACACCGAGCAGCGTGAGGTAGAAGCACGGCTCGCTGGGACGAGCGGCCTCGAACTGGTCGTAGATCGCCAGGATCGCCTTGGCGTCGTCAGGGCCGGCGGCCTGCGTCAGCAGCTCCTCCAGTCCCTCCTCTTCCGGGGCGGTGAGTTCGACGCCGCCCGGCGGGATCCACACGGCCGTGGCCTCCACGCCCGGTGTCACGAGCGTCCAGCGGTAGCGCAAGGCGGAGGTGACGTGGAGGCGCCACATGGCAGCCGCCTGCGCGGCGCGCTGTGACGCGTCGGGGAAGGCCGGGCCCCACAGCGGGTCGTCGAAGAAGGCGGTCGTCAGTGTGGCGACCATGGCGTCGATGTCCGCGGGAGTGGCCGCCCGCGCGGGTACGGGACTGTGCTCGCTGGTCATCGCCGTACCGTAACCGCGCTCGGCCGCCGGGCGCTCGACGGATTTCGTCGTGCGGGGGCTACTTCAACTTGAGTTCGATCTCGACGAAGGCCAGGGCCGAGCTGCCGGCGTTGACGACCTCGTGTTCCCCGCCCGCCTGGCGCGCGTAGGACACTCCCGCCCGCAGCTCCGAGGCGGTGGTGGTGCCGTCGGGGGTGATGACGTCGGTCCGGCCGTCGGTGACGGGGACGACGACGTAGTCGTACGCGTGGACGTGGCGGCCCGTACTCTCCCCGGGCTCGAAGTCCCAGCGGGTGACGCGTACCCGCTCGTCCTCGTGCTGCACGCTCGCGCGGGCGGTGGTCGTCATCGGACATCTCCTCGTCATCGGCTGCCGCACCCGGTGTGCGGCAGGCGGGCACGACATCCCGGGTGGCAGGCTAGCTGCCGCCCTTCCGAACGCTACGACCCGGGGAGATCCCGACACCGGCCGTGCGGCTCCGGCACGGTCGAGACCGGATACCACTGGAACGGCACGAACGCGGGCTCCCGTGTCTGCGTCACCCACCTGTACACCAACGAGAAGGGCTGCTCGAAGGGAATCTGGTGACCCAGGCACGGCGCGGGTGGCGGGGCCGACCCGAAGAGGCCGTGCCCGTCCTCGACGCGTGAGCGATGAGTTCGGCCCGTGGATCCGGTCTGCACTGGTATGACGCGCATCATTGCTGATATCTCGGTCTCTCTCGACGGCTTCGTCACCGGACCCGACCCCGGCGCGGACAACGGCCTCGGCACCGGCGGCGAGGCACTCCACACCTGGGTGTTCTCCGAGGACCCCGACGACCGCCAGGTCCTGCGCGAGACGACCGCCCGCTCGGGTGCCGTCGTCCTCGGCCGCGCCCTCTTCGACATCGTCGACGGACCGAACGGCTGGGACGACGCCACCGGCTACGGCGCCCGCGAGGTGGGCAAGCCCGCGTTCGTCGTCGTGACCGGCTCGCCGCCGGAATCGGTGAGGCTCACCGGCCTCGACTGGACGTTCGTCACGACAGGTCTCTCGGACGCCGTCAGCACCGCACGCGCCCGTGCCGAGGCGGCGTCGAAGGAACGCGGCCGGGACCTGGACGTCGTCCTCATGGGAGGTGGCGCCACGATCGGCTCGGCACTCGACGCGGGTCTGATCGACGAGCTGACGCTCCACCTCTCGCCGGTCGTACTCGGTGCCGGGACGCCCCTGTTCACGGGCGGAGCACCGCTGACCCTGACACAGCGAAGCGTGATCGTGACGTCGACCGCCACGCACCTGACGTACGACATCAGCTGACGCTGCCGCCGCACAGGTGACACGGCGCAGCCGGGCAGCACGCGTGCGACGGTCAGATCAGCGCGATCGCCGGTGCTCCTGGCAGCACTCCTGTCATCGCCCCGACCGGGGACGGAGCGCAGAAGGCACTCGCCGGCCGCTGAGTGGCCCTTCCTTGACGGGGTGGCCTCACTGCGCGCCCCGCCCACCACCCGCCGTCACGTCTGCCGGGCCAATTCATACACTTCCGCGGCGAGTCCGAACGTCCAGGCCACGCCCTCTCGAGCCGTGCGGGTCGAGGGTGGGACGCGGAGCCAGTAGGTGCGACTCGTGCCGTCCGGTTCGGGGGTGGAGTTGACGACCTCCACCATCACCACGTCCTCGTCGCCGAGCAGTTCGACGCGCCACAGTACGCCGGTTTCGTCGCGGTGCACCGGGACGGCGCCCGACTCATCGAGGTAGCGGTCGTAGCCGTAGTGCTCCAGCATCACGCGACGGAGTTCGGCGTTCTCCTCGCCGCGGATCCGTTCAGGTGTCAGCGCGGTGAGTTCGTCGAGGAAGGTGGCGGGGACGGGCATTCCACGCCACGCGTACAGCGCGAAGCCGTCGCCGTAGCGCAGTGCCGGGCCGTCTCCTCTGTCCAGGCGGCCGGCCTCGTCGCGGTGCAGGCTCAGCGGTCGTTCGCTGATGACGGCCACCTTCTCGTACGGCCACCACCAGCCCGCATTGCGGGCCACCGCCGCGATTCCGGCAAGGGGGTCGGTGTCGTCGGAATCGAAGGCGCTGAGCCAAGGCGCGTCGTGCTGGCCCAGGGTCGCGTCCAGGAGCAGCAGCCGGATCCGGCTCTCCTCGCGCCGGTCGGTCGCGAGGTCCTCGACGATCCCCGACCGTACGCGCTCGGTCAGGGTGCGGGTCGACTCCCACAGAGCGGCTCCGGTGGCTCGCCAGTGACCGCTCCATCCTTCGGGGCCGAGTTGTCGGTGGGCACGATCGCGTGCCGCGGCCCAGGGCCGGCCGACGACCGTCTCACGCATGCTGGGGCCGGTGTCACCCAGGCCCGCACCCTCGGCGGGCGCGGCCCCCATGAGGATGCGTACGGCCTCATGGGGCGAGCGCACCCAGACGATACGCGCGGGCGCGTCCAGCCCGGCCTGCCGGTAGGCGAGCCGGACGCCTTCCTCGGCAGCGGTCCGGTCCCCCGCTCCCGTTCGGGTTGCCGCGCTCCGCCAACTTGCTTGCTCCATCACGCCGTTCCTCTCCGAGGTGTCTCCGTGCCCGCCCTGCACGCGGAGCTGATGGGTTCCGCCACCGAGGGGATGTCCACGCGCTCCTGCGAGCCCATCCGCGTCGGCCGCACACACCGCCCCCGAGGTGTCAGTCGGCGACGATCCGTACCGAGCCCGGCACGTACTCCCGCTGACGGATCACCCGGTACCAGCCCTTGTGCAGCGAGATCGGCCCGTGTTCCTCATGGACGACCCGTGCGCCGTCGGGAACGTGCAGCAGCATCGGGCCGAACACTCCGGCTTCCCGGATCAGCCGCCCCGGTCCGACCACGGCGTGGGCGTGGCCGGTGACTTCACCGAGTGCCAGGACGAGCCGCCCTCGGCCGTCCCGTGGTTCGGACGGCGCCGCGAGGGCGTGTTCCGGCACCGCTTCCTCGTCCAACGGCACGATCAGCACGTCTCCTTGGCGGAACATGGGTCTCCCTCCCGACGCGGCACGGGATGTGCCGTGGAGAAAACGGTAGGGGTGACCACTGACAATCGGCCTCCGGCGTGTGCACAGCTCACCGTCGAGCGGGCATCAATACGGTCCTGGTACGCCTTCGAACCGCCGCCCACCGCTTTCGTCGCCCTTCCGCCCCCGAGTGGCGACCCCTGTTGGCCGCGATGTCAGTGGGACTTGGTAGAACTCCTCTACCTGGGTGCGGTCCGCGGAGCGGGACTCACCACGATCGTCGATCCACCGGAAGCAGTACGAAGGAGCGGGTCCGCATGACCATCGGTAGCCACCTCAAGGAGTTCCACGGCCTGCCGGCCTTCACCTTCCCCGACGCCGACGACTCGTCATCGGCGTCGCTTCCCGCTCCCGATTCCGTCGCCTGGCGCATCGGCGTGGACTCCTACGACAGTCAGGAGGAGTGGCAGGACGCCTTCGCCCGCTTCCTGGCGACCGTGGACACACGGCAGGTGCGGGCGCTGATCGTCGGCGCGTGGAGCGAGGTGTACGACACGGCTCCGGACGCGGTGATCGGGGCCCTGGTGGCAGCGCGGGACCAACTGCCCGCGCTGCGCGGTCTGTTCCTCGGCGACATCGTCATGGAGGAGTGTGAGATCTCCTGGATCGTCCAAGGGGACGTCTCTCCCCTCCTCCAGGCCTTCCCCGCCCTGGAGCAGTTCGGCGTCCGGGGTGGCAATCAGCTGATCTTCCCGGCCGTCCGGCACGAGCGGCTGCGCAGTCTGGTCGTCGAGACGGGCGGTATGCCCGTCGAGGTGGTGCGCGGTATCGCCGGCAGCGACCTGCCGGCCCTCGTGGCACTCGACCTGTGGCTGGGCACCTCGGAGTACGGAGGCGATGCCGACGTCTCCGACCTGGAGCCGTTCTTCGCGGGTGACCGGCTGCCCGGTCTGATCCGCCTGGGCCTGCGCAACAGCGAGATCCAGGACGACGTGTGCCGGGCACTGGCCTCGGCCCCCGTCGTGGCGCGCCTGGAGGATCTCGACGTCTCCATGGGCGTGCTCACCGACGACGGCGCGACAGCGCTGCTGTCGGGCCAGCCGCTGACGCACCTCAAGACGCTCGATCTCCACCACAACTACCTCAGTTCGGCGCTTCGTACCCGCCTCCTTGAGACGCTGGAGCCCGCCGGCGTGCAGGTCGACGCGGGTCAGGGTGACGCGGAGTCCGACGAGGAGGAGGACGGGACCGTCTGGCGTTTCGTCGCGGTGGGTGAGTGACACCGACCGCCGCGACGCGCGACGAGGTAGAACGATGGGCGAGAAGCCGGGAGCGCCGGTGAAGTGGGCGGTCGTCGCGAACGGGGAGAACCGACGGGTGGACCTGTTCACGGCAGCGGTCGAGAAGGCGGGCTGCGGTACGCCCCGCGTCGTCGAATGGCTCGACGTCCTGCGGGACGGTGGGCACGACTTCGCCGATGACGAGATGGTCCGGCTCGACTCCCCCGGCGAGAACGCGGAGGTGGACCGCCTGCTGCGCGGCACCGACGAGCCGACCCGGGTCGAGGGTTCCGCCCGCTGGTACGCGGGCTTCCTGAACGGCGTGCGGTCGCTGCGCGGCGGCCGGCGCCTCGACGACCCCGCGGATCTGGCCGTGCTCTTCGACAAGCGGCTGTGCCACGCCCGTCTCGACGCGGCGGGCGTGCCGGTGCCGCAGTCGCCCACCTCCGGTGTCCAGCGGCCCGTCGAGAGCTGGAGCGACGTGCGGGTCCGCATGGAGGAGGCCGGCCTGCGGCGGGCGTTCGTCAAACTCGCTCACGGTTCGTCCGCTTCGGGGGTGCTGGCCGTCGAGACGAGCGCCACCGGCCGGGTCCGGGCGACCACCTCGGTGGAGCGCACGGCGGACGGTGGTCTCCACAACTCCCTGCGGATCCGTCGCTACACGGACGAGGCGGAGGTCGCGGCGATCGTGGACACGCTCGCGCCGGACGGGCTGCACATCGAGCGCTGGCTGCCGAAGGCCTCGCTCGGAGACCGGTCCGCCGATCTGCGGGTCGTGGTCGTGGCGGGGCGCGCCACCCACGCCGTGGTCAGGACGAGTCGCTCTCCCCTCACCAATCTGCATCTGGGCGGGGCGCGCGGTGATCTCGCGGCCGTACGCGCTCTGGCGGGCGACCGGTGGGCGTGGGCGCTCGACATCAGCGAGCGCGCCGCCGCCTGCTTCCCCGGGACCCTGTGTGTGGGCGTCGATCTGCTTCCCGCGATCGGCTGGCGCCGTTTCACCGTCGGTGAGGTCAACGCCTTCGGTGACCTGCTCCCCCGCCTGACCGGACTGCCCGGCAGTGGCGCTGAGGGCCTGGACACGTATGCGGCCCAGGTCGCGGCGGTCCAGTCCGTCTCACCCGACCGCTTCCCCGCACGCCCCGCTCGCCCGCTCGACGCACCACCGAGGACAGCACATGATCCCGACTGACTCCGACCGGGCCACCGCGCACGAGACGCCCTCCACCCCCGGTGCGGCCGACACGCCGGACATGAACGAGGTGGTGGGCCGCGACGACCTGCTCCTGCTCACGCTCGACACCCTGCGCCACGACGTGGCCGTCGAACTCGCCGCCGCCGGCCGCCTTCCGAACCTCGCGGCCCATCTGCCCGGGGGCACCTGGGAGCGACGGCACGCGCCGGGCAACTTCACCTACGCCTCCCACCAGGCGATGTTCGCTGGATTCCTCCCCACGCCTGCCTCCCCGGGACAGCATCCGCGGTTGTTCGCGGCACGGTTCGCGGGCAGCGAGACAACAGCGGGCCGCACGTTCGTCTTCGACACCCCGGACCTGGTGTCCGGCCTCGCCGCCCGGGGCTACCGCACGGTGTGCGTCGGCGGTGTCGGCTTCTTCAACAAGCAGGGCGCGCTCGGGAACGTACTGCCCGGCCTCTTCCAGGAGAGCCACTGGGAGCCGGAGTTCTCGGTGGCCTCTCCGACCTCGTTCGAGGCCCAGGTCGCGCAGGCCGAGAAGACGGTCGCCGAACTTCCGCCCCAGCAGCGGCTGTTCCTGTTCCTGAACGTGTCGGCACTGCACCAGCCGAACTGGTTCCACCAGCCCGGCGCGACCCGTGAGACCGGCGACAACCGGGCCACCCACGCGGCAGCCCTGGAGTACGTCGACCGGCACGTCGGCCGACTGTTCGCCGCCATGAGCTCCCGGCGCCGTTGCTTCGCCATCGTCTGCTCCGACCACGGCACCGCCTACGGAGACGACGGCTACACGGGCCACCGCCTCGGCCACGACTGCGTGTGGACCGTGCCCTACAGCCACTTCTTCCTGGAGCCGACCGTATGACCCTCATTCCCGTGGCCGCCACGACCGAGACACCGCGCCCCTACCAGAGCTACACCTATGCCTACCCCCACAAGACCGCCTACCGTCCCCTGACCCCGCGCCCCGCGCTGAAGGACCTGTGGGCGGGCGAGTCCCGGAGTTCCCTCTCGCTGTACGTGCACATACCGTTCTGCGAGGTCCGCTGCGGGTTCTGCAACCTGTTCACCCGGATCGGGGCGCCCGACGATCTGACCGGACGCTACCTGGACGCGGTGCGACGCCAGGCCGTGGCGGTACGCGAGGCACTCGGCGACGACGAGGCTCCGCGCTTCGCCAACGCCGCGTTCGGTGGTGGAACACCCACCTTCCTCGACGCCGGCGAACTGGAGCGGCTGTGCGACATCGCCGAGCAGGAGATGGGAGCCGACCTCCGCTCGATCCCCCTGTCCGTCGAGGCCTCTCCCTCCACCGCCACCGCCGACCGGCTGGCCGTGCTGGTCGCGCGTGGCACCACGCGTCTCAGCCTGGGAGTGCAGAGCTTCATCGAGGAGGAGTCCCGCGCGGCGGCACGGCCGCAGCGCCGCTCCGAGGTGGAAGCGGCACTCGCGCGGATCCGCGAGGCAGCGGTACCGGTCCTCAACATCGACCTGATCTACGGCATCGACGGCCAGACGGCGGCCAGTTGGCGTCACTCCCTGGACGCCGCCCTGGCCTGGCAGCCGGAAGAGATCTACCTCTACCCGCTCTACATCCGCCCTCTCACCGGCCTCGGCCGGCACACCGGCCCGCACAGCGCCGACCGGGAGTGGGACGAACAGCGGCTGCGCCGGTACCGGGAAGGGCGCGAACACCTGCTGGCACACGGCTACGAACAGGTGTCGATGCGCATGTTCCGCCGCGCGGACGCACCACCCCAGGGACCGGACGACTACGCCTGCCAGACCGACGGCATGATCGGCCTGGGCTGCGGCGCCCGGTCGTACACCTCGACGCTGCACTACTCCTTCGACTACGCCGTGTCGATGCGGGAGATCCGCGGCATCATCGACGACTACACCGCCACCGAGGACTTCTCCCGTGTCCTGCACGGCCGCCGCGTCGACGAGGACGAGGCCCGGCGCAGACACCTGCTTCAGTCCCTGCTCCAGGCCGAGGGACTGTCCGTGGCGGACTATCGTCGCCGCTTCGGCTCCGATCCCTCGGACCACTTCCGTTCCGAACTGGACACCCTCGCCGCACGGGGATGGCTCACGCCTCCCGGCGACGGTCGGCTGCGCCTGTCACCCGCAGGGCTCGCCCATTCGGACGCGATCGGCCCCGAGTTCTTCTCCCCGGCCGTGCGGGACGCCATGACCGCCTACGAACTGAAGTGAGACCGCCGTGGACCTGACGATTCTGTACCGCGGCCCGCTGGCCTCCTGCGACTACGACTGCCCGTACTGCCCGTTCGCCAAGCGCCGGGACACAACAGCCCAACTACGCGCCGACCGCGCGGCGTTGCAGCGGTTCACCACGTGGGCGGGCGAGCAGCGGGGGGACCGGCTGTCGGTGCTCCTCACCCCGTGGG
Organism: Streptomyces sp. NPDC102279; assembly: GCF_044766365.1. Lineage (NCBI taxonomy): Bacteria > Bacillati > Actinomycetota > Actinomycetes > Kitasatosporales > Streptomycetaceae > Streptomyces > Streptomyces sp. NPDC102279. The sequence goes on along the minus strand of NZ_JBIWLU010000004.1, from coordinate 472,168 downwards.
GCGAGGGCCTGGTCCGGTCCTGGTACCGCCGTGCTCTCGTGGAGCTGTCCCACCGACCCCACATCCAGCGTGTCGCGATCCAGACGAACCTGAGCTGCCGGACCGACTGGCTCGAGGAAGCGGACCGGGACACGGTGGCGCTGTGGTGCACGTACCACCCAGGGCAGACGCCACACGAACGCTTCCTCGCCAAGACACGCCAACTCGCCTCCCTGGGCGTGCGTTTCAGTGTCGGCATCGTCGGCCTGCCCGAGCATCTGGAACCGGCACGACGGTTGCGCGAGCAGCTCCCGGAGCAGGTGTACCTGTGGGTGAACGCCGCGGAAGGGCACACCTACTCGGACGAGCGGGCCGCCGAGTGGACCGCGCTCGACCCGCTCTTCTCCTTCAGCCGTCACCCGCACCGCTCGGCCGGCCTGCCCTGTCGCACCGGAGAGTCCGTCATCTCGGTGGACGGCGACGGAGTCGTCCGCCGCTGCCACTTCGTGCGCAGCGAACTGGGCAACCTGTACGACGGTTCCTACCGGACCGCGCTCGCGCCACGCCCCTGTCCGCTGACCGAGTGCGACTGCCACATCGGCTATGTGCATCTGGAGACGCTGCCGCTGTACGACGTCTTCGCGGGCGGTGTACTGGAACGCGTGCCCCGAATGCTGTCGGACCGGGACCTTCTGCCGGTGATCTCGGCACGCCGGTCGGTCTGAACCGAGCACCACCGCGCCCCGTCTTCAGGCAACTTCTGGATCACGCGGTTCAGACCTTGACGAGCGGGGCGTCCCGGGAGAGTTCCCAGAACCCGACGCTGTGGAACAGACCGCGTGCCCTCGGATGCCCCGGCGCGCCGAGGCAGGGGACCGTCGCGTGCACGGCCCCCGCCGTGCGCGCGAGCAGCATGCCGTGGAGAATCATCACCGTGCCCAGTCCCAGACGTCGGTGGTCCGGATGGGTCCCGACCGGCTCGAACTCGGCGGTGCTGTTCACCTCGTCCAGCCACATGATGGTCGAGGCCTCCATCGTTCCGTCCGGCGCCTGCACCAGGACGTGCAGGTCGCCGCGGTACCCCACGGTCTGCCGAACGCCTTCGTGGGCCTCTGCCGTGTACGTCGACGGGGCCCAGGCGTCCAAGCGGGATCCCGTCGGAGAACCACAGCCGACGCGGCCAGGTCGCACCCGCCCCGGCGTACCCCTTGCCCCAGTTCCAGGCCAACTCACCATAGGTGGCTTCGGCGTTCACCAGGTCCGGACGAGTCGCCGTGACACGTTGCGCCAGCCCCTGCATGAGTTGCACGTCCTCGGCGGTCACCAGCTCGAAGTTCGCCATACCGCGTCACTGTGTCAGGGCCCCGCAGGACCGTCGAGCTGATTCAGGGGCCGCACAGTGCGTGGTCCACGAGGCCACTGGCTGCCCGCTCCTGTTCCAGGATGTGCTCCAGGCTGTCGCCGCGCGCCTCGGACATGGAGACCACGACACTTCGCCTTCCGCCCGCCGTGACGCCGTTGAGCGTGATGTAGCCGCCGTCGCCGCCCTCATGGCTCCAGTAGGTCCCTCCGCAGCTCAGGGGGCGTTCGACCAGCCCGAGCCCGTATCGGCCGCCGGGCCAGAGTTGTTGGACCTCCGCGTTCACGGCGACGGTCCGCCTCATCTCGGCCAGTTGCCGGCGCGGCAGGAGGCGGCCTCCCAGCAGCGCGCGGAGGAAGCGGTTCTCGTCCCGTGTGGTCGTGACGAACGAGAGGTTCTCGTGGTCCACGGGGACCTGGTCCGTGACGTCCACCCGTGATCGGGGGCCGAACAGCTGGTAGGCCTCGGCGTGCGGTCGGGGAAGGGATGACGCGGTGCCGCCCCACCGGGTCCGGGCAAGACCGAGCGGGCGCAGGACGCGGTGTTCGATCTCCCGGTGGGCGGGGTGGCCAGTGGCCTGGCGGATGATCGTGCCGAGCAGGATGTAACCCGTGTTGGAGTACTGCCAGCCCTCACCCGGAGGGAAGTCCGGCGCGTGCTCCATGGCGCGGGCGACCAACTGCCGTGAGCTGTAGACGTAGTGGCGCTGCTCGTAGTACTCCTGCGGCGTGCTGTAGCCGGGCAGGTCGTCGTGAAGGCCGCTGGTGTGCTGGAGGAGCTGCCGGATGGTGATCCGGCTGCCATAGTTGCCGTTGCCGTGCACCACTCCCGGCAGCCAGTGATCGACGGTGTCGTCCAGGGACAGCCGCCTCTCGGCCTCCAGTTGGAGGATGACAGTGGCGACCAGCGTCTTGGAGGTGCTGGCCATGCGGAAGTACCCGTCGGCGGGGACCGGGTGACCTGTGTTCAGGTCGGCGGTTCCGCTGATCGCGACGGTCTGCCGGCCGTCGGGTTCGATCATGCGGGCCTGGACACCGCTGACGCCGAGGGTGTGGATCGCCTGGGTGTCCTGGCGTAACTGCCGTGCGGAGGAGGAACTCTGGGGCTGGGCGGCGGCGGTGCCCACCTCGGCGGCGAGCAGCGCGGCGATGCCTAGCGCCAGGGCGAGGTGCTTGCGCGGAGTCGAGGTCATGGCCGAACGCTAGGTTCACCCGACGGAGAGGGGCATCCGGCGCACCCCCGGAGCCGCGTGGGGATAGCCCCCGGCGCGATGGGTCATCAGCCCGCGCCGGTCCGTGGCGCGGCAGGCGGCACGAACGCCGGTGCTGGGGGTGCGGGCGGGGGTGAACGCCCTGACGGGGACGGCCAGCCCCGCCCGGGGATCAGGGGGTCCAGGGAGCGGCGACTGCCCAGCTGACGTCGTCGGGCCAGAGGGCCGTGGCGTCGAAGGTGTTGGAACCGCCGTTGGAGGCGACGTATCCGGTGCTGGCGTAGTGGCGGATGTATCGGTCGGCGAAGTTGTAGGAGACGAGCGAGTTGCCCTGCCCGTTCACACCGGCCTGCGAGCAGAAGGTGGCGTCGTTGGCGAACAGGGCGCTGCCGTCGTTGGGGTGCAGGTAGAGCTGGAAGTTCTGGTGCCGCAGATAGTTGCCCGGTGTGTTCTTCGACTCGAAGGAGCGGCAGGCGCTGTTGGCCAGGCCGGGCCGCACGATCCAGGAGGCGTTGGCCTTGTCGGTCGCCGCGCCGGCGGAGGTGACCACCGCGGTGGCGACGCTCGCGCCGGAGTGGCTGAGGAAGCTGCTGGTGCAGCAGGCGGTGGTCGCGCGGAGCGAAATCGTCGAACCGGAGTTGAGCGCGGTCCCGCCGCCTGAGCCCTGTGCGTAGCCGGCCGCCACGATGTTGGCCTGGACGGCGTTCTCGGTGGCGTCCGAGGGATAGCCGGAGGTCATGACGCCCTCGTAGAAGGTTCCGGCGGAGCTGTTGCTGTTGTCGCCGCCGATGCCGAGGATGATCGCGCCCTCCTTCTTCATCGGGTTGTAGCCGGAGGCGTTCGGCCGGACTCCGTTGTAATAGGTGGACAGTCCGCCCGACTGGGCGTTTCCGGCACGGATGGCCCAGTGGTTCGGCTCGCCCTTGACGATCGCGGTGAGGAAGCGGTGGTTCACGGTCGGGTCGTTCGCGTTGTTGCCGGGGTTGACTCCGGAGAACAGGCCGTTCTCCAGGTCGGCCATGACCCAGGGGCCGTTGCCGGCGCCGGATCCCCACCCTCGGCTGTTGCCGAAGTAGACGGTCTCCATCGTGCCGTTGCCGTTGTCGCGGCTGTTGGTCTCGGCATTGCCGTAGTCGAAGCAGCAACCGTCGTTGTAGTGCGTGCCGTCGAAGAGCGCGTACATGCCCTCGGGCCGGTCACCTGTCGCGATTCCGTTGGTCGCGTTGTTGCGGTAGCCGGTTCCGGGTGAGACGAAGACACCGTAGGCACGGTTGCCGTTGAGGGTGACCGGCGCCATCGTGGCGTTGGCGAGCTTGTCGTAGCCGCCCGCGGCCGGCCCGTTGAATCCGCCCGGGGGTGCCTGGGTGAGCCGGTTGTTCCGGCCGGTCTGGTCGTAGATGACGGTGATGACGCAGCTCGTTCCGGCGCAGAACGAGTCCTGTGCCGTGGCGTTGGCGTATCCGCCCGCGCTGAGGACCCCGATGTCGCGCGTGGCGTTGTCCGAGGCACGGCGCACCTGGTACAGCGCCCCGTTGTAGGCGCCGTACAGGGCGCGGGTCGTGCTGTGGGCGGCCACGCACGGGGTGCCCCCGGCGGCGTACAGGTCGCAGGGCTGGGACGTCGCGGCCTGGGAGGCCGTCGTTCCCGTGAGGGCCCCCGCGACGAGCACGGCGGCAAGGGTTGCCGTCAGGGTGGCGGCACGGCGGCGAAGAACGGACCGAAGTCCTCTCATCTGTGTCCTCGATTCCTGGGTGGTTTCCGGAGATTCCCGTGCACCGGATGGCTTGGATCGGGCTCCCGTCCGGGCAGGCCGATGGTCGCGACCGCACAGCTCAGGGCAGGGGCAGGGGACGGCAAGGCAGGGCAGGGCTTGACGTTTGCGGGCAACGGTCGACCGTGCTGGTCGACCGCAAGGTGAGGTACGCCCCGGTCCGTCCGACTTTCGGGTGCTGTTCCGCGCTTGTGCCTACGTCGCGCCCCCGGAGGGCGCGAGTGACGACCGGCCGTGGATACGGTCCGGCAGCATGCGTGGTACGCCGTCAGGTGGGTGGGGCCCATCCGGCGTCTGGGGGGCAGCCGTTCTGGTGATGCCGCTACGGCGACATGGTCGTGCCGCACATGTTCATGGGTCGGCCCGGGCAAGGCAGGTCACCGCCGAGAACGGGGAGAGCACCCCGGCGGGGCCCCGGTCGGGCGGAGAGCGGTCGTCAGGCTCTGCCAGACGGAACGGGCCTCGCGTCGTCCCACGCGAGGCTCCCGAACCGCTTTGTTAGCGCTAACAATCTGCTGCAATGTCGAGCAGGAGGGGTGGGTGCTCAAGTGGCACAGACGCTAAACCGCGTCCGTGGGGTGCGCAAGAGTTTCTTCCAACTCCTCCGAAGTGCGCCTGAAATCAGCGCCGTTCAGCGTCCTCCGCACGGTCGGGAGTTTCCCGTCGGGACCTACGGGTCCAGGCTCGCCCCGGCTCGGCACCCAGTCGCGGAACGACCCGCCGGAGCGTTGGAGGCCCCACCCTCCTGGCGTCGACCGGACCGATGATCCAGCCCCCGAGCGGCACCCGACGACCTCAAGCTCGGACGGGATCTATGCCCGCCCTCAGTGTGTGCCGTACAGCGCTCACATCAGGACATCAGCGACTGCCCTGCCTCAACCCGCCCATAGGGTTCGAGAAATGAATTCCTCCCCGTCCGCCCCTCCCATGGCGCCTGCGGCAAACAGGACGACGCGTCCACCCCTCGGTCCCAGTTGGTTCGCTGCCGTGATGGGCACCGGCATCGTCGCCAACGCCGCGGTCACGCTGCCATGGACCTTCCCCGGGCTGCGAACCGGCGCCATGGTGGTCTGGCTGGGCGCCGCGCTCCTGCTGGTCCTCCTCGCTGCCGGTTACCTCCGGCAGCGAGCCCTGCGGCTTCACGCCGGTGATCCGGTGATGGCGCAGTTCCTGGGCGCGCCCCCGGTGGCCCTGCTCACGGTGGGCGCCGGGACACTGCTGCTCGGCCGCCCGCTGATCGGAAGCGAGGCGGCACTGAGCGTGGACTGGGTGCTGTGGTCACTCGGAACGGTGCTCGGTCTTGTCACGGCCTGCACGATCCCGTACCTGATGGTCACGCGGCACCGCTTCGCGCCGGACGCGGCGTTCGGGGGCTGGCTGATGCCCGTGGTGCCGCCGATGGTCTCGGCCGCGACAGGCGCGCTGCTCATCCCCCACGCACCGGCGGGGCAGCTACGCCTCGCTCTGCTACTGGGCTGCTACGCGATGCTCGGACTCGGTCTCGTCGCGGCACTGCTGGTGATAACCCTCATCTACGGCCGCCTGATCCATCACGAGGCACCCACCGGAGCAGTGGTGCCCACGGTGTGGATCGGAGCAGGTGCCCTGGGGCAGTCCGTGGCGGCGCTCGGCGCGCTGGCCGCGGCGTCGCCGGGCGTGCTCCCCGCGCCCTACGCACAAGGGACCGCGGTGTTCGCACTGCTGGGCGGGCTCGGGGTGTGGGGCTTCGCCATGCTGTGGCTCACGCTCGCCGCGGGGCTGACGGTACGGACGATCCGGATCGGGTTGCCCTTCGCGGCCACCTGGTGGTCGTTCATCTTTCCGGTCGGTGCCTGCGTGACGGCCACCAACACCCTTGCCGCACAGTCGGGTTCGGATGCGTTCAAGTGGATCGCCGTGGCGTCCTACGGGCTTCTCGTCCTCGCCTGGATCGTCGTGGCCGGGCGCTCCGCACTCCATGCCGTCGACCACATGTGCCGCAGGATCGTCGCAGGACATGGGCGCCGTCCTGCCGTCGGGGCGGCGACTCGCGTCGACGGGACCGCCCCGCTCACGGGAACCGTCCGCGCCCGCGGACTTGCTGTCGCCGAGGCCCGGGTGACTCCTCTCGACCCTGCGGGCGAGTCCGTCTGCGTCACCCTGACCGCCGACGAGGAGGGCTGACGGCCCCCGAAAGTTGATGATGGGCCTGCTCCGAGCGTGGGAGCAGGCCCATCGTGGCTTTCGTACGATCCCCCTGCCGAGATCGACGGGAACCGAGTCGGTCGTTGTCTGGTCGGTGTGGGCGAACTCGGTCGGTGCGTGGAGGGCCGGCCGATGCCCCTGCTCGGTCGCAGCGTGGCGCGTCCCGAGGGAGGCACCGCCTGGTGTCTCCGCTCCAACCACCGCTGCGCACCTGGCGCGTTTGGGGGAGGTGGGCAGCCCCGTGGCCGCCGCCGTTGGCGATGGTCGTCGTGCTGACGCCGCTGTAACGCCTTGGGATGAGTTGGCCCCGTCATCCGCCCGGTGGGACGTGCAAGGGGCTGTTCGATCGTCCCGTTCACGGGCGTGACCGACTCACGATCCGCCGAGTAGCTGCGGCTGCCCGCCCTCGCCGTGCGCAACGCCGCGAGTCGAGCCATCTGCTCCCCCATGCCGCGCGTCCCGGCCAGGGGGGTCAAGGCCTCCGGCCAGATCGCGCGGACGAGGCTCACGTGCCGGGCGCCTCCGAGGGCCACGACAGGCCCGCGGAGGACGACGCCGCGTTGCCGCGCCTGCTCCAAGAGGGCGTCGGCCGTGATGGAGTCGGCAGCACCGTGGGGAGTGTCGTACGGCTCGATGACGTCGTCGAGGTCGAGCAGACCGTACCGCGCGGAGAGGATGAGCAGCCGGCCGGGCTCCAGCGCCTCCGCCGCCCTCCGGCACGCACGATGGTAAGAACCCACGTACAGGTCCCCCGCCGGTGCGCGCCGGCCCAGTTTGCGGCTACCGCACGGGATGACGACCAGCTCGGGTTCGAAGCAGTCGAGATGGCCGTTCGCTGTCATGCCTGTCGTCCTCTTCCAGTGTGTGGCGTGGTGGCCGGTAGGAGCCGACGGTCCCTACGGGAGGCGGGACACGTGGTAGTGGGCGATCTGCCAGTCCTCGGCCGTCCGACGTACGAGGACACTGAGATTGACGCCGACGGTGGGGCGGTCGGTGAAGGAGAAGTCGACGGCCAGGTAGCCGAGGACGAGGTCCTCGGAGAGCCGTCTGGTCTCGAGCACCTGGTACGCGGCCTCCATACCCAGGGGCTGCGAGTCGTAGTAGGCGGCGACACCTCGCCTCCCGGTGCTGTAGGGGTGCAGGCCCTGGAAAATGGCGTCGTCGGTGAACTGCGCGGCGACCTGCTGGGGCTCGTGGGCGTCGACGCCGGACTTCCACCGGTCCAGGACGTCACGCAGGACCGCTTCGTCGTCCTTGGTCTTCATGGTGTCCATCAGGGTGCTCCTGGTAATCGGGGCCTGAGGCCTGCCGGTGTGGTGGACGGTGTGGGGTGCGCCACCAGGGACACCCCACACCTCCAAGGGTGGACCCGCCGGGTCAGTGACCGGCGCTCATCCCGCCGTCCACATGGAGGATCTCGCCCGTGACGAACGGCGCGTGCTGCAGATACATCACCGCGTCGACGATGTCGGAGGACTCGCCCATACGGCGGACCGGGTGCAGCCCCGCGAGGGCCTCATGGGTGTCCTCGGGGTGCATGGGGGTCTTGATGGTGCCCGGCGCGACCGCGTTGACCCGGATGTTGCGCGTGGCGTACTCGATGGCGAGGGACTTGGTGGCGGACTGCAGGCCGCCCTTGGTCAGCGAGGCCAGCGCGGACGGAACGCGGGCGTCGGCGTTGTCGACCAGGCTGGTGGTGATGTTGACGATGTGGCCGCCGCCCTGTGCGAGCATCCGCTCGATGGCGAGCTGGGTGATGCGGAAGAAGCCGGCGACGTTGACGCCTGTCACGGTCGCGAAGTCGTCCTCGGTGTAGTCCGTGAAGGGCTTGGCGACGAAGAGGCCCGCGTTGTTGACGAGCGCGTCGATGCGGCCGAAGCGCTCGATGGCCGCCGCGACGACCCGTTCCGCTGTCTCGGGGGCGGCGATGTCTCCCTGGACCGTCAGGACGTCGAGGTCGTCGACGGGAGCGATGGTGCGGGACGTCGCGACGACGGCGTAGCCCTGCTTGCGGTAGGCGGTGAGGAGGTCGGCTCCGATGCCCTGCGAGGCGCCGGTGATGATCGCGACCTTCTGGTCCTGAGTGGTCATGGTGACGTTCTCCGTGTGATCGAGGGACCCGTCCGAGAAGGGAGGACGGTTGCCGACCGATTTACTAGCCGACCGGTCGACTAATGCGAAGGTAAGCGATGCCGACGCTCGCGTCCACGGTCGGCGGGCCTGCCCCCGGGACCGAGTTCCTCCCAGGTGGTAGGCGCAGGCTTCCAGCGCAGCTCAGAGGTCCCAGCCCAGCTCAGTGGGGCTGGTGGTGATCAGGGGGCGCCCTGGCGCATCGGGCTACCGCCGGTACGGATCGCAGTCCGGCAGCCAGGCACCGGACTCCTGAAGACCGAGGTCGCCGACGCCGTCACACAGTGCGTCCACCGCCGAGAGGACCGAGGAACGGACCTCGCTCCGACGCCAGACCAGCGACCAGGTCCAGTGGACCTCGGGCCCTACGACGGCACGTCGGGCCAGATCGGACGGCAGCGGAGTGGTCTGCCCCTTGGGCGAGTTGATCACGGGGCCGCCGATGCGCCGGACGTGATCGAAGAAGGCAGGACCGGTGATGCCCCCGTCGGAGATCCGCACGACGCGCGACCCGGTGTCCTTGGCCAGCGCCTCGCCATAGGCGTTCCAGGACGACCAGGAGGTGGTGTCGTCGTCGAGGAGCACGACGGTGTCCGGGGCGGACACCTCCCCTGTGGCGTCTCCGGGGGCGACCGCGTAGAGCCGGTCCGCGCCGATCAGACGGGCCCGCAGGCCGAGATCCTCCAGCGCACTGGAGGGCACCCAGCAGACCGCCAGGTCCAGGCTTCCCTCGGCGACCCGTGCGGCCTGGGCGTGCGAGGGCGCCACCCAGGCGTCGATGTGGACCTGGGCCACGGCGGCGGTGCGCGCCGTCAGGTCCGGCGGAAGCCAGTTGACGTAACCGAGGCGGACGGGTTCCGAGCCGGACAGCCTGCGGGCGCGGATCTGGAGCTCGTCGGCGCCTTCCAGGAGGGCTCGGGTATGGGGCAGCAGAGCCGAACCGGCGGGCGTGAGGGAGACCGAACGGCGATCTCGGTCGAACAGACGCACGCCCAGGTCGCGTTCGAGGGCCTTGATCTGCTGGGACAGGGACGGCCCGGCGATCAGGAGACGCTCGGCGGCCCGGCCGAAGTTCAGTTCCTCGGCGACGGCGACGAAGTACCGCAGCTGGCGCAGTTCCACACGGGTCATGCTACGTCGGTAGGAGGGTGTGGCTACCAGCAGGGAGACGGCCGGTCGTGGCGCGCCTCCGGGAGCGGGCGGACGATGGACACATGCATGCCCGAGGGCGAGTGAACGCAGAGCTCCCGCCGGTGGCGGCTGCTCGCTCACGTCCGCGCCGCGGCGGCGCGTCACCGGCCACACCGCCGCACCGCCTCACAACCGAACGGAGAACGACCATGCGTGAGTTCCTTGTCGAGATCACCACGACCGTCCCCGAAGGGACACCGCAGGAAGAGGTGGACCGGCGGCGGGCCGCCGAGGCCGTCCACGCACGCGAACTGGCCGCCACCGGCCACCTGGCACGGCTGTGGCGTCCGGTCGGGGAACTGCGCAGTGTCGGCATCTGGCGCGGCGACGACGAGGACGACCTCAGGGAGAAGGTGCTGGGCACCCTTCCGCTGAGCCCGTGGATGACCTTCAAGGTCACCCCGCTGGAATCCCACCCGAACGACCCGGGGCGCACCGACACCACGGCGTGAGCCGTCCTCCGCTTCAGCTCCCCCGGGCGTGACCCCGGGTTCGGGTGTCGGCACCCGGGACCCGGCCGACGTGGAGGTGCGACGCGCCCCAGCTCCAGGGAGACCCACGAACCCACGCTCCGCCCTGGTCGCGGGCCGAGCCCGGCCGACGCTCCACCGCACCGGCAGCCGACCCGCCCCGACCACCTCCACCGGCGGGGCATGCCCTGCCCAGCCGCCCCGCCGGTTCGCCGCCATCGCCGCGCGCATCGCCCTGCCCGCGCTGCCACCACCGCGATGCGCCGTGCCGCGCCGCGCCGCGCCCTCCAGGATCTCCGAGGACCCTCATGCCGTTGAGAAGCCCCCTGCCCACCGCCGCCAAGGAGGCCGTCTCGCGGCACGCAGCCTGGGGCCACATCCTTCAGGCCGCCGCGGCACTCGCGGCGGCCATGGGGGTCGGCCGGTTCGTCTTCACCCCGATCGTTCCCCTGATGCACACCCAGGCGCGCCTGTCCCCTGGCGCGGGAGCCCATCTGGCCACCGCCAACTACGTCGGCTACCTCGTCGGCGCACTCGCCGGCATCCTGGCTCCCTCCCTGGTTCGCTCCCCGGCCCTCCTGCGGACAAGCCTGGTCGTGCTGGTCGGCAGTCTGGCGGCCATGCCCGTGACGCACAGCACGGCCCTGTGGATGACGTTGCGGCTGCTCGCCGGGGTGGCCAGTGCGCTGGTCTTCGTCATCGCGGTCAGCTCCCTGTTCAGCCACCTGCGCGAGCATCCGGCCCACCTTCCCGGCTGGGCGTTCGGCGGCGTCGGCGCCGGCATCGCTCTGTCCGGTCTGCTTGTCCTCGCCGTACGTTCCTTCGCCGACTGGCGGGCCGCATGGTGGGCCGCGGCCCTGCTCGCCGCGCTCCTCACCGTCCAGGCGTGGAACCTCCGCCCCGAAGCCGCACCGGAACCGCCCGCGGCAACGGCGGGGCCCGATCCCGTCGGCGACGTTGCACGGACGGCACGCACCGGGCGCCGGTTCACCGCCCTGTTCGCCTCGTACACCCTGGAAGGCGTCGGCTACATCGTCGCCGGCACCTTTCTGGTCGCCGCGATCGAGCAGGGCTCACCCGGTTGGATCGGCAGCGGCGCCTGGGTGGTGGTCGGTCTGGCGGCTCTGCCTTCTTCCGCCCTGTGGGCCTGGCTGGGACGCCGTTGGTCCCGGCCGGGCCTGCTGTGCGCCGCACTCGTGATCCAGGCGGTGGGCATCGCCCTGCCCGCTCTGTTCGACAGCGTTTCGGCCGCTCTGATCTCGGCGGTCCTGTTCGGCGCGACGTTCATCGGCATCAGCACCCTCGCGCTCGGCACGGGCGCCCATCTGCGGTTCCCTCGGTCCGTCGCCCTGCTGACCGCCGGATACTCCGTCGGTCAGATCGTCGGCCCTCTTCTCGTCGCGCCCCTGCTCCAGCACGGATACCGACAGGCGCTGCTGCTGGCGTCAGGGGTGGTTCTCGCGGCGGCCGTGTCAGCGGCCGTCCTCCGGAGCGGGTTTCCGCACCGGATCGTCGTGGCGCACCCCGACCTGCCCGACGGGCGGTCCGGAACCGCCAAGCGTGGTGCGGCCACGGAGGGGCGTGCCGGCTGAGGGAGCCGAGGCCCGGCCCGGTGCTCCGGGCGCCGGGCCTGAGCCGGACGGTCGCCGCGGGGCCGACGGCCGTCAGATCCCCGCCACGGGCTCCTGCGGCATGGACGCGCCGAGCAGTGCCAGGCAGTTCGACCACAGGGGGCCGAGCTGCTGGGTGTTGTTGTAGAGCTTGGCGAACAGGACCTGGCCCTCCAACTGGGCAACGACCGCTCGTGCGGCCTCCCTGCTGTCGGCCACGGCGATGTCGTGGCGAGCGAGGGCCTCGGAAACGACCGACTCGACCATGCCGACCTGCTCCTCGAAGATCGCCTGCAGCCTCTCCCGAACGGATTCGGTCTGGTTGCTCATCTCCAGGGTGAGGTTCCCGAACATGCAGCCCGATACGGTGCCGCAGCTCTGCTGACCGGCGAGCTGGGAGGCTTCCGTGTCCTCGAACAGCCGCCGGAGTCGGATCAGCGGTTCGTCATCGCTGCCGAGGGCCCTGGCCCAGGCGCTCTTCTGCCCGGCCCACTGCTCGTCGATCACAGCGAGAGCAAGAGCTTCCTTGGACTCGAAGAAGTAGTAGAAACTCCCCTTCGGCACACCGGCCGCCTTGCAGATTTCGGCCACCCCCAGCGCCGAATAGCCACGCAGCTCGATGAGTGACTGCGCGGCGCCGAGGATCTTCTCTCTCGCGTCGCTGGTACGTCCCATGAGTGAAGTGTACGACCGGTCGTCTATCGATGACCGGTCTGACCCAGGGCCTGTCGTTCGGATCAGGTGGCGCATCGGTGCGGCGCCTTGTCGATTTCCCCCAACCTCTTCGAGCAGGGGGGACCCCCAGCGGCGTTGTCGTCGGTTGCCGACTCCCCCACTCTCGGCTTCGTCCTCCTCCGCCTTGCATCTGCACGCACCCTGCCCCACTCGAGTGTGTGCCCTGCCCCAGGTCTCGCCGCATGATCCAAACGACAGACCCTAGACTCCGCCCCCATGGAGATCGCGACTGCTACCCCTTCCGTCGTCGAGGACCTGGCGTCGGCCGGAGTTCTGAGGGCCTCGATCAACCTGGGCAACCCCGTCCTCGCGCAGGGCACGCCCGCCGAGCCTGGTGGGGTCACGGTGGACGTCGCCCGGGAGATCGGCCGGCGTCTGGGAGTGCCGGTGGAACTGCTGTGCTTCGACGCCGCACGCAAGTCGTTCGAGGTGATGGCGTCGGGCGGGGCGGACATCTGCTTTCTTGCGGTCGAACCGGCGCGGGAGGCGCAGGTCGCGTTCACTGCCCCCTACGTGGTGATCGAGGGCGTGTACGCCGTGCCCGTGGACTCCGCCCTCGGCTCCGCCGGCGACGTCGACAGGCCCGGCGTCAGGGTCGGGGTGAAGCACGGCTCCGCGTACGACCTCTTCCTGAGCCGGACCCTGCGGCAGGCGACCGTGGTGCGCGGCGACGAAGGCGTGGACGTCTTCCGTACGCGCGGCTTGGAGGTCGCGGCCGGGATCCGCCAGCCGATGACCGAGTTCGTGGCTGCGAATGCGGGCGAGGTCCGGCTGATCCAGGATCGTTTCATGGAGATCCGGCAGGCGGTGGGAACGTCCCGGAAGCGCGCGCCCGAGTCCGTACGGTTCCTGCACGACGTGGTCGAGGAACTGAAGGCGGACGGCTTCGTGGCCGACGCGCTGCGCCGTTCACACCAGTCCGAGACTCTGCTCGCGCCGCCCGCCCGCATGGAGGGATGAGGCGTTCGGAGGCCTCGCCGCTTCCGCCGAACCGTGAGGAAGTGACCGCGCGATGGCGGGCGTCGGCCGCCGGTGAGGCGACGCGGGAACCCGTGCACTCAGGGGCGGCTGCTTCGATGGAGGGCGACGCGGAGCCGGACGCACTCATCCCTCCCGGAAGGCCGACCGCGCCAATTGCGCGGCAGCGCTGTCCAGCAGCATGTCCAGAGCCGTCGGGTAGGCGCTGGTGACCATGCGGGTGGCGAGGAGGGGGGCCGCCTCCGCGATACGGGGATGGGTCGCGGCGGGCAGTCGGGCGTACGTGGAACGCCACATGGCCTCGTCGGCGCGCAGCGCGGCGCTGGGCAGGGCGAGGGAGGCCGCGTCGAGGGCGGCGAAGGCGAGTGTCTGGTCGATGAAGGCGTGGTAGATCCGCACCGTGTCGGGCAGTTGGAAGCCTGCCGTGCGCAACAGTTCCAGGACGGCCTCGTCGGCCGCCAGCTCGTTGGCTCGGCCGCTGACCCGGCTGGTGGTCAGCTGGGCGGCCTGCGGGTGGGCGAGGTAGGCGGCGTGGATGCGCAGGCCGATGGCCCGCAGGTCGGCCCGCCACTCCCCCGTCGGTTCCCAGCCCCGCAGTGCCTCGCCCATGAGCGCGTCGGCGATGGCGAGGGTCAGGTCGTCCATGCCGCGGAAGTAGCGGTAGAGCGTGCTCGGGTCGCAGTCGAGCGCCAGGCCCAGGCGGCGCGCGGTGAAGCCGGCGCTGCCGTGCTCGCGCAGTATGCGCAGCGCGGTCTCGACGATCAGCTGCTCGGAGAGGACGGTACCGCTCCGGGTGGGTCGGCGGCGCCGCCGCTTCTCCTCGGGCACCACCGGTTTCGCCACGCTGACCTCCACGGTGGACGTTTACGCCAACGCCATTGACCTTACGCGACACCGGGGCGTTGTATCTCTCACGAGGGCGCGCCTCGTTCTCCGTAGGACCGACAGGGAGTTCTTGCCATGCGTGTACTGCTCGTAGGAGCCGGTGGTGTGGGGACCGCGATCACCCGGATCGCGGCGCGACGTACGTTCTTCGACGCGATGGTGGTCGCCGACTACGACCCTGCCCGGGCCGAGGCCGCCGTCACGGCCGTGGGCGACGACCCGCGGTTCGTCGCGGCCCGCGTCGACGCGAGTGACACCGCGGCGGTGGCGGACCTGCTGGCCCTGCACCGCTGCGACGTCCTGCTGAACGCGACCGACCCCCGCTTCGTCATGCCGCTGTTCCAGGCGGCACGCGCGAGCGGCGCGAACTACCTCGACATGGCGATGTCGCTGTCCCGGCCGCACCCGGAGCGGCCGTACGAGGAGTGCGGGGTCAAGCTCGGCGACGGCCAGTTCGCGGAGGCGGCCGACTGGGAGAAGGCGGGCGCGCTCGCACTCGTCGGCATGGGGGTGGAACCGGGCCTGTCGGATGTGTTCGCGCGGTTCGCGGCCGACGAACTCTTCGACGAGATCGAGGAGATCGGCATCCGTGACGGCGCGAACCTCACCGTCGACGGCTACGACTTCGCGCCGTCCTTCAGTATCTGGACCACCATCGAGGAGTGCCTGAACCCGCCTGTCGTGTACGAGGCGGACCGCGGCTGGTTCACCACCGAGCCGTTCAGCGAACCCGAGGTGTTCGACTTTCCCGAGGGCATCGGTGAGGTCGAGTGCGTGAACGTGGAGCACGAGGAGGTGCTGCTGGTGCCCCGCTGGGTCGATGCCCGGCGCGTCACTTTCAAGTACGGCCTCGGGAACGAGTTCATCGACACGCTCAAGACGCTCCACCTGCTCGGGCTGGACCGCACGGAGCCCGTGACGGTCGCGGGTGCCGACGGCCCGGTCGCGGTGTCTCCCCGGGACGTCGTGGCGGCCTGTCTGCCCGACCCGGCGACGCTGGGCGAGCGCATGCACGGCAAGACCTGCGCGGGCACCTGGGTGCGCGGCAGCAAGGACGGCGCACCGCGCGAGGTGTACCTCTACCACGTGGTCGACAACCAGTGGTCCATGGCGGAGTACGGCAGCCAGGCGGTGGTCTGGCAGACGGCGATCAATCCGGTCGTCGCCCTCGAACTCGTCGCGACCGGCGCCTGGACCGGTGCCGGTGTCCTCGGACCGGAGGCTTTCCCGGCCCGCCCCTTCCTGGACCTGCTGACGGCGTACGGCTCCCCCTGGGGCATGCGCGAGCAGTGACCCGCCGTGCGGGCCGTGACGGTCCGCACCGCGTTCGAGGCCCGGTCGTCACAGCGACGCGGCATGAACGAGGACCGGCAGACCTGACCGGGAGACGGCCTCGCGCTCGAAGGGAAGACCGATCTTCGTGGCGACCCGTTGCGAGGAAAGGTTGTCCGGTCGGATGATCGCGATGAGGCGCGTCGCGCCGAGGGCGTCGCGGGCGTGGTCGCGACAGGCCATCGCGGCTTCGGTGGCACAGCCGTTCCCCTGGAGGTCGGCCCGCACGTGGTAGCCGACCTCCAACTCCGTGACTCCCTCGATCTCCTGGGGTGTCAGGCCGCAGTCTCCGACGAACTCTCCGGTGGCCCGGAGAGTCACCAGCCAGAGTCCGAACCCCTCTTGCCGGTAGAGACGCTGGTTCCACTGGATCCAGGCCAGGGATTCCTCCCGGGTCTTGGGCCTCGGGTAGTGGCGCATGACGTCCGGATCCCCGAGGAGTGCGGCCATGTCGTCGAGATCGCCTTCGGTCATCTGCCGGAAGGAGAGCCTTGCGGTGGGCGGCGGGCCTTGCAGTCGGTGATTCACGCGCACTCCTTCGTCCCGGTGGCTGCGCCGACGGCCGCGCGGGCGCCCGGGTGCTCGGGGGCGGCCAGGTGCTCGGGGGCGGCCTGTTCCGGTCGCCCCCGGGCCCGATCGCGGTGAATGCCGTCCGGCCGGAGCGGCCGTCGCGCAGAGTACTCCCTATGACGACACCCGCTGAGCTGCTCCGTTCCCTGGCCCGCACCCGAGCGTCGCTCGACGGCGAGGAGATCACGTACTGGTGGACCGGAGACGTGTACTCCTGGTCGCCCGACGAGCCGTACCAGCGCGTCTTCGGCTTCGAAGGCATCAATGTCGCCCGCCTGGTCCAGGATCCCGAGGACGGCCCGGACGCCTACCGTCTGCTCACCCGTGAGGCCGCCTTCTATCTGGATCCCCTCACCCGCGACATCCTGGAGACTTGGCAGGATCTGCCGGTGGTGCACGTCTGGAACGATCCTGCGAACCAGAAGTGGCGTCCCTTCCCGGTCCCGATGACCGACCTCGGCGGACAGGTCTGCTTCAGCCTGGAGATCCCGCTCTCCTACCCCTCACCGCTGCCGGTCGCCCAGTACCCCGTCCACTCGGCCGGCGACACCTACAAGGCGCTGGAACTCTTCCAGTTCTTCGCCGACCGCGCCGACCTGGCCGGTACCGCGCCCAGCGTCCCCGCCACGATGTCGTGGACCCGGATGTCCCCGTGGCTCCCCTGGATGGCACGCGGGCAGCGCCCCGGCGGCCTCACGTACCACTGCCGCGGCCGCAAGCTCAGCTCCTATGCCGACGTCCCCGAACGCACCCGCGCCTACATCGCGGACCACCGCCCGAAGTTCGCCCAGGCCCCGGAGAAGTGGAGCGAGCCGAACGAGACGAGCTGGACGTATTTCCGCAGCCTCAACCCGCCGGCGTAGACGCATCGTGTCGGGGCGGGTCGCATTTCGGCGACCGTCCCGACAGCTCGACCGATTCCTTTCGGAGCCGGCCCGAGTCTCTCCATCCAGAGGGGCCGGATCGGCCGGCCCCGAGGACGGAGACCGTCATGCGCAAGCTGCTCGCTGGATCATTCGTCACGCTCGACAACGTCGTACAGGATCCGGGTGGGTTCGGCGAGATCGATCGCGGCGGCTGGGCCCTGGAGTACTTCGACGACGCCTCACGCCGGCACGCCACCGACGCGCTGCTGGCGAGCGACACCTTTCTCCTGGGACGAGCGACCTACGAGACCCTCGAGAAGGCCTGGTCGAACAACACCGGCCCTTACGCCGAGGCGATGAACAGCCTTCCCAAGGTCGTCGTCACGAACACGCTGAGGGGCCCGTTGCCCTGGAACGCGACCGCCCTCCCCGGTGACGCGGCACAGACGGTCGCCGAGCTCAAGCAGAAGCCCGGCGGCAACATCATCATGTACGGCAGCTTCACCCTGATGCGAACGCTGCTGCAGCACGACCTGATCGACGAACTCAACCTCAGCGTCCACCCCGTAGTCGTCGGCGAGGGACAACGCCTCTTCGACACCGCGCTACCGCACGCGTTGAAGTTCGTGGCGGCGACACCGAGCGCGACGGGTGTCGTCACCCTGACGTATGCCCCATAGCTGCGTGTGCGGCATGGGTTCACCGGGGGCATCCCACGATCGCGCCCCTCCGCAACCCCCTCAGTCCGACCATTGGAGACAATGAGCGGGCCTGCGTTCGGCGGAGGGAAGGAAGCGGATGCTCGCCGGGATCGTGATCGACGCGCTTGATGTGGCGGGCATGAGCCGCTTCTGGCTGGGTGCAACTCGGGGGCGGACGGGCGGCCTTGAGTTGCGTTGTGTGCCGGCTTCGGAGCCGAAGCCGGCACACAAGAACCGGCTTCATCTCGACTTGGCGGGCGGGGTGGAATGGGAGGCCGAGGTGGCGCGCCTGCTCGGGCTCGGTGCGAGGCGGGTGGACATCGGGCAGGGAGACGTCCCGTGGGATGTGCTGGCCGATCCGGAGGGCAACGAGTTCTGCGTGCTGCGTCCCGGTCACCCCGGTGTGCTCGCCGACTCCGGTCTCGTCGCGATCTGCCTCGACGTCGCCGAGCACGATCGCCACGCGCAGTCGGCCTTCTGGCAGTCCCAGGCCGACTGGCACGCTGTCGACTACCACGACTGGGGCGTACGGCTGCGCAAGGAGCCTTTCAGCAGCGTCTCGTTGGTGATGGGGCCGCCCGCCGCGCCGAAGGCCGGCCGGAACAGGCTGCGCCTGGAGGTCAGCCAACGCGATTGGGAGCCGGGCGAGTTCCGCGACGCCGGCGGCAACGAGTTCCACGTCAGGGGCTGAACACCGGATCACTCTCCTGTCTACTCTCCAGATCCGGGCCGCCCGGTTCGGCGCCTCCGACCACGGGCGTGCAGTACGAGAGGCCGCCCGGCCGGCCTCGGCGCAGGACCAGGAGGTGACTCTTGTCGAACAGCACCGCGCGAACGTTGCGCCGGATCTTCGTGGTCCGGGCGATACCGCGCCCGCCGGTGGCGAGGAACAGGGCCGCGGCGTGGGAGTGACGCGCCGCGGCCCTGCTGCCGGCCTCCGCTCAGCGACCCGCCTGCAGCGCGCCCCAGGTGGCCGGGCCGACCTGACCGTCGACGCTCAGTGAGCGACTGCTCTGGTAGTCCCGGACCGCCTGTTCGGTCCCTGAGCCGAAGTCGCCGTCCGCGGAGACGGTGCGGCCGAGCGCGGCCGTGAGGGACCTCTGGAGACGCTGGACGTCGGCGCCCGTGCTGCCCTGGCGCAGTGCCGGAACCGTGCCCGCGGAGAGGAGCGCGGTCCAGGTGCGGGCGCCGACGACCCCGTCGGCGCCGAGTCCGCGGGCCCGCTGGAAGGCGGTGACAGCCGTGGTGGTCTTCGCGCCGAAGCTGCCGTCCACGGTGCCGACGCCGAAGCCCTGCGCGTTGAGGAGCGACTGCGCCGCCGCCACCTGGGCTCCCGAGGAACCGGCGCGCAGGGTGTCGTAGGACGGGAAGGTCAACTGGACGCCGCCTCCACCGCCACCCGTGCTGCCGCCCACGAGTTGCATGTAGTACGTCCAGTTCCAGTTCGGCCCCGGGTCGGTGTGGTCGTTGCCGGGTACCTCGGAGTGGCCGACGATGTGGGCGCGGTCCTTGGGGATGCCGTAACGGTCGCAGAGGTAGGCCGTCAGAGCCGCTGACGAGCGGTACATCGCGTCGGTGAACCAGGTCGGGTCGTCGATGTATCCCTCGTGTTCGATGCCGATGCCTGACGCGTTGCCCGAACGGGCGTGCCAGGCCGTGTCCTTGTCACGGACCATCTGGGTGATCTGGCCGTCGGACGAACGCACGACGTAGTGGGCGCTGACCTCGGCCGTCGGATTCTGGAACCAGCTGATCGTCCCGGCGTAGGAACCTTGGGTGACGTGGATGACGACCTTGCTGATCGAGGCCGTGCGGCCCGCCGCGTAGTTGGACGTGCTGGCGGGGACCCACAGTGCCGAGGGGTAGTCCGGACTCTGCGCCGCCGGCGCCACGGCCGCTTCGTACCGGCCGCGTTCGGGTGCGACGGGGCGGGCGGGAAGGGTCAGTTCCTCGCCGTCGGGCGTGCGGGCTTGCACCCCGTCGGCCAGGAAGGCGTAGACGGTGTCGGCGTAGAGGCGGGCGGAGGAGGGCTCGGTGGCGCCGCCGTACCGGGCGACGATCGGGTACCAGGCGTCCGCGTCGTGTCGTCGGGCTCGGCCCAGACCCGCGTCGTCGGCGTAGGCACGCAGGACCGCCGCTCCCCCGCGGATGTTCGCCGCGGTGTTCCTGCGCAGGTCGCGAGGTGTCTCACCGGTGATCCGGGACGCCAGTTCCAGGGTGTGCTGGTCGGGGTTGCTCACCAGGTGCATCACCCCGTAGCCGCCGGCCTGGCTCGGCAGGCCGGCGTGGTCGTCGAGGTGGGTCTCTCCGTATCCGAGCGCGATGAGGACGTCGCGCGGTACGTCGAACTCGGCGGCTGCCCGGGTGAAGTCGCGGCTCACCGGTCCGGGAGCCGTGCCGCCCTCCGGGCGGGGCGCGGCCATGGCGGGCTGAACGACGCCGACGAGCACGGTCAGAGTGCCCAGAACGGCGAGGGCGGCGCGCAGTTGAAGTGAGTGGGTCGTTCTGCGGTTCATGCGTGTGCCTCCGGTGGGGGCTGTGGCTTCGGGCGCGCGCAGTCGCAGGGCCCATGGCTTCGGGAGGGGCGGACGACAGGTCGCGAAGACGCGGTGCACAGTGCAGCGTGCACATTGCAGACGATGGGCGGCAGGTTGTGGGGCAGCGGCCTGGGGAGCTACGGGGTTGCCGGCGCCGGTGCGCTCACGGAGCCCTGCGTGCACGAAGGGGCAGCGCTCTGCACAGTTCCAGCCCGGGACGACAACCCGGGCCGGCCTGACCCGACCGAGTGGGTCGGGTCAGGCCGGCTCGATCGGGCCGGAGTCGGGCGAACTCGGAGCGACGGGGCCTCAGATGGTGCCGTTCTCCCACCACCAGGCCCGCCCGAGGTCCGCCCGGCTGTCGACGTGCTGGTGGTCGACGGTGTACGTCTCCAGGCCGGAGAATCCGCAGGTCTCCGCCTTCTGGTACACCGTGCGGTTGGCCACGCCGGGTACGTCGAGGTCGGCGGCGGTACCGTACAGGTGCATGCTGTCGCTGGCCCCGCCGATCTCGGCGTTGTGCGCGATGCTGCGGAAGCCGGAGTTGACCGTGATGGACGTGTTGCCGAGCTTCTTGCGCAGCGCCTCCAGCTTGTACATGGCACGGCGGGCGTTCTCCTTGGCGCTGGCGGCGCTCACCTTGCCGCCGTCGAAGGTGCCGCTCGAACGATCCGTGAACTCGCTCCAGTTGAAGTGAACGGTCGAACCGTCCGACTGCTCCAGGGCGTTGAGCTGGGCCTGAGTGGCGGGTCCGGCGCTGCCGTCGGCGGAGAGACCGTAGGCGGCCTGGAACCGGCGGACCGCGGCGGCCGTGCCCGGGCCGAAGTCACCGTCGATACTGACCCGGGAGTGGCCGGCCGAGTCCGCGGCCCAGCCGGCGACCCGGATCTGCAGCTCCGTCACGTCCGCTCCGGTCGCGCCCTGGTTCATGGTGCGCGTCCAGTTGTAGGCCTGCGCGGTGCCCGACAGAAGCAGGGGGCCGGCGAAGGCGCCGAGGGCCGCGGCGAAGGTTCCGCGCAGGACGGCGCGGCGGTTCGGGATGCGCTGGGGGGAGGTCATCGTGATTCCTTCGGGGATGTGGCGGGATGGTGAGTGGGGTCGTCAGTAGGCGAGTTGGAACGGCACGACCTGCGCGTCGGTGTCGTAGGCGTGCACGCGCAACGTGAAGCGGGTGCCGTCCTTGACGTCGGTGGCGACGGTGGCCCACTGCGGGCCGAAGGTCGAGTACGTGTTGTCGTGGTTGCACAGCGAGGTGTGGTCGACGAAGACGATGCAGGCGTCCAGGAACACACCGGACGCTGTGGTGTTGAGCTTGATGTTGATGTCGGAGCACCGTGAACTGGTCGTGTAGGTGCCGAACTCCACCGCGGAGGCCGAGTAGTGGTAGGTGAGCGACTTGGCGCCGCCGTAGCAGGAGGTGGCCGCGGCGGCAGCGGCGGGCTGCGCGACGGCGGGCGTCGCGGCACCGCCGGCCAGGAGCGCTACGGCGGCCGCCAGGACGGTGGCCGTTCGCCGGGTGCGAGTCATCTGAACTCTCCGTTCACTGGGTGGGACCGGGAGAGGTCCGGGCCCTGGGCGGGCCGGACCGGTGGCTCTCAGTAGGCGATCTCGACGCGGGCGGTGGCGCCTTCCAGGTCGACGCCGAGGGGAACGGTGAACCGGGTGCCGTCGAGGACGTCGGTGGCGATGGTCTTCCAGCCCCAGCCGATGGTGGTCCAGTAGTTGCAGGTGCCGTAGCGGACGAACCTCACGCAGGCGTTCACCGAGCCGGCATCGCCGCCCACGATGCGGACGTTGATGTCCTTGCAGCGGGCGGACGACGTGTATGGCCCGAACTCGATGGAGTCGTTGGTGGACACGGTGACCGCGCCGCCGTAGCAACTGGTGGCTGCCATCCGAGCGGGAGAGGCGGACGCCGGGGCGGTTCCGGGGACGATGACGGCGAGGAGGGTGAACAGTGCCGCCACGACCGGGCGGGCAGGGGTCTTCGCCATCGGATTCCTTCTCAGTTGGGGGGCGGACCAGGTAGCGGGAGGGACGTGGGGAACCGCGAGTCGTTCTGTGGGACCGGTGCGACGAAGCGAGTTCATGCTCCGGTCTGCGCCTCGAACTGTCATGCTCATTCGAACGTGCTGAAATGACGCAGGCGGAAAGGGTGTTGGCCGTGCTCCGCTTCCACTTCTCTGCTGAGGATCTGGCCCGGACCCGGGTCGCCGCCGCTCCGCACCCGCTGTGGGAGATCGCCGCCAGCCTCCACCGCTTCCAGACTCCCGCGGGCCGCTGGGCGTACGCGCACTGGTACCGCCTCGCGCGGGAGCGGCTGCGTGAGGCCGGGCTGGAGGATGTGGTGCGGCGGGTCCTCCTGCCCCTCTTCCCGCGCGCTTCCTACTTCCCCGATTTCTTGACGCCGTTGGAGGGCACGGCCGGACTCGAGGCGGGACTGGAGGCGATCCTCGGCGCCCCGACGGACCAGGTGGCGACGGAACTCGCGGCGCTCGCCCGGGTCACCCGAATGCCCGCCTGGCTCGGCCGCCTCACGGAGCAGGAGACCCGACGCGAGCTGGCGGAGATCCTGCGCGCCTACCACCGGGCCGTCATCGCCCCGCACGAGGAGTGGATGTACGAGAGCCTGCACACCGAGCGGATCCGGCTGGCCCGTCACCTGCTCGACGGGGGCACAGAAGGCCTGCTCGGGGGGCTCGGGCCGACGGTCCGGTGGAAGCACCCGCGTCTGGAGATCAGCACCTATCCGACGGAACACGACATCCGGCTGGAGGGCCGCGGACTGCTCCTCATTCCGTCGTACTTCTGCTGGAAGGGGCCGATCTCCCTCGCCGATCCGGGGTTACCCCCCGTCCTGATGTACTCCACTCACCGCGAAGCGCTCGCCGGGCCCGCCAGGACCGCGTCCGACAGCCCGGGGTCACCGCCCCTGCAGGTGCTGCTGGGCCGGTCCCGCGCGGCGGTGCTGCAGGCCGCGGCAGCCGGGGCGACCACCACCGAAGCCGCCCATCGAGCCGGCGTCACACCGGCCACCGCGACCCATCACACGACAGCGCTCCGCGACGCCGGGCTCATCACCAGCCACCGCCACGGCAACACGGTCATTCACACGCTGACCCTGATGGGAGCGACCATGCTGAGCAAGAACCAGACGGGGTCCCTCCAGGAATCCTCGTCAGCCCGTCGTCCCCGAGTCTGATCCGCACGGCGACGGTCCGTGACCCGGTTCCGGCCCCTGTATCGCTTGCGGTCTCGGTCCACGATCTCCTCCCGCGACGGACGGCAGCCTTGCGGGTGGCTTTTCGATCTCCGTGTGGCGGGCTCTGTCGGGCCGGGGAACGATGGCGGTCGGGACTGGTCACGAGAGGGCGGTACGGAGTGTCGGATCTTGCGGAGCTGGCGGCGGAGGCGTACGTCTACGGCTTTCCGATGGTGGTCGACCTGGACGAGGTGGGCCGCTTCACCCGCGACGGCATGGGATCGGTGGAACCAGCTCCCTTCAACCGGTTCAGCCACGCAGCCGCCCTGGCCGGTCCGAAGGACACCTTTGTCAGCATCAACAACGACACCGTCTACTCGGCAGCGCAGCTGGATCTGAGCGGCGGACCGCTCCTGCTCCGGGTACCCGACACCGGCGGCCGCTACTACGTGTTGCAGTTCGTCGACGCGTGGACCGACAACTTCGCCTACGTCGGCCGACGTGCCACCGGCACCGCGGCGGGCGAGTTCCTGCTGGCTCCGCCGGACTGGACCGGCGAGGTGCCGCCGGGCGCGAAGAGGATCACGGTGCCGACGACGGTGGCCTCGATCGTGGGCCGCTGGGCCTGTGACGGCGTCCATGACCTTCCCGCCGTCCACGCCCTCCAGCAGGCGACCACGCTGGAGCCCCTGGATGACAGCCTGCCATGCGACGGGCTTCCGGTGCCTGAAAGTGCCGTCACCGAAGCCGAGTTGCTGTTCTTCGAGAAGCTGCGCACCGGAATGGGCGCCTTCCCGCCCGCACCCACCGACCAGGCCTACCAGCAGAGGTTCGCCCCGCTCGGGCTCCTGGACAGCAGCAGCCCGTACGTCTCGCCCTCCGCCGAACTGGAGCGGGCCCTCCGAACCGGCTACCAGCGGGGCAGGGACCGCGTGGAGTACGCCACCACGCACGGCGCCGGCCCCGAACAGAACGGCTGGAAGCTCACCTACGACGCCTTCAACTACAACCTCGACTTCTTCGAGGTAGGCACCGTCAACTCTCCGCAGTGGGTCCTCCAGGACCGGGATGCCTCCCGGACCGTACGCGCCGCGGCCGCCCGCGCCGGACTGTGGGGCAACCACGGATACGAGGCGGCCTACGCGATGGCCTGGGACGACGAGGACGGCAAGCCTCTCGACGGGTCCCAGGCCTACACGATCCGTTTCGAAACGACCCCGCCGGTCGACGCCTTCTGGTCGATCACGATGTACGACACGCCCCGGTACTACCTGGTCGACAATCCCATCGGCCGCTACTCCATCGGTGACCGGACCGCGGACCTCCACTACGACCGCGACGACTCCCTGACCCTCCACCTCCAGCCCGAACGGCCCGCCGACCGGGTGGCGGCGGCCAACTGGCTCCCCACCCCGCCCGGCCCGTTCCGCCCCGTCCTGCGCATGTACCAGCCGCACCCCGCCGTTTTCGACGGCAGGTACACGATCCCTCCGATCACTCGGCAGGAGCACCCCGCTTAGCGTGGCCGACCGCGTGAACCCGGCCGAGCCTTGGTCAGACGCCCGCCGGGGAAACGACGCCGGGGCGGCCGTGGGAGCAGCGTCCGCCGGTCGCCTTGGGGATGCGCATCCGACGGAGCAGGGCCCGGGTGAGGCGGGCGTCGAGGGTGGTGCGCCAGGTGACGTCGGGGTGCAGGGAACGCAGGTGCGACAGGGCCCTCGTGCCGAGCCCGCAGTCGCGGAACGGTTCGTCCAGGACCACGTCGGTGATGACGCCCTCGGCGCACTCCTCGCACGCTCGATAGGTCACCAGCCCGACCACCCTGCGGATGTGCACCAGGAGCAGACACTCCGCGCCGACGCTGTCGGGGGACGAGGACGGCATGAGCTCCACGTTGCGGTAGGCCAGCACCCTTCGATGCCACCGGCCCCGGCGTCGTCCGGTGCGCCGGTGCCTTCCGGGGGCGGGCACCGATGGCGCGTCCAATTGAGGTCCGGCCTCATCCGGCGCATTGCTCGGGGTGTTCAACTGGTTTGCCTGCATAGCCATCGCGAGTGCCCCCTCGCGCCGGGCGCATGCCCTAAAGACGCCAATGCGTCATTTCGCTCGGCCCGTGGGGCCGGCGTCGCCGACGGGCGCCGCGTTCTCGGTCGCGGCCCAACTGGCAAGGAGCCGCAGGGCGTCGTGGTCCGGCGTGCCGGTGGCGGCTGTGTAGGCGGTGAGGGTCAGGCCGGGTTGGGCGGGCAGTTCCATGGCGTCGAAGTCGAGCGTGAGTTCGCCGATGGCGGGGTGGCGGAAGGACTTGCGGCCTGTGAGGTGCAGGCGCACGTTGTGTTTGCCCCAGGCGGTGCGGAACTCCTCGCTGCGGGTGACGAGTTCACCGATCAAGCCGGTGAGGTCGCTGTCATAGGGGGCGCGTCCGGCCTCGGTCCGCAGCAGGGAGACGGTGGTGTTGAGCGACTCGTCCCAGTCGGGGAAGAAGTCGCGGCCACCGGGGTCGAGGAACTGGAAGCGGGCGATGTTGACCGGTTGCGGTGCGCCGGCCGCGTAGAGGGGGGCGTACAGGGCCCGGCCGAGGCCGTTCACGGCGACGATGTCCAAGCGGCCGTTGCGGATGAACGCCGGCGAGTCGGTCATGGACCGGAGGACGCGCAGGACGCTGTCCGGGAGCGGCCCCCGGGGGCGCCCGGCGCGGCGGGCCGGGCGTTTCGCGGCGGCGCGGGCCAGGTCGTGGAGGTGGGCGCGTTCCGCGTCGTCCAGATGGAGGGCGTTCGCGATCGAGGTGAGGACCTCCTCGGAGGCGCCTGCGATGTGGCCGCGCTCGAGGCGGATGTAGTAGTCGATGCTGACGCCGGCGAGCAGGGCGACCTCTTCGCGACGCAGCCCCGGCACACGGCGGTTGCCGCCGTAGGCGGGCAGGCCGGCCTGCTGCGGGGTGATCCTGGCGCGGCGGGATGCCAGGAACTCGCGGATGTCGCTCTCGGTGCTCACGCGTTCCAGGCTAAGCCGGTCGCCGCGCCGGTGGGGGGTCCTGTCAGTACCTGTGATGCCAGACCCTCCCCCAGCCCGTTGATCTGCGGTTTCCTCGATATCGGCGAGCGAGCGCGGCCCGTGGCACGGGCCGGATGCGCGACGTGGCAGCCGCCCGGAACGCCTTCGCCACCCGAGACTGGCCCGTGCCGATCGATCCCGCTTTTCCAGAAGGAGTCACCGTGCCGAAGCAGTCCGCGCCGCAGGAACTCGCGGCGATCGCCCCCAAGCTCGTCGAGATCACCGACGAGGTGCTGTTCGGCGATGTCTGGGAGCGCCCGGGCCTGTCCCCGCGCGACCGCAGCCTGGTCACCGTGAGCGTGCTGGCCGCCCTGTATCGCACCGAGCAGCTCGGCTACCACCTGGGCGTGGCCCTGGACAACGGGCTGAGCGTGGACGAGCTGGCGGAGGCGATCACCCACCTCGCGTTCTACGCGGGCTGGCCGAACGCCATGACCGCCGTCAACCAGCTCAAGAAGGTCGCAGAAGAGCGCGACGCCGACTGATACGCCTGCCCCACCCCGGTTCCCGATCCCGTCATCACCCGTACGGAGCACCTCGCCCACGACGACGCCTGAGCTGCGGACCATCACCGTCCCGCCTTCCCTCACCGCTGAACGATCAAGGAACAGAACGATGGAGCACATCACCTCGACGCCCACCATGAAGGCCCCCGCGGAGCGCTTCACCGGCGACGTCCACCTCAACATGATCGCGACGCCGACCGAACCCGCCCGTCTCGCGGCCGGCCTGGTCCGCTTCACCCCCGGCGCCCGCACCAATTGGCACTCCCATGCCCTGGGCCAGGTCCTGTACATCACCGACGGCGTCGGCCTGGTCGGCACGCGGGACGGCGGCGTCGTACGGGTCGGCGCCGGCGAGACCCTCACGTGCCCGCCCGGCGAGGAGCACTGGCACGGCGCCACCGACACCACCCTCATGGCACACATCGCCCTGGTGGTCGGCGACGGGAACGGCGACGGCACCTCGTGGCTGGAGCCCGTCACCGACGAGCAGTACGAGCGCGCCCTCGCCGACTTCCGCTGATCACGGCCGCTTCCCGTCCGACGGGGCCGTTCACTCCTCCCGCAGGAGGGTGCTCCGGAGCAGCTCGATCAGGTCTCCGGGATCGGCCTGCGCCAGTTCGTCGAATGCTCCGGAGTGCCGGCCCAGAAGGATGCCGGTCACGGCCGCCGCGACCAACTCGGCGCGAAGTCGGGGCCGTTCGGCACCCTCACGGGTCAGGCGCTCCTGGAGCGGCTCGACGAGTCGGGCGTGCAGCGCCGAACGCGCGGCGTCCTGCGCCGCGGGGTCGCTCAGCGGCTGCACGGCGACCTGCAGCAGCGGAACCGGGCCCCGCCGGTCGGCCCGGTCGAAGACCTGGCGCAGCCGCTGCTCGTCGAAGAGGTCGGCCAGGGCCGCGTCGCCCTGTTCGGCGTTCAGCGCGGCGACGTACAGCAGCGTCTTCGAGCCGAAGTACCGTGCGATCAACGCCGCATCGACGCCCGCCCGCTCGCCGATGTCCCGGATGGTGGTGCGGTCGAAGCCGCGCTCCGCGAACAGCTCGCTCGCCGCCGTGAGCAGCAGTTCGCGGCTGCGGGCAGCGTCGCGACGGCGCCCGGGAGCCTCGGCGCTCATCGACTGGTTCCGGTGTCCGCGACGAGGCCCGCGCCGTCCGGTTCAGAGACGCCGTCCGCCGCGAGTGCGGGGCGGCCGATCCTGACCTGCGCGGAGGGGCCACGGGTACCCGACCGGACCAGCGCGTACGCGACCACGGCGGTGGCGGCCCAGACGGCGCAGCCGACCAGACCCGCGGTGCGGTAGCCGTTCTCCGGGGGGAGGTCGTGACCGGGGGCGGTGGCGGCCTGGAGGATGACGGCGCTCAGGGCGCTGCCTGCCGAGTATCCGATGTACTTCACCACCTGATTGAAACTCATGGCGCTCCCGGTCTCGTGGGCCGGGACGCTTCCGACGACGAGCCCCGGGGTGACGGCGAAGTTGACGCCGACACCGAGACCGGCCACGGCCATCGTCACGAACACCTCCCACAGGGCGCCGTGGGCGAACACGAAGACGAGCAGCGCCGCCAGCGAGAGCAAGCAGCTGACGGGCAGCAGCCGCACCGGCGGCTGGGTACGGACCAGGAGCCGCACCACGCGCCCGGCCACCAGACTGCCCACCGAGAACGGCACCAGGACCAGACCGGTGACCACCACGGAGGCTCCGAAGCCGTATCCGACGCTCGGCGGAGTCTGGACGTAGCGGGTCACGAGGGAGATCAGCAGATACATGCCGATGCCGCCCATCATGGTGGTCAGGTGCGCGGCGAAGACCGTACGGTCACGCACGAGGCGCAGGTCCACCAGCGGATGCGTGACGCGCAGCTGGTGCATCACCCAGCCGGCCAGCAACAGCACGGACGCGGCGCCCAGCACGAGCAGCCGAGGTGACCCCCACCCCCAGTGTTCCGCCTGGGTGAGGGCGAACAAGAGGCCGGTCATGCCGAGCGTGAGGAGCAGCGCCCCGGTCACGTCCATCGGCCGTGCGGGGCGTCGAGGAGCCTTGGGGACGACGACGGCCGCGGCGATGAACGCCAGCGTGGTCGCGATCACGGCGAACCAGAATCCCGCGTACATGCCGAAGCTCTCGGCCAGCAGTCCGGTGACGGGGTAGCCGATGCCGACGCCGGCCGCTGTTGTCAGCGAGAGCGTCGCCAGGGCCGACCGTGCCCGCTCCGGCGGAAGGGAGTCGCGCGCGGTGGCGATGGCGAGGGGGACCAGGCCCAGACCCACGCCCTGGAGGGCCCGTCCCGTGATGAGACAGGCGAACCCCAGCGGCAGAGCCGCCAGCAGGCTCCCGACGAGCACGATGGCAAGCCCGGTAAGTATCACGATCCTGCGGTGCGGTCCGTCTCCCAGACGGCCCATCGCCGGGGTGGCGACGGCGCCGACCAGCATCGTGACGGTGAGGGACCACTGGGCGTCGGAGACCGAGACGTGGTCCACGGCGGCGATGGTGGGGATCAGCGGGGCACCGAGGCTGCTGATGATGGCGACCAGCATGCCGAGGGACACCAGGACGGGGACGAGCGCCCGCCGGCGCCAGGGCGACAGGGCGGGGCCGGATATCGGAGGCACTGGCAGATCGTTCCTGTCGTCCGTCATTGTCATCAGTCGATGTCTTCAAGCGATGACATCGAGTGTCTCACCTTGCCGACCGCGACCGCTCCGGGCCCCTTCCGCCGTCGGGACCGCGCGCGCCACGCCGATCCGATTCCTTCGGCGTCGCCGGTGTCGCGTCAGGCCACTGCGGGACGCGGCTCGCCGTTGACCGCCGCGCGGGCCGGAGCACCGCGCCGGAACACGTCCTTCAGATACAGGATCAGCGCCGCTCCGATCACCCAGAGGGGGAGGATCACCAGCGCGCTGGTCAGGCCGTCGTTCTGGAAGCGGGACAGCCCCTGCATCGCACGGACACCCACCCCGACGGGAAGGATCTCGGAGAGCGGGCGCAGCCAGGCGGGCAGGTAGGCCGGTGGCAAGATGCCGCCGCTGGTGCTGTTCCCGAGGATCAGCATCAGTATCGAGGCGAGGCTGACACCCGCGGGTCCGAAGATGCGCAGCAGCACCATGGTCGTGGCACCGACCGCGGTGCCCATCAGCGCGACGACGAGGGCCAGAGGCAGGAAAGGACCGGGCAGAGCACCGAATCCCGGACTCCCCGCGACCGCCGACACGACGAGGCCGCCGACCACGCCGAACAGGAGAAGGCTCGCCATGCGGTAGCGATACTGGAGCCTGGGGGCGAGCTGATACGTCGTCATGCCGAAGAGGTAGCCGGCCAGCACGAGCCCGAAGGCCGCGTAGAAGACGGAGAGGCCGCGGGTGTCCCCCGCCGCCGCCGGGGCGACGTCCTCGACGGCGAGGCTGTGATGTTCGGCTCGGGCCGCGGGACCGAAAGCGGTGGTCACGGTGGCGGTGACGGCCGCACCGTTGGCGCTTCCGTACAGCAGCTTCCCCTGGCCGAGGTAGGCCGCGTACACGGCCCTGTCCTGGACGGCGTGGCGGGCGGCGTGCGCGTCGGGGAATGTCTCGAGGGCGAAGCCGCCGGGGACGGCGTGCGCCAGGTCCTCGCGCAGGTGCTCCTGCTGGGCGCCGACCTCCGTCGTCCCGACGCGGAGGTCATGGGGGCGCGGCGCATGGAAGGCGGCGAGGTACACGCTCACGAAGACGGTGCCGATGAGCAGGACTACCGCTACGGGAAGCAGTACCGCCCGTGCCGTACCGGAACGAGGAGGCGGGTGGGCCACGTCGAGAGCGTGCTTGTGCGGTTGCCGGGTGGGGACATGCTGGGCCATCGAAGGAGATCCTAGATTGGAAGGCAACTGATAATGTCTCCACATCATAATCAGTTGCCTTCCAATGAGGTACGCCGCGTGAACCATCTCGACGAGAACCCCGACCGGCGCACGGGCTATGTGGCCTGGCAGATCGGCCAGATCATGGCGTCCAAGATCGAGCGCACCCTGCGTCCGTTCCAGCTGACGCTGGCGCAGAACAACGCCATGACCCAGGCGATCCTCGATCCGGGTGTGTCCAGCGCGACGGCGGCCCGCCGCGCGGCGATCACGCCGCAGTCCATGGGCACCGCGGTCAACGGCCTCGTCGAGAGGGGTCTTCTGGAGCGCCGGACCACCCCGGGCGACCGGCGCACGCAACGGCTGCACATCACGGAGGCGGGCCGTCGGCTTCACACCGAGGCCCTGAAATCGGTCGACGCGACCCACGCCGAGGCGTTGCGGGCGCTCACCCCGACGGAGCAGGAGCAGGCACACGCACTGCTGCTGAAACTGCTGGCCTCACTGAATCCCTCAGCCGTCGACGGCAACAGCGCGCTCTGAGGGGGCTCGCCTGGGCCTCCGCCTCAGCAGCCTCAGCGGTCGAGCGTCGAGGGTCGACGACGCGTCGAACGCCCGGAACGATCATGCGGCGCGCAGCCTGAGGAGGCCGGTCCCGGGGCCCCGGAAATAGAATCGACCCTGGCGCGCAGATCGCGCAGATCGCACAGCAGGCAAGGGAAACACAGGCCGCCCACCGTGCAGGAGGTCCGCAATGGCGACGCTGCTGTCCGTCAACGTAGGGATGCCGAAGGACGTCGCCTGGCAGGGGCGGACCGTCCACACCGGAGTCTGGAAGGCCCCGGTGCAGGGCCCACGGCTGGTGCGGCGGCTGAACATCGAGGGAGACGGCCAGGGAGACCTGGCCGGTCACGGCGGCGAGATGCGGGCCGTACTGGTCTACCAGCTGCAGTCCTACCAGTACTGGCAGAAACAGCTCGGTCGCGACGACCTGACCTTCGGAAACTTCGGAGAGAACTTCACCGTCGACGGCCTGCCCGACGACGACGTCTGCATCGGCGACCGCTACCGCATCGGCGACGCCGAATTCGAGGTGACCCAGCCCCGCGTCACCTGCTACCGCGTCGGCATGCGCCTGGGCGAACCCACCATGCCTTCGCTCCTGGTCGCCCACCACCGCCCCGGCTTCTACCTTCGCGTACTCACCGAGGGACACGTCCAGGCGGGCGACGACATCACCCTGATCAGCAGAGGTCCGGAACAGCTCAGCGTCGCCGACATCGACGCGCTGCTCTACCTCCCCGACCGCGATGCCGGGCAGCTGCGAAAGGCGCTGAACGTTCCCGCCCTCAGCCCCGGATGGCAGCAGTCCTTCCGCGAGCTCTCAGGTGCCTCGTCACCGCCCGAGCAGGACGCGGGGTGGCCCGGCTTCAAGCTCATGCGCGTCGCCCGTATCGCCCCCGAGACCCCCACGGTGTCGTCGATCTACCTCGACACCACCGACGGCACTCCCCTGCCCAGAGCCCGGGCGGGCCAGTATCTGTCCATCCGTCTCGGCATCGACGGCGCAGCCCCGGTGGTGCGCAGCTACTCCCTGTCCTCCGCGCCGGGCGCGGACGCCTACCGCATCAGCGTGAAGCACGAACCCCGCGGGCAGGTCAGCACCTACCTCAACGCCGCTCTGCACGCCGACGACCTCGTGGAGATCGCCAGCCCGCGAGGGGCGTTCGTCCTCGACGAGAGCTCCGGGCCGGTCGTCCTCGCCTCCGCGGGAATCGGCGCCACCCCCGTGCTGGCCATGCTGCACCAACTGGCCGCCGCACGGGACTCCCGCCCGGTGTGGTGGATCCACGTCGCGCACGACCGCGCCCATCACGCCTTCGCGAACGAGACGCGCACCCTCCTGGCACAGCTCTCCGCCGCCCACGAATACGTCTACTACACGGCGCCCGACGAACCCGCCGCGCCCGCGGACGAGCCGTACGTCCGGCAGGGACGCCCGACCGCCGAGTCCTTCGCGGCCATGGGCATCCCCGTCGACGCCGACGCCTACCTGTGCGGACCGACGGCCTTCATGGACACCTTCGGCGCATGCCTTCGGGATCACGGCCTGCGTCCCGAGCGGATCCACACGGAGGAGTTCAGCACGCTCGCGGCCATCAATCCGGGCGTCATGTCCGCAGCCGCCGTCGCGCCGCATCAGCCTCCCGGCCCGAAGGGCACCGGCCCACTCGTCGCCTTCGCCCGCAGCGGCATCTCCGTCCCCTGGTCGCAGGCCCAGGCATCACTCCTCGAACTCGCCGAGGCGTGCGACGTCAGCACCCGCTGGTCCTGCCGTACGGGCGTCTGCCACACCTGCGTCACCCCGCTCATCTCGGGTGACATCACGTACACCACTCCGCCTCTCGAACTCCCCGAGGCGGGCACGGTCCTCATCTGCTGCAGCGAACCAGCCGACGAGATCGTTCTCGACCTCTAGGGCTTCACGGCCAGGACGGCCGCGGCATCGCCGGTCCGTCCCGGGACGGATCACCGGCGCCTACGCGGCCAACGTCTCGTCCGCCTGCGTGGCGCCCTCACGGTCGACGCTGTACCGCTCCAGCAGGGCGTCCGCCGCACGCAGTGCCTGCTCGGCCGTCCGGGCCCCGGTCATCACGCACAGCGTGTACGTGGCGTCGTCGAGCGCGCGGCTGGTACGGCCGGTGGGGCGCACATCGTGTTCGATGCGCACCTCGGCAAACCGGGCCAGCACGGCGCGCAGTTCCCTCTCCGCCGGAAGGATCATGGTTCTTCCTCTCCCCATGAACAGCTCGCGAGGCGGCCGACCGCCATCGCGAGAAACAGGCCACATGTAAGGCGTCCGACACCGCTCCTGACACGGAGTGGCGTCACGCAGCTCTTCAAGTGCCCCACGACGAGAGGCCTACGCCATTGCTTTCGGCCAAGCATTTCGAGACGCGCGGGGGCCCGTCGGCCCGTCGGTCGCGGTCAATCCCGCCCTGTCACCCCTGTCACAGCTGTCACCGGGCAAAGTCGAGGATGCCGGGAACCGCCGCCCGCAGGGTCCCGAAGTGGCGGTGCGCTCCGGTCGCCGCCGCGGTGTTGACCGCCCACACCGTCATCCCGGCCCGCAGCCCGGACTCGACCCCGGACGGGGCGTCCTCGATGACAAGGCAGTTCTCGGGCAGGACACCGAGCTGTTTCGCGGCCGACAGGTAGGGCACAGGCGACGGTTTGCCTTCCTCCACGGCGGCGGCGTCCACGAGGACCCGCGGGAGGGGCAGGCCCGTCCGGTCGAAGCGCCCCCGCACCCGATGCTCGTAGTTCGAGGTGACGAGCGCCCAAGAATCGGACGAGAGGCCGGTCAGTAGCTCCGAGGCGCCGTCGAAGGCCGCGTAGACGCCGGATCGTACGTCCTCGTCCTCCAACGCGTGCAACGCGCTCAGGCACTCGTTCGGATCCTGTTCCGGAGCCACGGCGGCGAAGGTCTCCATCGGCCGTGTGCGCAGCGCCACCCGGTGCACCTCGGTCGCGTCCAGTCCGTATCGGCTCGCCCAAGTCGCCCAGATCCGGCGCTGGTTGGCCACCGCGTCGATCAGCGTGCCGTCGACATCGAGGAGGACGCATTTCTTGGAGCCGTGCTGCACAGGATCGCTGGTCACGCCGTGATCATGCCAGGAGTCCCTGAGGGTGAGTAAGGGATCTTGCCGGTCGGTACCCCCGGCCGGCCCGAGCCGGCGACGATGCCGAGGCTTCGCCGGGAGCAGCGCCGCGGTGCGGTCAGCGACTCTCGTCGTCGGCGAAGTCGGGGAGTTC
This sequence comes from Streptomyces sp. NPDC102279, assembly GCF_044766365.1. Classification (NCBI taxonomy): domain Bacteria; kingdom Bacillati; phylum Actinomycetota; class Actinomycetes; order Kitasatosporales; family Streptomycetaceae; genus Streptomyces; species Streptomyces sp. NPDC102279. The sequence continues at coordinate 437,254 of NZ_JBIWLU010000004.1, read as the reverse complement.
GGTGGAGAGCAGCTCTTCGGCGCCCTTGTCGAGGAGCGACTGCATCTTGTTGGAACGAGGCAGCATGGTGGTCTCGTAGGCGTGGATCGCTTCGCCGATGGTGCTGTTCTTCGCGATGGCGAGCGCCAGGTCGCAGGCGTCCAGCATGGCGAGGTTGACGCCGACGCCGAGCGGGGGCATGAGGTGGGCGGCGTCGCCGAGCAGGGTGACCGTCGGGTCGTGCTCCCAGGTGTGGGGAACAGGCAGAGCGAGGATCGGGCGGTCGACGTAGAGGCCGTCGTTGTCGGTGAGGAGTTGACGCAGGCGCGGCGACCAGTCGCGGTAGCGGTCCAGGAGGAGGGCGCGAATGCCGTCCGTGTCCTGGATGGTCAGGCCGGCGGCGGTGATCCAGTCGGCGGGCGCGCGTTGGATGACGTAGACGCGGATGTGGTCGCCGCTGTTGCGCTGTGCGAACAGACCGCGATCGCCGTCGGCCGCGGCTGCGCCACCCTGGCCGACGAGTCCGGCGATGTCGGTGTGCCGGTTCTCGACGTCGTGGAACCAGGCTTCGAGGAAGCTGACACCGCTGTACAGGGGCACAGCCGGCGAGATGGCGCGGCGCACCGTGGACCAGGCGCCGTCGGCCCCGATGACGAGGTCGGCCTCGATCGTCGCGCCGTCGGCGAACCGCACCTGCCGGGGGCCGCCCGCGGGACCGTCGACCGACCGCAGCGTGCGGCCCCACTGCACGGTGTCGGGCTTGAGGGAGTCGAGGAGAAGGTCGCGCAACTGGCCGCGGTCGATCTCCGGTTTGAAGCGGTCGCCCGCTTCGGGGGTGTGGTGGAAGAGGAGCGTCGCGTCCGAGTCCATCTGACGCATCTCCTGGCCCTCGGGGCGGGACAGCCGGAAGAACTCGTCCAGGAGGCCGGCCTCGCGCAGGGCGATCTGGCCGTTGTCCTCGTGCAGGTCGAGCGTGCCGCCCTGGTTCCGGGCCTCGGGTCCGCTCTCGCGGTCGTAGACGGTCGCGGAGATGCCGTGCTGCTGCAGAATCCGTGCGCAGGTCAGGCCGCCGGGACCGGCACCGACGATGGCGATGCGGGGAGTAGTGGGGGCTTTCATGATCGTGCTCCGTTCGTCCCGCCCGGTGGTGCCGGGCGTGCTGGGCAGTGACGTCCCTCCGGGCATGCCGACGAGGGAGGGGACGCGGGGCGCGCTGGTCAGCGGGCCGCTGCTCCAGAAGAGCACACCGACTCACTAAGTGCAACCGTTTCACTTTTGAAGTCGATCCACTTAGAGGTAGGGTCGAAGACATGCCGGAGACAGACACCTCCCCCACCACCGCCGCTCCGATGGGGCGCCGCGAGCGCAAGAAGGCCGCCACACGTCAGGCCATCGCCGACGCCGCTCTGCGTCTCTTCCTCGCACGCGGATACGACGACGTCGGCATCCGCGAGATCGCCGATGCCGCCGACGTGTCCACCACGACCCTGTTCAAGCACTTCCCGGTCAAGGAAGCGCTGGTCTTCGACGAGGAAGCCGATCAGGAGACCCGACTGCTCTGTGCCGTACGCGACCGCCCGGAGGGTCAGTCGATCCCGGGAGCCCTGTGCGAGCACGCGCTGCGCCTCCGCTTGGTCACCGCGGACGGCGACGCCGGGTTCACCGCGTTCCTCCGCCTCGTCGACAACACGCCGGCCCTGCGCGACTACCTCCACGCCATGTGGCTGCGCCACGCCGACGCCTTGGCCCGGGTCATCGCCGAGGAGAGCGGCTTGCCCCCGGGCGACCCCGCCTGCACCGCCATGGCCCACTTCGCCCTCGAAGCCCCCCGCGCAGCCCACGGTCGGGACGACCCCCGCGAGGCCATCAAGCGCGCGTTCGCCCTACTGGAGAACGGCTGGACGGCCATCGACTCCGGTCACTAGCAGACCGCGTCCCGGCGTCCCGGCTCTGTCACGTATGCCCCGGCGCAGGAGTTCTCAGGATTCCTCACGTGAACCGCCTTACGATCCCGCCCTGTTGCGCGCCGCCGGGACGGCGCGCCTCCGTAGCGCAAGCACTCAGTCCGCCCGGTCGGCAGGGCGGTCAGCCCAGTTGGGACAGGCCCTTCCGCAGGTCCTCGGCGTTCATGACGGGGGCGAGTTCGATCCGGGCACCGAGGTTCATGAAGAACGGCTCGGCGATCAACGGTATTTGGCTGGTGTCCTGCATGTCGAAGACCATGAAACAGGCTCGGTTGCCGTCGATGGTGGTGAAGTAGGTCGCCTCCGGCTTGAGGTGCTCCATCGTCTCCTGCATCAGCTCCGCGAGCTTGCCGCTCCTGATGAGTTCGTTGGTCTTCTCCGTGTCCATGGTCGCCCTGAGCATGACGCGCACGGCACTCACCTTCTCGCCTGGTCGACGCACGCGACGGCACATCAACGTGCACTTTCAGGCTATGCCGCTTGTCACTTGTGCGCCCCTTCGGCAGCCGGGGTCCCCCGTGCGGCGACCCCCGCCCACGGCAGGCGCGACAGGCGAAATCGAACCGGTGTGGAGCGTCAGAGCCAACCTCCGGCGGCATCCGACCCGGACAACTCCGCACGCGGTGCGAAGCGTTGACGTGCCGGGCGTGCCGGGCGTGCCGGGCGTGCCGGGCGTGCCGGCGTTCAGGGCCTGACCATGCGGTCCTGTTCCACCAGGGGCGCGCCGTCGTGCCAAGGCAGCACCTCGCCGAAGCGGACCAGCTCGCCGTACAGAGTGGGATCCACCTGGTCGGCAAGGACCAGGTCGAGTACGGCTTTGGCCGCCTGGGCGGGCGACCGGGCCTGGCTGTAGTCACTGAACCAGGGGCGCGAGGTCGCGGTGTCGACCATGCCGGGGCAGACGGCCGCGAGCAGGATCCCGGCCGCGAGGTCACGCTCCCGGCGCTCGGCCGCGACACCTCGGACGGCCGCGACCTGGGCCACCTTCGAGGGCACGTTCAGCCATACCGGCCAGCCCGCCTCATGGGCGGTCCCGGCGTGGACGGCACCGCGCCAGGACTCGACGGCGTACTCGACCTGGTCGAGGCTCGCGCCGTCGAACAGGGGGTGCAGCCGCGGGTCGAGGTGGCCGAGCGTTCCCAGGCTGCTGGCCACCACGAGCAGCCTGCCGCCCGGCCGCAGGACGGGAGTGAAGGAGCGCAGGATCGCGTGCGTGGCGGTATTGGATACGTCGATGAACTCGTCGGCGCGTTCGGCCTGGGACTCCTCGGGCAGTACGCGGGCGACCGCGTTGGAGAGCACGACGTCGACCCCGCCGTGGCGGGCCCGGAGGTCTTCGGCGAGGCGGGCGACGGCGACGGTGTCCGTGACGTCCAGGACCCGGCCCTCCACACGGGCACGGGTACCGGGAAGCTCGGCGACCTCGCGGGCGGCGTCCGCCACCCGCCGGCTGTCACGGCCGGTGAGCAGGACCAGGTCGTCGTGGTTCAGACGGGCGGCCAGCCCTTCGACCAGGGCACGGCCGAGTCCTTGGTTGGCACCCGTGACGAGGGCGATGCGAGAAGCGTTCATGCCTCAACGCTAGAAACCCGCGCTCCATGAGTCCAACGAGAGTTGAGCATGTCTAGTATGCGTGAACGTCATGGACTTCACGGATGTGTCACTCACCGCGCTGCGGGTCTTCCGCGCGGTGGCCGAGCAGGGAACCTTCACCTCGGCCGCCGCCTCGCTGGGCTACACCCAGTCGGCCGTGTCCCGCCAGATCGCCGCGATCGAACGGGCCGCCGACGCCGAACTGCTGGAGCGGCGGCGTGACGGCGTCCGGCTCACGGCCGCCGGTCGTATCGTCATGCGGCGCGCGACGGTCGTGCTCGACGAGATCGAGGCGACCGCGAGGGAACTGTCCGGCCTGCCCGAGCAGGCGGGGACGGTCCGCCTGGGCTGGCTCCCCAGCGCCGGCGCCGTCCTGCTGCCCCTGGCGTTGACCGCGCTGCGCCGCTCGGACCCCGGGCTGCACGTGGTCGGCCGGGAAGGCACCACGCCCTCGCTCGTACGCGCCGTGCGGGCCGGCAGCCTGGATCTCGCCCTGCTCGCCTCCGCCCCACCGTTCCGGCCGCCGGACACCGAGTCGCCACCCCTCGCGGTGCAGACGCTCACCGAGCGCCCGCTGCGTCTGGCGGTGCCCGCCACGCACCCGCTCGCCCGGGGCGACTCCGTCGACGTCGCCGACCTGCGCGGCCGGCGCTGGATCGCCGGCACCTCCTCGGGAGAGGACCGGCTCCTCGGCGTATGGCCCGGCCTGGACGAGCGGCCCGACATCGCCCACACCGCCCGCGACTGGCTCGCCAAACTCCACCTCGTGGCCGCCGGCTTCGGCCTGACGACCGTGCCGGCCACCCTCGCCTCCGCCGCACCCCCGGGAGTCCGCGTCCTCCCCGTGCGCGGAGGGCCCCAGGAAACGCGGCGCCTGTTCCTGGCCCGTCTCCCCCACCCGCCGACCGACTCGGTCACCCGGGTGGCAGCCGCCCTGCGCGCGGCGGCCCTGGAGGCCGACCTTCCCGCGCCGTCGTCGCCGCCCTCATGACGGCGTCACGCGGCCTGCGCCCGTGAGCGGCCGGTCAGGACCGGGACGGCGTGGCCCGAGGGCCGCCCGTCAGTGATCTTGCCGCCTGCCCCGGTTCTCGAACTCCCGCCGCACCCCGGCACCGTCGTCCACGACCAGTCCGGCGCTGTCCGGGATCTCCAGCACCTTCGCGCAGTGCTCGCACAGCATCGGACCGCTCGTGGACGGGATCGCCGGCCTGCTCCCGCAAGCCCTGCAGACGCCCGTCCCCTGGCCTTGGGTCTCGCGTACATCCATCACTGCACTCCCTCCGAGTGGGCGGCGCGGCGACTCCGCCCGTCCCCAGGTCGGGTTCCCACAAGCGCCGGCACTACCCACGACGCACCTGCTGCCGGGCCGAACCGGGCGACACGTCGACAGGAGGGCTTCCCGTTCCGGTCACCGGCTGCGCGCGGAGGACTGACGTGCTGCTTGCTGGGAACCACACAGAGCACGCACTGGACGCGGATCCGCACGGACTACGTACGGCCGGGCCGAGAGGTGAGCGATGGACGAGGCTCAGAGATCGCTGCTGGACGGACTGACGGTCGACGAGAGCAGCCCCGAGCAGCCCGTCCTTCTGGACGAGGCCGGCCGGCCGATCGCGACGTGGCAGGAGAACCATCCCTACGACCGCAAGGTCCGGCGCAAGGAATACGAGCGGCAGAAGCGGATCCTGCAGATCGAGCTGCTCAAACTGCAGCGCTGGGCGAGGGACACCGGCGCTCGGGTGATCGTCGTTTGCGAGGGGCGGGACGCGGCGGGGAAAGGGGGAACGATCCAGCGCTTCACGGAACGGCTCAACCCGCGCAGCGCACGCATCGTCGCCCTGGACAAGCCCACCGAACGAGAAGCCGGCCAGTGGTACTTCCAGCGCTATGCCACGCATCTGCCGGCACCGGGCGAACTCGTCTTCTTCGACCGCTCCTGGTACAACCGCGCCGGGGTCGAACGCGTCATGGGTTACTGCACGGACGACCAGTACGACCTTTTCCTCAGGCAGTGTCCCGCCTTCGAGGCGATGCTCGTCGAGGACGGCATCGTCCTGGTGAAGTTCTGGTTCTCCGTCTCCCGCGCCGAGCAGCGCACGCGCTTCGCCATCCGTCAGGTGGACCCCGTACGGCAGTGGAAACTCTCCCCCACCGACCTCGACTCGCTGGATCGCTGGGACGACTACACCCTCGCGAAGATCGAGATGTTCCGCGCCACGGACACCGAGCACGCTCCCTGGACCGTCGTGAAGAGCAACGACAAGCGCCGCGCCCGTCTCGAGTCCATGCGCAGCCTCCTCGCCCGCATCGACTACACCAACAAGGACACCGAGGCGGTCGGAACGCCGGACCCGCTCGTCATCGGCCCGGCCGACACCCTCCTCGAACCCGGCGAGGAGGACACCACGCTCTCCCCCACACCCCTGGCCCGTCACGCCGACGGACCGGGACAACACCCCGCGACCGGCTGACGCGCACCGGCCGCGGGGGCGACGGCTCACGCGCCGGCCGACCGCACCCGTTCCCGCGCCGTCCTCAGTGCCAACGGTGTCGCCGCCGCCCAGGCCTGAGGGGAGCAGCTGTGGGGGTAGGGGACGGGGCGCGGGGTGGTGGTGCGGTCGTAGCCGGCGATGACTTCGGGGAGGCGGTGGCCGTGGTGGGCGGCCGCGGTCACGAGACCTTCGGTCACGGTGTCGAGTTCGCGGGCCAGTCCGTAGCGTGCGAGGCCCAGGGCGATCACGGCGTTGTCGTGGGGCCAGGCACTGCCGCGGTGGTAGGAGAGCGGGTGGTACGGCTTCTGGTCCGCGGCGAGGGTGCGGATCGCCCAGCCGGAGAAGAAGTCGGGTTCCAGCAGGCGTCGGCCTACGCGGTGGGCGTGCGACGTGTCGAGGATGCCTGACCACAGGAGGTGGCCGGCGTCCGACGCCAGTGCGTCGGCCTGGCGGCCGTCGCCGTCGAGCGCGAGTGCCGGGAAGTCCGCCTCGGGCATCCAGAAGTCCGTGTGGAAGCGGTCGCGCAGCTCGGCGGCGGTCTTGCCGAGGCGCTCCGCGAGAGGCTCGTCCTGCCATACGTCGCGGGCGAGTCGGGCCGTTCGCAGCAGCGCGTCGTAGGCGTAGCCCTGGGCCTCTGAGACGGCGACGGGGCCCGCTGCCTGGGTGCCGTCGGCGAAGCAGATGGCGCCCTCGGAGTCTTTCCAGTTCTGGTTGACCAGGCCACCGGGATCCGGCTGGTAGACCAGGTATCCGTGGGTGTCCAGGCCGCCGTCGGTGTGCATCCACTCAACCGCCCGGCGGGCGTGATTCTCCAGCCGGCGGGCGAGGGAGGCGTCGCCTGTCGCCTCGTAGTGGGCGTGCAGGAGGACGAGGAAGAGCGGGGTGGCGTCCACCGCTCCGTAGTAGCGGCCGTAGGGGACCTGGCGGAAGTGGGCGAGTTCTCCGTGGCGCGTCTCGTGGACGATGCGGCCGGGCTGCTCGCCGCTGAAGGCGTCATGGTGGCGGCCCTGTGTGGCGGCGAGGGCGCTGAGGGTGGCGGCGGCGGTCTCCGGGCGGTACGGCAGCAGGAAGTACGAGGTCAGCAGGGAGTCGCGGCCGAAGAGGGTGAGGAACCAGGGAATGCCTGCCGCCGGGACGTGGACCGTTTCGCCGTCCACGCCGGTGGCGGAGATGGTCAGCAGGTCGAGGTCGGCGAGGCCACGCTCGCATGTGCGGGACAGCTCGTCGGTCGCCGCGTCGGCCTCGAACCGGGACGCGGAGGGGGTCGAGTGCCGTGGCGCCGCGGGTGGTTGGGGTGGCATTCCGTGGGGATGGGCGCGCACGGTCAGGTGCAGTTCTGCCTGCCCGTGCGGTTCGAGGGGCAGGTTCCAGCGCAGGACCTTGGCGGTGGACCGGCCCTCGCCCTCCGCGGCTTCCGTGGCGTCCGGTGCGGGACGGCAGGTGAGCGTGGTGTGTGACTGCCACTCCGCTCGCCGGTAGGTGAACAGCACTCCCGTGTCGGTGGCGGCGGAGTGGCGTTCGGCGTCCGGCTTCGGGTACCGCCGGTCGTCGGCACGCAGCTCGAACAGGTCGGCGAAGTCGGCGTCCACGACGAGTTCCAGGACCGCCGTCACCGCTTCGGGGCGGTTGCTGACCAGCCGTACGTGTTCGGTGAACACGCCTGCGGAAACGCTCTGTTGACGGAAGACGGTGTACGCGGCCGGCTGGTCCCGCGTGCCGGGAGGGGTGAGGACGCACGCGGCCGTGTCGTCGTCCTGGGTCTCCGCCGGCACCAGGATGCCGGGGGCGCTGCCGTCGACGGTGAGCTGCCAGCGGCTGAGGTGGCGGGCGTCGCGCAGGAACAGGCCGTCGGGCAGGGTACCGCGGGTCGCGTTGATGCCGCCGTCGGCGTCGAGGTGGGCGAAGGTGGCGTCGCGTACGAGCTGTACGTGGTGGCCGGCCGTGGTCACGGACGGGGCTCCTTGGGGTCGGCGTCGTCGGCGCACAGGAGGTCGAGGGTGAGGGCGGCGGTCCACGAGAAGTGGCGCGCACCGCGGGCCTCGCCGCTGAGAGGGTCGAGGTACTCGGCGAATCCGGTGCGTCCGGCGTCCGCGAGGAATCCCTGGCGCAGCCGTGCGGCGTCGCCGTGGAGTCCCTGGGTGCGCAGTCCCCGCTCGATCAGCCAGGCGGTGTTGAACCAGGCCGGACCGCGCCAGTAGCGGTGCGGGGCGAAGGCGTGGCCGATGAGGTCGTAGCTGGGGATCAGGCGGGTGGCCGGCGAGCTGAAGTGCGGGCCGTGGAGCGCCAGGCTCAGTCGCCGGACGATCTCGGGTGGCAGCCCGGGAATGATCAGCGGGACGAGCCCGGTGATGCTCCGCTCGGCGACCAGGCTCCTGTCGGCGAGGTCGCGGACCCGGAAGATGCCCGTGGTGTCGTCCCACAGCCGGTCGACGAGACGCCGGGTGAGACGGTCCGCCCGTTCCCTGTGCGGAGCGTCGGGCAGGCCCAGTTCGCGGGCGGTCTCGGCGAGGGCGAGTTCGCTGACGACGAGGAGTGCGTTGAAGGCCGGGTCCTCGACGGCGAAGCGGTGGTCGGCGGCACGGTCGTCGTATCCGGCGTCGCGGTAGTCGGTGGCCAGCCTCACGTAGCGGCCGTAGTCGAGGTCGGTGGGGCGGTCCGCCGGCTGGCCGTGGTCGAGGTCGGCGCGCCGGAAGGTGTCGGGTGCCGTGGGTTCGACGCGGCCGAGGGCCCGGTCCCAGGCGGGGCTGTTGTCCATCCCCGGCTCCCAGGGGTGGACCACGGACACCAGTCCGTCGCCGCCGAGGTCGCGGCGGGTGAGCAGGTAGTCGTGCCAGGCGACGAGGCGGGGGTGGACCCGGGCGAGGAAGCCGCGGCGCCGGGATTCGGCGGGATCCGCGCAGTGCACGAGCCACGCCGCCAGGGCGTGGACTGGCGGCTGGACGATGCCGGAGGTCTCCCGGTGGGCGGGGGCTCCGGCGGCGCCTCCGGCACGGGAGGAGCGCCAGAAGTCGGGGCTGGGGAAGTACGCGTCGGCGGGCACGGCGTCGTTGAAGACGATGTGCGGAACGCGGCCGTCGGCCCACTGCGCGGCGAGCAGGGACTCCAGTTCCTGCTGGGCCCGGCGCGCCGACAGGTGGCGCAGCCCGATCGCGATGAAGGCGGAGTCCCAGCTCCACTGGTGGGGGTAGAGGGTGCGGGAGGGGACGGTGGAGCTGCCGGTCCAGTTGTCGAGGAGGACCCGCGCCGCGCCGCGCCGCAGGGTCAGGGCTGCGGCAGCGGCGGGCGCGGGCCGGTCCAGCAGGGTGTTCATGCGCCGGACCTCTGGAGGAAGGCGGGAACGGAGCGGACGGCCTCGACGGGGTCGCCGGTGAGGCGGCATTCGGCGGCGAGGTAGCCCTCGTATCCGATGGTGTGCAGGGCGCCGAGCCAGGCAGGCCAGTCGAGGTGGCCGGCGCCGGGCTGGAAGCGGTTGGAGTCGGAGACCTGGGCGTGTCCGATCCACTCGGCGTGAGCGAGGATCGCGGCCGCGGGGTCCGCTTCCTCGATGTTCATGTGGTAGCTGTCGATGCCGATCCTCACGGAGTCGAGACCGGTCGCGCGGATCAGGTCGGCGGCCTGTTCCAGTCGGTTGACCATGTGGTCCTCGTACCGGTTGAGCGGTTCCAGGAAGAGGGTGACGCCTTCCTTGCGGGCGTGTTCTCCCAGCTCGGTCAGCCCGGTCAGGAGTACCTCTCGGTCCTGCTCCTCGGTGCGCGGCGGTTCGAAGGGAGGGAGCCGGCGGGAGAACATGCCGTAGGAGGCGGGGGTCTGCGCGCCGATGCCACCGATCTCGGCGATCACGGTGAGCTGGGACTTCATCTGGGCGATGGCGTCGCGGCGCACGTCCTCGTCGAAGGCTCCGAAGAAGTGGAGCATGTCGACACACACCGTCGGCATGACCACCCCGTCCTTGCGGGCCCGCTTCAGTTCGTCGAGGCGGGAGGCGAAGTGGAAGTCGCCCTTGGCGCGCAGTTCGACGGCGTCGTAGCCGGCCTGCTGGGCGAACTCCCATTTGGCCTGCAGGGTGTCTCCGGGCAGGAGCTGTTCCTGGGCGGCGGTCTTGAGCATGGAGAAGGGCCTTTCAGAATTCCAGGACGACCTGCAGCGCCTCGGCAGGACGCTCGTCGAGCAGGACGTAGGCGTCGGCTGCGTCGGCGGCCGGGATGACGTGGCTGACCAGGGAGGCGACGTCGATCTGATCCTCGGCGACGAGCCGGAGGAAGGTCTGCTGGAGGCGTTCGACACTCCAGCGTCCCGCCAACTGCGGGGGGACGCCGCCGATCTGGGAGCAGATGAGCTGCACGCGGTTGTGGTGGAACTCGTCGCCGAGGCGCAGTCCGATGCCGTCGCCCTGGTAGAAGCCGGAGGCGACGACGCGGCCGCCGACGGTGACCGAGCGCAGCGCCTCGTGCAGGGCGGGGTAGACGCCGCTGATCTCGATGGCGAGGTCGGCGCCGGCGCCTGCGGTGGCTTCACGGATGCGCTCCGCGACGTTGTCGGTGCGGGCGTTGAGTGTGTGCTGCGCGCCGTAGGCCTTCGCGGTCTCCAGGCGCCCGTCGAGGGCGTCGACCGCGGTGACGCGGGCGCCGTTGAGCTGGGCGAGGCGCGTGGCGAGCAGGCCGATGACGCCCTGTCCGAAGACGGCGACGTCCTCGCCGAGGTGGATGTCGCCTGCCAGGACGGCGTTGTAGGCGATGGCGCCCACCCGGGCGAAGGCTCCGGCCAGCGTGTCCAGTCCGGCCGGGAGCGTGTGGCCGATCATGCGCTCGACGGGGACGATGCCTTCACTGCGGTGTCCCCAGATGCCCCACACGAGGTCGCCGGGGCGCGGCAGACCGGGCGTGCCGGTGAGTTCGGGTGAGACCTCGACGACCTCGCCGACCTCCGAGTAGCCCCAGCCTGCCACCGGGTATTCGATGCCGGCCGCTCCGTCGCGGAACAGGCGGGCCTCGGCGTCCCAGGTGCGGGTCAGGTAGGGGTTGGTGCCGCGGTAGGCGGTGAGCTCGGTGCCGGCGGAGATGCCCGAGTAGCGGGTGCGGACTCTCAGGTGTCCGGGCGGCAGGTCGGCGCGGTGCTGCTCGACCACCTCCACCTGACGTGGGCCGGTGAACTGAACGACGCGTTCCACGGATGACTCCGGAAGGTTGCGGGTGGCGGGTTGAGATGACAATAACCCGAACTTATGTCTTGTCAACAAGCAAAACTAATGCTGAGATGCGTGCTCAGTAGACGTAAGTGGAACGAGGACACGCAATGCTCAGCAAGCACCTGCGGTCGAAGGTGACCGCGGTCGGCGTCACGTCAACCCTGGGGCTCGGGCTGCTCACCGGCTGTTCCGGCAGCACCGGGCCCGGCGCACCGGACCGGGAGATCACGGTCTGGTCCCAGGAGAACCTGCCCGACCGCGTCGCCGCGACGCAGAAGATCGTCGACGGGTTCGAGAAACGGACCGGGATCAAGGTCCATCTCGTCGGCGTGGACGAGGGCCAGATGCCCCAGCTCATCATGGCGGCCGCTGCCTCGGGCAAACTGCCCGACGTCATCGGTGCGGCCCCCATGGGTCAGGTCTGGCAGATGTACACAAACGGCCTGCTGAACACCGACATCCCGCAGAAGATCGTCAGCGAGCTCGGGCAGAAGACGTTCAACACCAACGCCCTGGATCTGACCTCCGACGGCGCCACGCGCCTCGGCGTCCCGTCCGACGCCTGGCTCCAGCTAATGGTCTACCGCAAGGACCAGTTCGACGGGAAACACCTGCCCGCGCCCACCACGTACGACCGCACCCTGAAGGCCGCCAAGGCCCTCACCGGCAAGGGCCACGACGGCATGTCCGCGGCCACCGACCCCTCCGACGTGTTCACGTCCCAGAGCTTCGAGAGCGTCGCCCTGGCCAACGACTGCCAACTCGTCGACGACCAGCACGAGATCGCCCTCGCCTCACCCCGGTGCGAGAAGGCCTTCGCCACCTACGACCGGCTGGCCCGCGCCTACGGAGCCCCCGGCACCCAGACCGTCGACTCCACCCGCGCCACCTACTTCGCCGGACGCTCCTCCATGGTCATCTGGTCCTCCTTCCTGCTCGACGAGCTGGCCGGACTCCGCAAGGACGCCCTGCCGAGCTGTTCCCCGTGCAAGAACGACTCCGGGTACCTCGCCCGCAACAGCGGTATCGTCACCGCGCTGAAGGGGCCCGACGCCGCAGAGGCCGCCCAGTTCGGCGAGGTCACCTCCTGGGTCACCACCAAGACCGCGGAGACCGCCGCCTCCCGCGAGTTCATCGAGTACATGATGGGCTCCGGCTACGAGTCCTGGTTCGGCATGTCGCCCGAAGGCAAGATCCCCGTCCGGCACGGCACCGCCGCGGAACCGAACCGCTACATCGACGCCTGGCGCCACAGTGACATCGGTGTCGACACCCGCAAGCCGTTCGACCAGGTCTACCCCGCGGCCCTGCTCAACCAACTCGCCGCCGGGGTCAGCAATATGCGCCGCTGGGGAATCTCCCAGGGCGAAGGAGCCCTCGTCGGCGCCACCAACGGCGAACTGCCCGTACCCAAGGCCATCGGCGAGATGACCGGCGGACAGACCTCGCCCAGCCAGGCGGCCCGCGAGGCCGACGACGAAGTCGCCGCCCTCAAGAAGTCCCTTCAGTAGCCGCCCGCCTGCACGTAACGAAGGTCTCCCCATGACTACAGCCCCCTCCGACGCAAAGCAGCGCCGGAACCCCGACACCCGGCCGGCGCCGCAGCCCCCTGCGCCCCGACGCCGCCCGATGACCGCGAGCCGCCGCACCAACCGGGCCGGCCTCGCGTTCGTCTCGCCCACCTTCCTCGTGGTCCTCGTCGTGGTCGTCCTGCCCATCCTGTGGACCATCCTCCTGGCCTTCCAGCACGCCAAGTTGGTCGACATCCAGGGCATGGGCCTCTTCGGCAACTGGACCCTGGGCAACTTCACCCAGGTCTTCGACTCCGCGGGATTCTGGTCGAGCCTGACGACCACGCTCATCTACACCGTCGGCGCCACGTTCGGCTCCATCCTGCTCGGGCTGATCGCCGCCCTGGCTCTGCGCACACCCTTCCGCGGACGTGGACTCCTGCGCGCCGCGATGCTGCTGCCCTACTGCGCCCCCGTCGTCGCCGTGGCGTTCGTCTGGGAGGTCGCGCTCAGCCCGCAGTACGGCATCGTCAACGACTGGGGCCGACGCCTGTTCGGCTGGGACGACCCCATCGCCTTCCTGTCCACGCGTTCCTACGAAGTCCACCTGCTGGGCGTCCACTTCGACATCCCGCTCGCCCTGCTGACCGTCATCGCCTTCGAGTGCTGGCGCTACTTCCCCTTCGCGTTCCTGTTCATCCTCGCCCGCCTCCAGGCGATCCCCGACAGCCTCGAAGAGGCGGCCAAGGTCGACGGAGCCACACCCACGCAACGCTTCCGCCACGTCCTGCTGCCGCAGTTGATGCCCGTCATAGCCCTGCTCTGCGTCCTGCGGTTCATCCTCACCTTCAACAAGTTCGACGACGTCTACCTGCTGACCGGCGGCGGCGCGGGCACGGACGTCGCGGGCGTCCGCGTCTACGACTTCCTCACCGCCCGCTACGACGTGGGAGCCGCGGCCGCCCAGGCACTCGTCCTGGCCGCCGCCCTGGTGATCCTGCTCGGCTTCTACTTCAAGTTCTTCGGCAACAAGGTCCAGGAGGAATCGTGACCCCCAAGGCCACCCTGACCAGGGCCCAGTTCGAGGAGAAGTTCTTCGGCGTCCTGCGCTGGTTCGTCATCGCGTTCCTCGTGGTGATCACCGTGCTGCCCTTCTACTACATGCTGATGCTGTCGGTGAAGCCCATCGACGCCCTGCTGCTCGACCCCGGCTCCCTGTGGGTCCCCGCCAAGGACTTCACGCTGTCGACCTACCACGACGTGCTCAAGTCCACCGACGACGGAGGCCAGGGCTTCCTGAAGTTCCTGCTCAACTCCGCGCTCGTGTCCCTGGCCACGGTCGTCCTCACCCTGCTCGCCGCGGTACCCGGCGCCTACGCCGTCAGCCGCCTGAAGTTCTTCGGCCACCGGCAGGTGAGCGCCCTCTTCCTGGCCGTCTACCTCTTCCCGTCCACACTGCTGGCCGTTCCGCTCTTCGTCGTCTTCGCCAAGCTGGGACTGTCCTCGAGCCTCATCGGCCTGGCCATCGTCTACGTCGCGCAGACCGTGCCCGTGTCCATCTACATGCTGAAGAACTACCTCGTCACCATCCCCTACTCCATCGAGGAAGCGGCCGCCCTGGACGGCTGCAGCCGGCTCCAGACCGTCCGCAAGGTGATCCTGCCGCTCGCGCTGCCCTCGCTGATGGCGACCGGGCTGTACGTCTTCATGATCGCCTGGAACGAGTTCCTCTTCGCCCTGCTGTTCCTCGCCGCCGCTCCCGACCAGTGGACCGTCTCCCTCGGACTGGCCCAGCTGTCCAACGGAATCGAAGTGCCCAAGACCGTACTCATGGCCGGTTCAGTGGTGTTGACCATTCCCGTGGTACTTCTGTTCTTCGCCGCCGAGCGCCTGCTCACCGAAGGCCTCACCAGCGGCGCCGACAAGAGCTGAGTCATGGGGGACTTCACGATGACGCCGAACCAGGTCAGCGCGGGCGAGTTGCTGCAGCTCATCCGCGGCGGCCACGCCAACACCCGCGCCGACCTGCAGCGCGCCACCGGCCTGTCCCGCTCCACCATCGGTCAACGCCTCGACCTGCTCAACCGCGCGGGCTGGCTGCGGCACAGCACCGGCACCTCCACCGGCGGCCGTCCCTCCCACCAGATCGTCTTCGACCCCACGCACGCCTCGGTCATCGCCGTGGACCTGGAGACCCGGCACGCCCGCGCCGCCGTCCTGGACCTCGCGGGCACGATCCTCGCCGAACACACCGGGCCGCTGGACATCACCGACGGACCCGACGAGGTGCTGGACCAGTTGTCCTCGTGGTTCCCCGACCTGATCGCCGCCGCCGGTACCGAAGCGACCCACATCTGCGGGATCGGACTGTCCGTCCCCGGCCCGGTCGACTGGGAGACCGGCCGGGTGGTCGAGCCGCCGATCATGCCGGGCTGGGACCAGTACCCCATTCGCGAGCGGCTCCAGAAGGCCTACGCCCAGCACGTCGGCGTCAGCGCGGAGGACGGGCCCGTCCCCGTCTTCGTCGACAACGACGCCAACCTCATGGCGCTCGCCGAGCACCAGGCCAACCACCAGGACTGCTCCGCCTTCGTCCTCATCAAGGCGTCCACCGGCATCGGCGCCGGTGTCGTCATCGGCAACCAGGTCTTCCGGGGGATCGACGGCGGCGCCGGCGACATCGGCCACATCCGTCTGCACGACCGGCCCGATGCGCTGTGCATGTGCGGTTCCTACGGCTGCCTGGCGGCCGTCGCCAGCGGCCGCGCGCTCGCCCGCGACCTCACCGAGCTCGGCCTCCAGCCCACCTCCGGCTCGGACGTCCGGCGCCTTCTCGCCGAGGGGCAGCCCGACGCGATCCGGCTGGCCCGGGACGCGGGACGCCGGGCCGGCGAGGTCCTGGTGACCGTCGTCGCCCTCCTCAATCCGGGAGTCCTCATGCTCGCCGGTGACCTCTCCGGCGTCCCCTTCATGACCGGAGTACGCGAACTCCTCTACCAGCGCGCCATGCCCCGCACGACCGCCAACCTCCAGGTCGTCACCTCCCGGCTGGGCGATCACGCGGGCCTCATCGGCGCGGCTTCGATGGTCGTCGAGATCCTCTACTCCGCCACCCGTGCCGACACGCGCCTCGCCCGCCTCACCCTGTGACGCCCCGCCGCACCGACCGAAGGAAAGAACGAACGTGACCACTGACCTCGCCGCCTGGACGCACGCCCCCGTCGAGGTCGGGCTCGTGGGAGCCGGCCCCTGGGCCCGGGCCATGCACGCGCGCGTGCTCGCCGCCGGACCGGAGACACGGCTCAGCGCCGTCTGGGCCCGCCGCCCGGAGGCGGCACGGGAGACCGCCACCCCCTACGGCGCCCACGTCGCCACCGACTTCGAGGAACTCCTCGACCACTGCGAGGCCGTGGCGTTCGCGGTGCCCCCCGCCGTACAGGCGGAGCTCGCCCCCCTGGCGGCGAAGCGGGGGAAAGCCCTTCTCCTCGAGAAACCGCTCGGCCCCGACCTGTCGGCGGCCCGCCGTGTGGCGGACGCCGTCGCCGAAGCGGGTGTCGTCTCCCAGCTCGTCCTCACCAAGCGCTACCACCCCGCCACCCGCGACTTCCTCCAGCAGGCACGGTCACTCGACGTCCTCGGGGCGCGGTCCTGCTATCTCCACGGCGCCTTCCTCGGCGGGGAGTTCGCCACCGGATGGCGTCTGGAGCACGGTGCCCTCCTCGACCTCGGCCCTCATCTGCTCGATCTCCTGGACACCGCGATCGCGCCCATCACGGGCATACGCAGCACAGGCGACGCACGCCGCTGGACCGAGCTCACCGTCGAACACGCCAACGGCGCCGTCAGCCAGGCCACCCTCTCCGGTTCGGTCCAGGTGCCGCGCGCCATCACCCGCGTCGAACTCTTCGGCGCCGCAGCACCTTTGGTCTACGACACCGCCACGATCGACCACGAAGAGGCGTGGCCCGTCCTGCGCAGGGAGTTCGCCACCGCGGTACGCACGGGCATCGCGTCCGAACTCGACGCCCAGCGAGGCCTCTACCTGCAGACACTGCTGAACGAGGCACACCGGAACAGGACCGACGCGGCCTAGGACCCACCTCCCGCGAACACGCCGAACGTGGTGCCGGATCAACTCGCGTGCGGTGGACGGCCAGTCGTGCGACCCTGCCGCCCATGACCGTTACGGGTGGAGCTGCACACACGAAGGGCGAGGCCGCGGGGGCCGACGGCAAGAGACGCGTCTTCCTCGACATCGACGAGACCGGCTCCGGCTGGATGTTCGTCGTGGTGGCGGCACCGACCGGCGTCATCTACCAGACCCAGGGCGGCGGATACGGCTGCATCCCCTACGAGCAGGAAGGGTACCTGCTGCCCTTCTACGTCCCCGGCGCGGACGCCGGCCTGAACGACCTGTTCGTCGGCGCGCTCAAAGGCTGGGGATCGAGACGGCTCGACTGGCCGCGGACTCTACTCGACCGGCTGCGCCAGGAGGTCGCCGACCTGCACATCTGGGGGTCGGCCAACCAGGACGACGTGCAGGCCACTCCTCTGGTCCTCGACGAGTCCCGGCTCGCCGAGACCGACGAAGCCTGGGTCCCCGTCCTGACTCCGGACGGACCGGGCCGCCTCGTCTGGCAGAACTCCGACTAGATCGCGACCTCCGCACACACGCGCATCCGCCCGATGGCGCGCCTCCACGAAACCCTTCACCGTCTCCGCAGGTTCTTCACTTGTCGCCTCGGGGTCGGGATGCAGTGCTGCCCTCCGGCACCCGTTGACGCGGCGCCAGGGCGCTGACCTGCCCGCTTGTCCGTTCGGGGCAGGTCTTCGCCTTGCGGGCCGCGACCGGACGGACGTGTGCGCCAGAGCCCCAGAGCGGCGAAACACCTGTCCGGCAGGGCATTCGAGGGACGGCGGGTTGCCAGGGAAGCAACCGGTGGAGGATGGTTGCCACGCGGCAACAATTCTTCGACCGGAAGAGGTGAGGGGTTCGCACAGCGGGCCTTCGTCTTTGTGACTTCAACCCAGCAGGAACACGGCATGAGCGCGCACGCTACGGCACTCATGTCATGGTCGTCCGTCCCCTACCCGGTCGTGATCGCGGATCCCGCCGGGACGGTGCGCCACACCAACCCGCGAGCCGAGGGGCTCTTCCCGGGGATCGTCCCGGGCGCACGCCTGGGGGCGAGCGTCCCGGCCTGGCTCGCGGAGGCGCACACCCGCCAGACGGCGGACGGCCAGGGTGAGAGCACCGTGACGTCGGGTTCGGTGGCCGAGCGGATGTTCGAGGCCCACCCCTCGGTGCAGGACGACGGCAGCGTCGCCTGGTGGCTGACGGACGACACGGACCACCAGCTGGCCCGTGAGGCCCTGGAGACGGAGCGCGACAGGACCGCGTTCCTCACCGAGGCCTCCAACACCCTGCTCTCGTCGTTGAATCTGCAGCGCTGCATGGACGTCACCGCCCAACTGGCGGCCGGGCATCTCGCGGACGCGGCGCTCGTCGTCGCGCCGCGCAGCGGAAACCGTCTGCCCGTCGTCACCTGCACGGGGTACGAACAGCCGGAGCGCTCCCTGCGGGACGTGAACGCCGAGGACGTTCCTGGTCTCGCGGAGGCTCTGCAGGGCTTCCCGCCGGTGCCCTCGCGCTGGATCGATCCCGCATCCGCCCCGGAATGGCTCGTCCCCGAGACGTTCGGACCGGTCGGCTCGATCGTCGTCACACCGCTGCCCGGCCATGGCGTGCCCGCCGGCGCGCTCATCCTGCTGCGCCGCAGCGAGGAGGCCGCCTTCACCGAGCAGGAGGAGGTCTTCGCCCGCCTCTTCGCCGCCCGTGCCGGCGCGGCCATGTCCGCGGCCCGTCTCTACGCGGAGCAGGCCTCGCTCTCCCAGACCCTGATGCGAGATCTGCTCCCGCCGGACCTGCACCAGATCTCGGGGGTGGACTTCGCCGGCGGCTACCGCCCGTCGAAGGACCACGAACGGATCGGCGGCGACTTCTACGACGTCCACCCCGCCACCACCGAGGGCGAAGCGTCCTTCGCGGTACTCGGCGACGTGTGCGGGAAGGGCCTCGAAGCCGCCGTCCTCACCGGCAAGATCCGCAACACGCTGCACGCCCTCCTGCCGATGGCCGACGACCACCAGCGGATGATCGACCTCCTCAACGGAGCGCTTCTCAACTCCCACAGCACCCGCTTCGCCACCCTCGTCATGGTCTCCGCCGTGCGTGACGCGGGCTCCGTACAGCTGCGGCTGACCAACGCCGGACACCCGGCGGCCCTGATCGTGCGCGCCGACGGCACCGTCGAGGAGGGCACCCGCCGCGGCACGCTCGTCGGCGCGCTCCCCGAGGCCCGCGCCACGACCACGCACAGGACCCTGGCACCGGGCGAGTTCTGCGTGCTGTTCACCGACGGCATCACGGAGGCCCGAGGCGGCCCGCTCGGCGACGAGATGTTCGGCGAGGCCCGGTTGCGGGAGTCCCTGGCCCTGTGCGCGGGGATGCCGGCCGAGGCGATCGTGGAGCACGTGCAGATGCTCGCGGCGCAGTGGGTGGGATCCGACGGACACGACGACATGGCCGTCATGGTCATCGCCGCTCCGCGTTCCCGGCATCTCAGCGCGGTGGGCGGGCGTACTCGGGGCAGGTTCACCTCATGACCCTTACCGCCACCATCTCCCCGGAGCACTGGAGACAGCAGCTCTGGGAGGCGATCAGTACCGGCGACGAGCACGCCGCCACGGACACGGTCTTCGCCGCGCTCGACCGGGGGACGACCGCGGAGTGCCTGCTCCTGGAGCTGATCGCCCCCGTCCAGCGCAAGGTGGGTGAGGAGTGGGCCGCCAACCGCCTCACCGTCGCCCAGGAGCACGCCGCCACCGCGATCAACGACCGTGCGATCGCGGCCCTGTCGTACCACTGCGCCGACCGCGCCGCGCCTCCCCGGGGCCGCGTCACGGTCTCGTGCGTGGACGGCGAATGGCACGGGCTGCCCGCCCGCCTCCTCGCCGAGGTGCTCAGGCTGCGCGGCTGGCGGGTCGACTACCTCGGCGCCCAGGTTCCGACCGGCCACCTCATCTCCCACGTCCACCAGACCGGCCCCGACCTCGTCGCGTTGTCGAGCTCGATCGCCACCCGCCTGCCCACCGCGCACGCGACGATCACCGCGGTCCAGGCCACCGGCACTCCCGTCCTGGTCGGCGGGGCGGCCTTCGGCAGCCACGGCCAGTACGCCGCGCTCCTCGGCGCCGACGCCTGGGCGGCCGACGCGCGCGACGCCGCCGACCGACTGAACCACAGCCCTCTGCGGCGCCCCGCTCCCGCGCACCAGCCCATCGACGACCTGCCGCACCTTGCCGACCAGGAATACACGATGGTCACGCGCACACGCGCCCCGCTGGTGCGCGCCGTCATGAGCACGCTCGAAGAGCGCTTCCCCGCCATGCGCGAGTACACCGCCGCGCAGCGTGCGCACACCGCCGAGGACATCGCGCACATCGTGGACTTCCTCGCCACCGCTCTCTACATCGACGACGTGGAACTCTTCACGGGCTTCCTCACCTGGACGGCCGGAATCCTGACCGCCCGCAGCGTTCCCGCCCGTTCCCTCACTCCGGCACTGGCCATCCTGGGCGAGCAGCTCAGGGACTTTCCGCGTGCCACCCTCATGCTCACCCAGGCCGCCGGCCGTCTCACCGGTGCAAGGTCCGTGATCGCCTCCGACTCCAGGAACGCCGAATGACGCCGCCCGTCCCGTTCGATCCCACCTACCTGCGCCTGACCACCGCGAGTGAGTCCGGCGACGAAGTGTGTCTGGAGCTGCACGGGTTTCTCGACTACGACAGCGCCGACCACTTCCTGACCGTCGCCACCGGGCAGCTCGCCGACAGCCCCGGCCTGCGCGTCCTGCACGTGGACTGTGCCGGCATGAGCGGCATCGACTCCACGGGCCTGGCCATGCTGCTCATGCTGCACCGCCGTACGAGCGCGGCCGACGTCACCCTCAGCCTGGTGAGCCGGCCCGCTGCCCTCGAACGGATGCTGGACATCACGGGAACCCTGGAGCACCTCGTCCCCCGCCGAGCAGCCGAGGCCGGGGCTCTGTCCGAGTCCCCGTACGCGGAATATCGCCCGACACAGGAGGACGGCCCGTCTGCCGAGTCCACAGGCCATGGTTCGCGCGCGGCAGGACCGGACATAAGCGGCTGACCCCGGGACGCGGAGGGGGGCGGCCGGGCGAGCCGGAGACGCAGGTGACCCGAAGTCACAGCGGTCTCCATGGGGTGTGCCGCGCTATACGCGCGCTCCGCGCACGGGCTGCGGCTCGGCGAGCAGGCCGAAGATCACCAGCACCGACACGATCATCACGATCAGGGACCAGAACGGGTAGACCGGCAGGAAGATCATCTGCCCGACCAGGCACAGCGCGGCCAGGCAGATGCCCGTCCGACGTGCCCCTCTGAAGCTCACCAGCACGCCGAGACCGGCCAACGCCATCAGGATGCCGACGGCCACCCAGATCCAGCCCCAGGCCGTGTAGTTGAGGATGAGCAGCCGGTCGCCCTGCGAGTAGACCGTCGAGTAGTACCCAGGGTTGAAGATCGCCACGAACCCGTTGAGCAGGTTGAACAGCGCGCTCACCAACAGCAGGATTCCGGCGAACGCGGTCCAGTGCGAACGCTCCCTCGACGGCACGGCGTCGTCGGCCGGCGCGGCTTGTCGTTGCATGGGATCCATGGGATGCGGCGCCGGGGCGTGCCGCCATCGATGGTGGTCCATAAGGGGCGCGAGGTCATCCCTGCCCATGGGCCACCGGCATCTGCTTGCCGCGCCCCGTCGAGCACCCTTCGGACGACCCCAGGCATGACCTCCGACAGGCGCCGCCCTGATCCTTGTCGGATAGTGGTCCGCGTCGAGCCATCGCGGGATTGGACGCACATGGACCGCTACCCTCCCATCGCCGAACACGGCCTGGTGGGCGACTTGCAGACCGCCGCCCTGGTGTCCTCCCAGGGCGTGGTGAACTGGTTCTGCTCGCCGAGGTTCGACTCCCCCAGCGTCTTCGCCTCACTGCTCGACCACGACCGCGGCGGGTACTTCCGGCTGGCTCCGGAACACGCGGACGTGTCGTGCAAGCAGCTCTACTATCCCGACACGGGCGTCCTGGTCACGCGGTTCATGTCGCCGGAGGGCGTGGGCGAGGTCGTCGACTGGATGCCGGCGAACACCAGCCGCGTTCCCACCGACCGGCACAGCGTGGTTCGGGTGATCCGCGTGGTGCGCGGCACCGTACGTTTCCTCCTGGAGTGCAGGCCGAGGTTCGACTACGGCCGGGCGGAGCACGAACTCGAGCTGAGGTCCCAGGACGCCGTCTTCCGCGGCCCCGGTATCGCGGGTCACCTCCAGGCCACGTTCCCGCTGACCCGCGACGGCCAGGACGTGCGGGGCGCCGTCACACTCGGCGTCGGCGAATCCGCCGTCGCCGTCTTCACCACATGCGCCGTCGACGGCGAGGCACCTCCTCCGCTCACGGTCGACGGGATGACGGAGCGTCTGTGGCAGGAGGTGGACTTCTGGCAGAAGTGGCTCCACACCTCCCACTACCGCGGGCGCTGGGCGGAGATGGTGAACCGCTCCGCGATCACCATCAAACTCCTGACCTACCATCCGACCGGCGCCCCCGTCGCCGCCGCCACCATGGGCCTACCGGAGCAGGTCGGCGGTGAGCGCAACTGGGACTACCGGTACTCCTGGGTGCGGGACGGGGCCCTCTCGGTGCGGGCTCTGCTCGACCTCGGGTTCGCCGAGGAGGCGTCGGCGTTCACCAAGTGGCTGGGCGACCGGATGCGGGACCGGGCCGACCTGCCCGGCGAGCGCCTGCAGATCATGTACCGGGTCGACGGCGACCCCCACCTGACCGAGGAGACCCTCGACCACTGGGAGGGCTACCGGGGATCGCGGCCGGTCCGTGCCGGCAACGCCGCCGCCGACCAGCTCCAGCTCGACATCTACGGCGAAGCCCTCTATGCCCTGGCCGAGGGCACGGATGTAGGGGTGGAGCTGGGGTACCACGGCTGGAAAGGTCTCGCCAGGACGCTGGACTGGCTCTCCGACCACTGGGACCGCCCCGACGAGGGGGTCTGGGAGACGCGCGGAGGCCGCAAGGACTTCACGTTCAGCCGCGTGATGTGCTGGGTCGCCTTCGACCGCGGCATGCGCCTGGCGACGGAGCTGAGCCGTCCGGCGGACATCCCCCGCTGGCGCGACGCCCGCGACGCGATCCTCGAACAGGTCATGGACAAGGGCTGGAGCGAATCCGAGCAGGCACTGGTGCAGCACTACGGCGGGGATGTCCTGGACGCCTCGCTCCTGCTGATCCCCCGCGTCGGATTCCTCTCCGCGAAGAGCCCCGGCTGGCTCTCCACCCTGGACGCCATGGAGCGCAAGCTCGTGTCGGACAGCCTCGTCTACCGCTACGACCCGGCCGCCTCCCCCGACGGCCTGCGCGGCGCCGAAGGCACCTTCAGCCTCTGCACCTACCTCTACGTCGACGCCCTGGCGCGAGCCGGACGCGTCCGGCCGGCCCGCTACACCTTCGAGAAGATGCACACCTACGCAAACCATGTCGGCCTGTTCGCCGAGGAGATCGGGCCGAGCGGCGAGCAACTCGGCAACTTCCCGCAGGCGTTCACCCACCTGTCGCTCATCATGGCGGCATCGACCCTGGACGAGGCCATTGAACGGCAGCGACAGTCCCGCTGACGCACCGGGGGAACAGCCCGGACGCGGCGCGTGGCCCCGCGAGAGCCGTGCCGCCTTCGAGGCGCTGTACGCGCGTCTGCGGCAGCAGGCGGACGACGCCGAGCCCCCCGTGTCCCCTGCCGGACCCGGTGCGCCGACGGGTGTCACGCGGGCGACGATTCTGGCCGCGGCGGCCGAGGTCCGCTCGGGGCTGACGGTATCGCTCTCGTCCCCCATCGACACCCGGCCGGCTCCCGACGACCCGCACCCGGCCGTCCACCGGGTCACCAGCCGCCCGAAGACCGCGGCCGCCGGACTGCAGTTCGCCACCGACCGCTTCTCCATGAACGTCCACGGTGACGCGGACAGTCACCTAGACGCCCTGTGCCACGTCGCCTACGACGGCACGCTGCACGGCGGGGTCCCCGCGAGCACCGTCACGGCCGAGGGAGCCGCCACCCTCTCCGTCGAATCCCTGCGGGACGGCATCGTCGGCCGCGGTGTCCTGCTCGACATCCCGCGGCTGCGGGGAGTTCCGTGGCTGGAGCCCGGCGACTGCGTCACCTACGACGACCTCGTGGCCGCGGAAGCCGCGCAGCACGTCCGGGTCGGTGCCGGGGACATCCTGCTCGTGCGGGTCGGTCACCGCCGCAGGCGCGAGGAGAACGGCCCCTGGGACGTCGCGCACAGCCGCGCCGGCCTGCACCCCGCCGCGGTGGAGTTCCTGGCCGAACGCCGGGTCGCCGTGCTGGGCGGCGACGGCAACAACGACACGGCCCCCAGCCCCACCGACGGCGTGGACTTCCCGGTACACGTCCTCGCCATCCACGCGCTCGGCGTGTATCTGATGGACTACCTGCGGTTCGAGGACCTCGTGCCTCTCTGCGAGGAGGCGGGGCGCTGGTCGTTCCTGTGCGTCGTCGCGCCCCTGCGCCTCCCCGCGGCGACCGGCTCCCCCGTCAATCCCGTCGCCATCCTCTGACGTTCGGGGTTGGATGGTCGCGCCTCGCCCGCATCTCCCCTCCGTCGAGGGGACGACCGCAAGGAGCAGCATGGTGGGATCGGCCACGGCACCGACGGTCATCGTGGTGATGGGTGTCTCCGGTTCGGGCAAGACGACGCTCGGCCGACTGCTCGCCGGCCGGCGCGGGCAGCCGTTCGTGGAGGGTGACGGCCTCCATCCGCCGGAGAACATCGCGAAGATGTCGGCCGGTGAAGCCCTGGACGACGAGGACCGCGCGCCCTGGCTCCGGGCCGTCTCCGACGTGATCCGTTCCGCGACGGAGAGCGGGAGGGGTGCCGTGATCTCGTGCTCGGCCCTCAGATACGACTACCGTCGCCTCTTCCGCGCGGCCGGTCCAGGGGTGTGGTTCCTGTACCTGGCGCTGGACCGCGAGGTCGCCTCGGCCCGGGCCGGGCGGCGGACGGGTCATTTCATGCCGGTCGCCCTCCTCGACTCCCAGTTCGCCGCACTGGAGCCGCTGCGGGACGACGAGCCGGGACTGACGGTGGACGCGGTCTCCGGAACCGAGGCGATCGTGGACGTGGCCGTGGCCGCGCTGGCGGAGTTCGAGCCTCATGCGCCGGCCTGACGGCGTCATGTCACCGCAGGCGGTCGAGGAGGTGGTCGCCGACCCGCAGGGCGTTCGCGATCGCCGTCAGGGACGGGTTCACCGCGCCGATGCTGGGGAAGAACGACGTGTCGACCACGTACAGGTTGTCGAGGTCGTGGGCCTTGCAGTTGATGTCCAGGGCCGAGCTGGCGGGGTTCGTGCCGAATCTGACCGTGCCCGCCTGGTGGGCGGTCGCCCCGATGGGCATGCCCTTGTGCAGGTAGATGCTGTGTGACAGCAGATGGTGCTCGTGCATCCCCAAGTGGCCGAGCATTCCCTGCAGTTTGTGCCGGAGGCGGTGGAGTCCCGCGATGTTGTTCTTCTCGTCCAGGGCGAGGTGGATGCCGCCGTCGCCGTCGAGGGTGACCCGGCTCGTGGGCAGCGGCAGGTCCTCCCCGCACAGCCAGAAGTCGACGGCGTGATGGGCGAGCATCTCGAACGGCATGTCGGGCGCGACCGCGCCGGCCCACCGCGGTGCCTCGCCGTGAATCTGGTCGGCGTCGGACTTGCCGAGCATCTGGATGCCGCCCAGCGGGTAGTCCCAGTCGTCCGCGCCCAGGTACCAGTCGTGCAGGGCGAGCGTCTTCTGGAACCTGGTGGGATTCGGCTCCTTGGACACCGCGATCAGGGCCAGGTTGTTGTGCCGCATGTAGTGGCGTCCCACGACGTCGGAGCTGTTGGCCAGTCCGCGCGGATGCCAGTCGTTGGCCGAACGGAGCAGCAGGGCTGCCGAGTTGACCGCTCCGCAGGCGACGACGACGATGTCCGCCCGGAACGTCTCGGTCGATCCGTCGGCGAGTTGGGTGAGGACACCGGTGACGGTACGGCCGTCCGCGCCGGTCTCCAGGCGCCGCACCTCGGCGTTGGTCAGCATCGTCACGTTGTCGTGTTGGAGGGCCGGATCGACGCAGATCACCTGCGCGTCGGACTTGGCGCCCAGCAGACACGGGAATCCGTCGACGCGGTCGCAGCGGATGCACGCGCTGCCGTGGGCGGCCCGGCCCTGCTCGTCCTGTGTGAGGTCCACTCCGATCGGCAGGTGGAAGGGGTGCAGCCCCTGCTTCTGGAGGTCGTCGCTCAGCTGCTGGATCCGTGGTTCGTGCGCGACGGGAGGATGCGGGTAGTCCGCGCGGGCCGGACCCGCGGTCGGGTCCTCGCCGTGTCGTCCGTGCACCCGGTAGAGGTGCTCGGCCTGCGTGTAGTACGGCTCCAGGTCGCCGTAGTCGATGGGCCAGGCAGGTGACATCCCGTCGTGGTGCCGGAGTTCGCCGAAGTCCTGCGGGCGCAGCCGGAACAGGGCGGCGCCGTAGAACTTCGTGTTGCCGCCCACGTAGTAGTTGACCTCCGGCGGGAACGGCTCGCCGTGCTTGTCGTACCAGAACTCGGGGGCGCGGTACTTGCCCTTCACGAACACCGCGGTGGACTCCCAGTTGTCCCGCTCCCTCGGCAGATAGTCCCCGCGCTCCAGGATGAGGACGCGTTTGCCGCTGGGAGCCAAGCGGTGGGCGAGGGTGCCGCCGCCCGCGCCAGTGCCGATGATGATGACGTCGAAGTGCTGCTCGTCGGCCATGCGACGGCCCCGTTCCTGGAGTTTCCGCGCCGCCCCCGGCCTGATCCGGGCCGGCTCCGGTCCGAGGTCGTCGGGGCGGCTGCCTGCTGAGACCTCACATCTGTACCGGACCGGAACCTACCCCGGGCCCCGGAGGGCGGCGACGCGGCGGCAGCACGCGGGCCAACTCTTCACCCGAACGCCGAATGCCCACCCCGTGGTGGTGCCTCGCGGCGTTCCCGCCTCCCCGGTGGAGCGGCGACGGCTCGAAGCGAAGGCGCTTGCCGTGGCCAGTCGTTCAGCCGCCCCACCGGCCCTTGGCTCAGGCGCCGACCAGTGCCTTGTTCACGGCGCCGAGGAACTCGTCGAGATCCTTCGGCGTCCGGGAGGTGACCAGGGTGTAGCCGCTCGCGCTGTCGCTCACGACGGCCTCGTCGACCCATTCCTTGGCTCCCGCGTTACGGACGTCCGTGCGCACCGAGGGGTAGGAGGTGAGCGTCTTCCCGTCCAGCACACCGGCTTCCACCAGTGCCCAGGGGCCGTGGCAGATCGCGGCGATCGGACGGCCCGACGACGCGAACGCCCTGACCGTCTCAAGTGCCTTGGGCTGGAGCCGTAGTTGGTCGGCATTGATGGTGCCGCCCGGAATCAGCAACAACTGGTGACTGTCAGGATCGAGCGCTTCGAGGGTGGCTGTGGGCTCCACGGTCTCGCCCGGGTCCTTGTCACCCACGAGTGTCCGGATGGGGTCCGAGGACACGGCGGCGATGGTGACGTCGGCGCCGTCCTCCCGCAGTCGGTTGACCGGCACCACCAACTCGTCCTGCTCGACCCCGTAGTTGGTGACCAGTACGAGCACGCGGTGACCGTTGAGCGGCTTGTCCGACATGGTGATGCGTCTCCCTTCGTTCTGGTGGCAGCCTGGTGTGCGGGGGTGCCGCACGCGTGGAGCGATTGCTCGTGCGGACGGCTGTACCGCGGCGACCCGGTCTTCACCCCGCCTCCGCCGGCGATGTCACTTG
Organism: Streptomyces sp. NPDC102279; assembly: GCF_044766365.1. Classification (NCBI taxonomy): domain Bacteria; kingdom Bacillati; phylum Actinomycetota; class Actinomycetes; order Kitasatosporales; family Streptomycetaceae; genus Streptomyces; species Streptomyces sp. NPDC102279. The sequence continues at coordinate 409,599 of NZ_JBIWLU010000004.1, read as the reverse complement.
CCGGCGGTCCGCTTCGCGGCGTCCTTCTCTGTCGTGGCGCCGGCCGTGGCGAGCGTGCCGCCCGCGGTCTCCAGGTGGGCCCGGATGAACCACTGGAACTGCTCCAGGTCACGCAGTTGCTCGATCAGCAGGTCCTCGGTGGCGGGGTCGATGTCTCCCACCTTCTTGACCGCGGCGCGCAGGTCCTCGATCAGTCCGGTGTACACGAGGTCGAGCGCACCGAGGTGGGCGATGGCGTCGGCACGCCCGACGCTGTAGTCCTTCCACGTGCGTCCGTCGACCAGTGCGCCCGGCGTGCCAAGTGCGACACCACCCAGCGCGGCGATGCGCTCGGCGACGTCGTCGGCCATGTCACGGACGCGGTCGACCTGCGGGTCGAGCATCTCGTGCACGGCGATGAAGTGCGGGCCCACCACGTTCCAGTGGACGTGCTTGAGCGTGAGGTGGAGATCGTTGAGGGAGTGCAGGCGCTGCTGCAGTACTTCGATCAGGGAGCCGGCGTCCTCCACCGAGAGGCCGGGGACGGTGTAGCGGGGGGTGACCTCGCGTGCCATAGGTGTATCTCCTGTTCTCATGCGGTTTGCCCACTCTGGGTACCCGGGTCGGGAGGACCCAATCCACCCGAGTCACATCCGAACCACGGACCCACGACAGCGGCGACTGTTTACGACCGCACACCTCCCGCAGACCGGCGTCAGGACGTTCTCGCGGAGTCGAGTCCGACGGTGGCGCGCTGCCGGGCGGGGTCTCCCCCACCCGCTGACGGGTCACGCAGGGCCGTCAAGAGCTCTGCCAGGCCGCCCGGAGCTCGCCCGCGCAGTCGGGCCGCGGTGTGCACGGGGTGCCGGTCGGTGCGGGCGATGCGGTGGCCCGCCGAGGACAGCCGTGCTGCGAGGTCGTGATCCTCGCCGGTGGGCAGCGGGGCGAAGCCGCCCACCCGCAGATAGGCGGAGGCGGACACACCCAGGTTCGCCCCGTGGACGTGCGGGTGCTCCCACCTCGGCTCCGTCCCCCCGAGACGGCGGGTACGGAAATAGTCGGCGTCGTGGCGGGCCACATGAAGGGCGCCGACCATGGTGGAGACCAGGCGGATGGTGCCCAGCACGGCGTCGTGGCCCCGGCGCGCCGAGGCGAGCTGGTGGGCGAGCCACGGCGTCGGCACGGTGCTGTCGGCGTCCGTCATGGCCAGCCACACGTCCGGGCCGGCATCTGCCAGCAGCGTGAGGGCGTGGTCGACGCCCGCCGCCCTCGCCGCCCCGACGTTGCGGCGCCAGGCGGGGACGACGCTCGCTCCCTCACGGGCGGCCAGAGTCGCCGTGGCGTCGGTGCAGGCGTCCGCCGCCACCACGATCACGACGGGCACCGGCGCGACGAAGGCGGCGGCCGCGCGCACACTGCGCAGACAGGCCTGGATGCGCCGTTCCTCGTCGTGTGCCGGGACCACGACGGCGATGGCGGCGGGCGTCACGCCAGACCTTCCGCGCGAGCCGGTGAGAGCACCGGGCCGGGACCGGGCCGATGCTCGTGGACGGTGAGGGTGAAGTCGGGGTCGTCGTAGCGGGCGAGGTGGCTCAGGCCCGTCAGGGAGTCGAGCCGGTCGGCGATCTCAAGGCCCGTACAGGTGTGTTCGGCCACCGGGTGGTTCCAGTGCGCGGTGACCAGATGGCCGCCGTCGCTCAGGCTCTCCACACTCCGCCGGACCAGCCGCGCACGCGTCTCGGTGTCGAAGTAGTAGAGGAGTTCCGACAGCACGATCAGGTCGAACGAGCCCTCGGGCCACTGGTCGGGCACGGTCATCCGCCGCACGGTGACGTGCTCCAGGCCGGAGGTGCGTCGGGCGGTGGCGTCGACGGCCGAGGCGACGCGGTCGGTGGACAGCAACTCCTCGCACCGGCCGGCCAGGAGTTCGCTCAGCACACCCACCGAGCAGCCCGGCTCGAAGGCGCGTGGGTAGCGCGGGCGGGGCAGGGCGGCCACGGTCAGGTCGTACTTGCGGCGGTCGTACCACCGCTCGCCGAGATGCCATGGGTCGGTGGCACCGGCGTACTGGTCGTCGAAGTAGCTCGCCGGGGTGTTCACCGGATCACCGTCTCGAAAGTGCGGGTGTGATGGGCGATCTCCTGCGCCGACAACACCGGACCGACGCCGGAGCCACGGTCTTCGAGTTGGCTGGTGAAGCGTGCCAGGGCCGCCTTCTTGCGATCGACTGCCGCCTCCGCGAGGGGGAGAACCGCGGCGCGCTCCCACGGCACCCGCGTGTCGTACGGACGCGCCCAGTGCCACATCCACACGGGGTAGGACCACACCGGCTTGGAGCGCTCGCGGCCCGCGGCCCGGGCGGCTCGACCGGCGGCCTCGTGGTCGCTGTGCAGGTCGCCCACCCAGGGCGCCACGCACACGGCGGCCCCCACGGCGTCCAGCGCCTCGCCGATCACGGCCCGCGCCCGGGTCTCGTGCTCGTCGAGACCCGTGTCCGGGAGGCCTGCGTGCACAGGGTCGGGCAGATCACCCAGCTCGCCCAGCGCCGCGGCCAGTTCGTCGCGACGGCGGGCGGCCAACTGCGCCCGCTCCGACGGCGACGCGGGGCCGTGCGACGCTTCCCCGTCGGTCAGGCACACGGTGTGGACCGTCGCACCGGCATCGAGGAGAGCGGCCATCGCGCCGCCGAATCCCAGCACCTCGTCGTCCGGATGGGCCGCCACGACGAGGACGGGACCCTCCGGAAGCTCCAGATGGGGCAGGTGGTCCGGCAACTGTGCCGCGAGCCACTCCGCCTCGTCGGTGCCCCGCGCGTCGATGGCAGCGGCGGCGGCCAGCCTCTGGGCACCCGCGGTCTCGAGCGAGCTCATCGCGTCGCCTCCGCCGAGTCCGTCGTCACCAGACGGCCGAGTTCGGCCAGGTTCGCCTCGGCGTGGTGCTGACGTACGTAGACCGTCAGGTCCGCCACCGCGCGGGCGTGCCGTTCGTCGTGGCACAACGGGCCGGCACCCGTGGCGCGCCCCACGTGGTCCAGCACCTCGGTGCACACCTTCTCGACGAGGGCCCGCACCCGCATGCTCCGCACGCCTGCCTCGTTCCGAACGTCGAGGGTGTCGTCGTCGATGTCCTCGCCGGCATGGCGCAGCATCGTGTCGGCCGTGTGCAGCAGGACGTCGACCGCGCCGAGATGGGCGGCCGCGTGCGCGTTGAGCCTGCCGGCCGCGCCTCGCTCGTACAGGGGGGCGGCGACGGCATGGGCACCGCCCAGCCAGCAGGCCGCGACCCCGATGCCTCCGTGCTGGAATCCGGGCCGCTCGAGATAGCCCTCCACCGCTCCGACGGCTCGCGCGGGCACGGCGGTGAAGGACACCTCCAGGCTGTCGCTGCCGGCCATGCCGATCGCCGGCCAGGTCCCTTCCACCGGCTGCACGCCGGGGTGGTCCAGGGCGACGGCGAACAGGCGGTAGCCGTCCTCGGCGTCCGCTGTCACCAGGGTGTGGGTGCAGGCGTGGGCACCGGAGCAGTAGGGCTTGACGCCGCTGAGCGTCCACCCCCGTTCGGTGCGGGTCGCGTGGGTGCCGGGACCGGGCGGGCGCGCGGCCCAGACCCCCCATCTCTGGCCCGCGGCGGGCAGCGGGTGACCGAGTTCGTGCAGGATCGCGGCGGCGTCCAGGTGGCCCTCCGCGAGCCGGGCGAGCGAGAGGTCCCGACGGCCCAGCGCCATCAGTACGGCGAAACGACGTGCCGTCGACCGGCCCGGCAGGGGCACGCTCGGGGCCTCGCGCTCGACGAAGTCGGCGAACAGGTTCGCCGTGCGCTGTTCCGGTGTGCGGAGGCGATCGGGGATCTGGGGAGGCGTGACGGTCACGCGGACCTCCTGCGTACATCGTCGAGGGTGTCGGGAGGCGTTTGAGTATCCGCAGGCACGTGCTCAAAACACGCAACACGCCTGGTCCGGCGGGCGGCCTGGCACCGCTCGGGCCCCGGGGTCCGGACGTGCCGCCCCGCGACCGGCCCGCATCCCTTCGCGCGCAAGGGCGGCTCGGGCGGTGGGAGTGCGTTCTCCAGCCCTTCGTGGCGACTGCCCGGCCGGGGCCGGCAGTCGATCTCGTTGCTCCGAGCGTGGCGGACGCCGTGTACAGCCAGCATCCGGCAGCTCACGGACAGCCGCCACTTCGCGGGCCCCGCTCCTTGTGCGACGGCGATCGGTCGGCATAACCCGGCGGAATGGTGGCACCTGCATTGCCGTACCGAGCGGCGCGGGGCGGGTCGTCCGGCGGCTGGGGCGCGGAACGCGCCTCCTGACGCCGGCTCCGTCGGGGGCACCACACGCGAGCCCCGAGCCGACGTACTTCCTCACCCCTTCGCCGTCGGCCGACGGCGGCCGGCCACGCCCGATCGATGCTCGGGCGACGGATCCGGTCCGGAGACCCTGGCAGGAGACCACCCATGCGGATACGCAGATTCGGCTGGGAGGCGGCGGCGACCGCCGCCTCCCTGCGCCGGGCGTTCACCTCGGCGGGCCGGGAGCGCGACGCGTGTGTGCAAGCGCTCAAGGCGGCGGGGGCTGCCGTCGCCGCGTGGGCGGTGGTCGGCGCCTGGTGGGAGGCGCCGATGGCTCTGATGGCGCCCTGGACAGCCGTGGCTCTGGTCCAGGGCACGGTGTACCGCTCGGTGCGCACCGGCGTCCAGCAGCTGGCGCTGATCACCGCGGGCACCGTCCTCGCGGCGGCCGCCGCGGCGATCACCGGCAACGTCATGGCGGCCATGGCCCTCGCTCTGCCACCGGCGGCGCTGCTCGGCATCCACAACCGCTTCGGCGACCAGGGCGTCTACGCCCCCACCACGGTGATCTTCGCCCTCGCGTACGGGACGCTCTCCGGAGAGGACATGGCGCATCGTCTCGCGGAGACGGCGGTGGGTGCCGTCATCGGCATCTCCGTCAACGCGCTGCTCCTCCCTCCGGTGCATCTGCGCGGCGTGGAGGAGGCACTGTCCTCGATGGCCCGGGAGAACTCGTCCCTGCTCAGGATGATGGCGGACGATCTGGCGGCCGGGTATACGGAGGAGGACGCGGCCCGGTGGCGAGGCCGCGTGGCCCATATCTCCGCGTCGCTGGAGGGACTGCGCAACGCACGGATCTGGAACCGGGAGAGCAAGCGTTTCAACCCGGGCCGGCGCATGCGCCGCGGCTTCCGCGAACCTCCGTCGATCGACCACGACGCCTACTGGGAGCGGTTCCTGGACCGGACCTCCGCCATCGTGGACAACCTCGCCGCGGCGGCAGGCGAGGAGCGCGGGCTCGCCCGGCCACCGCTCGCCCGGCTGACGCCGCTGGCCCGGCTCCTCGGCGCGGTCGCCGACGTCTGCGAGTGGGACCGCACCCGGTGGGGGCTGCACAGCGACGAGGCGGACCTGGCACAACGGGACGCCGCCCGGGACCGGGCCGAACAGGCGCTGGTGTGCCTCAAGTCCGGGTTGGCCGACGAGGACCCGGAGACGGCGGTGACGGTCGGCGCGCTGAGCGCCTCGGGACAGCAGTTGCTGCGCCTGCTCAGCGGCGCGTCCGGTACACCCAAGGTACGGAGCTGAGGACACATCCTGTCGCCCCGGTCACTCTGACATCGCGGTGATGCCATCGCCGCCCGCGGCGCTCCGGCGGGAAGCGACACTCCGGAACGCCGAGGAGTTCCAGCAGGTGATGTTCCGACGAATTCGGGGCAAACATGTCGAGACGAGCAGGTCGCTGGGCCGTGACGCCACGCGAACGCGGCGACGAACACCGCGTCCCCTCGTCAGTCGAGACAAGCCACTCCGGGTTCTTGGAGGACCGCGTGGACGACCGCGTGACAGAGCTGGGGAATCTGCGGAGCGACAACGACCACCTTCACGAAACGACGCGCTCCGGCGCCGTGGTGGACCATGCCATCGGAGTCGTCGTGGCTCTCGGGCAGCTGGCGCCGGAACAGGCGGAGCAGGTTCTCCATGAACTGGCGCGGCACACGGGGATCAAGCTGCGTCACGTCGCGCAGCTGCTCATCGAGTGGACCCGTACCGGACGGCTGTGCGCCGACCTCCGTACGGAACTCGACCGGCAGCTCGCGGGACACACCGAGTCACCGCAGGTCGGCGTCTGAGCTGTTCGGCCGGGTGCGCCCGTTCGCCCGCGGAGCCCGCACCGCCGTGCGGGCCCGAGGGAGGGCGATCAGCGCCCCAGCGCCTTGCGCAACTGCTGCTTGTTCATCGAGGAGCGCCCTTCGACGCCCTTCTTCTTGGCCTCTTCGTAGAGCTGGTCCCTCGTGGGCCCCTGCGCGCCACTGTGCGAGCGTTCGCCGCCGCGCTGGGACGCGGACTTCTTGTCGCGTGTGGACGTCTTGCTCGCCGTCTCGGACTCGCCCGCCCTCGCACGCTCCTTGTTGACCGTCCGGGCGGCGATCTCCTTCGCACGGCCGGTGGACTCACCTCGCTTCTCAGCGCTCTCCTTGACGTGCTCGTACTGGCGCTCACGCTTGGGACTGGAACCTGCCGGCATGACGTCTCTCCTTACTCTTCCGAACTGGGTCGGGACTCTTCCGAACTGGGTCGGGCTGTACGGCCCGGTGGTACGAGGGGTTCCCCTTCGGGCGGGACGCACGCGCGGGAACCGCCGTCTCCACTCCAACGCAAGACCCCTCCGGACGCGACCCAAGAGCTTCGGCCCGGCCGTGTGTTGCGGGACCCGGTCCCATGCGGGACGTGCGCTGCGGCATGGGCATGAACGTTCGCGAAGGGGGGACCCACGACCGATGTCGGTGCGGACGTCCGCGGAACTCCGGTGCCTGGTCGACGGCACGCCGCGTGCGCCGCCCGATCCTCAGGAGGCCGGGATGTTCGAGGGATTCGAAACGGCGCGGATCGACGTCGGCGAGGGGTCCGCCTTCGTCCGTTTCGGCGGGAGCGGACCGCCGGTGGTGCTCCTGCATGGCCATCCCCGTACCTCGGCGACGTGGCACAAGGTCGCTCCGCTGCTCGTGCGGGCGGGCCACACCGTGGTGTGCCCCGACCTGCGGGGCTACGGGCGTTCCAGAGGACCGAACTTCACGGAGGACCACCTCGGCTACTCCAAGCGTGCGGTCGCCTCGGACGTGGTGGCCGTGATGCGCCGGCTCGGACACCGCCGGTTCGCGCTGGTCGGGCACGACCGCGGCGGGAGTGTGGCGCTGCGTCTCGTGCTCGACCACCCCGATGTCGTGTCCCGGGTGGTCTTCGCGGACTGCCTGCCGCTGTCCGAACATCTGTCGCGGATCACCGCCGAGTTCGCCACGCAGTGGTGGCACTGGTTCTTCTTCGCGCAGCCGGACATCCCCGAGCGGGTCATCACGGCGGACCCGGACAGCTGGTACCGGGGCGACCCCGAGGTGATGGGACAGGAGAACTACGACGAGTGGCGGCAGGCCACCCGCGATCCCCACGTCGTACGGGCGATGCTCGAGGACTATCGCGCCGGTGTCACCGTCGACCGGCGGCACGAGGAGGCCGACCGGGACGCCGGCGCGCGCCTGACCTGTCCGACGCTGGTGCTGTGGTCGCTTCGCGACGACCTGGAGGACCTGTACGGGGATCCCCGCACGATCTGGCGCCGGTGGGCCGACGATGTCCGCGGCCACGGCATCGACGCCGGACATCACGTCGCCGAGCAGGCGCCCGAGGCACTGGCCTCCGCGCTGATCGACTTCCTTCGGGAGGACCCGCGCGATCCCGAGTAGGGCGCGCAGCCTCGAAGCCCGGCCCCCGGCGACGGGCAGCCGCTCGGGCCGGGCCGCGATCGGCCCGGACTCGGCAGATCCGTCAGTGCGGGGGCCGTTCGATGCGGAGCCGGCCGGAGAGCAGCCGTTGCGCGGAGGTCAGTACCCGCCTCGTGGCAGCGGTGCTGCGGAGCGCCGCGCGGGCCGCGTTCGCTCCGCAGGCTCCGTGGACTCCCCCGCCCGGGTGCGCCGACGCCGAAGCGAGGTAGAGCCCTCGCACAGGTGTCTCGGGGCGGCCGGTGCCCGGCACCGGCCGGAAGACGAGCTGCTGGTGGAGGTTGGCCGTGCCTCCGTTGATCGCACCGCCGTGCAGGTTGGCGTCCATGGCCTGGAGGGTGGGAGGCGCCAGGACTCTGCGGGCGCGGACGAGGGAACGGAATCCCGGTGCGTAGCGCTCCACATGGCGTTCCACCCGGTCTGCCATGGCCTCCTGTTCACGCTCGTCCCAGGCTCCGGTGACACCGTCGTCGCCCGCGTCGCCGACGACGGTCTGCGGGACATGCGTGTACGCCCAGGCGCTTTCCGTTCCCAGCGGGGAGCGCGAGACGTCGGCCGTCGTCATCTGTCCGAGCAGGGTGAAGGGGCGGTCGGGCACATGGCCCGCGGCGAGTTGGGCCGCGAACCGCGTCATCTCGTCGACACCGTCGGACAGGTGCACAGTGCCCGCGCCGGCCGCGGCACCGGCGCTCCAAGGAATCGGCCCGCTCAGCGCCCAGTCGATCTTGAACGTGGAGAAGTCCCACTGGAAGCGCCGCATGCTGTCGAGGAGGCGGCCCGGCAGGTGCCGTTCGTCGACCAGGCCGCCGTACAGGGCGGGTGCCGAGACGTCCGCGAGTACGCAGCGACGGACCGGGATCGCCTCGCCGCTCGCGGTGCGTACCCCCACGGCCCGGCCGTTCCGCACGACGACCTCGCGTACCGGTTGGCCGCAGCGCACGATGCCGCCGCGCCGTTCGAGTCGGCGTACGAGCGCGGCCGACAGGCTCTCCGCTCCACCGACGGGGACCGGGAAGCCGTACTGCTGTCCGAGCATGCACATCAGCCACCCGAAGCCGCCGCTTCCGGCCGCCTCCGGCGCCAGGTCGGCGTGCAGCGCGTTCCCGGCCAGCAGCAGACGACCGGCCTCGCCGCGGAACTCCTCCTCGCCCAGTCGCCGGGCGGGCAGCACGAGAGACCGGACCAGGGGAAGGCCTGCCGGACCACGCAGCCGCCTCGCCAGGCCGGCTCCTGCCTTGAGCGGGGGAAACGGAGTGAACAGGGCGTCCAGAAGCTGGGTGCTGATCCGGTCCCACGTGCCGCACATGCGCGTCCACGCGGCGCCGTCCCCATCCGCGAAGGCGTCCAGGCCCTTCGCCGTCGCCTCGGTCGAGCGTTCAAGGACGGCACAGCGTCCGTCGGGGAGCGGATGAGCGAGCGCGGACGGGGCATGGGCCCAGCGCAGTCCCTCCGCGTGCAGGTCCATGCTCCGGATGACCGGGGATGCGGCGGCCAGGGGGTAGAACGCGCTGAACAGGTCGCTCACGTAGTCGGGATGCACTCCGCGGTCGCTGCGGACGGCGCCCCCGGGCCGGCTCTGCGCTTCGAGTACCTCGACGCTCCATCCCGCGTCGGCCAGGAGGTTCGCGGCCACCAGGCCGTTGGGTCCGGCTCCGACCACCACGGCGTCCAACATGGCAACTCCTCATGCCCGGCGGACAAGGCCCTCGGGCGCGGGCACATCGGGGGAGGCCGCAGGAGGTGTCCGACGCTCGACGACCTGCGCGAGGCGGGCGAGCATCCTGCGGTGACGCAGCTGGATGACGACCTCGAGCGGAGCGGTGTGCAAGGCACCACCGATCCCGCGCAGGGGATGCTCATCCACGAGGACCAGCGAGTGCGGGCCCCAGGTGCGCACCTCGATCGCGATACGCGCGGTGCCGAGACGTCCGCTGTCGGCTTCGAGTTCCAGCCATCGGAGCGGCTCCACCCGCCGCACGACCGTCCGTCCCTCGTACGTGAACCGGCCGCGCCCGAGGACGTACGCCAGTCGCGCGCCCACCTGCGGCCACCGTCCGTCCGTCGGTCGTGACTCCGAGGTTCCGACGACCCACTCGGCATAGAGCCGCGGGTCTTCCAGGACCGCCCAGACGGCCTCGGGAGGCCGCTCGATCACCTGGTACCGAATGGCCACGACGGACTCCTCACATAGCGACGACATCGTGACGAGTAGCACATATCGGGTGAGTGCCCCTCTGTGACGACATCATGCGCGGCACTTCCAGGCGCTCCGTCGACTGCCGCCGAGTCCCGATGCGCTTCCGTCAGCCGGTCTGCCCGGAGGAGGCGAGGTCCTTGAGGTCGACGGTCTCACCGGCGGCCGGCTTCCGCGGGTCCACGGTCTTGCCGTAATCGCTGAAGGTGGCGGTGTCGGGGCTCTTCCCACCGCTGGTGGTGGTGCGCAGGATGTACGGCTTGCCCTCCGTCGCCACGAACAGCGTCAGCGTCTCGCCGTCGGCCGCCCGCTTCGTCAGCCGGATGGCCTTCTTGCCGTCGACGGTCGTCGTGGACGACCTCTTCAGCCCCTTGCGCTCGGACTTGTCCTCGTCCATCGACGCCACGAGCCCCTGTTTGTCGCACAGGCCCTCGGTCGCCGCGCCGTCGGACGGTACCTTCACCCACTTGTCCTTCAGCTTCGGGACGAGCGTGTCGCTCCGGGGCTGGCCCTTGAGGGCGCTCTTCCAGTACCCCTCGTCGCCCCGCAGATAGAGCGTGGCGTCGACGTGGCGCACCTCGACCGTCGTACCGGCCGTCGTGACCGTGCCCTCGCAGTTGTTCTGCCGGTCGACCGACAGATCCACGTCCAGCGTTTCCCCCGCGGTCTGCCGCACCGTGCCGCTCACATGCATCGAGGCAGCCTGCCCGGTCGCCTTCACGGCCTCAGCGGCGATCCGGTCGGCGCTCTTGCCGGCGAAGGGCCGGCCCTCGTCCCCGGAGCCGCCCCCGCAACCGGCCAGCATCAGCACCGAGCCCCCGACGACCGCGGCCATCGCCGACACCTTGCTCCCGCCCATCGTTTCCCCTCCCCCGGGGGCGCGCGATCGCGCCCTCGATCCCCGTACGACTCCTACGGCCGAGCCCCCCGACCGCCCGCTCCTCCCTCCGGCCGGCGGAGGACGTCGTCAACGGCTGTTCGTCGCCGTCAGCACGGACGTCAGCTCCATCACCGCCAGCAGGCGACTGACGCTGGGCTGGAAGGACCCGCGCAGTCGAAGCCGCGCGCCGGCCGCCTGCGCCTTCTGCCGCGCCTGTATGAGGACCCCCAGTGCGGCACAGTCGCAGAACGAGACCTCGGTGAACTCGACCTCCACCCAGCCGGCGCCGCCCGCCAGCACCGCCTCCAGCCCGTCCGCGAGGCGGGGCGAGGTCAGGTAGTCGACCTCACCCGCCACCCTCACGATCGTCCTGCCGCTCGCCCCTCCGATGGACATCTCCATCCGCGGGTCGACATCGTCTTCCTGGCCCATGTACGCCGAGTGCCCACTTGGTGACGGTCGATGCTCACGTCTTTTCTCCCCGTCTGCGGTTTCTGCGGAGACGGGGAGGGCCGAGGGTGCCGAGGGGCTTCACGCATCGGCGCGGGTGGCGGAGCCGGCGCCGGTCCGGCTCCGCCGAAGGGCCCTTCCGGCTCAGGAGACGCGCAGGAGGGTGGTGGCCGGGCGGATCGCGTCGGGCCCGAACTTGGCACGGATGCGGTCGCTGACCTCTTCGGCCACGAGGCGGGTCTCACGCACCGCGTCGAGGCTGATCTGCTCGGCCACCTGATCGGCGGCGACGAGGTCATCGGCCTTGAGCGTGATCGCGGTGATCCGACCGCGCTGGAGCCCTGCCGCGTCGATGAGCCGGTACGCCATCGTGCGGAGGTCGTCGTCGTGGGCAGAGGCCTCCGGGAGCCGTCGGGTCTTCTCCCAGGCGGTGCCTCCCGCGAAGCGCAGCGCCAGGGTCAGCCCGCGAGCGGCCTGGCCACTGCCGCGCAGTTGGACAGCGAGGGTGACGACGAGGTCGAGGAGGGCCGCGCGGACGGCGGCGCCGTCCAGGGTGTGCCGCGGGAAGGAACGGTGGACGCTCGCGGTGGCGGGCAGCGCCCGCGGGACGACGGGGCGGGGGTCGACACCCCGGGCACGGTCAGTGGCCTGCCGTCCGGCCCGGCCGCCGAGAAGTCGCTGCACGGTGGCGGCCGGGACGGTGGCCAGCAGGCCGACGCTGTGGATGCCGTAGTCGCGCAACGCCTGGGCCTGGCGGGGCCCGATGCCGTGGAGGGCTTCGACGGGCAGCGGTCCGAGCCAGTCGGCGACCCGGTCCGGGCCCACGGCCAGGACACCACCCGGACCGGGAACCTGCCCGGAAGCGGTGGCCGCGACGGTGATGGACGGCCCGATCCCGACGCGCACGTCGACACCCAGTCGGGAGATCGTCCGTACGCGCAGCATCTCCCCGAGCCGGACGGCGTCCACGCCGTGATAGCGCAGCGCGCCCTTGAGCTCGGCCAGGGCGGCTGTCGGAGGCAGCGCCTGGACGACCGGTGACAGCTCCGCCATCTGTTCGAGCACCTGCCGATAACCGTCCTCCGGCAACCGGTCCGGGCAGCGCACATGCATCACGCTCGCCTCGCTTCGCACCTCGACCTCTGGCGTCACGGCACCCACCTCCTCCACACAGGCTATCGAACTATTATTCGAACACGCGAGGTGGCGAACCCGGGCAGCCGCGGAACTAGAATCGGATCTATGTTCGATGACCTGCCGCCTGACCTGGCGCGACTGCTCACCCTTCGGGTGTGGCACGCCATGTGGCTGCAGCGCATCGACGCCAAGATCGCCGCGCTCCAGAAACGGGAGGCCGAACAGGAGCGGGGCCGTACCAACCGGCCCGCGGAGCCGGACTGGATCGTCGAACTCGGCATCGGCAACGGACGCCCGCCGATCGAGGTCCACGCGGGCGACTGCTACGCCGCGGGCAAACGGCGGCGCGCCGTCCCGCGTGACGAAGCACGTCGGCTCCTCGCCTCGGGCGTGCGTGCCTGCGCCCACTGCAAGCCCGACACCCGTCTGCGGATCCTCGACTGACCGGCCCGCGTCACGCGGCGCCGCGTCTTCGTGGCCGGTGGCAGGGGCTCGCCATGCCCCGGGCGCGGAGTGCTTCTAGTCTGAGAATCCTCGGGGCCCGACACGGAGGTCCAGCATGCCCCGAACCGTGTGGTCCGGCGCCATCTCGTTCGGCCTCGTCACCGTGCCGATCCAGGTGGTCAGCGCGACCGAGGACCATTCCATCCGCTTCCACCAGGTCCATCTGGAGGACATGTCCCGGGTGCGGGTGCGGAAGGTCTGCGAGATCGAGGACCGCGAGGTGGCCCAGTCCGAGATCGGCAAGGGCTACCAGTGGGGCAAGGACACGATCATCCCCGTACTCGACGAGGAACTGCGGGAGATGCCGCTGCCCACGGCGAAGGCCATCGAGATCGAGGCGTTCGTCCCGCTCGACTCGATCGACCCGATCCAGATCGGTGACGGCTACTACCTCCAGCCGGCCGGGCAGGTCGCCGCGAAGCCCTACAAGCTGCTCCGCCAGGCCCTGGAACGGTCCTCCAAGGTCGCCGTCGCGAAGTACGCCTGGTCGGGGCGCGAACGCCTGGGGCTGTTGCGGGTCCGCGACAACGTGATCGTCCTGCACTCCATGCGCTGGCCCGACGAGGTGCGTGACTCGTCCTCCCTGGCCCCCGAGGCGGTGGAACTCACCGAGGACGAGATCGCCGGAGCCGAACAGCTCATCGACCGCATGACGCGGGACGACCTGGACGGGCCCGAGTTCGTCGACCGGTACAACGACGCCGTCGCCGAGGTGATCAAAGCCAAGCGCGAGGGCGTCGAGCCCCCCGAGGCGCCGGAGGAGACCAAACCGGCCGGCAAGGTCGTCGATCTGATGGCCGCACTCAAGGAGTCCGTGGCCAAGGCCCGGGAATCGCGTGGCGAGGACGCGACCGTCCACGATCTGCCCAAGAAGAAGAACGCCGCCAAGACCGCCAAGAAGACGGCCAAGAAGCAGCCCGCCAAGAAGGCCGCGAAGAAGACGGCGGCAAAGAAAACCACGTCGGCGCGGAAGTCGCGAAGCGCCTAGGGGCAGACACGTCACCGTGTCGGGCGCGGCTGCCACCCGTCGGTCGGCGTCTCGACGAAGGTGTCCTCGCGGCACCGGCCGATCTCTTTGCGGCCTGCGCGGCACGCGGCACGGGTACGACCTCGACCCTCCGGGCAGAGGGCCGTGGCTCAGCCTCAAGTCCTCCGCCCATCACACGATCCGGCCCGCTACACCGCCTTATCGAGCTTGGCGATCTGCGCTTCCATGACCTTGGCCGGCACCTCGGGCGCTTGCCCACCCAGGGCGTTCATCGCGTAGAAGACGACCAGCGTCGAGCCTTCTCGCACGACGGTGTAGGACACCGGGATCTTCTCACCGTCGATGTCATCGGTCATCGAGTAGGCCACTGCCTCGTCTCCGAGCTCGGGAGCCTTGAGGACCTTGACGGCGGTGTACTTGAAGTCCGTGTGCTCGAAGGACGTGCACTTCTCGCTCTGCGTACGCAGGTCGGCCACCACGTTCTTGGCGTCCGCTTCCTCGTGCGCGAGCAGCCCCATCCGCAGCACCGTCGCGTCGGTCTGCTTCAGACTCGTCAGCGAACGGGAGACCCGCGCCGCGGCGTCGGGCTCCGTGCCGAGCAGGAACATGTCGGCAATGGCCTGACAGGTCGCGGGCTTCGCCGGCACGCTCACTTCGGGGATCTCGTCATCCGGGGTGTTGCCGACGCGGTAGCCCCTCACGTCGGCCTTGGTGATCGCGGCCGTCGTCAACTGCGCCTCGGTGAGCGGCTTCAGGCCTCCCTGGGCGGCCGGCGAGGCCTTGGCCGCCGACTTCTTCGACGCGGCGCCCTTGTCGCCGCCGTCACTGTCCTGCCCCCCGCATGCGGCCGTCGCCGCGAGCGCCACCGTTGCACCGGCGCCGACCAGGACGCGTCCCAAAGCTGACTTCACGTTCGTTCCACCCCACGAGTTCCTGGGGCGCGACCACCAGAACGGTCGCACCGTGACGCATCCAAGCCCACAACCAGCGGACTTTGCCAGCGCGTTAGGTGCTCTTGGCGTAACGATCAGAGATCAACTATTTGGTTGTACGGAGGCAAGGTGGCACGCGCCACAGTTCCGAGCGCCGCGGTGGCACGGTCGGGCCGCTCGCTCAGAATTCCCTCGTCATTCCTCGTCGTCCTCCTCCTCGTCCTCCTCGTCCTCCGCTTCGCCACCGTCATCCGCGGCATCCTCGGCGTCCGCCTCTTCCCCCTCCTCCGCGTCTTCCTCGTCGTACTCGGAATCGGCTTCCTCTTCCTCCATGGCCTCTTCGTGGGTGCGGACCACCTCGCCGTCGCGGATCTCGCCGCGCCACCCCTCGGCTTCCTCGTCGGTCAGCGTGACGTAACGCTGGAAGTTCTTGAAGTCCAGCCGCATACGGCGGCCTTGGGCCCGCCAGATGTTGCCCGTCTTCTCGAAGAAGCCCGATGGGTAGTACTCGACGACGAGCACGATGCGCGTCAGTTCGGGTGTGATCTCGTGAAAGGTGACGCAACCTCGGGTGCTGCCTTTCGCCCCTTCGGAGGTCCACAGGATTCGCTCGTCGGGCACCTGCTCCTGAACCGTCGCTTTCCAACCGCGCGTGGAAGGGCCTACTTTCACCTTCCAGTCGCTGCTGCCGTCGTCGTCACGGGAGGCGCTGCGCACACCCTTGGTGAAGCTGCTGAACTTCTCGTATTCGGACCAGTGGTCGTACGCCGTCCGAAGCGGCACTCCGACGTCCAGCACCTCGATGATGTTCGTGACCTTGGTGCTGCCCGACTTGCTTTTGCCTCCGCCCCCGGCCGCATCCTTGACCTTGCCCATGATGCTGTCCTTGGCACTCTTGGCCTTTTCGCTCACGAACGCCTTCAGTGGCGATTCCCCTTGCAGAATGCGAGATCCCGTCCCCAGAAGGGAGCCGCCGTTCTCACTGACGTCGGAAAGGTGATCGGTGACGTCTGCCACCTTGTCACCTGCTTTGTCCGCCAGATTCCCCAGTTGGGCTCCGAGGAAATCGACTATCTCGTCACGCAGGGCATTCAGACCTGAAGTTTCCGTGGCACTCTCGCGCTCCTTGGTGGCCATGGCACTACCTCCGTCGCCCAGAAGCACTCTTGGCCGCCCTGCTCGCCGTCTTCTTCGCCGGGGCCTTCTTGGCGGTCGTCTTCTTGGCTGCGGTCTTCTTCGCTGCGGCCTTCTTGGCGGGGGCGGAGCCCTTTGCCGATGTGGCGGACTTCGCCGTCTTCTTCGCCGGCGGCCTGGACGCGGGACTCTTTTTGGCCGTGCGCCGGTCAGGCCCGCTCTGCGAACGCCCACCTGCCGCGCGACCGGCATCACGGCGCGTCTTCCGCGGGGCCTCTTCCTCCGGCTCCTCTTCCCCTTCTTCTTCCTCCTCCTCCTCGTCCTGTTCGGCTTCCCCTTCGGGCTCCTCGTCCTCGGGCTCTTCCTCCTCCTCTTCAGGCTCCTCCTCGTCGTACGCGTCCTCGGCCTCTTCCTCGTCCGGCTCCTCGTACTCCTCCTCCTCGCCCTCCTCTCCATCGCCGTCCACTGCTCCGGGCTTGCCCACCCGCAGAGTCCGTTCGTGCAGGGACCCCGCCAGGTCCATGAGGCGGCGATCCGCTGCGGTGGCCAGGGCCTGACGGCCGGCCCCCAGCAGTTCTCCGCGCACCTGCTCGTTGAGTTCGGCGACACCCGGAACATCGGAGAGCCGTCGCAGCCCCTCGGTCAGCAGTTGCTGCGGTTCGAGGCCGAACCGGCGACCGGCGAGGAAGGTCGCTGCCGCGAACGCGAGGCGTCCCTTCTTCGTACGCCCGAGAACGTAGCCACCGGCGACAGCGGCGGCGAGAGCAACCTTGGTCGTGTCATCCATGAACGTCATCCCTTCGGGCCACGCACTCCGCGCCCCCGGAGACGCACACCCGACGGGCGGTCTCGGAGGAAGCCCATCCGTACCTGAAGCTCCGTGTACCCCCATACGGTGAGATGTCACCCATAAGGGGTACACGACATGTGACACGGACAAAGGGAGACATCATGGCCGCGGCAGAGCCCTCCAAACGCCGATCCGGCGGTGGCGGCAGCGCCCAGCGGCGCACCGCGCGCGATCGTGGCTCCGGAGCGGGTGGAGCAGCACAGGTCATGCGTTCGGCAGCGGAACAACTGGGTTCTCTCATCGGCACACCGCCGGAGTCCGTTTCCGCCATCAAGCCGACGGACGACGGTTGGGAAGCGGATGTAGAGGTACTCGAATTGGAACGCATTCCTGAGACAACCAGCGTGATGGCCACCTACCGGGTATCGCTCAATGCGGACGGTGACCTCGTGTCCTATGAGCGGACACACCGCTATACGCGTGGACAGATAGACCGGCGCTGAATCTCACCGCCGGTGAAAGGAGGCATCGTGAGTGTGATGCCACAGAGCGAAGGCGGCGTCGCCCGTGGTGGTGGATCTGGCAGCCTCTACGACGTTCTGGAACTGATTCTCGACCGCGGACTAGTCATCGACGTCTTCGTGCGGGTGTCCCTGGTAGGAATCGAAATCCTGAAGATTGACGCGCGCATCGTGGTGGCCAGCGTCGACACCTATCTGCGCTTCGCCGAGGCGTGCAACAGGCTGGACCTCGAGGCCGGCGAAAAGGCTCCCTCCAAACTGACCGACATCGTCGGCGATTCCGTGGAATCGGGGGCGCGGGGGAAATCCAAGGGAGCCCTGACCGGCGCGGCCGAAGCGGTCACGGACACCATCAAAGGGGTGACCGCCCGAGAGGATGACCAGAGCGACGCCCCGGAAGAGGACGAGGCGGAGGAGACGGTCGAGCGGCGGCGGCGCCCGGCACGACGCACCTCCCGGCGGGAACGAAGCTCTTCTCGCGAGGAGGACTGACTCATGGCCGTGTACACGTACTCCATCACGTTCAAGGACCATCCTCTGCGGCTCGACGACCTCCGCGGCGTGGGTGCCTCACCGGCCCCTCTGCGCACGGTGACCGCCGGTCCACTGTGCGCCGTGGTGAGCGACGTCTCCGAGGAACTGCGCCCCAAGAGACGGGACATCGGCGCCCATCAGGACGTTCAGCAGCGCCTGATGGAGGACGGTGCAGTCCTCCCCCTCCGCTTCGGCTACACCGCGCCGGACGACGACGCGGTGCGCCTCGCGCTGGAGGAGCGCGCGGATGAGTACACGGAGCGGCTCGGTGAACTGGACGGGTGCGTCGAGTACAACCTCAAGGCTTCCCAGGCCGAGGACATGGTGCTCCGGCAGATCCTTTCGGAGTCGCCGGAAGCCAGGCAGCTCAACGATGACATCCGGAACGGCAGAGCCGACCCCGAAGCAGCGCTCCGGCTGGGCGAGTTGGTCGCGCAGGAAGTGCGGGCCCGCCAGGAAGCTCTGGCGTCGGGCGTGATCGAAGCGCTCCGCCCGTTCGCCCGGCAGATCGACCCCGGCGATCCGAGCGGCGAGGACTTCCTCAGCGTCTCGTTTCTCGTGTCGAGCGAGCAGGACGAACTCTTCCTCGCCACCGAGTTGAGCCTCGCCCATCAGATGGGCGAGGGCTTCGACTTCCGGCTCCACGGTCCGCTTCCGCCGTACAGCTTCACCTAGGGAGTGAGCATGGGCCTCTTCACACAAATCGTCACCCTTCCGCTGGCTCCGGTCCGCGGTGTCGCCTGGGTGGTGGAGCAAGTCCTCGAAACAGCGGAGAACGAGTACTACGACCCCGCCCCGGTGCGCGCCCAACTCGCCGAGTTGGAACGGCAGCTCAACGCGGGTGAGATCGACGAGGAGACCTTCGACCGCGCCGAGGACGAGCTGCTCGACAAACTGGAGGAGATCAGCGCACACGCTCGCGGGGGCCGGGCCTGATCGCCTCTCACCGAAAACCACCGCATACGCGAACCCGACCTGATTCGAGGGAAGACGAGGGCCCCGGCCATGAGTGAACCTCTCCCCGGTCGCCTGGGCGCGACCCCGTCCAGAGCGGCACCTCAATACGCACAGGGCTCGTCCGCGAACCTCGCGGACATCCTCGAACGTGTCCTCGACAAAGGCATAGTGATCGCGGGCGACATACAGATCAACCTCCTCGACATCGAACTGCTCACCATCAAGCTGCGTCTGCTGGTCGCGTCGGTCGACAAGGCCAAGGAGATGGGCATCGACTGGTGGGAGCACGATCCGTCGTTGTCGTCCAAGGCTCGCAACGAACCATCGCTGGTCGAGCAGAACCGTCAACTGCGCGCTGAACTGGCGGCGTTTCGAAGCGGCAGGCTGATACCGGAACTGGATGCCGAGGAGGAGGCGGAGGCCGAGGAAGCGGAGTTCGAGGATGCCGAGTTCGAAGAGGAGGCGGAAGCCGAAGCTGAAGCCGAAGAGGAAGAGGAAGAGGAAGAAGCGGAAGCGGAAGCCGAGGTGGCTCCGCCGCGTAAGCGTCGAAGGGCGCCACGCCATGCCTGAGCCGGTCACCTACGCATACGCCGTGGCCCGCGCGGCTCCCGAGCTGACGCCGGCGCTTGCCGGACTCACGGGGGTCGCGGGCGCTTCAGTCCGAATCGTGTCCTCGGACGTTGACGACGGGGTCGTTCTCGCCGTGAGTTCCGTTCCGGCGGCGGACTTCGAGGAGAGCGGCCTCAGACGGCATCTCGAAGACCTCGACTGGCTCGAAACCGTGGCCCGAGCGCACCACTCCGTGGTCGAGGCCGTCGCCTCCCACACCGCAGTCCTGCCGCTGCGCCTGGCAACCGTCTATCTCGACGACACGAGGGCTCGCGACGTGCTGGACGCCGAGGGACGGCTGTTCGCCGAGCGTCTCGCCTACCTGGCTGATCAGGTCGAATGGGGGGTGAAGATCTACGTCGAGGCGACCGCGCCGGCGACACCGGACCCTGCTCCGGCGACAGACCTCACCCCTGGGCGTGCCTACCTCAATACCCGGAGGCGTCAACGGAGCGACCGGGAAGCGGTCTACGACACGGCGCAGCAGGCGGCCGATCGGCTGAGGGACGTGGCACACGCCTACGCTTCCGAGCGGGTGGGCCACAGGACCCAGACCGGGGCCCTGGCCGACAGCAGCGGGGAGAACGTACTCAACGACTCGTTCCTCATCCCCCGGGACCGTGGTGAGGCGTTCCGCGTCGAGGCTGCCCGCACAGCACAGGGACTCCCCGGCATACGCGTGGAAGTCACCGGGCCGTGGGCGCCGTACTCGTTCGCCATGCCGGAGGACCCCGCGGACGCGGCAGCGCGCGGCGTGGCACCGTGACCGGGCCTCCCGGCGGTCCGTCCGCCGTCGAACCGCTGCCTGACCGTCAGGTGGCGCTCATCGACCTGTTGGACAGGCTCCTCAGCGGAGGCGTCGTGATCACCGGTGACGTGGTGCTGTCCATCGCGGACATCGACCTCGTCCGGATATCACTGCGCGCGCTCATCGTGTCGATCAGCCCGGAGAACCCCTCGCCGTGGGCCCCGACAACTCCTGCACCGCGAGGCGACGATGGCCGATGACGACGACGGTGACGTGACGGAAGAGCTGGAGGCGGCGGCGGAAGCGACAGCTCGGGTCTTCCGGCTCCTTCCTGCCGAGCCGGCGGATCAACCGCCGCACGACGGGCCTGCGTCGAGGCCCCGAGGCCGCATCAACGCCGATCCCGACACCGTCGAGCAAGACCTCGTACGGCTCGTCCTGACCTTGGTCGAACTGCTGCGCCAGCTCATGGAACGCCAGGCACTGCACCGCGTCGACCAGGGAGACCTCGCCGAGGAGGACGAGGAGCGCCTCGGCGCGACGTTGATGGTCCTGCACGACAGGATGGCGGACCTCTGCGCGCGTCACGGCCTCACCATGGACGACCTCAACCTCGATCTCGGCCCCCTGGGCACTCTGCTGCCTCCGCCCGACTGACAGTCGGGGCGTCGAACGGCAGCCTCCTGACAGGCGCAACGCCGACACGCCCGGCCGGCTCCCGGCCCGCGTGCTCGCTCCCGCGTGTCCTTCGCACCGCGACCAGGAATCGCTCGGTCCCGCCGAACGACAGGTGCGCGCCCATGCCGCAAGGCCCCGCGCGCCGCTGCGGACGGGGCGACGGAGGGGCAACATCCCACGTGAGAGGCAGTCAGCTACGCGGAGTCATGGGCTGTTTGAGTTATTTTTCGCGGTTTTGACGGTGTCTCAAAGGATCTTTGGCCGATTCATGGCATTCATTACGTGCTCGGTCGATAAGTACGACAATCATTCCGGCTTGAAGGAGCCTCGCATGGTCACCAGCTCTTCCCTCCGCGCCCGCAGCATCCGTGGAGGTGCCGCGATGGCCGTCGCGGCCGTCGCCACTCTCGCCGGAGCAGGCGCCTCGTACGCCGCTCCCGGCGACAGCGGCGACATCGACGTCCGCTCGATCGGGTGGCACGCACGGGGCGGCGACGGCGTCGAGGTCTGTGAGTTCCTCCTCTCCGCCAGCAACTTCGAGTCCTTCCCCGCGGTCGCCTGGACGATCACCGCCCAGCCCCCGACCACGCCCCGCGGGGACACGCTCCAGAGCACGCTGCCGCTGGTCAACGGCTCGGCGCGCAGCGCCAAGTACCTGCTCCCGGAGGGCACGTACCAGCTGGTCTGGACCACGCCGGCGGGCCCGAAGGAGAAGCGGTTCTCGGTCGACTGCCAGAGCCAGGCCCACCACGGCCGCGGTCCCGCCGAGATCGGCCCGGGCGGCAGCCCCGCCAAGGAGTCCTCCAAGGAGTACTCGAAGGAGGAGTACTCCAAGCCGGTCGGCGGCGTGCCCGCGGGCGGCGGCGGCGTCCCGGAGGGCAAGGAGAACCTGAGCTCCGAGAGCGACTCGAACTTCGGCACCACCGCCGCACTGGCCGCCAGCGGTGTCGGCATCGCGGCGCTGGTCATGGTCCGCCGAACCGCGCGCCGCCGTGCCCGCAACGAGGCGTAACGTCCCCAACCGGCGGCGACGACGGCGTGGACCGAGTCGCGCGTGCCGTCTGTCGATGACGCTGACGGTGACCTTCTCGCTGGTGGCCGGAATCGTCTGGGCGTGCTCCGGCTCGCCCGACGAGTCCGCGGTCACCGCCGCCCGTGGCAGTGACGCCGCGGGCGGCGGGCCCCCGCCGTCCGCCCAGGCCGCGCCCCCACCCCAGGTGCGCTCCCGGCCCGTGAAGATCACCATTCCCTCCATCTTCATCGAGGCCCCGGTCGTCGACCTCGGCCTCGACAAGAAGGGGCAACTCGGCGCCCCGCCTCTGACCAAGCCGAAGGAGGTGGGCTGGTTCCGCAACGGCCCGTCCCCCGGCGAGGCGGGAACCTCGCTGATCGTCGGTCATCGCGACACGGTGACCGGACCGGCCATCTTCCTCAACCTCAACGCGCTGCACCGCGGGGACACGGTGAAGGTCACCCGGGCCGACAACGTGACCGCCGTCTTCACCGTCGACGAGGTCGGCAAGTACGCGAAGGACAAGTTCCCGAACGACAAGGTGTACGGAAACACCCGGCGTCCCGAACTCCGGCTCATGACCTGTGGCGGTCGCTTCGACAAGAAGCACGGCTACGCGGCCAATGTCGTCGTCTTCGCCCACCTGACCTCGCTCAAGAAACGGGCGGCCTGAACACGAGCACCGTGCGGAAGCGGCCGGCACCTCGCATCGAGGAACCGGCCGCTCGGCATGTCCGCGACGGCACCGCCGCCTGGCCGCCCCTTCCGCCCCGTCCGCCCAACGCCCCCGCGCGTACGGGTCTTTGCTGGCTTCGAACACCGTCCGGTGCGACACGGCGCGGCCGCGCGAACCGTCAGTCGACAGGGACCAACGTGAGGTAGGCGAGGCCGAGTACACCCCGATACCCCTTCAGCCAACTCGTCCGGTGCCGGTCCACACGGTCACGCGTCTCGTCGGCCAGGGGGTGTTCGCTGTGGACGGCGAGCCACTCCTCCACGTCTGCTTGGTAACCGGACTCGAAGTCGTCCCATTCGTCAGCGTTCGCCGTCTCGATCCAGGCAGCGCGAAAGCCGGAGGCGACGGCGAGGTCGACGAGTCCGGCCAGGTCGTGAAACTCCTCGGCGCGGGCCCCCGGCCACATCGCGTCGAGTTCGGTCCGGGTCGGGGTCCGCTGCCAGAAGGTCTCGCCGAGAAGGACCCGTCCTTCGGGGCTGACCAGTCCGCGCAGCGCCCGCAGTGCGGCGGCGGTGTGCGCGGGCGGCTCCGCGCCACTGAGCGCGTGACTGGCTCCGAGACACAGCACGAGGTCGGCCGGACCGCGTTCCGTGCCGTCGGCGGACTCCTCCACGAACGTCACGCGGTCGGCCAGTCCACGAGCTCCGGCGTTCGCGCGTCCCCGTGCCAGATCCTGGGCGTTGACGTCGACGCCGAGACCGGTCGCCCCCGTCACCGCCTCCAGGGTGCGGAGCATCAACTCGCCCCACCCGCACCCGACGTCGAGGACGGTGATGGGTTCCGCCGGGGCGAGTCTGTCGACGATCCGTGCGGCTCGGGCCTCGGAAAGCGGACCCTGGAAGGTGAGGCGGGTGAGCCGCGGCGGAAGATCCTGATCATTCATGGAGCGCAACGCTAGCCTCGGCACGGCGGCCGGCGACATCGAGTTTCCCGGGGCCGTCGCCTCAGCGGATGCTCCACACCTGGTTCGGCTGGGTGCCGCCACCGCCGTAGCAGTCCCAGATCTGGATGCGGGTCCCCGCCGCTGTGCCACGCTCCACGGCGTCCAGGCACTTCCCGGAGTTGGTGTTGACGAAGGTGCCGTCGGCGTTGGTCTGCCACTTCTGCGCGCCCAGCCCGTTGCAGGACCACAACTGGACGACCGTGCCGTTGGCGGTGCGTCCGCCGGAGACGTCGAGGCACTTGCCGGTCCCCGGGTTCACCAGCGCTTCGCCCTGGCGGGCCCACTTCTGCGCTGCGGCGCCGTTGCAGTCCCAGAGTTGAACGACGGTGCCGTCCGCGGCCGCTCCGTTCTTCACGTCCAGGCAGCGGCCGCCGCCCTGGCCCACGATGGTGTTGCCCGCCGGAGGCGGTGTGGTGCCGCCTCCCCCGTCGGTGGCGAAGGAGAAGGCGTCCACCGCCAGACCCTGGCCGCCCACCCAGGGTTCGAAGCCGAACTGGACGCTCGTGAGGTACCACGCCTTGTCGACGTATCCGCGGCCGGCCGCGTCACCGGTGAAGTCCGCGATGTGCACGTCCAGTGGGTTGGTGCCCTGCCGGCGCACGTAGGAGACCACGTTCCAGGAGATGCCACCGTTGGACAGCCGCCCCTCCCAGACGTCGTATCCGGCGCCTCCGACCGTCGCGGTGCCGATCCTCGAACCGGCGGGCTGCGGCGGACCGGAGTGGGCGCCCCAGATCATGATCTCGGCGCCGTTGTTCTGCCCGGCCGGGTTGGGCGAGGAGTCGAGCCAGATGTCGTACGCCGCGTCCCAGGAACCGCCGGTGGTGCGGTAGGAGACGGTGCTGCGCGGGTCCTTGAAGGCGCTGACCTGAACCGGGAGACCGCTGCCCGTGCTGCAGTTGCCGTAGTGGCAGCCCGCGTAGATCGACGGGTACGCGGCGGGGGCGCCGTTCGTCGGGACGTTGTGGCTCGCCGTGCTGATGTTGAAGCCGGTGCCGGTGACGGTGAGGCACTGTGGGGTGTCGTCACCCCACTCGTTGTTCTGCACGACGTACTTGCCGCCGGCGATCGGCGTACTGCCGAACTTGTCGCACAACACCGTGTCGGCGCTCGCCGTTCCGCCGGCCACCAGGGACAGCGCTGCGGCGAGTATCAGCGCCGCGAGCGCACCCAGTGCGGCACGCGCACCTGAGCGGAGAGGGATCATCGGGGACTCCTTGAAGAGGCGTGGGGGGTGAGGAGCAACTCGTCCCGCTTCGGTCGCGGTGCGCCGGGAACGACATGGGTCGCCAGGCCGTTCCCGGCGCACCGCAACAGCACGACGTGCCATGTGCAGCGTGCGATGCGCAGGCCGGAACGAGGCGGATCGGACAACGTCTCTAACCGGCCCGGCAGTTCAGGACGGGCGTACCGGCGCCGCCCGGCGCGGCACCGAAACCGAAGCCGGTCGAAGCGCCCGCCGCGATGGCGCCGTTGTGGTCGGCGTTGCTCGCGGTCACCGTCCTGCCGACCTGGCTGTAGGAGGCGTTCCACATTCCGGAGACGGTCTGGTTGCCCGGCCAGTCCCATGTGACCTGCCAGGACTTGGTCGCCGAGGTACCCGTGTTGGTGACCGTGATGTCGCCGTTGAACCCGCTGCCCCAGTCACTGCTGACCTTGTAGGTGGCCTTGCAGCCGGCGGAGCCGCCCCCGGTACCCGTGGTCGTCGCGGCCACCGGCGCGGACGCCGGGGAGGTGTTGCCGGCCGCGTCGCGGGCCCGCACCGTGTAGTCGTAGCGGGTCCCGGCGGTGAGGCCCGTGTCGGTGAAGGACGTGCCGGTGACCTGACCGACCCTGCCCGTGCCCCGGTAGACGTCGTAGCCCGCCACCCCGGTGTCGTCCGTGGACGCCTTCCACGACAGCGACACACTCGACGAGGTGGTACCGGTGACGGCCAGTGAAGTCGGTGTCGAGGGCGCGGTCGTGTCTCCGCCTCCCCCTCCCCCGCCTCCGGTGAAGCCCGGGGCCTTGACGGTGGCGAGGTAGCCGTCCTTGACCGTGTCCACGGTCTGCCAGTCGTCCTTGAGGATGCCACCGGTGTCGCCGGAGTCCGGGTTCCACGACCAGAAGGTCCAGTTGAAGCTGTCGGCGCCGTACGTGTTCGTGGGGCGCAGGTAGTCGACGAGAGCCGCGAGCCACTTCTGGTCCACCGCCGACTGGAGGGTGGTGCCGAACTCGCCGAGCCAGACGGGGGCGATGTTCTGTTTGAAGATGTAGCCCCAGTTCTTGTCCCAGATGGCCGGCATGTTCGCCGGGAACGACGGGTCGCTGAACCACGGTTGCTGCGCGACGCTGGTGGCGTAGTCGTGAGCCGAGTAGACGAGGCGGTCGGCGACGCTCAGCCGCACCGGTGCGGTGGCGACCCCGGCGAGGTTGCCGCCCCACCAGTTGCTCTGGCCGTTCACCGTCTGCACGCCCTCGACGAAGATCAGCAGGCTGGGGTTGGCGGACAGGACCGCGTTGCCGGCCCGTTCGGCGGCGAGCCGCCAGTCGACGCTCGTGTCTCCGCATCCCCAACAGGCGGGGTCGTGCGGCTCGTTGTGCAGATCGATGCCGATCACCGCCGTGTTGCCCTGGTAGCGCGCCGCCAGGGCCTTGAGGTCGGAGATCCAGGTCGTCTCGGGAACGGCGGAGGTGTACCAGAGCGCCGACTGGGCCGAGGAGTCGGGCCGATGACGGTCGAGCACGACCTTCAGGCCGATCGACCCCGCGTAGTCGACGATCTTGTCCATCACCTGGAGCGAGTTGAGGCCCTGCAGGTCGGTGTTCAGGCCGTTGGCGTAGGTGATGCCGTTGGGCTGGGTGCCCTTGAAGATGTCGTCGCTGTAGGGCAGCCGGATGGTGTTGTATCCCAGGGACTTCATCTGGTCGATCATCGACTTGTAGTCGCGCGACCAGAGGCCGTGCGCAACATAGTTGGCCGTCTCGAACCCGAACCAGTTGACGCCGGCCATCCGCACCGGCTGGTTCTGCGCGTCGAGGATCCGGCGACCGTCGGTGTGCCAGTAGCCGGCGCCGGAGGCGGCTGCCGCACTCGGCGAGAGCGAGGGCGAGGGGGCGGCGGCGGCCTGCGCGGGTCCTGCCGCCGTGACCGGGACGAGAGCGGTGAGGGTCGCGCTGAGGAACGCGACCAGGGCGCGTCTGACACGGTAGCGGGGTGGGTGACGCATGGTGGGGGTCCTTTCCGGGTGGGAGCGCTCCCATTCTTGGGCGCACGTCTCCGGACGGGCAGGCGGGTGGGCATCCGGCATGGCGGCTCCCGCAGACCGGCAGGAGTGTCCCGCTCCCGACGGCCGGCTCATCGAAGCCGGACTGCGCACATGGAAGCCACTAAGCGTGTCCGCGTCAATACTTCACGCAGCGATCCCGTCCGTTCGCGGAGTTGTCGGCCACGGGTCGCGCCCGTTTCGGCCAAACCCGCGCCCCTCGCGCCATCGGGGGCATGACACCCACCTACCGCGTTCTCCACCGAGCGCCTGGAAGACCTCCCGCCTCGCCGCACATACCGCGACCTGCCGCGCACGCTCGCAGCACCCCCACCCGGCCATCGACACCGAAGTGATGACCCGACGGACCGTCAAGAACCCACTCGCGGCAAGGGTGTTGACATCCATGGTTCGAGCGCCGCACCTTGGGAGCGCTCCCACGTTCGGTGCCCCTGTCCCCGCCGTCACCTCAGCGACCGGGCACCGTCCGCACGCCACGACGAAAACGCCGGGCCCCCGCCCGGTCGACGCCGCGGCGCGCCCCGGTTCGACAACCTGTCGGTGCCACTCTGCGCGACGCACACGGTCGCACCTTCGTCATGCCCGCACGCAACGCCTGTCCGGCGGTCTTCCGTCCGGTGTGCCCGGGACGCGGCACACCCGACGGTCGCCGCCGTCCCCGCACACCGACCGTACTTGCCCGCTCCCCCCAGGAGATGACCGATGCCTTCCCGTAGACCCGACTCCACCGTGCGCCGAAACGGACCGAAGCGGACCGCCGCTCTGGCCGTCGGCGCCCTCCTCGGAGCCCTCTCCATCACCGCCCTCCCCACCACCGCGACCGCAGCCGCCAAACTCGACAACCCCTATGCCGGCGCGAAGGCGTACGTGAACCCCGACTGGTCGGCCAAGGCCGCTGCCGAGCCGGGCGGTTCGGCCATCTCCGACCAGCCGACCTTCGTCTGGCTGGACCGGATGGCCGCGATCCAGGGCACCGCCGACGCCCGCGGTCTGAAGGCGCACCTCGACGCGGCGAAGGCCCAGGGCGCCAACCTCGTCCAACTGGTCATCTACGACCTGCCGGGCCGGGACTGCGCGGCCCTCGCCTCCAACGGCGAACTCGGCCCAGACGACCTGGCCACCTATCAGAGCGACTACATCGACCCGATCGCCGCGATCCTCGCCGACCCGGCCTACGCGAGCCTTCGGATCGTCAACCTGATCGAGCCCGACTCGCTGCCCAACCTCGTGACGAACGCGGGAGGCACCGCCGGCTCCACGCCCCAGTGCGCCACCATGAAGGCGAACGGCAACTACGAGAAGGGTGTCGGCTACGCCCTGCACAAGCTCGCCGCCCTGCCCAACGCCTACAACTACATCGACGCCGGCCACCACGGCTGGCTCGGCTGGGACAGCAACCTCACGCCGTCGGCCCAGGAGTTCAAGAAGGCCGCCACCACCAACGGCGCGACCGTGAGCGACGTGACGGGCTTCATCGTCAACACCGCCAACTACTCCGCCACCAAAGAGCCGTACGTCAAGGTGACGGACACGGTTGGCGGTCAGACGGTGCGCCAGTCCAAGTGGATCGACTGGAACCAGTACGACGACGAGAGCTCGTACGCGCAGGGGCTGCGCACCGCGCTCGTCGCGCAGGGCTTCGACTCCGGTATCGGCATGCTCATCGACACCTCGCGCAACGGTTGGGGCGGTTCGGCCCGTCCGACCGGTCCCGGCCCGACGACGAGTGTCGACGCCTATGTGGACGGCGGTCGCATCGACCGGCGCATCCACGCCGGCAACTGGTGCAACCAGAGCGGGGCAGGCCTCGGCGAGCGCCCGGCGACCGCACCCGACAGCGGGATCGACGCCTATGTGTGGGCCAAGCCTCCGGGCGAGTCCGACGGGGCGAGCCAGGCCGTCGACAACGACGAGGGCAAGGGCTTCGACCGGATGTGCGACCCCACGTACACCGGGAACGGGCGGAACGGGAACAACCTCACCGGAGCCCTGTCCAACTCCCCGCTCGCCGGGCACTGGTTCTCCGCCCAGTTCCGCCAGCTGCTCGCCAACGCCAACCCGCCGGTGAGCGGGGGCGGCGGTGGCGGCGACACGCAGGCCCCGACCGTTCCCGGCGGTCTCACGGTCAGCTCCACGACGAGCAACAGCGCCGGCCTGAGCTGGAGCGCGTCCACGGACAACACCGCGGTGACGGGATACGACGTCTACCGCGACGGCACCAAGGTCGGCAGCGCCACCACCACGTCCTACACCGACAGTGGGCTCTCCGCCTCCACCACCTACGCGTACACCGTCAAGGCCAAGGACGCGGCCGGTAACGTCTCGGCCTCGTCCACAGCGGTGTCCGCGACCACCAAGGCATCGGGCGGAGGAGGAGGCACCTCGGGCCTCAAGGCGCAGTACAAGAACAACGACTCGTCCACCGGCGACAACGGGATCAGGCCCGGTCTCAAGCTCGTCAACAGCGGTTCCGGTGCCGTCGATCTGTCCAAGGTGACCATCCGCTACTGGTTCACCGGGGAGTCCTCCTCCGCCGGCTACCAGACGTTCTGTGACTGGGCGCAACTCGGCTGCTCCACGGTGAAGAGTTCGGTGGGTACCGTCTCCCCGAGCCGCACGGGCGCCGACCACTACCTGGAGGTGGGCTTCACCTCCGGTTCGCTGGCCGCCGGTGCGGACAGCGGTGATCTCCAGTTGCGCCTGGCGAAGTCGGACTGGTCGAACTTCGACGAGTCGAACGACTACAGCCGCGGCGCCAACAGTTCCTACGCGGACGCGGCGAAGGTGACCGTGTACGTGGCGGGCACGCTCGTCTGGGGCACCGAGCCGTAGACCGGGCGGAGTGAAGAGGGGGCCGGGGCGGCGACGTTCCGGTCCCCACGCCGTCCGTTCACCCGCGTACGGGTGGTCCGGCACGCGGTGGGCGGCGGCGGCCGTCCACCACCGACAGGATGAGCGGGGCGCCCTGTCGCTCCGTCGGCCGCCCGGCTCTCGTCAGCGGACCGTCATCCGGTCCTCCGCGGGGGGAAGCGCGTCCTGGCGTCGACCGTATGGGCGCGCATCACCCGCTCGGCGCGATCGCCGTCGCCGAGTGCGATGGCGGCGATCAGCTCGCGATGTTCCGCCCAGGCCTGGTGGACGACGGGGGCGTAGTAGCGGCGAACCCTGCGATCGACGTGAACGGCCAGCTCGTCCAGTACCGCGTTGCCCGCCAGCTCCCGCACACAGGCGTGGAACGTGGCGTTCGCGTCGACCGCGGCTTCCACGTCGTCGGCCACGACGGCTGCTTCGCCCGTGGCACACAGGTCGTCCAGTCGGTCCAAGCCGGCGGCGGACGAGCCGACCGCCGCCAACCGGGCGGCCTCGGTCTCCAACAGTGCGCGGACGCCGAACAGTTGGTCGGTCTCGTCGTCGGTCGGCGTGTGGACGAACGCCCCCTTGGCGGGCCGCAGGTCGACCCAGCCCTCGGTGTTGAGTCGCTGCAGTGCCTCGCGCACGGGCTGCCGGGAGACACCCAAGTGGCGCGCGAGTTCGTCCTCCACCAGATGTCGGCCAGGGGGCAGCGCCTGCGAGCTGATCAGCTCCAGCAGTGCCTCGTACACCCGGTCGCGCTGCGGCTCCGGGCGCGCCAGCCTGGGCAGTGATCCATGAGGCAGCCCCTCGAACAACATCTCGGCCTCCACTGATCCATCTCGCTCCCCAATCTAGGCACCTCGCCAGGCGGGGGAAAGGGCCTCGCCAAGACCGGCTCCCGAGATGAGCGGACGAGAAGGACGGACGACTCAGCCCGTCACCGGGCGATCGTCGAGGGCGAGGGTCCAGGTCTGGCCCACGAGGTCGTGACCGAAGCTGTGATGGGGTTCCTGGTCGGTGAGGGTGAAGCCGAAGCGTTCGTAGATCCTGCGCGCCGGCACGAGGACGTCGTTGGTCCACAGCGTCACCCGGCGGTACCCGGCCTCGCGAGCGAAGTCGAGGCACTCCCCGACGAGACGGGGGCCGAGGCCGAGGCCCCGCGCGTCCGGAGTGACGAGCAGGATACGCAGCTTGGCGACACCGGGCCGGTCACCGTCGACGAGAAAGACGCAGCCCGCACGCCGGCCGTCGACCTCGGCGATCCAGGCTGCTTCCCTGTCCGGGTCGTGCTTGGCCGCGAACTCGGCGACGATCTTGGCCACGAGGACCTCGAAATCGGTGTTCCAGCCGAACTCCTGGTCGTAGACCTCCCCATGAGCCATCACCGCCCATCCGAGGTCGCCGGGCCGGTCGGCGCGGCGGACCACGACATGCCGTTCGGCTCGCTGCTCCGACATCGGTCAACCCCTATTGCTCAAGACCTCATGCTACTGACACGAGTGTGTCAGTAGCTTTAGGCTAGGTCCGTGTCCACCAGAACAGCAACCCCTTCCGCGCGCCAGGTCGAACTGCTGGAGGCCGCCTACGGGTACGCGCTCACCCACGGCCTGGCCGGTCTGTCGCTGCGCCCGCTCGCCGAGGCCATCGGCTCCAGCACCCGGGTGCTGATGTTCCTGTTCGGCAGCAAGGACGGTCTCGTACGGGCGCTCCTGGAGCGGGCGCGTGCCGATGAGCTGGCGCTGCTGGACCGCCTCAGCCAGGCCGACAAGCCCGTCGGCCTGGTGCCGGCGGCCGACCAGGTGTGGACGTGGTTGGCCGCCGACGAACACCGTGCGCTGCTGCGGCTCTGGGCCGAGGCCTACGCCCGTTCCCTCGTCGAGCCCGGGGGCGCCTGGGCCGGCTTCGCCCGCACCACCGTGAACGACTGGCTCGACGTACTCGCAGGCTGCCAACCGCCCGCGGAACGCGACAGCGACGACGGTGCCACCCGCCGCACCCTGGCCCTCGCGACACTCCGGGGCGCGCTGCTCGACCTCCTCGCCACCGACGACGAGCCCCGCGTCAGCGCCGCTGTCCGGAAGCAGCTGGAGCTGCTGCGCCCCTCACGCGCGAACGACGCCGAGCCTGGATAGGCCGATCCCGCCCGCCCGTTCAGGGTGCCGTCCTCCCATAGCGCGTGAGGACGGCGGCGCCCGCCCGGTCGGCCGACAGACAGTCCAGGTACACAGGCAGCTCGTTCGCGGGGAAGAGCCGTTCTCCGGTGCCGAGCACCGTGGGGAAGGTAAGGAGCCGGTACTCGTCGACCAGGTCCTCGGCCATGAGCGTGCGGACGACGCTCAGGCTGCCGGTGACGATCACGTCCCGCCGCTCGTGTTTGACCGCGTCGACGAGGTCCCCCTCGACGACCTCCGAGTTGGCCCAGGCCGACACGTCGGTCAGGGTGCGGGAGGCGACCCGTTTCGGTACGGCGTTCATCCGCGCGGAGAACGGGTCGTCGCGTTCCGGCCAGAGCCGCGAGAACAGGTGCCAGGTCCTGCGCCCCAGCAGCATGACTCCCTCGTCCAGCACGCTCCCGAGCCGGAACTTGTCCCCGGCGACCGTCTCGGGGCCGTGCCGGAAGGCCCAGCCGCCGGTCGGCGTGCCGGCGGACCCGTCCGGGTCGGACACGATCCCGTCCAGGGTGATGAACTCAATGACGATGACGCTCACGATGGGTGTCCCTTCGATCGATGCTCACCCGTACGTACCGAGGACATCGGCTCGACTCATCGCTCCCGGCGGAACTCGTCGGAGGAAATCCGCCCCGGCAGACCGAAGGCCTCGAAGACCCGCGGGTCGGCGAACACCGTGTTGCGTGCGACCCGGCCGTCGGTGACGGCGAGGACCTGGAGCGTGTGCAGCCGGTGCCCGCCCCCGGGGTCCGGCGCGTACGCGGCAAGTGCCGGCCGGCCGTTGGCGGTGAGCCGCCTCATCCCCCAGCCCGTCCCCCGCATGTCGAAGACCCGCCGCATGAACAGCCCGTAGTCGCGGCTGCCCTGGTACCAGAGCGGCACCGGCGGCATCTCCAGGACGACCTCGTCGGTCAGGAGCCGCACCAGCGCCGGTACGTCGGCCGCCTCGAACGCCCGCATGTACCGCTGGATCACCGTGTTCACCTCGGGATCCTCCGGCTCGGTGACCTCCCCCGCGTCGCCCACGTCCGCGAGCGCGGCACGGGCCCGCTGCAGGGCACTGTTGACGGACGCGGCCGTGGTCCCCAGTTGCTCGGCCACCTCGGCGGCACTGAACTGCAGTACCTCGCGGAGCACGATCACGGCCCGCTGCCGCGGTGACAGGATCTGCATCGCCGCGACCAGCGCGAGCCGCATGTCGGCTCGCACCGCGATGTCGAACCGCGCGTCGGGGAACGGCTGCAGCCAGGGCATGTCGAAGTCGGGCGTCAGCGGCGCCCCGGGATCGTCACTCGGCCTGCCCAGCCCGGACGGGAGCGGGCGTCTGGCACGCCCCTCCAGCGCGGTCAGGCACACGTTGGTCGCGATCCGGTACAGCCAGGTCCGTACGGACGCGCGCGTGGGGTCGTACCGGTCGCGCGCCTTCCACGCGCGCAGCATCGTGTCCTGCACCAGATCCTCGGCATCGTGGAACGAGCCCGTCATCCGGTAGCAGTACGCCACCAGCTCACCTCGGTACGGCTCGAAGTCCATCGGGCCATCATGGCCGAGGCGAACGGCGGGTTCGGCATCGCACACCCCAGCGTCCTCTTGCCCGCCTGCCCGCATCCGGGACCGGTGGGCCGGTCAGCGGCCGAAGGTGTCCGCGAACCTGCGCCCGTCGACGACGGGGTAGCCGAAGTCCTTGGCGCTGAAGGCCGTCGCGGAGGTGCTCGTCAGGCCCGCGGTCGTGCCGCGCAGCACCCAGGCCGCCCCGTCGTCGTATCCGCCGGGCAGGACGTCCTCCCCGTACGCGCCGATCGCGAGGTCGGCCTTTCCGTTGCGGTTGATGTCGCGCAGCCGCACCGAGGAGCCGAAGTGGTCCCCCGCCTCCGCGGCGCCCGGCACACCCGGTGTGGCCTGGTGGAAGGACTGTGCCCCGCTCGTACTGAGGCCGTTCCAACTGCCCTTCAGAAGAACGATGTTGCCGACGTAGCGGACGCCGTCCACCGTCTCGTCCGGGGCGCCGACCGCGACGTCGGCGCGGCCGTCGCCGGTCGCGTCCCCCACCGCCACGGCCGCCCCGAAGTTGTCGTACGCCTCGTCGGTGCCCGGCACGCCCGCGCTGGCCTGGGTGTAGGTCGTGCCCGTGACAGGGAGGCCGGTCGGGCTTCCGTACCTGACGGTGAACGAACCGCCCTTGCCGACGGCCGTGTTGCCGGTGACCAGGTCGTCGTAACCGTCGCCGTTGATGTCTCCGCCCGCCACGGCCGCCGAGGACACGGTGCCTCCGGGGTCGGTGCCCGCGGCCAGGGCCGAGTACGAGTAGCCGATGTCCCCGGGCCCGCCGCGCAGGAGGCCGACGTACGGGGTGGAGGTGATGCCGCTCGCGTCCTGGATCCTGCCGTGCACCACGAAGTCGTTGCCGTCGGTGGCGGAGAAACGGCCGGCGACGACACCGTCCAGTCGCACCCCGGGCGGCAGGAAGTCGACCTCCGGGGCCAGTGCGCCGTCCTGGGTGGGCTTCCCCTCGCCGTACCACCAGAAGGTGTCGTCGCCCACGACGACGAGGTTGTCCCCGCCGTCGCCGTCCAGGTCGGCGAAGGCCGCGCCCTCACCGAACCCGGATGCCTCGCCGGTCGGGGCGGTGAGTGACATACCGCCCGATGTGAAGGGCTTCGCCCCGCCCCAGATGATGGTGACCGAGCCGCGCGGCTTGCCGGTGACCTCCTCGCCGGGTGCGCCGACGATCAGGTCGGCGTAGCCGTCGCTGTTGACGTCGCCACTGGTGACGTTCTCGCCGAACCTGTCCACGCTCTCCGACACACCCGGAACACCGGGCGTGTTCTGCGTGACGTTCACCGAGCGCGCGGGGCTGACTCCGGAGGCCGAGCCGAAGACCACCGTGACCGTGCCCCCGCTCGCCTTGGGGGTGCCGATGGCCAGATCGCGGTAGCCGTCCCCGTTGAAGTCGTAGGTGAGCACGGCCGGGGTCCCGACGGCGGCCGGGGCGCCGAGCCCCGCGACGGCGAGAGCGACGGCCGTCGAGACGGCGAGAGTACGTGCGCGCAAGGTGACGCTCCCTGTGTGTGGAACTGCAATCGCCGCTTCGGGCTTCGGTGATCTACGACTTCACGGATGGCCAAAGGGTTGTACGCACGCGACGACAGGGTGAACGTGCCGGACGAGCGCCCCCGTTGACCGGGCGTCGGAAGGACGGTGGGCCGGTGCCGGACCCGGTGGGTCACGCGACTCCCCTGACACCGAAGCCTGACGTGTGTTCATCGAACGAGCTGTCAGAGTGACGTCTTACAAGCCGAACGTGCCCGGGGAGGCATCTGCTGTGAACACCGTGCGGTCCCTGTTGCGGCGCGACGCGGGTTACGCCGCGCTCCGGAGGTCTGTGAGAGCCGCGATCGTCGCCCCGGGCCTCTTCGCCCTCACGCGGGCGGTCACGGACAGCCCCGTCGTCCCCCTCTTCGCCGCCTTCGGATCGATCGGGCTGCTGCTCTTCGTGGAGTTCGGGGGGTCCATGCGCGACCGCCTCACGGAGCAGGCGGCGTTGATCGTGACGGGAGCGGTGCTGATCTCGCTCGGCACGCTGGTGTCCCGCGAGGTGTGGCTCTCCACCGTGGCAACGGCTGTCGTGGCCTTCCTCGTGCTGTTCTCCGGAGTGGTGAGTTCGGCGTTGGCGGGTGCCTCCACCTCCCTGCTCGTCAGCTTCATCCTGGCCACCACGCTGCCCGGGTCGGTCCACGCCATCCCCGACCGGCTCATGGGATGGGGACTGGCCGGCGTGGCCTCGCTCCTGGCCATCCGCTTCCTGTGGCCGTCTCCGGTGCGCGAGCCCCTGCGGACCGCCACCGCGAGCGCGTGCGGCGCGCTCGCCGCACAGCTCAGGGCCGAGGCGGACTGCGTGCTGCGCGGCTTCGCCACGACGGACCGCATGGCCCTCGGTTCGGTCGTGGACGAGGCGAAGGACGCGGTGACGTCGCTGCGGGACACGTTCTTCGCCACTCCGTACCGGCCCACGGGCCTCTCCACGTCCACGCGGGTTCTGATCCGGCTCGTCGACGAGGTGCTGCTCCTCGCCACGATCCTGGACCGCGCGCCCGTGGGCGAGAAGGTGGGTCCCACGGACGCGATCGTCTGCGGAGTGAAGACGGCCGCATCGGATCTGCTGCGGGCGAGCGCGGAACTGCTGGCAGCGACGGACGACACCGACCCCGGAGAGCTGGCTCCGCTGCAGGAACGACTCGTCCAGGCCCGGTCGACGATGGAGAACACCGTCACCGCGTTCCGGCCGATGACCACCACCGGGCAGGATGCCGAGCGGAGCCCCGCCGACGGCCGGAGCGAACGGACGGCGACCGGGTTCGTGAGTTCGCTGGAGCCGAGCTTCCGCGCCCAGGAGATGAGCTTCGCCGTGTCCGCGATCGCGGGGAACGTCGACCTCGTCCTGGCGGCACGCCGCCGCACACTGTGGCAGAAGATCACCGGACGACGCCCCGAAGGTGCCGCCTCGCCGCTGGCGTCGGCGCAGGAACGCGCCGGGGCACATGCCGAGCGGCACTCGGTGTGGCTGCACAACAGTGTCCGGGGAGCGATCTCCCTCGCTCTCGCCGTACTCGTCGCGGAGTTGTCGGGGGTGCAGCACAGCTTCTGGGTCGCCTTCGGCACTCTGGCCGTTCTGCGCTCCAGTGCCGTACTGACCGGGCAGAACTCCCTGCGAGCGATCGCCGGCACCACCGTCGGCATCATCATCGGCGGCGGGCTCATCTACCTGATCGGGTCCAACACCACGTTCCTCTGGATCCTGCTCCCCATCGCCGTACTGTTCATGGGCTTCGCGCCGGCCACCATCTCCTTCGCGGCGGGGCAGGCCGGATTCACCGTCTCGATCCTCATCCTGTTCAACCTCCTGCAACCGACGGGCTGGACCGTGGGAATCGTGCGGATCGAGGACGTCGCGATCGGCTGTGCCGTCAGTGTCGTCGTGGGGTTGTTGTTCTGGCCCCGCGGCGCCGCGTCCGTCCTCGGTCACGCGCTGGCGGAGGGGTTCTCCGAGAGTTCCCGGTATCTGCGCAGTGCGATCGACTACGGCGTGACGCGCTGCGACGGGCTCGTGCGGACCGCTCCCGTTCCCGACGCGGAGCGGTATCGCGCCGCGGGCGCCGCACGACGACTGGACGACGCCTTCCGAAGCTTCCTCGCGGAACGGGGCACGAAGCATCTCTCGCTGACCGACGTCACGACCCTGGTGACCGCCGTGGCCGTGCTCAGGCTGACCGCCGACGCGGTACTCGACCTGTGGGAGAGGGAGACGCCCTCTCCTGCCGACCGCACCGCGGCACGCGTGGAGATCGATCGCGCGGGGGACGTGCTGGTGACCTGGTTCGAGACGACGGCGAAGGCCCTGACAGGCGTCGGCGAGGTACCGGAGGCCAGGCTCAAGGACACCGACGCCGACGAACGGCTCATCGGCGCGGTCGAGCGAGACCTCAGCGACGAGCAGAGCCGGCGTTCCTCGACCGCCATCAGGGTCGTCTGGACCGCCGACCACATCGAGGCCGCCCGACGACTGCAGCAGGGCGTACTGAGTCCCGCCCGCGCCGTGGCCAGGCTGCAGCGGGAGCACAACGCCCGCATCAGGCTGTTCCGGCCGTCCTAGACGATCCCTCGGTCTTCGTGGGCCGGAGGCAGTCGATCGCCTCCGGCCCACGGGACATCAGCCGAGCCCCACCGAGAAGATGTGCAGCTCCCCTTCCTTGGGGAGGGTGACGGACCTGATCTGCTTGCCTTCCGGCACCTCGTACGGCTTCGTGGCGAAGACGAACGCCGCGTCGCCCTTGCCGCCCGCGCTGTTGCGGTACTCCGTCCTCGCCACGACGGTGTTGCCGTAGACCGGATCGGTGCCGCCGCCCGGCCGGGTCCAGTCGCCGAAGGAGAGATCCGCCTCGGCGGTGGTGCCGTCGGTGAAGGTGATCGTGGCGCTCGCCTTGTGATCACCGTTCGTGGCCGAGCCGACGAAGGTCAGTCGCCCGGCGTCCTCGGTGCCGGCGGCGAGGTCGAGGCGCTGGCCGTTCGCGGTGATGCTGTCGGGGCGGCCCTGGGGCGGGCCGGGCCAGACGAAACTCGTCCCGGAGACGTCGACCGTCGCACCGCCCTTGAGTCCGGCCGCGGCCAGCGCCTGGCGCGAGTAGCTGTTGCCCGCGCCGTCGAGGTCGGCGCCGGCCGGCGTGTCGTCGCTCGACACACCGACGACCCCGTACGCGCCGCTCAGGGCGGCGGTGACGCCGCCCTCCTCGGCGACGAGGACGATCACCGTGCGGCGCACCGTGTCACCGCCGCGGCCCCGGACGGTGAACGGCACCTCGTAGTAACCGGGGTCCGTCCCGGCCGCCGCCTTCACGGTCAGCTCGGAGGTACCGGAACCGGTGCCCTTCGCGAGGTTCATCCTGCCGCCGGACACCGTCAGCCCCGCCGGGGCGTCCGCGGTGACCGTCAGCGTTCGGTCACGTCCGGCCAGCCGCTGTCCATGCACCGTGAGCTTCGTGCCGTCGCCGCCCGGGGACACGATCATCTGGTTCTGTGCGGCGTACGCCAGGAAGTCCTGCTCCCCTTCGCGGTACGACGGCGGCGCCGCCTGCGCGGAGGTGGCCCAGGTCCTGTCCGGCGTGCCGGACAGGTCGAAGTCCAGCAGGCCGCCCTTCGTCACCGCCGACTTGGGCAGGTACGTACGCTCGTAGTCCCGGCCGTCGAGTCGCAGCCCGTGGACGTAGGGTGTGCCGGCCGCCGCTCGCGGAGCGCGGAGGTCCAGGTCCCGGCCGCCGCCCGGGAGATCAACGACCACGCGCGGGAAGAGCGGGCTGTGCACCGACAGGTCGGCGGTGCCCGGTGTGGCGGGGTAGAGCCCCATGGCGGCCCACACGTACCAGGAGGACTGGGCTCCCAGGTCATCGTTGCCGGGCTCACCGTCAGGGGTGGGGCTGAACAGGCCGGTCGCGATCGAGCGGACCTTCTCCTGCGTCTTCCACGGCTGCCCGAGGTGGTTGTACACCCAGGGCACACCGAAGTCGACCTCGTTGCCCGCCCACATGTACGGCTCGTTGGGCCCGGCGTTGAGCTTGGCGAAGAAGGTGTCGAGCCGTTTCGCCGTGGCCTCGCGGCCACCCATGGCCTGGATCAGACCGGCGGTGTCCTGCGGAACGAGCCAGTTGTACTGGGCCGCGTTGCCCTCGTCGAAGCCGTCCTGGCCGAACTTGCCCTGCGGAGGCGGCTGGTAGCCGGGGCCGTCCGGGAAGAGACCGTCCTCGCCGCGCGGGGAGAGGTAGCCGGTCGCGGGGTTGAGGATGTTCTGCCAGTTCTGGCCGCGGCGGGTGAAGGTGCGCGCGGTGTCGCGGTCACCGGCGGCCTGTGCCAACCGCGCGATGGCGAAGTCGTCGATCGCCCACTCGAGAGTGACGGAGGCGCCCACGCGCGCGTGGTCTCCGCGCACGGTGCTGTTGTTCGCGTACCCCCGCTCCATGTAGTCCTCGACGCCCGGCCGCTCCTGGTAGGCGCCCGGCGTGCGGTCCACCGAAGTAGCGCCCTTGACCAGGTACTTCAGCGCCGTCTTGAGGTCGAAGTCGCGAGCCCCGTAGGCGTACAGGTTGGCGATCAACGGGACGGAGTTGTCGCCGGTCATCTGGCCGGTGTAGTCGTTGGCGAGGGGCCAGCGCGGCCACCAGCCGCCCTGTTCCGCGTCGTTGACGAGCGACTGCGCCATGTCACTGGCCTGCCGGGGGAACAGCATCGCCTGCAGGGGCGCGAGGGAACGGTAGGTGTCCCAGTCGGAGAAGTTGGCGTACTGCGTGCGGCCCTTGGGCAGGGTGCGGACCTCGTCGTCGAAGCCGATGTAGCGGCCGTCGGCGTCGTTGAAGGTGTTCGGGTGCATCAGCGAGTGGTAGAGGAAGGTGTAGAACATCTTCCTCTCACCGGTCTCGCCCCCGCCGATACGGATCTTCCGCAGCGCCTGCTTCCACTGGTCCCGGGTCCGCTCGCGTACGTCGTCCAGGTTCCAACCGGGCATCTCCGCGGCCATGTTGGCCTCGGCTCCGGCCACCG
This sequence comes from Streptomyces sp. NPDC102279, assembly GCF_044766365.1. Lineage (NCBI taxonomy): Bacteria > Bacillati > Actinomycetota > Actinomycetes > Kitasatosporales > Streptomycetaceae > Streptomyces > Streptomyces sp. NPDC102279. The sequence continues at coordinate 369,717 of NZ_JBIWLU010000004.1, read as the reverse complement.
AGACGTACGACATGGACACTTTCGCGCGCACCGTGCGCTCTTCGCCCGTGTCGAAAGTCAGATAGGCGCCTGCCCTGGGGGCGTCCACGGCGTCGCCGCCCGCGGACACCGCTTTGCCGTCCCAGGTGCCGTGCGCGACGAACGGGCGATCGAAGGTGATCGCGTAGTGCACGGTGTACTGGTTGCCCTTGCCGCAGAAGTTGCCCGTGGTCGCGGACCCGGTGACCTGGCGGTCCCCGGAGATCTCCAGATCGGCCTTCTTGTCGCCCGCGAGGCTGCCGCCGCCCTTGACGAGAACCTGCGCCTTCTTGCCCGCATCGGCGGGGAAGGTGAACGCCGCCAGGCCCGTACGGGTGGTGGCGGTGAGTTCGGTGCGCACCTTCGATTCGTCGCCGGTGGTCACGGCGTAGTAGCCGGCCTCCGCCTGCTCGTCGGTGTGCGTGAACGGCTCGGTGCGGTCCCACGGTGCCGTGCCGACGTCCCCGGCGACCGGCAGCAGCGGCACGTCACCGAAGGCGGTACAGCCGACGGAGGCGTGGTTGAGGCTGAAGCCCTTGATCTTGCTGCTGTGGTACTGGTACCCGGCGTACGAGCCCTCCGTGTCGGGCGAGAACTGCATCATGCCGAACGGGGCGGACGGACCGGGGAAGTTGTTGATCTCACCGACCGACCCCCCGCCGTTGCCCGTTCCGACGAGCGGGTCCACGAACTCCGTCGGATCCTCGACGAGTTCAGCGCTTCCCGGCTTGGACAACGTTGTCAGAGTGGCGGAGGCGACTCCTCCCGATCCCCCGACGAGCGCCGCCACGGTGGCGGCTACGACTGCGACCTGCGTTCTGAACCGTGTCACGTGCGACTCCTGTGCAATGGCGTCCCGGCCACCACACCGTCGGTCATGCTCGCGCCAAGGTCAAGAGGCTTGCCGCGCCCGAGCGTTGGACTTCCCGTTCCGGGCCCGCGGGCCGGGTGGCTCGAACTCATCGGTGCGGAGCGGGCTTCCGGACCGCGAAGGACGAGGTCAGGAGGGTCGAGGCCCCTGCACTTCGCCGGCCGCCGACGAAGGGGCCGTGATGACAGGGAGGTTGCCGTGGTTGACCACTACGGCCGGATCCTGCCCGGCCCGCAGATGCCGCTGGAGCCGGTCCCAGGGATCGGGCACCGCCCATCGAGCTCGGCCCCGCCGGCAGTTCACCCGTTCCGGCACCCGACCAGGCCCGGAACGACACGCGGGCGGGAGCATTCTCAGGCGGCCGGGCGGGCGCAGAAGGGGTGACAGCAAGCGCGGGCTCGTGAGCACCGTTCGACCGCACCCTCCACCTGGCCCCTTCCCGGACGGCCCACCCGATCCGCCTCCCCGCTCGCAGGCGTGACGGATCGGGTGGGCGCGTGTTGCGCGAGCGGCGTGCGGTTCGCATCCGGCCGGGCCGTCTTCCGGGTTCCGGGTTCCGGGTTCCGGCCACGGAGCGGGCCGCCCTACCGCGTTCGGGTCGCCTGCACGTAGTACAGCCAAGGCCGCAGGTCACCGCGGCCGTTCGTCTCGAAGCCGGCCTCTGCGATGTGGACGTCCAGCAGATCGACACGGTTGTGCGCCATGGCATGGCCCGCGCCGCCGTGCACCATGTGACGGGCCGTCCGACTCTTCGGTGGCCGGAACTCGACGACCAAGAGCCTGCCTCCCGGCCGTAGGACGCGGTACATCTCGCGCAGCGCCGCGGGACGGACTTCCTCGGGCAGGTGGTGCAGCATCAGGCTGGTGACGACGGTGTCGAACGAGGCGTCCGGCAGCGCGAGGGCTTCGGCGATCCCCTCCTGGTAGGCGGTCGGGGCATGGCCCCGGGGCTGCTTCTTGCGGCGCGCGTAGTCCAGTACGGGCGGCGACGCGTCCACGCCGGTCACCGCGCCTTCCGGGCCGACCTGGCCGGCCATGCGCCGGGTCAGGTAGCCGGTGCCGCAGCCCACGTCCAGGACACGGTCACCTGCCTGAGCCCCGCTGAGTTCGGCGAGTCGGGTGAAGAGGCTATGGCGTCGGCCGGCGAAACAGACGTCGACGAAGAATTCGTAGGCGCGGGGCGTTGCGATGGTCACGCCGGGCGTGTCCGTGCGGGGTTTGCCCTGCATGAGGCTTCCGAGGTTCATGACCCTCCTCAATAACTTAGTCACGACTAAGTACGGACTCTAACTTAGTCCTGACTAAGAAAGGCCGCAAGGGGTCGTAGGATGGCGTCGTGACCGAGCCCCGTTCCCGCACGCGCACGCGTCTGCCCGCCGCCGAGCGCCGCGCGTCGATCCTCGCCGCGGCCACCGAGGTCTTCTCCGAGACCGGCTACCAGCGGGGAAAGGTCTCCGACATCGCCAAGCGGGTCGGAGTCACCGAGCCCGTGGTCTTCCAGAACTTCGGCTCCAAGTCCGCGCTCTACCGGGCGACGCTCGACCACGCGACCGGCGCTGTCGCCGCGCTTCTGCACGGGGCGACCGACGACGGCCGGCCCGTGTCGGAGGTACTGACGGCTTTCCTCGATCCGGCGCACATGGACCGGTACCACCAGCCCGGCGCCCACGGGTTCCTGTTCGCGGACGCCACCGCGCTGGCGCACGATCCCGAGCTCGGCGACGCGCTGCGGCAGGTACACCAGCACGTCGCCGACATGCTCGCCGGACTGCTGAGCCGTGGACAGTCCGCCGGCGACATCCGGGACGACATCGACCCGCAGACAGCGGCCTGGTGGCTCGTCTCGCTGCTGGCGGGCCGCTCCTTCCGCGCGGCCGTCGTCCCGGACCGTGAGGCCATGGAGGCCGAGCTGACGGAGCTGGCTCTGCGGTCACTGCTGCCGGACGGGTTCTCGCCCGACAAGGGCGCGCCTCCTGCCCCTTGAGGGATCCGCCGGTCGCCCTGACGACGGTCGCACCCCGGGCGGCGCCGAGTGCAGAGACGTCGGCACCGGCACCGGCCATGGCTGCTTTCCGCGCCCAGCGGTGCGGGAGGCCCACGAGGACACGACTTGCCCTCAGTGTCAGTGCGGACAGGGAGACTTGGCGCATGAACTCAGCGACCGCTCGCGACTACGCCTGGATCCGCTCCTCCTCCGTCTTCGGCTACGCGCTGGACGTCGGCTACACACTGACCCTCGTGCGCGGCGTCACTCCGGGTGCTGTTCTGGCCTTGATGGGGGCCGATCCTCAGGGCACCTGCACGGGGGCCGACGAACTGATCGAACTCCAGCAGGACCTGTTCGAGGAGACGGACTACTCGGGCGAGGCCGTCATTGCGGGTGCCTTCAGCGTGCCGGGCGAAGGCGGCGACTGGACGCTGCTCCTGCAGTTCGACGGCGGCGCCGGGAGTTGGTCGCGTTCTCTCGTACCGCTGTCGACCGCCGGCCGAGCCGTGGTGCACTCCAGCAACGGAGGCAAGCCCATCCACCTCTTCCACTGGTACGAGGACGGAGACCTTCGCACCACCTTCGAATGGGCCTCCTCCAGAGAGGGAAGCACCCCCGACGACCTCAACTCCGTGCTTCGGGAGCTGGGTTTCGATCTCGACGAGGGCGAGGACGAGACCGGCACCGGCACACCCATCGACACCAAGGCCGGAGTCTTCGCCCTGGCCGAGCGGATGACCGGCGTGCGCGTGACGGAGGACCAGCTCCGCAACGCCGAATACCAGGTCGGGCACGTTCCGGAGGAGCCCGCCGAGGAGTGGACCGGCATCGTCATCGACATCACCGACGCCAACGGAGACCGTCTGTACAAGGAAGTCAGCCGTGCCGACGTCGAGACGGCGATGGCACGTTCTCGCGTCGAGGCCGAGGCTCCGGTGGTCGTCCGAGGACCCTCGTCGTCCCCTTCCTGACCCACGGAGCAAGGACTCCTGCCGAATCAGCGGAACTCGTGGACCACGTGGATCGCGCCGACGATGTGGCTGTTGAACTCGTCAAGCTCCTCGGCCGGTACCCACAGCTCAAGGATCGTCTGTCCGCCCGCTTGTTGGACGGGATACCGCTGCACGAACTCCGACGCGACCTCGAACCGGGTCACGTAGCCGGCACCGTCGTACTTCACGTTCCAGTCACGCGCGATCTTGATGGCGTAGTCCTCGTTGAGGACGGGGTAGAAGATCGGCTGCTCCGGGAGCCTGGGTGGCCACGCCCGCCAGTCGAGGGCGCGCACCAGCTCCAGTTCCGTGGGGCCGGTCGGACGCCACAGGGTTGTTGTCGCTCGCTGACCGGTCACGGAATCGTCCTCGTACGTTCGGTGGCCTGCGCGATCGGGCCGGCCGGGAGCCCACGACACTACGTGCGGCCTCCCGGCGGAGCGAGGGAGTTTCTGGCCCCCCGCAATCGAGCACCGCCGCCCCGACCACGTGACGCACTCGGGTCGGTGCGGGTCTCCCCCGCAGGGTGGACGTCGATGAGCAGGAGATCTCCACCCGGGATTCCACCCTCGGGTCCAGGCATCGAAGGGCCTGTCACAGCAGGCTTGGGGGCATGACGACATCCGATTGGTTCACCGACATCGCCCTGATTCTCGTTGTGTTCCGGCAGCTGCGGGAGGGCCGTCTCGATCTCAAGTCCTTCCTCATCCCGCTGGGCATCGTGGCGTTCGTGGCGCATACGTACCTCGACTCCATCCCCACGGCTGGCAACAACCTGGTGCTGATCGGCACGCTGATGGGCGCAGGCGCCGCGCTCGGTGTCGCCGGTGGCGTCTACACACGCATACGCTCCGCGGGCGGACACCTGTTGATCAAGGCCGGTGCGGTCTCGGCGATCCTGTGGGTGGTCGGCATGGGGGCCCGGATGGGCTTCCAACTGTGGGTCGAACACGGCGGCGGCAGCGACGATGTCGCCCGCTTCAGCGTCGCCCACCACATCACCAGCGACCATGCCTGGGTCGCCGCGTTCGTCCTGATGGCGCTCACCGAGGTGGTCACCAGGCTGGCCACGATCTTCGTACGGAGCCGGATGACTGTCCGAGCCCAGCCGGCCCCGGTGACAGGCCGCGAGGCGTCCGTCGTTCACACCATGGTCTGACCGTAGGACTCCCCCGACCGCGAACACCGGCACGCAAGGGACTCAAGTCCCGTGGCGGAGCGGGCGGATGTCCTCGCCTATCGGCCGCAGGACGGAAGGACCGCCGACGAGCACGCCCTTCGACCTCCCTCCGGCCGGTCCGCCACCTGTGGTGCGAGCGAGTGGTTCGATACCTTGGGAGCGTCGGTCGATGAGAAGAGGAAGAGCGTTGACCCAGCTCCCCGACGTCTCGCGAGCGCCCACGATGACGGACGTCGCACGCGTCGCCGGCGTGTCCCACCAGACGGTTTCACGCGTGCTCAGTGACCATCCGAACGTCAGCGCCAAGACGCGTGCGGCGGTGACACAGGTCATAAAACAGCTCGGGTATCGGCGGAACTCTGCCGCGCGGGCTCTCGCGACCCGCCGGACCCACACGTTGGGCGTCATGGCGGTGAACACCACTCTCTACGGTCCGGCCAGCACGCTCGCCGGAGTCCAGGAAGCGGCGCGGGACCGCGGCTACCTCACCTCCGCGGTCACCCTTCGGACCGCGACGCAGGGAGCCCTCGCCGAGGCCATGCACCACCTTGCGGAGTGGGGCGTCGAGGGGATCGTCGCCGTCACACCGCAACGGGCCGCGGTGCGGGCGCTTGCGTCGCTGGCGGCACCCTGTCCCGTGGTCACCGTCGAGGGCGGCCACACGCTGGACCTGCCGGGGGTGTCGCTGGACCAGCTTCTCGGTGCCCGCATGCTTACGGAGCATCTTCTCGCGTCGGACCATTCGACTGTGTGGCATGTCGCGGGGCCGCATGACTGGCTGGAGAGCGAGGCCCGTACCGAGGGGTGGGAGAGCGCGCTGCGCGAAGCCGGTGCCGAGGTGCCGCCGCCGCTGCGTGGCGACTGGAGTCCGCTCTCGGGCTATCGGGCCGGCCAGCAGCTCGCGGGCCGGGTCCTGGCCTCGCCGGGGCAGAGAGGGGGCCCGACGGCGGTGTTCGTCGCGAACGACCAGATGGCTCTCGGCGTACTGCGCGCGTTCCGGGAGGCGGGTCTTCGTACACCGGAGGACGTGGCCGTCGCGGGCTTCGACGACATCCCCGAGGCGGAGTTCTTCCCTCCCCCGCTCACCACGATCCGTCAGGACTTCGCGTCGCTCGGCCGCAGCAGCATCGGGCTGCTTCTGGACCACATCGAGGGCAGGACGAGCGAGTCGACGCACCTGACGGTGGCGCCTGAGCTCATCGTGCGCGCGAGTACGGCCCGGCGGAGATCCGCTCCTGAAGAGTGACCGCCCCCGGCCGCTCGGACTGAGCCAAGGCCCTGACTGACCGCGCCTTCCACTCGTGCGGAACAGCGGGCGCACGGGTACGCACAGTCGACGCCTGCTGACGGCGACTGTGCGCACCCTTGCGCATCAGTGACGGACACCTACGGCCACGGTGTCGGGGCCGGCGGTGCGACTACCGGAGGCCGGTCGTCGCAGGTGATGGTGTTCGGGAGTTCCCAGGACGCCATCCAGGCGCCCGTCGTGCCGCCACCGTCGTTGCCGCCGAGGTCCTGCACCGCGAACTCGGATCCTGTGGCCGGGAAGTTGAACGATCCGCAGTTGTTGATGCCGACCGCACCGACGTTGCGGGCGTCCACGTTCTCGAAGGACGCCGAACCGGCGGAGCGGGCGCTGAGCACCGACGTGCCGGTGCCGTCCACGCGAATGTCCTTGAAGTGGACGCCGCGGATGGCGTACTTGTCCTTCACCGGGAAGTCGGAGACCAGCATCACCGCGTTGTAGGTGCTGTCGAGGAAGTGGTCGCCGGTGACCTGGATGTCGGCGTCGATGTCCCGCTCCAGGGCGTAGAACCAGATGGCGCCGAGACCGATCTTCCAGTTGAGTTCGAACGGCCCTGAGCGGACGGTGGTGTTGTCCGTGATCCACAGGTGCCCGGCGAACGGTTCCGCGCCGAAGCGGGAGCCGACCTGGATGGCGCTGCCCTCCCTGATGGGGTCGGCGATGAGGTTGCCGGTGATCTTGTTGTCGGTACCGCCGTAGAGAGCGATGCCGTTGGCGAGGACGGGGGTCTGCACGGTGTTGTGGGAGAAGACGTTGCGCGCGTTGCCGGTCTTCTCCGACCACATGGCCAGACCGTCGTCACCGGTGTTGCGGACGAAGCTGTCCGAGACGGTGGAATCGGTGACGCCGGTGTGGAAGTTGAGGCCGTCGGCGATCTGGTCGGCGATCACGTTGCGCGTGATGCGCAGGCGTGTCATCGGACCGTCGAACCACATGCCGACCTTGGTGTGGTGCAGATAGAGGCCGTCGATCGTCGAGTCGCTGAGCGCACCGCCCACGGCGTTGACCTGGTCGGTGTCGATGCGTTCACGGACGTCGCCCTCGACGGCGAAGCCGGACAGGTGGACGTCGTGACTGCCGCCGTCCGCCGCGTCCTTGCCGTAGAAGCCGACGCCGGTGTGGACCGAGCCGTCCGGGGCCGGGGTGCCGAGGGTGACCTGGTGTCCCTTGACGATGGTGTACCAGTTTCCCGCACCGACGATCGTCACGTCGTCCACGACGATGTGCCGGTTCACCTGGTACGTGCCCGGCGGCAGGTACACCTTGAGGTGGTGCTTCTTGGCGTACGCGATGGCCCGGTCGAACGCGTCGCCCGCGTCACGCCGGCCGGTGGGGTCGGCACCGAACGCGAGGACGTTCGCCGCGCGCAGCTCGATGTGCGGCGCCGCGACGAGCTGCGTGTCGAGCAGGTCGATCACGGTCCAGGCCGCTGCGCTGCCCTTGGGCGCGGTGAGACGGACGGTGTCGCCCGCCTCGTAGCGCTTGCCGAGCAGGAGCCGCTGCTCGTCGTAGAAGTGGCTGGGCCTGAACGGCTTGTCGATGACCGGAGTCGGGGTGGTGGCGGCGGGTACGCATCCGCACTCCGTGATCCACCAGTCCGGGTGCAGCAGGTCGGCCTGGGGGTCGTTGCTGAACGGGTACTGGTTGTAGAGCCAGGAGTACTGCGAGGTGAGCGTCATCGTCGAGCGGTGTCTGCCGTCGACGGCGACGTCGAGAGGCGCGGTGATGCCGCCGCCTCGGGGCGCGTCGGGGAGGCTGTAGCGCACGGTGAGCGCGTTGGCGTCGCGCGGCAGGGTGAACTCGACGTGCTCGCCCGGCTTCAGGCGCACCGCGGTACGCCCGGAGGCCTCGGAGGGCAGGGTGTAGGCGGCGCGGTCGGGGCCGATGATCGTGCCGTTCGTCGACGCGTTCTCCGCCTCCTGTTCGGCGAAGTCCACGGCGGCGCCGCGTCCCGCGACGAGGGCGGGATCGAGGCCGGCCCGCGTCACCACCGGAGTGCCCGCGCCGCTGCCCTGTCCGCCGGCCGCCGGTGCCGGGGAGCCGAGGCCGAGGACCATTCCGACGGCTGCCGCGGTCACTGCCGCGGCGGCTCCGACCGGTCTTCGCGCGCGGCTGCGGACCCGCTCCGCAGCCCCGTCTGTGCTGTACCGCGACATCAGATTCTCGCTTCTTTCGGGACGGACGAACGAGGACGGACGAGGGGCGAGGAACGAGGGCCGAGCACGGTCGAACAGGAGCGGACGAGCGGTGTCTACGAGGGGAGTTGGCCCGCACGCCACTGGGCGGGCGGCAGGAGGCAGAGGCCGTGCCGGTGCGGTGACAGTAGGACGTAGCGGGGCAGCCCGACAAGACGCCGGACGCGTCTTTCCATCATCCAGTTCGTATTCTGCGTTCTTTCATCGATTTCTTGCGGTCCACGGCACAGCGGAGCGTCGCTCCTGCGCTGTCAGCGGTCAATGGCCGGCAAGTGGGCCAGACCGGTGTCGAGCATCACGCGGTCGACCGTTCCGTGGAGGGTGCTGTCCGCACCGACGACCGTTTCCACGGCACCGGGCAGAAGGTCGCGCGGCCGGTACCAGTCGCGCAACTGCGCCTCGTCGACATCGTCGGCGATCGGCTTCGTGGCGTGCCGGGTGAGCGTCTCGGCGAACGGCACGTCCAAGTAGTAGGCGTGGGTCTTCCCGCGATGATCGGCGCACAGTCCGGCGAGCATGTCCCCGTAGTGGTCGGCGTGGAGGATGCCCTCCACGACCACGTGGTACCCGGCGTCCAGTGCGTACCGGGCCGTCAGATCGATCAGACCGATGTTCGCCGCACCCGGCCGGTCCCGTTCGCGCAGCACGAGGCGCCGCAGGTTGTCCTGTCCTACGAGAGCCAGCCCCCGGCCGAAGCGGTCACGAAGGCCGGCGGCCACGGACGACTTTCCCGAGGCACTGTTCCCCCGCAGGAGCACCAGCCGGGACTCCACGCTGCCCACCATCACCACTGACCACCAATCCCCCGCATCGGCACGGCAGTTCCAGGTCAGCATGCCCGTGACGCGACGGCCTCAGGCCGGCCACCCGAGTGACCGAGCACGGGCCTCGGAGGCGGCCTGTCCGATCCCGGCCGAAATGACCAACCGGCGGCGGGCGCGGACTCCGTCAGTGCTTCCGCGCGGTGATCAGCGCGAAGGAGAGGAACTCTCCGGCGTCCGCGGTGAGCATCTCGATGACGGGCGCGTTCGCGCTCGCGCCATCGGGACCACGCGCCGCGCCGGCCCGGGCCCACAGCAGCCAGTCCTCCCAGGCGTCTGCCTGCAAACGCGCCGAAGTGACCTCCACCAACCCGGTGATCTCCCACTGGAAACGCCACCACTCCGCCGTGTGCCAGGCGATCGCCTCCCAGCCGACCACCTTCTTGATGTGGGGCGGGACGGCCCCGAGTTCACGGACCTCGCGCGTCATGGCCGGGGTGGCCATGCCCAGTTGGCCGCCGCGCCGGAGGAACCGCGACAGGTAGGGCAGATAGCTGTCCGCCGTACCGAAGTACTCGAACGCGTCCACGCTCACGATGGCGTCGAAGCTCTCCTCCTCGAACGGCAGCGCGTGCGCTTCGGCCCGCACGGCCGTCACCCGGTCACCGACCCCCGCGGCGGCGAAGACGGCTGCCGCGTCCTCGGAGGCGATCCACCAGTCGGCCGCGGCCACCTCGGCGCCGAACTCGCGGGCCAGGAACACCGACGTGGCCCCCTTGCCCGAGCCGAGGTCGAGAATCCGCATCCCGGGGCGCAGATCGAGTGTCCCGGCCAGGTCCTCCAGCAGCCACAACGGGTTGGGCCCCATGTCGAGGTCGAGCAGCCAGGCGGGGTCGTAGCGGGACGAGCGCGGATACCGGTCCGGACGTACGAGAGCACTCAGGTCGGTCACGAGCACGAACCAAGCCGGTCACCGAGACAGGCACAACCCGTTTCCCCCTGGCCCAAGGTCCGCGGGGGATCACGGTAGGCAACCGGCACATCGCCGCGACAACCCTATACTTCCGTATAGGCTCACCTCTTGAGGCAAGATACGGATTGTTGAGGACGTTTGCGGAGTCATGACGGATTCAGCGTTGTACTCGACGGAAGAGGTCGCCGAGATGCTCGGCCTCCACGTCCGCACGGTTCGCGGTTACGTGCGGGACGGCCGCTTGCCCGCCGTGCGGATCGGCAAGCAGTACCGGATCGCCGCAGCGGACGTGGACTCCCTCACCGAGGGCCGCACGCCGGCGCCGCCGGCCGCCACGGTGAGCGGGCCACCGCGCGTCGAGGTGACAGCCGTCGTGCAGGTCGACGGGATCGACAGGGTGGCGATGTCCCGGCTGAGCACGCTCGTGACGAGCGCGGCGGCGACCCGTCCGGGGCGCGGGGCACGCCTGCACCTGGAGACCCTCTACGACGAGCAGCGGAACTCCGCGAAGTTCGTCGCCATCGGCAGCGCCGACGACACGGCCACGCTGGTCGGCCTCATCGGATCGTTCACGGAATCGGAACTGTGAACGTCCTCTCGATCCAGCAGTCCTCGACGGACGGAGACCAGGAATGACCGGAAACCCGGACAAGCCCGCCCCCGAAGACGCCAAGGCGCTCCGGTCGCTGCTGCGTGCCGATCTCGTCGCCGCGATGAAGGCGCGCCGGACCGAGGCGGTCACCGCGTTGCGCACCGCCATCGGGGTCATCGACAACGCCGAGGCCGTGGAGGCACCCACGCGGTCCGCATCTCACGCGGTGAGCGAACACGTCGCCGGCGCCCGGAACGGGGTCGGTTCAACGGAAGCGGAACGCCGCGTCCTGTCCGTCGACGACGTTCGCAACCTCCTGCAGTCACAGATCGACGACCGCGCCGGCGAAGCCGATCGATACGACACCTACGGTCAGCGCGACGCGGCCCTTCGGCTCCGACGCGAGGCCGACGTACTGAGTCGGTACCTGTCCGGCTGAGACCACTCGTCACTCGCTCCCGCGCGGGAGCGACCACTGATGGGCCATCTGTCTCCGGTCCCGGCGGACCAGGACGGCCGTGCTGATCGCGACGAAGAAGAGAGCGGTGGCGAGCGGTGCGATGAAGTACGTCATGACGGCTCCTGTCGCCCGGCCGCGCGCTGCGGGCCAGGAGGGGCGAGAACGTGGCGGGGGTCGGCCGCGGGACTGCCGGCGGCCGCGCGCAGGGGTCGTACGGACAGGCAAGTCAGCCACCAGGCGACGAGCGGCGCACCCACGGATGCCACCAGGCGCAGAACACCCGCGGTGGCTCCCGGAGTCGCCGCGAGGATGATGAGAAGAGCGAGGCCGGTGTCGAGGAGCCAGGCGAGCGCCGCCAGCAGGGACACGGCGACCGCCACCGGCACTCCGCCCATGCCCCACGCGTCGAGGTCGACGTCCGTGTCGAAGCTGTTCACGGCGACGACCCCGAACGCGGCCGACAGCCAGAAGCACGCGGCCACGACGAGGGCGGCGGTGAACAGAACGCCGGGCAGACCCGTGGCCGCCTCGACGAACATCCGCATCTCCGCCCCCCTCCCTCGCCGGCCGTGACCGGGGGGCGCACCGCTCCCCTCCGGGTTCCGTGCCGGACACCACCTGCCGGTGTCCGGCACCAGAACCCTTCGCAGTGCTCCCCGGACGTCATGGTGCCCGCCCCGCCCACGGACGCGCATTGCCGAATCCCGGCAGTGTTCACTAGGGTCTCCATGCCGGTGAGCCGCTAAGAACTCGTCACCGGCGCGTCAAGAATTCGGGGGCGACGTGACCGGCCGGGACAATCCCGTGCACTATCTGCACGGCTATACGGAGATCCTGGCCGACATCTCGTCCACGGGCCGCCGCCTGACCCGGGAGGAGATCGAGTCCCGGCGCGCCCTGGGCGAGCAGGCCGCCGAGGCCGGCCACAGGCTGCGCAGCCTCGTCAGCGAACACCTCACGGCGGCACGTTCCGCCTGGCCGCACTCCGCCGGTTCCGCCGACATGGCACTCTTCGCCGTGCAGCAGGTGATAGACGCCTTCGCCGAGGGCTTCGAGCGCGCTCAGCGCCAGGCCGTTCGCCAGGAAGAGGCGGCCCGCCGCGAGTTCATCGACGACCTGCTCTACGGACGCAGCGACCTGGGCCGCCTCGCCGAGCGCTCCGAACGGTTCGGCCTGCGGCTGTCCCACGACCACGCCGTCGCCGTCGCGGAGGGCCCCTCGGCCTACGAGGAGGGCGATCCCGCACCCCGGAAGGTCGAGCACGCGCTCATGGGCCGGTTCGGCGCCCGCGACATCCTCACCACCACCAAGGACGGGCGGCTGGTGTGCGTCGCCCCCGGCCATCAGGACGACGTGCTCGCCTACTTCGCGAAACTGGCGTACGCCGCCATCGACGGCGGGCGGATCGGAATCGGCCGGCCTCAGCCGGGCCCCGGTGGCGTCGTCCATTCCTACGAGGAAGCGCTCAACGCCCTGGAACTGGGGGAGCGTCTGGGCCTCGACGAACCGGTGCTGCGGGCCGCCGACCTACTCGTCTACCCCGTCCTGACCCGGGACCGCCAGGCCATGGCCGACCTCGTGCTGGACGCCCTCGCCCCCCTCACCACGGCACGCGGCGGCGCCCGGCCTCTCCTCGACACCCTTACCGCGTACTTCGACTGCGGCTGCGTCGCCGCCGAGGCGGCCCGCCGCCTGACCCTGAGCGTGCGCGCCCTGACGTACCGCCTGGAGCGCATCCACAAGCTCACCGGCGCCAACCCGGCCGACCCCGCCGATCGCTACATGCTCCAGACGGCCGTGATCGGGGCGCGCCTGCTGGACTGGCCGGCAGAGGCCCTCTGACCGTCCGGTTCATGTCTGCCAGACGTTGCCCATCTCCGCGGCGAACGCCGTCGGCGAGCCGTCGAAACCACGGACCGTCTCCTGAAGCGACCAGGGCCCGGAGCCGTCCCTGGTGAACTCCGCGATGGTCGTGGCGTTCGATGCCGCGACCCGGGCGAGGTCGTCCGTCATCAGTTCCCTGTAGTCCTCGGCGACCAGCACCCCCGCGTTCTTGATGTCGCCGAACGTCAGGGCGCCCTGGTCCTGGTGGATGGCCACACCCACCACGACGCGCGCGTACGACGACGCCAGCCGGTCGAGTTCCAGGACCATCACCTCGACGAAGCCGAGCCCCTGGCCGGTCTCACTGTGGCGGCTCATGTTGATGGTGCCGTCCGGCGACCGGCTCTCGGTGTGGACGACGTACACCGGCCGCCCGTGCGGCTGCCCGGCGGAATAGGTCGCCGCCATGATGTCGAGGTGACGGGGCGGCTCCCCCCAGGGACTGGGATCCCAGCGGAGCTTCACCTGGACCTTCGCGAGCCCATTGCCGACACCGCTCACGGACATCGCCTCCCCTGAACCGAACCTGTATGGAACGCGTATCCACGCCGTCAAGTATCCCTCCGCGCACGGCTGTTCGTGCAGGTCGATCGGTAGGCGGCTTTCAGGACGCCGGGACGGGTCCCCGGCCGCCCCTCACCGGACGGTCCCGCCGCCCCGTCCCGTTGCTCCGGAGCCGGTCGTGCCCGCCGCCGGGTGGCCGGCATCGCTCGACGAAGGGTCCTTTACGCTGGCGGGGCTGCCGAGGACGAGGAGACCAGGCCGATGTTCCGGCTCTCACTGCCCGTTGTGACCGAACGGCTCACTCTGCGCCGGTTCACGCCGGACGACCTCGACGCCCTGCACGCGTATCAGAGCCTGCCCGGCGTCGCCCGCTACCTCTTCCGCGCGCCGCTCACCCGCGACCAGTGCGCCCGGAGTCTCACGCGGCGCGCGGCCGGGACGGCGTGGGCCGAGGACGGCGACGACCTGGTGGTGGCCGTGTGCGAGACGGGCGGGACGACGGTCGTCGGCGAGATCGTTCTCAAACTGGCGAGCGCGCGGGCCCGCCAGGCAGAGATCGGCTGGGTCTTCCATCCCGCGTACGGCGGCCGGGGTTACGCCACCGAGGCCGCACGGGCGGCTGCCTCACTCGCCTTCACGGAGCTGAAGGTTCACCGGCTCTTCGCGCGCCTCGACGTGCTCAACAGCGGTTCGGTGCGGGTGTGCGAGCGGCTCGGTATGCGCCGCGAAGCGCACTTCGTCGAGAACGACCTCGACGGCGAGCGCTGGGCCGGCGAGTACGTCTACGCGACACTCGCCCACGAGTGGAAGGGCGATCGAGACCGGCGCGAACCCCTCCGGTGAACCCGATGGAGCGCGGACTCCGCCGGGGGCCGGGGCCTCTACGGCAGTGGCTCCGTCGGCCGCCCCGACCCGCATCCGTGCGGCCCCTTCACGGCGCGGGTGACGAGGACTACCGGATCACCTCGTAGTGGAGGTGCGTCACGCCGGGTGCCGGGATCGTCTGCAGGAGACGCAGGTCCACATGGCTCGGGAGCTCGTGGAAGAAGGGGCGACCGCCTCCCAGGAGGACCGGCACCTGGTGGAGGATCACCTCGTCCACGAGGCCCGCCTCCAGCGCGGACGACAGCACGCCGCCTCCCATGAGGGCGACGTCTTTGCCCTGCGCGGCCTCGCGTGCCGCCGCCACCGCGTCCTCGACGCCGGTGGTCACGAGCGTCTGTGACCCGGTGATCTCGGGCGCCGGGCGGTGGCTGAGGACGAAGAGCGGCGCTGTCGGGTGCGGTCCGCCGCCGCCGAAATGACGGGAGTGCTCGTAGGTGGTGCGCCCAGCGACCGTCGCCCCCACGCGTCCCGCGACGGCGTCGAAGAACCGGGCGCTGGGTTCGCTGAGACGGAACCCGTCGAAGGACTCGCTCGACGTGTCACCGCCGAAGTACCAGTCGAAGAGCATCGACGCGTCACCGAGTCCGCTGCCGAACTCCTCCTGACCTTCGGGAATGCGGCCACTGATGTAGCCGTCGACCGAGACGGCGTGGGCGCTGAAGACCTTGCTCATGCTGCTCCTGCGCTGTTGCTGGGGATCGTGGGGGATCACGCTGGTGCCGGGTGGTGAAGGGGGATGTCGTCGGCTGCTGCCGGCCGGGAGGGCCGAGCCCCGCCAACATAGCGATCGCCCCGGCCACTCTCCGGAAGGCCGCCAGGTGGTCGGCGCGGCTGGAGTATTCACCCCTGTGGGGCCGCGTCCCTCCCGCGACACGACAGGCGAGCGGCGTTCGACGCGTGGTGCCGGCCCGCCCGATCGCCGTGTCCTGGCAGGATTGCGTCATGGAACATGTGCTTGGAATCGGTGGGTACTTCATGCGCGCCGCCGACCCGGCGTCTCTGAGCGCCTGGTACCGCGACTGTCTGGGACTCAACACCAAGGAGAACGGCCTGTGGCAGCAGGAGGCCGGGCCGACGGTGTTCGCGCCGTTCGAGTCCGAGACCGACTACTTCGGGTCCCCTGCTCAGCAGACCATGCTCAACTTCCGCGTCCGCGACCTGGAGGCGATGCTCGCGCAACTGCGGGCCAAGGGGGCGGACGTCGCTGAGGAGACGCAGGACATGGAGGGTGTCGGTCGGTTCGGCTGGGTCACCGATCCCGAGGGCAACAAGATCGAGCTGTGGCAGCCCGCCTGAGCCCGCCCTCGACGATCTCCCCGTTCACGTCGCAAGTCGACTGGCACCTGAGCACCTGAGCACCTGAGCACCTGAGCACCTGACAGCGGAACTCCCCTCGGATGGAGGGGAGTTCCGCTGTCAGGGTGTCGGTCGGCCTGCGGGAATCGGTCAGCGTACGGAGATGCTGGTCAGCCGGGCGCCGCCCGGTTTGCCCGCGTCGGTCGCGAGTGCCACGTATCGGGCGGTGCCGTTGGCGGTGAGCCGACGGCTCCTGCCGTGTCCGGTGAGTTGACCGGCCTGCGTATACGTCAGGCCGTCGCTGCTGAGTTCCGCCTTCAGACCCGGAACGCGACCGCCGGTCCACTCCGTGCGGATCTCCTGGACGGGGCGCTCGGCGCCGAGGTCGACGACCATGCGGCCGTCCGGGCCGGGTGTCCAGGCCGTGTGCGGGTCCCCGTCGACGGCGGCCGACGGGTCCGACATGCCGGGCGGGAGCGGACGGGTCGGGAAGACCGTGCGCCCCAGGGCGAGGTCGCCCAGCGGATAGGCCTCGGCGCCCCGCAGGGTGACGGTGGTGGTGCGGCCCGCGCGTACCTCCGCCACCTCGCTGTGCCCCTGGCCGGTGACCCGGAGGCGGCAGGACGGACCGGTGAATCGCACGGTGGCGGCGTCGACGACTTCGGCCCGGAGTCCGGCGGGCAGCCTTCCTCCGAAGGCCGGGCTCACCTCCATGCGCGGAGGCAGGAGTTCGGCCGTGGCGGCGTCAAGATCGGCCTCGTAGGTGCTGCCTTGCGCGGTGAGGGTCTGGCGTCCCTCGAACAGGGACGTGCGCGAGCCGGCTTGCGGGATGTCGACACGCGTCGTCACCTGCTGTTCGGACAGGTTGAACAGGCTGAGGTGGTCCTCGGTGAGGGCCGCGCGGACGCTGTCGTCCTCGGCCCGCGGAGCGGCACCGCGCGCGAGGTCGCGGAGCTTGTCGGTGGATATACCGGGAAAGCCCTCTGCCAGCAGTGGCGTTGCCGGGCCGTCGGCCAGGACGATCGTGTCGCCGTACACCGCGAGCGGCTGCTTCGATCCCCGGACGACGAGGCCGGCCCGGCCGTCGACGTCGAGCCAGCCGCCCGCGCTGGAGACGTCGGGCTCGGGCCAGGAGACGAGGTCGTTCCACTGCTTGCCGTCGGCCGATCCCTGCACGGTGTAGGCGCGTCCGGCCGCGGCCTCCCAGCGGAGGGTGACGCGGTCCACCGTGTGCGTCGCTCCGAGGTCGACGGCGATCCAGCTGTCCGCCCGGGACCGGTCAGCCTTGGAAACCGCCCATCGGCTCGTGGCGTTTCCGTCCACCGCCAGGGCCGGTTGCTTGCCGGTGTCGTACGAGGAGGCGGTCGCCGTCCCGCTCCGGGCGAGGTCGGTGCCGTCCGAACCCTCGCGGGCCTCGAAGGCGTAGAGGGAGTAGCCGTATGTCGGGTCGGGCAGGACGCCGATCATGCGCAGGTGGCCGACCTCGGTCTTCGCGAAGGTGACCTCATCCACGCGCGGGGTGGCGGCGGCCGGTCGAGCGTCCTGGGCGGTCACGGTGGCGCTGCCCTCGGCGAAGCGGTAGGTGCGTGAACCCGTGAGGCCCGCCATGCCCGGCATGGTGAGGTTGTGGATCTCCAGATGCCCCTCCCCCGCCGCTACGCCGGTCGTCGCGTAGACGACGGCGCCCGAGGGCAGGGTGGTCAGGCCCGCCCGGCCGGTGCTCAGGCGCACCACGGTGGCGCTGCCGTCGAACCCGTCGCGGACCGTGCTGTACGTCCGCACCTGGCGGCCGGTCACCTGCGCGGCGGTGCTGGGCAGGAACATGGGGTTGGCGCCGCTGAGCTTGAACAGCCAGTCGTCGTGGGCCGGTTGCCAGGCGAACTTCACGAAGCCCGGCTTGGTCACGGCGCCCGCCCAGGCGCCGGTCGACTGGTGGGACACCAGGCCGGGAACGGTGCCGAAGTCGGTGACCCCCGAGGCGTGTTGGAACAGTTCCTCCGAGGTCAGGGGGCGCACCGTGCGGCCCTGGCTCGCGGCCCACAGGTGCAGGAGGTAGCTGATGGCCACCTCCGCGCGGGCCTCGGGCTCGTACTTCGGCTCACCGGAGAACTTCGCCAGACGGTACTCCGGCGGGTACTTCTGGTACGCCTCCAGCCGCTCGGCGAGCGCCACTTCCGCCCGGGCCGCCGCGCGGTCGCCGACGACCTGCGCGAGGAAGGCGAGGGGGATGACGTCACGGCCGTAGAGGTGCTCGCGGTCGTTGACCATCGGCATCAGCGGCTCGCCGGCGTCACTCATCACCCCGAGCAGGGTGCGCCACAGCTGGTCGGCGTTCGGCTGGTTGGTGAGGACCTGGGGCAACGGGCGGCCGGCAGTGATGAAGTGGGCGGCGTTGCGGCCGGACGTTCGGAACAGTTCTTCCTGGTAGTGCGGCCCGAAGGATCCGTGGTTCTCGACGATGAAGGTGTCATAGAGGTTGCGGGCCGTGTTGTCGGAGACGGGGACGCCGTCGACAAGGGCCGGGTTGACCAGGTCCGCCTGGGGCAGACCGGTCTCGTTGCGGGACCAGGTGCCGAATGCCTTGTCCCAGTCGGCGTGCCGCGCGTCGTCCGGCGCCCAGGCCAGTCCTGGGGCGAGGGACTGCGCGTAGACGCCCATCTCCTCGAGCTTGGTGTCGCCCTCGTGGCCGCCGAGGAGACCGTGCGGGGTCCAGCTGCCGGAGTTCGGGTCGTCGCCGGTCCCCAAGCCCGTGGTGTAGGCGGCCTGTTCACGGGCGATCGTGTCGACGTGGGTCCGGGTGGCCTCGTCGAGGTCGTCCCACAGCAGCCGTGCGGCCAGCACGAAGTAGAGCTGGAAGGTGGTGTCGAAGAACAGCGTCCGGCCCCACTGCGTGCCGCCGGTGAGCCGGTTGGACGCGGCGAAGTGCTGGATCGTCGCGATCGTCCGGTCCTTCAGCGTCTTCTCGTCGATCCCGGCGCTGTCGCTGTCGTATGTGCCGTGGGTGAGGAGAACCGCGTTGCCGAGCACCACGGCGAAGCCGAAGTCCTTGTCCGTGTAGTAGCCGCGGGTCTCGTCCCACTGCGTCTCGGACCAATGGGTGTGGTTCAGCAGGACGCGGTAGTAGGTCTCCGCGGTGGTGTCGCGTGCCGTGCCCGGACGTCCTTGGGCGCTCGCCGTGCCGCTGCCGAGGGTGACGGGGACGGTCGCCGCGAGGGCGGCGGCGCCGAGAAGCTGGACGAAACGGCGGCGATCGACATGCAGGGATGGCTCGGGCACGCTGGGCGCCTTTCGATAAGACAACGTTGTCAGACGGATGACCGAAATTGTTCGTCCGGAATCGTCTGTTCGTCAAGGGGTGGGGCAGGAGTGATCGTTGCCTTCCGAAGGACAGGGTGCCGGACGTCGGCGCGGTCCCGGCAGGTCGGCACCCGTGCGGGTGCCCCCGCCGAGAGGTCGACGGGGGCACTCGGGGCGGCGGCTGTCCGCACGCCTTCATCAGATGAGCTCCTTGTGGGAGGGAACGACGACGCCGTACAGGTCGGCGATGGTGGCCAGGGCGCTGTAGTGGACCTGGCAGGCGTCGAGGTCGGTGCCGGTCACCGGCAGGGAGCGGGTGGCGGTGGCGTCGGCGACGACCGTGGGCCGGTTGCCGCGCAGGAACGCGCCCTGTGCGGTGAACGCCACGCACATGTGCGTCATCCAGCCGGCGATGACGACGTCCTGCCCCTGCGGGATGTGCGCCCCGAGGTCCGTGTCGACGAAGGCGTCGGGGACCTGCTTGACGACCACGGCCTCACCCTCGGCAGGTGCGAGGCGGGGGTGGATCTCGCCGATATCGGCCCGGATGTCGTACGGGGTTCCCTCTCCACCGTCGTTGATGACGTGCACGATCTTGGTGCCCTCCTGGCGTGCCCGCGCCAGGAGTTGGGCGGCGGCTTCGAGCGAGGCCTCCCATCCGTCGAGTTCCATCACACCCTGGGTGTAGGTGTTCTGGAAGTCGATCAGGATCAGGGTCGAGTCGGCGAGCTTCGCGGGGGTCTCGTCGAAGCCGTTGAGCTCGCGCAGCGTCGTTCTGGACACGGGGGTACCGCCTTCGGTGTTCCGGTGAATGAGGCAGCCCCAGCGATGCGTTGGGCTGCATCTGGAACGCTATGGCCCCAAAGGCGTGTCGACAATGACGTCTAACATGCAGATACGGACATGCCGCGAGGCATACCGAGCACCGTTCAGGGGGACTTGTGCCGGACATCGTCAGACGCCTCATCGTCATCGTGCTCTTCGAGGGCGTCGACCTGCTCGACGTGACCGGACCGCCGGAGGTCTTCTCCCTGGCCCGGCGCGAGACCGAGGACGCGAGCGGCTATCACGTCGTTCTGGCAGCCGCGGGCATGGATCCCGTCACCACGTCTGCCGGGGTCCGCATCCTGCCGGACCTCACCTTCGGCGAGGCTGCCGGGAAGAGCATCGACACCCTCATCGTGCCCGGGTCGGTGGAGATCGACAGCGAGCGCCGCGTCCGTGCCGTCGTCGACCCCACTCTGGTCGGCTGGGTGAAGACCCTGGCGGGCCGGACCCACCGGGTGACCTCCGTCTGTGTCGGCGCCCACCTTCTCGCCGCGGCGGGCCTTCTGGACGGCAAGCGCGCCACCACGCACTGGTCGACCGCGCCCCAGCTCGCGGCGGACCACCCGGCCGTGGAGGTCGACGCCGATCCCATCTTCATCCGGCAGGGCGATGTCTGGACCGGGGCCGGGATCAGCGCCTGTCTCGATCTGTCGCTGGCCCTGATCGCCGACGATCTCGGTGAGGCCGTCGCGTTGCGCGTCGCACGGCAGCTGGTGATGTACCTGAAACGACCCTCAGGGCAGAGCCAGTTCAGTGTCCCCCTGGAGCAACTCTCCACGACGCGGCGGATCGAGGACCTCCGCCATCACATCCTGCGCAGCATCACCGAGCCGCTGACCGTCGTGGACCTGGCGGCCTTCGCGCACGTCAGCGACCGGCACCTCACGCGGCTCTTCAAGACGGAGCTGGGTATGACCCCGCACGCCTACATCGAGTCCGTGCGCGTCGAGAAGGCCCGCCACGAACTCGAGTCCTCCGACGCCACCCTCGAACGCATCGCGTCCGTCTGCGGGTTCGGCACGACCGACACACTGGTGCGAGCGTTCCGGCGCCGGCTGAACACCACGCCCACCGAATACCGTCGCAGGTTCCGCGTGCCGCAGACCCGATAGGCGTGCGGGAGCAGAGCGCGGGTGCCCGGCGCGACCTCGCGCCGGGCACCCCGCCTCCCTCTCCGTCAGACCGCGGTCATCCGGCCCTCCCGCGGCCTCAGATAGACCGTCCACGTCAGAGCGAAGCAGATCGCGTACGCGGCCAGGAAGGCCCAGTAGGCGGCGTCGCCGCTCGCGCCCGCCAGGAAGGCCTGGCGGAAGGCGATGTTGACGAGAACCCCGCCGAACGCGCCGACGGCACCGGCCAGACCGATCAGCGCCGACGCCCGGCGCCGCGCGTCCCGTCCGGCGGTCTCGGGGTCGGCTCCGGCTGCGACCGCGATCTGCGCCTTGGCCTGGAAGATCGCGGGGATCATCTTGTAGGTGGAGCCGTTGCCGACACCGCTCAGCACGAACAGCGCCACGAAACCGGTGAGGAACAGCGGCAGTGACTTCTGGTGGGAGGCCACCAGAACGACACCCGTGCCGGCCGCCATCGCGGCGAAGGTCCACAGCGTCACGGTCGCGCCGGACCAGCGGTCCGCCATCTTCCCGCCGAACGGGCGCACCAGCGAACCCAGGAGTGGGCCGAGGAACGTCAGGTAGGCGGCCTTGACGGGGGTGTCGAACTGGTCGTGGAACTGCACCTGCAGGACCTGCCCGAAGGCGAAGCCGAAGCCGATGAAGGAGCCGAAGGTGCCGACGTACAGCGCCGACATGACCCAGCTGTGCGGTTCCGTGGCGACTTCGCGCAGGGCTCGCCTGTCGTTCTTCAGCGACGTCAGGTTGTCCATCTTCAGGGCCGCGCCCAGGGCCGCCAGCACGATCAGGGGCAGGTAGACCAACGGTACGAGCCGAGGGTGGGCCGCGCCTGCGGTGGCCAGCACCAGGAGGCCGATGAGTTGTACGACCGGCACGCCGAGGTTGCCGCCGCCGGCGTTGACTCCGAGGGCCCAGCCCTTGAGGCGCTGCGGGTAGAAGGCGTTGATGTTCGCCATCGAGGAGGCGAAGTTGCCGCCGCCGACACCGGCCACGCAGGCAACGGCCAGCAAGGTGCCGTAGGAGACGCCGGGTTGGAGCACGATTCCGGCCAGTACGGTCGGAACGAGCAGCAACAGGGCGCTGAACACGGTCCAGTTGCGGCCGCCGAACCTCGCCACCGCGAACGTGTACGGCAGGCGCAGCGTGGCGCCGAGCGCCGTCGGCACCGCGGTGAGGGTGAACTTGCCCGCCGGGTCGATGTGGTACTCGGGTCCGAGGAACAGCACCAGGACCGACCACAGGCTCCACACCGAGAAACCGATGTGTTCGGACAGGACGGAGAAGACCAGGTTGCGGCGCGCGACCCGGGCGCCGGTCCGCTCCCAGAACGCCTCGTCCTCCGGGTGCCAGTCCGTGATGCCGCCGGGACGGTCCGCGCTCCCGGAGGCATGCGGGCTGTCGGGGGCGCTCGTGCGTCCGGCGGCCTCTTCGGCCGTGCCTTCTGTGTCGACCACACTGGTCATCAGCTGTCACCCGCTGTTTCGTGAGGTGGGGGTAGTCCGTTGCGACGACGCTAGGAGGGGCGGGTTACGTGGTCCGCCTCCCCGCAGATCGGCCGTGCTACGGCCCGTGCACGCCCGCTCCGGCCAGCTGTGAGGTCGCGTCCGCGCTGTCGCGCACCGGCCAGACGCGCAGCACGGCCGGGGTGCCGTCGGGGGCGGTGTTCTCGTCCAGGCAGCGTCCGTCGCGCAGGTCGAAGACCTGCTTGTACATCGGCGACGCGACCGTGGGGACGTCGCCTCGGCTGCCGAGGATCCCGCGTGACATCACGTGGGCGCCGCTGAACGGGTCACGGTTGTCGACCGCGTACAGCGATCCGGCCCGGTCGCGGAAGACGGCCACCTGCTCGCCGCGGGCGCCGAGGACCGCCACCCCTCGCCCGGGGATCAGGTCTTCGTAGGCGCAGGCCCGCGTCCAGTGCGTGCCGTCATGGATCTCCACATACCTGCTCACGCGGTACGCACCTCCAGTCGGGGGCCGGCCACCAGGGCCGGGGAAAGGATGGTTCCGTGCTCGTCGGGTCGGGCGGGGCGTATCTGGCCGCGCTCCGGAACGAAGGTCACGGCGGGGTCGGGTGTGCCGGGGGCGTTCACGAAGGAGACGAAGCGGCTGAGCCGTTCCGGGTCGGCGAGCACCGCGGCCCACTCGTCCTGGTAGTGGTCGACGTGTCGCTCCATCAGGGCGTCCAGTTCGGCGCACAGACCCAGTGAGTCGTCCATGACGACCGCCCGCACGTGGTCCAGGCCGCCTTCGATCCGGTCCAGCCAGACGGAGGTCCGCTCCAGCCGGTCGGCGGTGCGGATGTAGAACATCAGGAACCGGTCGATGCTGCGGATCAGCGTGTCGCGGTCCAGGTCGGCGGCCAGCAGATCGGCGTGTCGCGGCGTCATTCCGCCGTTCCCGCCGACGTAGAGGTTCCAGCCGGTGGAGGTGGCGATGATGCCGAAGTCCTTGCCCTGTGCCTCCGCGCACTCCCGTGCGCATCCGGAGACGGCGGACTTGAGCTTGTGGGGTGAGCGCAGCCCCCGGTAGCGGAGTTCCAGCTCGATCGCGAGGCCCACCGAGTCCTGCACTCCGTAACGGCACCAGGTCTCGCCCACGCAGGACTTCACCGTGCGCAGGGACTTGCCGTAGGCGTGGCCGGACTCGAATCCCGCGTCCACGAGCCGGCGCCAGATGGTGGGCAGTTGGTCGACGCTGGCGCCGAAGAGGTCGATGCGCTGCCCGCCGGTGATCTTCGTGTAGAGGCCGAAGTCGCGGGCGATCTCACCGATCGTGATCAGGCCGTGCGGGGTGACCTCACCGCCGGGGATGCGCGGCACGACGGAGTACGAGCCGTTGCGTTGCAGGTTGGCGAGGAAGTGGTCGTTGGTGTCCTGGAGCGCGGCCTGTTCGCCGTCGAGGATGTGGCCGTTGTCGAGGGTGGCCAGGATGGAGGCGACGACCGGCTTGCAGATGTCGCATCCTTCGCCGCTGCCGTGCCGGTCGACCAGGTCGGTGAACGAGGTGATGCCGGCGACCCGGACGATCTCGTAGAGCTCGGTCCGGGTGTGCGCGAAGTGTTCGCACAGCCCCTTGTCGACGGTGACACCGCTCGCCTGCAGTTCCTCCGTCACGATGGTGCCGAGCAGTTTGACGCAACTGCCGCAGCCGGTCCCCGCCTTCGTGCACTTCTTGACCTCGGGGACGGTGGCGCATCCCTCGTCGTGGACGGCGGCGCGGATCTGTCCCTTGCTCACGTTGTGGCAGGAGCAGACGACGGCCTCGTCGGGCAGCGTGATCGGCCCGGCTGGGCCGAGTCCGGCGGGGAGAACGAGCTGTTCGGGGGCCGTTCGGAGGGGTTCGCCACCGATCGCCAGGGGGCGGAGCAGTCCGTAGGACTCGGTGTCGCCGACCAGGACGCCCCCGAGGAGTTGGCCCTCGCGGCCGATGACGAGCTTCTTGTAGACGCCGTTGCGGCTGTCGCTGTAGAGGACGTCGAGTGCTCCCTCGGTCGCGCCGTGCGCGTCGCCGAAGCTGGCGACGTCGACCCCGAGGAGCTTGAGCTTGGTCGAGGTGTCGGCGCCGGTGAAGGCGTCCTGGTCACGGTGTTCGCCGGCCAGTGAGCGGGCCGCGGTCTCGGCCATGGCGTATCCGGGGGCGACCAGGCCGTAGACCCGGCCGTCCGCGGCCAGCGCGCACTCCCCGATGGCGTAGACGTGCGGGTCCGTGGTGCGGCAGCGTTCGTCGACGACGATGCCGCCGCGCTCGCCGACGGGCAGGCCGCTCTCGCGTGCCAGTTGGTCCCGCGGTCGCACGCCGGCCGAGAAGACGACCAGGTCGGCGGGGAGTTCCCGGCCGTCGGAGAGTCCCATGCCGCGTACGCGGCCGTCCTCGTCGAGGACGATGGCCTGGGTGCCCGCTCCGGTGTGGACGGTGACGCCCAGCTCCTCGATCTTGCGGCGCAACAGCTGCCCCCCGCCTGCGTCGACCTGGAGTGCCATGAGGCGGGGCGCGAACTCGACGACGTGGGTCTCCAGGCCGAGCGCGGTGAGGGCCCCGGCCGCCTCCAGGCCGAGCAGTCCGCCGCCGACCACCACACCTCTGCCTGCCCGTTCCGCGTCGTCGCGGATGGCCTCCAGGTCTTCGATGGTGCGGTAGACGTGGCAGCCGGCCGCGTCGTGGCCCGGTACGGGCGGTACGAACGGGTAGGACCCGGTTGCCAGCACCAGCGCGTCGTAGTGCAGCACCTGGCCGGACGCGGTGGTGACGGTCTGCGCGGCGCGGTCGACGGCGGCGGCCGGTTCGGCCAGGCGCAGATCGATGCCGTGGTCGGTCAGGAAGCCTGGTGGCGTGAGCGACAGCGCGTCGGCGTCCGTGCCGGAGAACCACGAGGTCAGGTGCACCCGGTCGTAGGCGGGGCGCGGCTCTTCGGCGAGGACGGTGATCCGCCAGTCGGCCCCTCCGGGCTGCTCGGTCAGCGCCTCCAGGAAGCGCTGACCGACCATGCCGTGGCCGACGAGGACGAGATCCTTGAGCGGACGGGACGACGGGCCGGACGTCGGGCGGTGTGTCATGGGGTCGCTCCGTATGAGGTGAGCAGGTGCAGGGGTCGGTCGGGGATGGACGCGTCACGCTCGTAGGCGCGGGCGAGTTCACCCACGGTGGCCAGGTCGCCGAGCAGGATGGCGCCGACGAGGCGCTCTCCGCGCAGCACGAGCTTCTTGTAGCTGCCGCGCGTCGCGTCGGACAGGCGCAGCACGTTCAGCTCGGGGTCCGCGGCCTGATCCTCGGCGTCGAGGTGCGCCTCGCCGAAGGCCGCGTACTCCAGAGGTCCCGCGCTGAGCCGGGCCAGGGGGCGTGAGCCCTGGTAGAGCGCGTCGGGGTCCGTGCCGGAGAGACGCGCCGCGAGGACGTCGGCCTGTTCCCAGGCCGGGCCGGACAGACCGTGCACCACTCCGCGGTGCTGGGTGCAGTCGCCGATGGCGTGGACGTGTGGCGCGGACGTGGCCAGCGTGTCGTCGACGACGATTCCGGTGTCGACGGCGAGACCGGCGGCGTGGGCGAGCGCGGTGCGGGGGCGGACACCGCAGGCGAGGACGACCAGATCGGTGCCGAGCCGGTAGCCGTTGGCCAGCTCGACGGCGCTGTCCCCGGTGCCGTGCCGGCCGACCACCGCGCGGGCACGGTTGTTCGGGTAGACCACGACACCCATCCGCCGCAGTCCCTCGCGCAGCGCCGCCGACGCCTCGGCGTCGAGCTGACGCTCGATCAGATGAGGTCCCTGGTGCACGATCTCGACGGTGAGGCCCAGAGCGCCCAGTGCCCTCGCGACACTGACGCCGAGGACGCCGCCGCCGATGACGACGGCGCGCCGCGCCCTGCCGATGTCCTCGGTCAGCCGCGCGCAGTCGGCGAGAGTGCGCAGGCTGTGCACCCCGTCGCGCAGTCCCGTGCCGTCGGGGAGGCGCACTCCGCGGATCGGTGGGAGGACCGGATTGGCGCCGGTCGCGAGGACCAGCTCGTCCCAGGTATCGCTGCGGCCGTCGGCCGACGTCAGGGTTCGCCCGGCGAGATCCACGGCCACGGCCTCGCTGCCGACGCGCAGTTCAGCGGCGCCGATCGGTAGCGCCACCGCTTCCGCTGCGTAGCGGCCGGTCAGCACGTCAGCGAGGAGTACGCGGTTGTAGGGCGGGCGTGGCTCGGCTCCGTGGAGGGTGATCCGGGCGGTACCGCCGAGGGCGTGGTAGCGCTCGGCGAAACGTGCGGCCGCCATGCCGGCTCCGACGACCGCGATGTGGCGAGCGCCGCTCATGCGTGCGGCTCCTCGTCCGGCTTCGCCGTCGCGGTGGGGGCCGCCGCTTCGACCCGCACCGCGCAGAGCTTGAACTCGGGCATCTTCGAGGTCGGGTCCAGCGCCGGGTTGGTGAGCGTGTTGGCCCGTCCCGCGCCCGGCCAGTGGAACGGCATGAACACGGTGTCGGGGCGGATCGTGTCGGTGATCCGCGCCGGTGCGACGGCCCTGCCACGTCGAGAGGTCACCGCGAGCGCATCGCCTTCCGCGATCGCCAGCTGCCGCGCCAGCAGGGGATGCAGCTCCACGAACGGTCCCGGCGCGGAGGCGTTCAGCGCGCCCACACGGCGGGTCTGAGCCCCGCTCTGGTACTGCGACAGCACCCGCCCCGTGGTGAGGTAGACCGGGTACGCGGCGTCGGGTTCCTCCGCCGCCGGGCGGTGGGTGACCGGGGCGAACCGGGCTCGGCCGTCCGGCGTCGCGAAGGTGTCGAGGAAGAGCCGGGGCGTGCCGGGGTGGTCCTCGGTCGGGCACGGCCAGAAGACCCCGTCCTCGGCGCGGATCCGGTCGTAGCTGATACCCGCGTAGTCGGCCTGACCGCCCGCCGAGGCGCGCCGCAGTTCCTCGAAGACCGTCTCGGGGTCGTCGTCGAACCCCCGCTTGACCCCGAGGCGCTCGGCGAGTTCGCGCATCAGCCACAGGTCTCCGCGCACGCCCTCGGGTGCGTCGACCGCCCGTTGCCGCAGGATCACCCGGCCCTCCAGGTTGGTCATCGTGCCGGTCTCCTCGGCCCACTGGGCGCTGGGCAGAACGACGTCGGCGAGTTGGGCGGTCTCGGAGAGCACGAGGTCGCTGACGACCAGAAGGTCCAACGACCGCAGGCGGTTCGTCACATGGGTCGCGTTCGGGGCGGAGACGACCGGGTTGGAGCCCATGAGCAGCAGCCCGCGCACACCGTCCGGCCCCGGATCACCAAGGCTGTCCAGAAGTTCGTAGGCGGAGCGGCCCGTGCGCGGCAGCGTCTCCGGGTCCACGCCCCAGACGCGGGCGACGTGTTCGCGAGCGGACGGGTCCTCGATCGATCGGTAGCCGGGGAGCTGGTCCGCCTTCTGACCGTGTTCCCTCCCGCCCTGCCCGTTGCCCTGGCCGGTGAGGCAGCCGTAGCCGGAGTACAGCCGGCCCGCCTTGCCCGACGCGAGGCACACGTTGATCCACGCTCCGACGGTGTCGGTGCCCTTGCTCTGCTGCTCGGGACCTCGCGCGGTCAGCACCATGCCGCTGGTGGCCTGGCCGAAATGGCGTGCCACCAGGCGGAGTTGGCTCGCAGCTATGCCGGTGAGCCCTTCGACGCGCTCGGGCCAGTGGGCCATCGCGGCGGCACGCGCCGGCCCGAATCCGGCGGTGCGGGTGTCGACGAACTCGTGGTCGACCAGCCCGTCGGCGATGAGCAGGTGCAGCAGGCCGAGAGCGAGCGCCAAGTCGCTTCCGGGCAGGGGCTGCAGATGGATGTCGGCCAGTTCGGCGGTCCTGGTGCGCCGGGGGTCGACGACGATCAGCGTGCCGCCGTTCTCGCGCAGTTCGCGGAAGTAGCGCAGGGCGGGCGGCATGGTGTCCGCCGGGTTGCCGCCGACGAGGATGAGGCAGTCGGTGCGCGGGATGTCCTCCAGCGGGAAGGGCAGTCCGCGGTCCAGGCCGAATGCGATACGGTTCGCCGCCGCGGCCGACGACATGCAGAAGCGTCCGTTGTAGTCGATGTTGGCGGTGCCGAGCGCGACCCGGGCGAACTTGCCCAGCTGGTAGGCCTTCTCGTTGGTCAGCCCGCCGCCGCCGAAGACTCCGACGGCGTCCGCGCCGTGCTCGGAGCGGATCGCCGAGAAGCCTCGCGCGACCCTGTCCAGCGCCTCGTCCCAGCTCGCCGCCCGCAGGGTTCCGCGTTCGCGGACCAGTGGCGTGGTCAGTCGGCTCGTCCTGTCGAGCAGGGCGGCGGCGGACTGCCCCTTCCCGCACAACGCTCCCCGGTTGACCGGGAACTCGGGTCGTTCGACGACCGTCGTCCCGACACCGGCGGCCGTCGCAAGACGCATGCCGCACTGCAGTGCGCAGTACGGACAGTGGGTGTCGGTCGTGGTCTCCATGCCGAAAACAGTGACTACGGCGCGTTACGCCGACTGGTCGTCCGTGTTGCGCCCGCGGTACACGTCGCTCACGCCGCAGGCCGGACGGGGTGCGGCGGAGGACATGTGCCGTAACACGGCGAAGCATTTGCCTAACCCGCACGTGATGACCAGGCAACCTGACGGAAACCGCGTGCCCGGAGTCTGCGTTCATGGGCACCAACGACACTTCCACCCCGGCCGAGCCGGCCGGTCCGCTGACAGGGTTCACCGTCGGTGTGACCGCCGCGCGCCGTCGTGACGAGCTCGTGGCGCTGCTGACCCGGCGCGGGGCGCGCGTCGTGGAGGCCCCGGCCCTGCGCATCCTTCCGCTGGAGGACGACATCGCTCTGCGCCGGGCCACCGAGCTCTGCATCACGGCGCCGCTGGACTATGTCGTCGCGACCACCGGCGTGGGCTGGCGCGGCTGGATGAGCGCGGCCGACGGCTGGGGACGGGGCGCCGAGCTTTCGGCGGTCTGCAGGGACGCCGTCGTCCTGACACGCGGGCCCAAGGCGACCGGCGCCGTCCGCGCGAGCGGGCTCGGCGAGTCCTACTCCCCCGTGAGCGAGGCGACGGACGAGCTCCTGACCTGGCTGCTGGCCCAGCCACTGGCCGGCCGCCGGATCGCGGTGCAGGAACACGGCCTGCCGCTGACCACCTTCAGTGCGGCACTGCGGGAGCGGGGCGCCGAGGTCGTGACGGTCCCCGTGTACCGCTGGGCGCCCCCGGAGGACCCGGCCCCCGTCCGGCGTCTGGTCGAGTCGACCGTTCGCCGCGAGGTGCACGCCCTGGCCTTCACCAGCGCGCCGGCGATCACCGCCTTCCTGCAGACGGCGTCGGCCGACGGTCTGCACGAACGCGTTCTGGAGGCCATGTCCCACGATGTGCTGCCGGTCTGCGTGGGCCCTGTGTGCGCACGGCCGCTGCTGGACGCCGGACTGCCGGTGATCTGGCCCGAGCGCGGGCGCCTCGGCGCACTCGTCCGCACGCTCACCGAGACCCTGCCCACGCGCAGCCGCCAGGAACTGGACGTAGCCGGAAGGACGTTGGTGCTGCAAGGCAGCGCGCTGCTGGTCGACCACGAGAGTTACTGGCTCTCTCCCAAGGGCGCGACGCTGCTCCGCGCATTGGCCGAGCGCCCGGGCTGGGTCCTCAGCCGCGCCGAACTGCTGCGCCGCGCCTGGGCGGACTCCGACGCGGACGAGCACGCCGTGGAAGCCGCCATCGCACGGCTACGCGCCTCACTCGGCCCGCACAGCGATCTGGTCAGGACCGTGCCCAAGCGCGGCTACCGGCTGGCGGCGGGATGACCACGACCGTCCCTTCGCCGGACCTCGGCCGCCCGTTCCGGCCGACTCTCCTCGCCGTTGCCCACGGCACCCGGGACGCCGCGGGCGTCGCGGTCACCGAGGCGCTCGTCGACCGGGTCCGCGCGCTCCGGCCCGGCCTGCGCGTCGAACGATGCTTCCTCGACCTGGTCACGCCGTCGCTGCCGGAGGCGCTCGCCCGCCTTCAAGGCGATGTCGTCCTCGTGCCCCTGCTGCTCGGCGCGGGCTATCACGTCCGCGTCGACATTCCCGAGGCCCTCGCCTCGGCACCCCACCTGCGCGCCCGCGTGGCCGCCGCGCTCGGCCCCCACCCGCTCCTGGCCGACGCCCTCACCGACCGTCTCGCCGATGCCGGGTGGCGCGCCGGAGACGGGCCCGTCGTCCTCGCGGCGGCCGGATCCACCGACCCCGACGCCAATGCCGACGCGGCAGCCATGGCCGCACTGCTGCGCCTGCGGCATCCGCCCCTCCACGACGTCGTCCCCGCCTACCTCTGCGCGGCGGGCCCCACCCCCGCCGAAGCCGTCGCCGCCCTCCGCTCCGAGGGCCACACCCGTATCGCTGTCGCCCCGTACCTGATGAGCCCCGGCTTCTTCGCCCGTCGCGCCGCCCACGCCGGCGGCAACCTCACCTCCGCGCCCCTCGGCACACACACCTCACTCGCCCGCCTCGTCGCGCTGCGCTACGACGAGGCTCTGGAGCCCACATCATCGGCGCCGCCGACTTCACGTTCTCACTGGTAGGCGGCGCATCGGGTTCCTCACGAGGAGCCCCCGACCGACCCGGGCGCGGCGGTGGCGTACGCGAATGCCTGATGCCCTTCCGCCCGGCTGCGGCTCGGGGCCCCCTTCAGATGTGCAGCTCGGAGGGAAACCCCGTCCAGCGGAGTTCCGCCGGCAGGTGTCGCATGTCGTTGGCGATGTGGAGGTAGGGCGCCCGGCCCGGTACGTAGCGGATGACCGTGAGTGCGGCGTTGCAGTAGTTGAGGCCGAGCCAGCGCCACTTGGGTGCCTGCAGGGCGTCCCGGACGAGCCAGGCGACCAGGAAGTTGTGGGTGACGACCAGTTCGTGCCGGTCCTCCTCCGCCTCCACCGGCCCGGTGAACTGGTCCAGCGCCTGGCGAGCCAGCACGCGCCCGTGCTCCTGCTCCTCGTCAGTGGTGCCGGCGAGGAAGCGGAGGTAGAAGTCCGCCGAATCCGCCGGGAGTTCGTCTCTCGTCGGCATGTGGGGAATGTAGTCCCCGGCGACTTCCGAGACGTTCAGCGGGACGTTCCTCAGTTGGTCGCCGATCAGAAGTGCGGTCTGCTCGGCCCGGTGCAGCGGACCATGATGAACTGCCGCCAAGGGGATGTCCCGGAGGCGTTGTCCGAGCAGCGTGGCCTGCCGTCGACCGCCTTCCGTCAGCCCGCTCTCGTCCGGCGACGCCTCGCCGTGCCGGACGAGATAGAGGTATCGGGTGGCTGTGCCGGTCATGGCGAACTCCCCTACGTCCACTGTCGATCTTGTGCATCGATGGACGTTGCCGCATTCCATGCCGGTTCCATCCCCCGGCCGAGGAAGGTGCTCTAACCGAAGAGGGGAAGGCGCGCGGCGTCCGTTCCCAATGCCTGCCGCTCCGCTTCCGTGAGCGGTACGCGGCCGGTGGCGGCCCGCGCGTAGTACTCGTCGTCCCAGGCCAACGGCACGGCGCGGCCCAGAAGTCCGTCAAGGGCGGAACGGACCGAGGAGAGTGCTGACGGCGACGGTCCGGGAGCGGCCGGAAGTTCGGTGGTGAGATCGAGGTGGTGGATGGTCGCCTCCATGGCGAGGGTCGTCATCAGGTCCCCTGCGGTCAGGACATGGCCCTGCGTGGCCACGTGGCGCGCCGGATCGGCCACCGCCGCGGCCGTCACCGTGGCCGCCGCCGTCTCCAGATACAGGTCACGCAGTTGATCGAAGTCCAGGAACATGCCGGCGCTCACCCGAGCCCAGCGTCGGCCGTTCGCCGCACCCACCGAGTCGGGCCGCCAGTCCCGCCAGTACGTCACCGCGTCGCGGTCCGCCGGGCCGGACGACGGGGTGTGCAGGGCGACCAGTCCGCGCTGGGCGTCTCCGAGGCAGTGAAAGATCAGGTCCCGAACTGCCCAGCCCACGCAGCCCGTAGGCAACCAGGACTCCTCGGCGTCCAGGCCGGTGACGACCGCGGCGAACGCCTCGTAGGCATGGCGCAGGACCTGACCCGGCTTCTCGCCGTCCGCGTAAGGTTCCGTCATGAAGCCAGCCTAAGGCGCCCGCCCGTGTCAATGACCGTGCAGGTGAGTGGCATGCCCGGCCCGGCGGCGGGCGGCAGCGCCGTCCCCAGCGCCCCGCTGCCGTAACCGGCGTGCACCATCGACAAGTTGGGGACAGCTCACTGTTCCTGCCGGGTCACCGCACGGGTGCCATGCCGAATACTGAGGGGCATGGCCATCTATGACACCCTCGGCGCCACGTACGGCCGGACCCGGCAGCCGGATCCGCGGATCGCCGCGCAGATTCACGCCGCGCTCGGGAACGCCCTGGATGTGATCAACGTAGGGGCCGGCACCGGTTCCTACGAGCCGGCACGGACGGTCCTCGCCGTCGAGCCCAGCCACATCATGCTCGCCCAGCGGCCACCCGGCGCGGCGCCCGCCGTGTGCGCCGTCGCCGAGGCCCTTCCGTTGCGCGACAACGCCGCAGACACCGTCATGGCCCTGCTCACCGTCCATCACTGGAGCGACGTGACGGCCGGGGTCGCCGAGCTCCGCCGGATCGCGCGCCGCCGCATCGTCATCCTGACCTGGGACCAGCAGGTCTTCCGCGAGCAGTTCTGGCTCGTGCGGGACTATCTCCCCCAGGCGGCCGCCTTCGACGACACCCGCGCCATTCCGACCGAACGGCTGGCCGATTTGCTCGGCGGGGCGCGTGAGGAGGCCGTCCCCGTCCCGCACGACTGCACGGACGGCTTCGGCGCAGCGTACTGGCGCCGCCCGCGCGCCTACCTCGACCCGCAGGTGCGCGCCGGGATCTCCATGTTCGCCCAGACCGGGGAAGGGGCCCTCGCTCCCGGGCTGGCAGCACTCACCGACGACCTGGTGACCGGCCGTTGGCACGAGCGTTACGCCGACCTGCTCACGCTCGACACGGTCGATGTCGGCTATCGCCTGCTCGTGACGGACTGCTGACCCGCGTCAGGGAGCCGGTCCCGCACGACACCCGGCGGCCGGCGGCATGGGCGTGGGAATGGGCATGAGCAGATGGGCAGATGGGCAAGGGGCTACGCGTGGGCGCCGGCCGTGGGCGGGCTTCCCCCAGCGGCCGTTCCTTGCGGACGCACGCGCGAGTTAGCCTCCGGACCATGGCCCACCCCACTCGCCCCACTCCCCCTCGCAAGGTCGTCACCCGGCTCGTCGACGGAGGCATCTGCGCCTACGATCTGGACGCAGGTGACGTCGGCGTGCTGTCACCCACCGCGACCTGGCGGCCCTCCCCCGAGGACGACGTCGTCGAGTACGCCGTCTCCGCCGACCTCCAACGCGCGTGCTACACCACCCTCGACGCAGCCGTCTGCCTGACCGCGGACGGGGTCGAGATCTGGCGGTCGCAGTTCGAGCCGCGTTCGGGCCACAAGATGGGGCACCGGCCCGGTTGCGTGCTGTCGCTGGACGGATCGACGGTCTGGGTCTACCGCCCCGACGTCATGGCCGGCCGTGACCGACCGGACCAGTGGGCCGCCCTGGACGCCGGAACGGGGGCCGTCATCGCGCAGGCGGATCTGCGAACGGTCGGACACGGCGGCGAGCAGCTCCCGCACCCCACGGACGATCACGTGCTGCTCGACGTGGGTGAAGGCCAGGACGGCTCGGTGGTCTACAGGGCATCGCTGGTCGAGGGACGGATGGAACTCGTCCGCTACCCCTGGGACGACCGGTGCCTCATCGGCCTGTCCCCCGACGGCAGCCACTTCATGACGGTCGCCCACGACCAGACCGATGTCGCCCTTCACACCTATCCGGACGGCGAGGTGACCTTCGCCCTGTCGGTCGACGCCTTCGGGCACGACCCGGACGAGATCTATGTGGAATGGAGCGGCGGCTACCTCAGTGCGGACACGGTCGTCGTCTCCCTCATGGGCGAGACCGAGGACGAGCAGGAGTGGTCCCGCCACTACACCGTCGATGTCCACTCCGGCCGGATCCACGGCCAGTTCGACGCGCGCACGGACAACCCGTACGACATCCGGCCCCTCGGAGACCGATCGTGGCTCACCACGGACACGTCCGGTCACCCGATCCGCTGGACCGGCGCATAGCCGCCGCGAGCGCTCGCTCCTTCGCGACCGACGGCTGGACCCTGGCGCGGTCCGCCGGCTGGTCGTCGAACCATTCTCGGTGGTCCGAGTGGCTGGAGACTGGTGACTTCACCGGTCTGTCATGCCGACATCACGTCCCACCAGGCAGGTCGAAGCCGGCAGTGCTCTGAATCGTCACGGGTGCGAGCGGTGGCCGGCCGGGCTGCCCGTTGCTCGGGACGCCCGGCCGGACCGGTGGTCACCGGACGTCGTAGGCGCGGGTGATGGTCTGGGAGACCGCGTTGCCCTTGGCGTCGGTGAAGGTGGCCTTCGTCATGACCTGCTTGCCGGTGGCGCCGGTGTGGTCGAGGACGGCCGTCCACTTGCCGTCCCGACGCTGTGTCGGCGCCTGGATCCAGGTGGTGCCGCCGTCGTAGGAGTAGGACAGCGAGGCCGCGGTGATCGCGCCCGGGGTGTACCCGGCGTGGCCCTCGACCGACAGGCCGACCCTGACACCGCTCTGCGCCGGCACGGTGTTCATGCCGTCCACCGGCAGGTCGTACGCCGGGGCGAGGATCGGCAGGCCGCGCGAGTAGACGTCCGGCTCCCGGTGGGAACGGAAGCTCCACGTGGTGCTGACGGCGGTGGAGCGCAGCCAGTTCCGGTCCGAGGACGGGATCTTCTCCAGATCCTGGGTGAGCTCGTACGCGGAGTCCTCGTCCGGCACCTGGAACACGTCGGACGGATAGGCACTGCTGCCGATCCGCTCGCCGTTGCGCTTCAGCACCAGCTTGCCGAGGTCGCCGAACGACCCGCCGTACGACCAGTGGTCGCCGGAGCCGTCGACCCAGAGCGCGTTCTGGAAGCCCATCAGGTCGCCCTGCCGCTCGGCGGTCAACATCAGCTGGCCGTCGGCGTCGCGCGGCGCGGCAGGCCGCAGAGGCCCGCCGTACCACTCCTCGGCCCTGCGCTCTCCGGCCCCGTAGGTGCGCTCCTGGTCGCCCATGAACGCAGCGAACGGGAAGCTGGTCATCGCGCCGTGGAACCAGGCCTCGTCACCGGTCGAGTAGTAGGCGGTACGGGTGCCGGGCACGTGGACCTGGCCGAACGGGCTGACGGTGATGTAGTCGCCGTCACCAACGGCGGGGCGGATGAACAAGGCGTCGATGTAGTCGCCTTCCTTGCCCATGGCCTTCCATGTCTCGGTGACCTGGGCCAGCCCGGAGTCCTTGGGCTGGTAGATCTGGTCGGAGTGCAGCGGACCCCGGGTCGGGTACGACAGGTTGTAGATGTAGGACGACCCGTCCTCGGAGCCGGTGGCACGCCAGGTGGGCCGGAACTCGAAGGTGCCGTTCCTGGCACGTCCGTCGATGTCCGCGTAGAACTTCTGGACGGTCTTGCCGGCCACGAGCGATCCGGCCATCAGCCAGGTGTCGTCCCACGTGCGGCTGTAGCTCAACGCGGTGGTGTCCACCGTCGAGGGGCGGTCGGTGTGCAGGCTCAGCCGGTGGCTCTTGCGTGCGTCGAGGACGACGGTGGTGTCACGGGTGATCCGGAACTGCGGCCGCGCGAGGTAACTGACCGACTCGACCGCGTTGTTCGCGTCGTACGACATCACGAAACTGCTGAGGGCGTAGTCGCCCGGGCGCACGCTGAACGTCTGGTCGGCCGCACCCGCGTTGGTACGGCGCTCACCCTTGTCGATGTCGAGCTCGACGAGGTCCAGGGAGGAGGAGCCTGCCGCGGGCTTGCCGTAGCGGTCGATGACCTTGACCCGGAGCGTCACCGTCTCCGGCTGGACGTACAGGGTGACGGGCACGGAGACGTGCACATCGCCGCCGGTGGCCAGGATCCGGCCGGTGACCGCACCGTACTGGGAGTCCTTCAGACGGGCGGTGGGGTCGATCCGCAGCGGCACCTGGACGGTGGCACCGGCGGGGATCCTCACCCTGCCGTCCGCCGGCTGGACGATGTCGGAGTGGACGTCGCTGCCGTCGTTGCCGTGCACCCCGCTGACCTTCAGGCCCAGGGTGAGGTCGCTGCCGCTGGTGTTGGTGAAGGGCACCTGCACGGTGGTGCGGTCCGACGCGTCCTGCGGCCAGTTGAAACTGCCGGCCTGGACGGCGGGCGCGGAGAGAACCTTCTGCTTCACCGCGCCGATCACATCGAGTACCCCGCCGCCGGTCTGGTCCGCACCGGCGACCTTGCCGCCGGTGCGGGCCGAGGCGACCAGGGCGGCCTTGATCTGCTGCGCGGTCCAGTCCGGGTGGGCCTGGCGGACGACCGCCGCGGCGCCCGCGACATGCGGGGTGGCCATGGAGGTGCCGGACATCGACTGGTAGGCGTAGACGCCCCGGCCGCCCGCGTTGGCCGCCAGGATATCGACGCCGGGCGCGGCTATCTCGGGCTTGAGGGTGTGGGTGACGGCCACCGGACCGCGGCTGGAGAACGGCGCCGTGGTGTCGTCGTGGTCGACGGCGCCCACGGTCAGCACGCCGGGCACGCATCCGGGCGACGAGACGGTCTCGGTGCCCGAGCCGGCGTTGCCGGCGGCGATGACGAACAGCGTGCGGGTGTTCTGCGAGAACTCCTTCGTGGCCTGGGCCATCGGGTCGGAACAGTCACCGATCGCGGGATTGCCGAGGCTCATGGAGACGACGTCGGCCTGCTGGTCGACGGCCCACTGCATACCCGCGATGATCCAGGAGTCCAGGCCGTAGCCCTGGTCGTTCAGGACCTTGCCGATGAGCAGGGAGGCACCGGGGGCGACGCCCTTGTCGCGGCCGTCACTGGCAGCTCCGGAACCGCCGACCGTGGAGGCGGTGTGGGTGCCGTGGCCCACCTGGTCGTCGGTGTTCCTGGAGTCCGTGAAGTTCTCCGACGCGGCGACCCTGTTCACCAGGTCCGGGTGCTCGGCGTCCACGCCCGTGTCCAGCACGGCGACCTTGGTGCCCTTGCCGTCGTAGCCGGCCGCCCAGGCCTGCGGCGCGTGCACCTGCGCTGTGGACCGCTCCAGTGTGGCCTCGACCTTGCCGTCCAGCCACACCTTCTTCAGCGTGGAGGCGGAACGTGAGCGGGTGCCGGTGATGTCCTGCCAGAAGGTGGCGGCCGTGTCCTTGTCGGCCCTGAGCGCGACGCCGTCCACGGCCGGGAGGCTCAGGCCCCGCTCTGCCCCGCGAGGGGCCGCCGGCGCGCTGTCGGCGACGCTCACACCCTTCTGGTAGGTGGCGATGAGCGGAAGCGTGTCGGTGTGTGCGTCGTCGTATCCCTGGCGGATGAGCCCGGTGACGTTGAACAACTGCTCGTCGACCTTGCCCTCGGCCATCGCCTGGGCGGCGTCCTCGGGGTAGACGTAGAGATCCTTGCCCCTCTGCTGGGTCTGGACCGTCGGCTGTGTGCCGTCCTCGCGCGGCAGGACGGCCGCTGAACTGTGACCCGACGTGTCCGTGGTCACCAGCACCTTGTCGCCGGTGACGAGTGTGACCGACACCTGCTTGCCACCCGCCGCCTTCGTCTTGCTGCCGACGACGGGTCTCTTCGCCGAGGCCTCGTCAGACGGCTTGTCCGCCGCCCCGGAAGGCACGATCGCGGTGACCGTCAGGACGGCGACGGTCGCCGCGCCCAAGGCTGTACGCGTTATGGAGTGCATGGATCTCCCCACTGGATACCGTGAGCATGTCAGGCTGTTGCTGGAGCCTGACATGCGTACGGACCTGCGAGGGATGCCGCGCATGGCGGGTTTCCCGCATGTCGGTTACCCGTCACGTGGCCACATCGGGCGCCTCGGGACGCTTCGGGCCCGGTAGGTCAGAACCAGCCCGCACGTGCGGCGTACCAGCCGAGCTGCAGGCGCGAATCCGCTCCGGCGAGGTCCATCAGACGGCGGGTCCGTCGCTCCACGGTGCGTATCGAGAGCCCGAGTTGGGAGGCCACCCGCCGGTCGGAGATGCCTGCCAGCAACAGGGCGAGGACCTCCAGTTCCCCCTCGGTCGGCTGCCCATCGGCCGACGACTCCGCGCGCACCCCCGTGGGGGTGGTGTACAGCGGACGCGCCGAGTCCCATTCCCTCTCGAAGAGATGGACCAGGGCCGTCAACAGGCCGCTGCGGTGCACCACGATGGCGCTCGGCTCGTCGCCGGAGTCCGCCATCTCCAGTGGCACCATGGCACGTTCCCGGTCCGACACGACCATCTTCAGCGGCAACGAGTCGGCCAGGCGAAGCTCGAGACCCGCCGCGATGGCCTCCCGCACGTCCCTGCCCACGTCGGGAGCGTCGAGATAGTCCTTGGCCGCCACGACCCGGAAGTCGACTCCACGGTCCAACGCGGAACTCTCCGAGGCGTCGGCATCCTCGCGGGGTACCGCGATGGGCTCCCCGAGGAGGAAGACGAGCAACTCCCGCTGAGCGCCACGCTGCAGTTGATGGAACCGGTGCGCCACCTGTTCCACGCCGACGACCACCTCCATGACGCTGCCCGCAGGATGTGCCGCGGTGCTGCGGTACTGCTCGGTCAGCATCGAGAACGCGGTCTCGGCCCGTTGGAGCGCGTTGCGCTGCTCGACGAGGAGCGGGGCCAGGGCCACTGAAGGGGGAGTGAGCCGGTAACGGGCGGCCCCGCGGTCGGCCGGGTCAGGTGCCCCGCTCCCGGCCTCCGCCGCGATCGCCACCAGCCCACGCGCCGAGAGGTCGAGCAGGATGCGGGTGGTCTCGGGCTGCTCGAAGCCGGTCTGCCGGGCGAGGTCCCGCGCGGACGCTGTCGGGCGAGCGAGCAGCGCGGTGTAGACCGCCTCTTCGGCCAGGCCCAATCCCAACGCCTGTAGCATCCAGTTCCCCTCGCGGGCGGCCGCCGTGTCTGCCCCCTCGACGCACCTCGGGGTGGACCGAGCGGATCTTCGTCGGCCGACCCTATCCCAACGCCGGAAGCCGCCCTCGGCAGGTCGCGATCGCGGTACCAGCCGGTGCGGATCCGGTAGACCAGTCCCGGAGCCTCGCCGGGGCGGTGGCCGGCTGCCCTTCGACAGGGAGTCGTAGACCACCGAGAACCGTTCGACGATCAGCCGGCAGACCGTGCCAGGGTGCAGCCGTCGGTCGCGAAGCGGTAGTCATCGGCGCCATCCGAACCGGCCGCCCGGTTCGAACAACTGGCCCGCCGTCAGGCGCCTTTGCTCCCATCAGGTGCCTTTGCTCCTTGGGCCGGTGAAAATCACCGGCACGCCGCCCCGTCACCATGAACACGGCAGAGCACCGCACATGATCAGCCGAGCTCCGTCAGGCGTGCGCCTTGCGCGGACCGGTCGCCTTGCGCGCCGCCGCGTGATGGACGGGCTCACCCGTCCTCGGGGGCTCAAGGCGCCGCAGGGAGACCGTCGCCGTCAGGAGAAGTCCGGTGAAGACCGCCAGGAGCAGGGCGGAGACCCACATCTGCCGGGCCCCGGGTGACTGCCAGGCCGTCCAGACGGTGGATGCGCTCCACATCAGGATGCCCATCACGTAGAAGGTGCGGACGCGGTGCAGCTGTCGCACGGCCCGCAGGAACATGACGCGTTCGGTCTTCGGTGCCATGGCGAGGCGTGTACCCCGAATCGGGGATCATCACCACGGAGTTGAGGCAAAGGAGCAAACGCCCCCCGCCGACGCCGGAGGAACGGACGGACGGCCTCGCGGGAAACGGCCACAACCCATCCTCCTGTTGAACACGTTCAAAAAGAGGGGCTACGCTGACACGGTACGAAGCCGAGGGGGTTCGATGAAGGTAGTGCTGCCCGGGGGAACCGGACAGGTGGGCGCGATACTCGACCGTGCGCTGACGGCGGCCGGCCACGAGGTCACGGTGCTGACCCGACGCCCCCGGCGGGCTCATGACCTCGGCTGGGACGGGGTCACACTGGGTCCCTGGGCCGCGGCGATCGACGGCTGCGACGCCGTCGTCAACCTGGCGGGGCGCAGCGTCTCCTGCCGCTACACACCCGAGAACCTGCGAGCGATGATGGATTCCCGGGTGGATTCGGCGCGGGTCGTCGGCGAGGCGATCGCCGCCGCCGCAAGGCCACCGCGCGTCTGGCTGCAGATGAGTACGGCGACGGTCTACGCCCACCGCTTCGACGCGGCGCACGACGAGGCGACGGGGGTGATCGGCGGTACGGAGTCCG
Source organism: Streptomyces sp. NPDC102279 (assembly GCF_044766365.1). Taxonomy (NCBI): domain Bacteria; kingdom Bacillati; phylum Actinomycetota; class Actinomycetes; order Kitasatosporales; family Streptomycetaceae; genus Streptomyces; species Streptomyces sp. NPDC102279. The sequence goes on along the minus strand of NZ_JBIWLU010000004.1, from coordinate 328,857 downwards.
GGGTACCGGACTACTGGACGTACAGCGTCGAGATCGCGCGGAACTGGGAGCGGGCGCAGGCCGAGGCGCCGACTCCGGCGACCCGCAAGGTGGCGCTGCGCTCGGCGATGGTCATGAGCCCGGACCGGGGCGGTGTGTTCGACGTGCTGTCGCGGCTGACGCGGCTCGGGCTGGGCGGTCCGGTGGCCGGCGGTGCGCAGTACGTCTCCTGGATCCATGACGAGGACTTCGTGCGGGCGGTGGAGTTCCTGATCGCCCGGGAGGACCTCGACGGACCGGTGAACCTCTCCTCCCCCGACCCCCTTCCGCACCGTGACTTCATGCGGGCGCTGCGCACCGCTTGGGGCGTGCCCGTGGGGCTGCCCGCGACCCGGTGGATGGCCGAGCTGGGGGCGTTCGCGCTGCGTTCGGACACAGAGCTGCTCCTCAAGAGCCGCCGGGTGGTGCCGGGCCGGTTGCGGGGGGCCGGGTTCACCTTCTCGTACCCCGAGTGGGAGACGGCCGCCGCCTCGCTCGTACGGCGCGCCCGGCCGGCACGTACGGCCTCCCGGCACGACCCTGATCCGCGCGACGGCGACGCGGCGTGAGTCGTAGCAGGAAACGGGGTCGGGCCCCGCACAGGTGAACTCCGCGCCGTGCGCGCCCCGGAAGGCGATAACCGTCAACGTCGGCGGAGCGTCTGCGGCGCCTCGACGAGTCGCCGGCCGTCCGGGACCCGGGCGCCCGTCCACGATCCGTGCCCCGCGCGTGCGGGTGTTGGCTGATCGTTCAGCAGTCTGTACGTGCTGGTCAACCAGGCCGGACCGGGTGCGATGACACGTTGAGCGCAATCAGCCTCCCCGTTCGGAGTGACCATGCAGAGCTCTTCCTCCCAGCACCAGCACGCCCCCACCACCGGCCCGGCGTCCGACGCACACGCCCTGCCCGCACCGCACCTCGCTGCCCTCACCGCCCTCCACAACGCCCGCACCGTCGACTGCGACTGCCCGCGCACGGCGGACCTCGACGGCGACAGCCTCGCCGCGGCCAGCAGGCGTACGTTCCTGCGGGGCGCCGGCGTGCTCGGAGCGGGCGCCGCCGCCGCTGGCCTCCTCGGCTCTTCCCCGGCCTTCGCCGCGGGTGCGGGCACCACGGCCGAAACGGCCGTGACCTCCGATCGGGCGGCGCCGCGGGGCAGTTGGCGGCCGGACCCCGAGAGCCCGCGGTTCACCCTCGCCGTCATGCCCGACACGCAGTACCTGTTCGACGTGGACCGGATTCACCCCGCCCCCATGGAGGCGTCCTTCCGCTATCTGCTGAACCCTGAGGCCCGCGCCGGAGACCACGACGAGAACATCGTCTTCCTCGCGCACCTGGGCGACGTGACGAACAACGGCCGTGCCGAGGAGTACGCGGCGGCGACCAAGCCCTTCGACATGCTCGACCGTGCCGGGGTGGCCTACGGAGTGCTGGCCGGCAACCACGACGTCACCGGGGACGACCAGCGCGGGCCGACTCCCTACCTGGACACCTTCAGCCCCGAACGCGCCAGGAAGTCGCCCACGTTCCACTCCTCCAGCCCCGACGGATACAACACCAGCCACGTCTTTCGGGCGGGCGGTCGTCGGTGGATGCTGCTCAGTCTCGACTGGAGGCTGTCGGCGAAGGGATTCGCTTGGGCCGACGCCGTCATCAAGGCGAATCCGACGCTGCCCGTGATCGTCACGACCCACGAGATCGTCGACTCGACGGCCGAGGGCGAGGCCCGGTTGTCGGACTACGGACACCAGCTCTGGGACGGCCTGATCAAGGGCAACGACCAGATCTTCCTCACCCTCAACGGCCACTACTGGCCGCCCGGTAGCACCGTGATGAAGAACGACGCCGGCAACGACGTACACCTGCACATCACCAACTACCAGGACCGGTACTACGGCGGCTCGGGAATGCTGCGGTCCTACCGCTTCGACCTCGACCGGGGCCGTATCGACATCGCGACGTTCTCGCCGTGGATGAGGGAACTGGCCGCCCGGGACGAGCTCAATGCGGCCGCGGCGAAGGAGATCGAACTGACCTCTCCGGTCGACTACTTCTCCGTCGTCATCGACTTCGAGAAGCGCTTCGCGGGCTTCGCGCCGGTCGCTGTACGTAAGCCAAGACCGGCCCGGCGCATGCTCGTCCCGGGCACGCTGGCCTATTGGCGCTTCGACGGCGAGGGCGCCGATGGGGGCGACGTGCCTGCACAGAAGGTGATCCGGGACCAGACGGGCAACGGCAACGACCTCGTCCGCCAACAGGTCGCCGGTACGCCCGCGCACGCGCTGACCTGGACCGGCGACCACCACCCCGACCAGCCGGGCCACGGCAGCGTCGTTCTCGCCGGGCAGGGCAACCCTGTCGGCGGCGCGTTCTTCGAGACAGTCGCGAAGGCCCCGATCAACGCGGAGACCTTCCCGCACGGGTTCACCATCGAGGCGTTCTTCAAGGTGCCCACCGACTGGGACGGCGGTCGCAACGGCTGGTCCTCGATGATCAGCAGGTCGGGCACGGCCGCCGAGGCCGGCAAGAACGGGCCCACGGCGACCGCGGACGAGCCCGTGATGACCCTCGGCGTGAGCGGTTCCCTGGAGATCCAGTGGAACGCGTACCCGCTCACCATGGACGGCGCGACGACGGCCTGGAGTCACCTGCTCCAGAAGGACACGTGGTGGCACGTGGCCGTCGTCAACGACGGCCACGTCAGCAAGCTCTACGTGAACGGCTGCGAGGAGGGTCGGAATCCGACCAGCCGTGCGGTCGGACTGACGTCGCTGCACAAGCCGTTCCTCATCGGCGGGTACGAGTGGGCCGGAGTCACGAGCCAGGTCTTCCACGGCTCCCTCGGTGACATCCGTATCGTCGGGCGGGCCCTCTCCCCCGACCGGTTCATGAACGCCTAGGCACGAGGAAGCGGGGCCTCTTCCCTCGTGGAGGCCCCCTTCCCCGGCTCACCTGAGGTTCAGCCGCCCCCCGAGGGGCCGGAGCGCAACGTGAGGCCCGGGCCGGGACCGCATGTCCCCAAGGGCCCCGGCCCGGACGTACCCCCGTCGGATGCCGCCGACCCTACTTGGGCGGCATGAGCACGCTGTCGATCAGGTACACCGTCGCGTTGGACGTCCTGATGTTGCCGCAGACGATGTTCGCGGTGCCGTTGACCTTGTACTTTCCGTCCGATCCGTCGGTGGTGAGCTTGGCGCCCTCAAGAGTCTTCAAGGAGCCCTTGGGCAGCTGGTTCGGCGCGATCTTCTCGCCGACCACGTGGTAAGTGAGGATCTTGGTGAGCTGGTCCCTGTTGGCGAGCACCTTGGCCAGGTCCGCCTTCGGAATCTTCTTGAAGGCGTCGTTGGTCGGGGCGAAGACGGTGATGTTCTGGGCGTTGTTGAGGGTGTCGACCAGGCCGGCCTTCTTCACTGCCGCCACGAGTGTCGACAGCGCCGGATTGTGCGACGCGGCCGTGGCTACCGGGTCCTGGGCCATGCCTGCCAGGCTGCCGGACCCCTCTTTGGGAACCGACGAGCAAGCGGGCCCGAACGTCCCGCCGCTGTCCGCGTGAGCGGCCGGGGCGAGAAGCCCGATGGACACCGGCAGTGCGAGCGCCGCGGCCGCCAGGGCGGCCATGTTGATCATGCTTCGGGTGGCCATGATCGGTACCTCCTCGGGATGAGGACTCATCGGGAGCCCTTTCATGGATGCCGACCGAGGCGGGCCGGGGACTCGTCCCCGCGCGAGTCCGCATTCCGGCTCAGCTCGATCACACCCCTAATCCGAAGCGGGTCCGGTACCGGATGGGTGGATGGAGAGGATTTGTTGGGATTAGTGCAGTTTTCACAGCACGTAACGGCGTCCTACTGTGGGTCGAACAGCGGCCACCGTCCGATCACCGACCTGGGAGCCGAATCCGCCCATGAATGTGTCCTCTCGGGAAATCCGCCTGCAACTCGACGAAATTCTCACCGTCCTGCGGGACTGAACGAGTTCGTGGTCTCGCTGGACCGCATCGGATCCCGACAGGCATCCGGAACCGCCGTTGACAGCGCTGTCGGCGCGTTCGTCGCCCACTGGGATGTCGCGCGGCGACTGGCGATCGCTCGACGGGTCATCAGTGTCGCGCTGGATACGCAGCTGAGCGAGGAGGAGAACGCCGAGATCGACGCCCTCTGTGAGCAGGGCCGCTTCTACGGCACATACGGCCCCGCCTCTTCCCCGACAGACACCTGACGGCGGCGGGTGGCCGACTGCAGTCGGCAGGCATTCGTTCCGGAGTTCTGCGACAGTCCCCGACCGGGGCTCATCCATGTCAGGGACTGCGTCCAGCCTGTGCTCGCGAACAGCGGTCACCTACGCGGCGGCGGACATGCACGTCTTCCACGGCAGGGCGTTCTCGGGGCTCGACGGTGTCCGAGAGGTCCGGACGGCGGCCCTCCTCACGCGCATGTACAAGCGAGCAGGCCGCCGCGTCCGCATCTGCACCACGGAGCACCACGCACCACTGCCCCACCCTGGATCAGTCCCTGGGAACCGAGGTGATCCGAGGTCGGGTCAGTTCCTTGTGCATCACGATGCAGGGCCGCTCGAACTGGACGTCGATGCGCCGGTCGATCTCCTGCCAGCCGAGCGAGCTCCAGAAGGCCGAGGCCGAAGGATTGTTCTCCAGGACCGCGAGGCGCAGGCCGTCCCGCCCCTGCCCGAGGTATCGCTCTTCGACGGCCCGAACGAGCAGACGGCCGACCCCGCGCCGCCGCTGGCTCCCCGACACCATCAGCAGCCCGATCCAGGGATACCCGTCCTTGGGGTGCCGATCCAGCAGACACACCAGGCCGACGGTGCGGCCCTCGCCGTCACGGGCGAGCAGAACGTGACACCCCTCTGTACGAGCTTCCTCACGCAGATCGGCTTCGACCCGCCCGGGCTCGATGTGCTCCGGGTCGTACTCACCGGCGGCGCGACAGTACTCGGGGTTGCTCACATAGATGCCGACGACGTCGGCGATCTCGTCCGGAGTGAACCTCATCGGGGCGAGAATCGGCGTGGTCACGGGGGCAAGGGTAGCGAGGGTTGCACGCGGTCGGGGGCGCCCCGCGCCGTTCGACGGATTCCACAGCGTCACGTCACCGACGTCGAAGTACATGCTCATCGCCGATCCCCCTCTCAGCCGCCCCGCGGCAGACTAGAGGATCACCGTCAGCGCGCCTTGTGCGGTCTCCGCGACGCGGCCGTTGGACAGATCGGCCGACCAAGGAGACTGCTGACGTCGCCTCACAACGACATGATGAAGTCCAGTGCCAGGCCGGAAGGTGTCATCCAGTAGGTGACGCGGCCGCCGTCGTCGACCGTGAGCGTGTCGACGCCGGGCATCGGGAAGTCGATCGGGCGGCTCGCGGTACTGCCGTGCTTCCGGCCCTGGAGTACGACGCTGATGGTGTGGGCCTCGTAGGTGTCCCGCTGGCCGCCGCTGACGAGCAGGGCGGCGTTGGCCTCGTCTCCCGGAGCCAGCCTGGCGAGCGCCTTCGGGTCGCTCTCCTTGATCAGGGCGACCGGGGCCTGGGCATCGGCTCCGAGTTGTACGCGGGGGTAGCCGTAGACCGTGCACGTCTTGTTGCCGGCGTTGGTGACCGTGAGCAGGAGGTGCCTGACCTGGTCGCCTGCCTCGTCCTGGTTGGCGGTGGCGAAGGAGAGGTCGGCTTCGGCGCAGGCCGCGGTGCCGTCCGCCTTGGCCTCGTCGTCGCCTCCGTTTCCGGCTGTGCTGCTCGAACTGCCGGACGGCTTCGACGAACTCGCCCCGTCGGGCTCCGCCGAACCTCTCCCCTCCGATGGCGCCGAGCTGGTGGCACCGGGCCGGTTGGTCGCCTTGGAATCGTCAGGGCCATCGCTCTTGCCTGCCTCGCACGCCGTGGACGCGAGCAACACGACAACCGCCGCCGCCCCGAGGAGGCGCGACGTCCGGTTCCTTTGCGATGTGCGAACTGCAGCCTTCATGGTGCTCCCCCGTGGTCAGCTGTACGCGGCCGGCTCCTTGCGGCGTCCGGTCGTCCCGTTCCTCCGCGCTGCCCTGTTTCCGCAGGCCTTGGCCTTTCCCGCCGCGCGGTCAGGTGCTTCCGGATGAGAGCGTCCCACCGCGGTGCGGAAACCGAATCGAACCAGGGGGTGAGCCCGCGTAAACCTGTGCCGTATCCCTCAGCAAACCCTCGCCGTAGCGTCGGCCGCCACGGGCTTGTCCGGCGGCACTTGCCGGACAAGCCCGCGACCCGAGCAGGGCTCAGCGCTTCAGCGTGAACGTGAAGTCGCCGGAGAGTCTGCCGCTCAGCCGGATCGCCGAGACGAGTTTGCCCTCCATGAGCAGTCTTTCGACCTCGGCCCGAGACAGGCCGCATCCTTCAGCGATCAGCCGCACGGGCCTGACAGGAATCCGCGCCGCGAAGCGGACCGAGACGTCGAGCACCTCGTGGTCCAGGTGATCCGATCCGCCGGTGTCGAGACGCCAGGCGCTGTCCCAGTCGAGGGCGATGCGATTGCGGCGCCGCACGACCGGATCCTGGAGCAACTCGGCCGCGAGACCGGGGTCGTTGCCATGCAGCCGGTCCAGCAGTTCAGGTCGCAGGGCGCGCACGTTCACCCGCTCCAGGACCGTGAGCTTCTCGGTCTCCCCGCAGGCGGTACAGAGCACGAGGAGCCAGGCGTCGAGGAGCTTGTGGTGTGCGTTGACGCGAAATTTCCGGCTCGGCCGGAAGCGCTCGGACGCGCAGGTGTGGCAACGACGGCGAACGAGCGGTAGGCAGGTGGGAACGACCACCCAGCTTTTGAGCACAGAAGTACACCGGTTTCAGTGAGAAGTCCGCAGCAAAAAGGAGCGCGGCGCAGAGACGCGACGCGCGACAGATCAGCTCTCGGGGGGTCTCACACGGTGTACAACGGCACGTCCTTACCCAGACGACTTGGTTCGCAGCACGGTAGCGGCGCCTACGGCCACGGCTCCACTGCTTTTCGAGCGGTCACCATCCAACGCTCACCCAAAACCCGCCCCACAGGCTGGCCTTGGGCCAACGCGCCTTCGGCCGGGCTCACTCCGCAGACCTGGCGACAAACCCGCCCCCGGCCTACGCCTCGATGCGTATGGCGCCGCGCGCGAGCTGTCGGTCACCCTGATGTCCTGCACGCCCTGAATGTCCCAGGGCCTCGTCAACGGGGAGTCTGCCATGCACCACCTTGCCCCTTACCCGCTCCGCCGCGCCGCTCTCCCCCTCGCCGGCCTCCTGCTGGCGATCGGCCCCCTCACGGCATGCCACAGCACCGATGACGACAACAACCCGACGTCGCCGACGCAGGCCACGGCCAGCCCCTCTCCGACCTCCGACAAGCAGCCCAGTCCGACCGCCGCGCAGGGCACCGTTCCCGACCTGACCGGACTCACCGTGGCGGACGCCCGGAATCAACTCGCGGATCTGAACTACGGCATGGCCTTCACGGACGACTCCACCATCGGCGACGACTCCCTCACCGTGACCGCCCAGTCCCCATCACCCGGGACCCGGGCGAAGGCCGGTACCACGGTCACCATCACCGTGCCCGACCACTGAACCAGGCGGCCGGTCCCGCCGCCGCGACATGCGCGTCGCGGCTCTCGGCGGTCAGGGCAGCCCAGACGCCTGGGCTACGACAAATCAGCGGATCCCGCCCCGGTCGCGGAGACGGCGGCGTCCACCGGCTGTCTCCCCCCACCGTGCGGATCGAGGGCGCCCGTGCCTTCGTCGAGACACGGGCCGGAATCGAGGTACGGACCGAGATCTACGGCGCCATCCCGCCGGAGGAACTCGTTCCGTTCCGTGCGCCCTACGCGATCCTCGCCTGGCACCTGGCCCGACGCGGCTACGACGTGTCCGCCGACCTCCTCGGCGACGACCAGCCCGAGCGCACGGCGGCCTTCTACGCCGAGGACCTGACATGGCTCGGAAGCTGAATCCGCCACTTCCTGAGGCACTGCGCAAACGGGGCCGATACGTCACGAGGGCGCAACAGAACAATCGGGGCGGCCTGAAAGTTCCCGACGGGGGCACTCGGCTTTCTGCGACACCGATGGGTGCCGCACTTCCGAAGGAAAGAGAAAGCCGTGTATATAGGACTGGGTACCGTCGTCCTCATCATCGTCATCGTCGCCGTCGTCATGATGCTGCGCCGCGGCTGACCTTCCGCACACGCACCACCGCGCGGTCAGCCATGATCCGTAAGCGGCACAAGCGGCGTGAGGGGCAGGTCCGGCGTGTACGACTCAGCGCTGGGGCAAGCCCAGAGACGCTCGAAGAGAAGAGAGGCCACCCACCAGGGCGGCCTCTCTCTTTATGTCACCGGTTCTCTCACAGGAACCGCCACAAGTGGTCCGGCGTTCCGTTGTCGCCGAACTGGACCACCTGTGCGCTGTTGTCCTTGGACATGCGATCCACTCCGAGGACCTTGCCGCTGTTCTTGTTGCGGATGCGGTACCAGCCGTCGGTGTCGGCGATGAGGGACCACAGGTGGTCCGCGGTGCCGTTGTCCTCGAACTGGACGACGATCGCGCTGTCGGCCGTGGACATCTGGTCGACGCCCAGGACCTTGCCGCTGTGGCCGTTTCGGATCAGGTACCAGCCGGCGCCCTTGTCGACGAGTTGCCAGGCGTGGTCACCCGTCCCGGTGTTGTCGAACTGGACGACGCGTGCGCTGTTGTCGGTCGACATCCCGTCCACCCCGAGGACCTTGCCGCTGTTCTTGTTCGCGATGCGCCGGAAGGGGGGCTCCGGGGTCCACGCGTGGCCGTCGGGTGTTGCCGTCGGGAAGGACGTGATGCGCAGGCGCGCCGCGCCCATGGGAATGAGGGCGACCGTCTCCACCGCGGCGGCGCTGCGCGCAGGGCTCGGCTGGAGTGGGGCGATGACATGTTCGTCGTCCGCGATCCACTCCTGGATCTTCCGGGCCTGCGCCGAGAGGTACACGGGTGTTGCGGCTGGGGTGAAGGGCTGGTCCGGGACGGAGGCACTGGTCCGTGTGGGGGTGAGCGGGGTGTCCGGGAGGAGTCCGTAGTTCCAGGGGGTGGTGGCGTGGACCTCGTACGCGGGGAACGTCGCGTCCCCGGCATAGCGGTCGTAGCGCTCGCCGATCTTCAACGAGTAGGTGAGCGGGCCTCGTTCGACGCTGACCGCGTCGTGCTGGCCGGGCCAGTGGCGCAGGCGGGCCTGCTGGGGCAGTTGCAGACGGACGGTGTCGCCGTCGTGCCAGGTGCGATCCACACGCGCCCAGGCCGGGCCGTCGGGGGCGGCCAGGGATGTGCCGTTGACCTTGAGCTGGGGGCCGCGGCACCAACCGGGGATGCGCAACTGGAGCGGGAACTTGACGGGTTGGGGCGTGGAGAGGGTGAGGGCGACCGTGTCGTCGAAGGGGTAGCCGGTCTCCTCGGTGATGGTGACGGTCGTTCCGCCGGCGACCGTGGTCTTGATGCTGTTCGGTGCATACAGGGCCGCGGCCAGGCCTCCGTCAGCGCTCGCGAGCCAGAGTTCCTCGGTGAAGTACGGCCAGCCCATGCCGTAGTTGTGGGGACAGCACCGGTACTGATCCACACCGGCCTGGAGGGACTGCATGGCGAAGTCGTTCTGGAACTGCCCCTGTGTCTTGGGGCGGTTGTCGAGGTCGACGCTGTTGCCGCTGGTGATGTAGTGCAGCGACTTGCCGTCCGGGTCGAGGGAGGCCGGCAGCATGTTGAAGGCCAGGTCCTCACAGCGGTCCGCCCAGACCGGGTCCCCGGTGATGCGGGTGAGCAGCTCGTGGCTGGCCATGAACTCGACGATGCCGCAGGTCTCGAAGCCCTGCCGGGGGTCGGCGAACCCGGGGCGGTAGTTCTCGTCCCCGGCCATGCCGCCGCCGGGGAACTGGCCGTAGGCGTTCATCACGGTGTCGTAGGCCCGATAGGTGGCGCCGGTGAGGTCGGCGGAGCCGGTGAGCTGGGCGTACTGGGCGGGCTCGCGGAAGCCCTGGGCGATGTTCACGTTGTGCCGGCTGGGCGTCGCGCCGGTCCAGTCGGCCCCCTGGGTGTGCATCTTGGCGGCGAGGTCGAGCAGGAACGCGTCTCCGGTACGGCGGTAGAGCCACACGGTGATGTCGAGGCCGTCGCCCCAGCGGTAGGAGACCCAGCTCGTGTTGAAGGCGCCGGGTCCCTGGGCGTTCATGAAGCGCAGGAACCGGGCGAGGAACGGGACGATCCGTTGGTCGCCGGTGTACTCCTCGTGCGTGCGCAGCGCCTGCAGCAGGGGCAGGAAGGGCCAGAAGTCGGGACCGCCGTTGAGGGAGGTGCGGAGCGCGCGCGGCCCGAAGAAGCCGTCGCTCTGTTGAGTGGCCAGGATCGCGTCCACCCACTCCCGGGACCTGGTCAGCGCGTGCGCGTCGCCCGTGGCGATCGCCAGCGGTATGTATCCGCGGAGCCAGTAGGGAAGTTCCTCCCAGGAGTCGTGCTCCGGGTGCACCCAGCCGGTGGTGGAGAAGTCGAGAAAGTGGGAGAAGCTCTCGTATCTGCCGCACAAACCGGCGAGCTGCAGACGGAGTTGACCGGCGAGCCAGCCACGGGCGGTGACGCTGCCGGGCGGCAGTTTCCGGAACGCGTCAGGCTTCTGCGTCTCGGCGCGGAGCCGGGGGGACACGGCCGGGGCTGCGGCTGCGGTTCCCGCGAACGGGACACCGAGTGCTGAGGCGCCGAGGGTGAGGGAACCCATCGCGAGGAGGTGGCGTCTGCTCAGTGACATGCGGGTGATCTGCCTTTCGCGAGGGGTCGACTGGCAGTGCGACAACGTTGTCCGCATCGCGGGAAAACGTCGGATCATCCAGGTGCGGTTGTGGGACGCCCACTTGGTGGGAGGGTGGCGCCGCGGTCTTCTACAACGTTGGAAATTCTGTCGCCGACATGCATGACAGCACGGCCGGGACGGCCTGTCCAGAGTTCACGCACACCACGGGTCGCACCGCTCAAGTCCCGTGCACAGCAGCGCCGTTCCACGTGCGGCGGTTCACATGGCGACGGCGTCTGGGTGATCGGCGACGTAGTCCTGGACGACGGCGAGGAAGCTCGGGTCCGGCTTCAGGCCGAGCGTGGCAGCCCGCCGGCTGTCCAGAACGGACGGCCATGAACCGACGATGGCCTCGACGGCAGGGTCGGGTGTGACGGTCACCAGGTCGACGGCGGCGGCACCGCCCACCTTCCTCAGTGTGTCGAGCATCTCGGCGACGGAGACGGTGAGCGCGGGAAGGTTGACCGGCAGGCGGCCCGCCAACTTGCCGGGTCCGGTGCCGCGTTCGGCCTCCGCGACGCGGAGGATGCCCGCGATGGTGCGGCGCGGCGACGCCAGCGCGACGTGCGTGCCGGGATCCACGGGGCAGATGGCGGGCAGCTTCGCGAGCGGTTCGCGGACGATGCCGGACAGGAACCCGGATGCCGCCGCGTTCGGTCGTCCCGGCCTCACCACGACGGTCATCAGCCGGGCGACCCGTCCGTCGACGAAGCCGCGGCGGGTGAAGTCACCGAGCAGCTGTTCGCAGACGAGCTTCTGTGTGCCGTAACTCGACTGCGGTAGCGGCACGGTCGACTCGCTCACCGCGGGTGGCAGGGGCAGCGCCGGGTCGGGGCCGTAGACGGCGAGGCTACTGGCGAACAGCACCCGTGCAACGGGGCCGCCGGCCGACGACTGTGCGCGGGCCGCCTCCAGCAGAGCACGGGTGGTGTCCACGTTCGCGCCCATCCCGAGGTCGAAGTCGGCCTCGCACTCGGCCGAGACGGCGGCGGCCAGGTGGAAGACCACGTCGACCGGCGCCGCGAACACCTCGCCGAGGCTGTCGGTCAACTCCCCGTGCACGACGTCCACGAGCGGGTCGCGGGCCGGCGGGAAGCTGGAATCCGCGAAGCGGTCGACGAGCACCAGCCGGGTGATCGGCGCACCGCCGAAAGTCCGCGTCCGCAGCAGGCTCCCGACGAGCAGCCGCCCGAGGAACCCGTACGCCCCAGTGACAACGATCCTCATACGACGCCCTCTCATCCCGCGCGCACGGCCGCCCGACCGCGGACACGGCGGCGGTATCCGTCCCCCACCACCCGGCAGGCCCACGACGCCTGCCACAGTCCGGCGCCGAGTCGGAGTCCTGTCCCGGGTCCACGTCCGGATCCGCGTCCACGCCCTCGGGTATCCAGCAGCATCCTCGTCCCGCGACGAATCCACCACACCGCCCTGCCACCGCTCCCCGGGGAGACGCCGGTCACCGGATTGGTCACGACGTAGGTCGTTTGCCCGCTGGATCATGACCTTCTCTGGAACCCTGGCAGGTCTAGGCTCGGCGCATGACCTTGGAATGGGAGCAGCTCGTTGTCGACTCGGTGGATCCTGCGGCGTTGGGGCAGTGGTGGGCTGACGCTCTCGGTTGGGTTGTGGTCGACTCGTCCCCTGATGAGTTCGAGATCCGCCCGGAACCAGATCGCCTGCCGGGACTGCTCTTCGGCCGCGACGCCGGGAACAAGACGGTGAAGAACCGGCTGCACCTCGACTTCAGGCCGGACGACCAGGACGCGGAAGTGGCCCGTCTCCTGGCCCACGGCGCACGACACGTCGACATCGGCCAGGGCGAGCAGCCCTGGGTCGTGCTGGCGGACCCGGAGGGCAACGAGTTCTGCGTCCTCGGCCCGCGACGGCAGTAGGTGGGGTTCGGATCCGGCGCGCGTGCATGTCCTGGACGAACTACCTCCCGCGGCACGCTACGAACACCGGACCATGACGCACCATGGTCGGCATCGCGACAGACCTGTTGCTCCCTCTCCCGATTCGGTGGAGCGGTTGCGGCGACACAATGTCCATGCACTCCGCCTCGCGGCAGACCTCAGCGTGATCGTCGGCACGCGTCCGGCGGACAGGTGAGGCGATCCGCCTGCGGTGTCGGGCTGGAAAATGGTTGTTCGATTGTCGGAGTGCGGTGATAAACAGTCGGTGTGGCAATGACCTTGGAGTTCCCTGTTCTGCTGCGGATGATCGACGAACGGGCGGCCGCGTTCCGGGCCGTTGTCGCCGCCGCGCCCACCCTCACCGTGCGGGTGCCGACCTGCCCCGAGTGGACGTTGCTGGATCTGGTGCGGCACTTGGGCGAGGTGCACCGCCGCTGGGCCGCCACGGTCGCCGCAGGCCCTGCCGACACCCGCCCGGCCCAGACCGCTCCGGAGGGGGCACCGGCGGTGCCGCGGGAACGCGAGGCTCTGCTGGCCTGGTCGGCGGAGTCGACGGAGCAACTCCTTGATGCGCTAAGGGAGTCCGGACCGGACCGGGGCTGTTGGACTTGGTGGGGCGGGTCTCAGTCGCCGCAGACCTGCGGTGCCGTCGCCCGGCACCAGCTCCAGGAGGTCTCCGTTCACACCTACGACGCCCAGATCACCCTGGGCAGCCCCCAGCCCCTGCCGGAGCAGGCGGCGCTCGACGGTGTCGACGAGTTCCTGTCCACCTGCTGCTCAGGGCCTGACGCCTGGCCGCACGAGCCCTGCGCCGTCGACTACCGGGCCACCGAGGGCCAGTCCTGGCGCCTCACCCTCACCGCCAACGGCACGTCGACCGCTCCGCTTCCGATACCCGGCGAGAGCCCGACCGAGGCCGACGCGGTCCTCCGGGGTACCGCGGGCGACCTGGTTCTGGTCCTGTACGGCCGCATTCCGGTCAACTCCCTCAAGGTCGAGGGCGACGGCCGAATCTTCGACCTGCTCCTGGCCTGGGATCCGGATGAGTAGGTCGCGACGATGGTCGGCCACATCGTGCGGGTGACGCTCGCGCGCCGTTCCTGATGCTTGGGCCACGAACGCGTACGAGGGCACGGCAACGCTTGGGTGGTGGGCGAATCGGTTGACCTGCGAAGCGATTCTGTGCCTCCCCGGTCGGGCTGTCGTCGCACGGTGTCTCGCGACGACACGAGTGGGCGCTCGCTTTCACCGCGTGAAGGGGAACGACCGGGACATCGCGCCGGCTCTGACGGAGACTCGCCGCTATCCCCGTGTGACGGTCGACGTGATGGAGCCACCCCATGCTGCTCAACTCGTCCTCACTGCCAGCCGGACGGGAACCCCGTATCTGGCAGTGGGCGACATCCTCCAAGGCGTGAATCCGGACCCGGGAGCGGCCGGTGTCCGCGACGAATGAGGCCCCGCTCGGTGGCGTTTGGCACGGCGGTCGGGAAAGCTCGCCCTCATGGTCTCAGTGATACAGAACGTGGCGATCGACTGTGCGGACGCCTACGAACTCGCTCGGTTCTGGAGCGGTGTGACGGGGCGTCCGCTGCATCCGGAGGTCGGGCCGGGCGTCCGTGAGACCCAGGTGTTGCTGGAGCAGGGCCCGGTGCTGTATTTCCATCAGGTGCCCGAACCCAAGACGATCAAGAACCGGGTCCACCTGTGTCTGCGCCCTGAGAGCTCGCGGGATCAGGAGGTGGAGCGGCTGCTGGGACTCGGTGCCGCCTTCGTCGCCGATCACCGGAACCCCGATGGTTCGGGCTGGGCGGTCCTCGCCGATCCCGAAGGCAACGAATTCTGCGTGCTGCGCAGCGAGTCCGAGCGAGCCGCCATCCAATCCTGACACCCACGCACGTCCCACTGGTTCTGTACGGCGGAGATGACAGCCCCGCAAGGGGCCGAGCCCGCCTCACCCACCCGCCACCCGCTCCGCATCATCCGCCGAAGTCCCCCTGCGGAGCCAGCGATAGCCGTAGGGCGGGAGTTCCACGCGGAGTATGCCGTCGTCGGGGATCGTGAGGGCTGCGTGGCGGTCGTCCAGGAGGTCGGTGAGCCTGGTGCCGGGGGTGGGGTCGGGGAGGTGGAGGCGGGCGGTGACCGGGTGGCCGGCGAAGTTGTGGAGGGCCAGGACGCTGCCGTCGGTGGTGTGGCTGAGGTGGGCCAGGACCGCTCGCTCCCCCGTGTCGAGGAGGCGGTATTCGCCCCAGGCCAGTTCGGGAGCCTCCCGGTAGCGTTCCACGAACAGCCGGATGCGGCTCAGCAGCGAGTCGGGGTCGCGGCTCTGGTCGTAGACGTTGACGTGCTGGGGCGTGAACGCGCCGTCCGCCAGCGGGTTGGGGAAATTCTCGGGGTCGGCGGTCGAGAATCCCGCGCCGCCCTCCGGGGTCCACTGCATGGGGGTGCGTACGGCCTGGCGGCCCTCGGCGGAGAGGTTCTCCCCCATGCCGATCTCCTCGCCGTAGAAGAGGACGGGGGTGCCCGGGAGGGTGAAGAGCAGGCTGTAGGCGAGTTCGACGCGGCGCCGGTCGCCGTCGACCATGGGCGGCAGCCTGCGGCGCAGACCCCGGTCGTAGAGCTGCATGTCCTTGTCCGGGCCGAAGGTCTCGAAGACCTCGGCACGTTCGGTGTCCGTCAGCTTGTCCAGGGTGAGTTCGTCGTGGTTGCGCACGAACGTGGCCCAGTGGGCGTCCCGCGGGGCGGCGGGGCGTTCTCGCAGCGAGCCGGCCAGCGGCCCCGCGTCCTCGCGCGCCATCGCCAGGTACATCTGCTGCATGCCGACGAAGTCGAAACACATGGTGAGTTCGTCGCCGCGGTCCGAGTCGGGGTCGCCGAAGAAGCGTGCGAGGTCGCCGTACGGGAGGTTCACCTCACCCAGCAGGACCGACTCACCGTTGCGGCGGCCGAGGAAGGCGCGCAGGTCGGCGAGGTAGGCGTGCGGGTCCGGCAGCGCGCCGGCGTCGTCCTGCCCGTCCGTCTCCAACAGGAACGGCACGGCGTCGACCCGGAACCCCGACAGCCCGAGCTGGGTCCAGAAGCCCATGACGCGGGCTATCTCGTCCCGCACCGCGGGGTTGGCGACGTTGAGGTCGGGCTGCTGCTTGTAGAAGCGGTGCAGGTAGTACTGGCCGCTGCCCTCGTCGTACTCCCAGAGGCTTTTCTCGGCGTCGGGGAAGACCACGCCCTCGGGGCCGTCCTCGGGGGGCTCGTCCTGCCAGACGTACCAGTCGCGGTGGGCGGAGTCCCGGCCGGAGCGGGCGTCCTTGAACCAGGGATGGTCCTCGGAGGTGTGGTTCACGACGAGGTCGGCGATCACGCGGATGCCGCGGTCCTTGGCGGTGCGGACGAACTCGGTGAAGTCACCGAGGGTGCCGAGGCGGGGGTCGACGCCGTAGAAGTCCGTGATGTCGTAGCCGTCGTCGCGTTCGCGCGTCGGATAGAAGGGCATCAGCCACAGGCAGGTCACACCGAGCCGTACGAGATGGTCGATGCGCTGGGTGAGGCCGGCGAAGTCGCCGACCCCGTCGCCGTTGCCGTCCTGATAGGTCTCGACGTCCAGGCAGTACACTACCGCGTTCTTCCACCACAGGTCGGACGTACGGGTCAGACGCATCGGTACTCCTTCGCTGTGGCGGGGAAGGGCCGGGTGACATCGAGCTGGGGCAGGACCTCGGCTCCGAACGTGTCGATGAACGGGCCCTGTTCGCGGCCCACATGGTGCAACATCACGGTGTCGAAGCCGAGGTCGGCGTACTCCTGGAGCCAGGCGGTGTGCTGCCCGAGGTCGGAGGAGACGTTGACCGTGCGCGCTACCTGCTCGGGTGTGACGTGTTCGCTGACGATGTCGAAGAGTTCGGCGGAGTCGAGGTCCCAACTGGCCGGGGGTGAGTGGACGTTGGTCCGCCACTGGTCGTGGGCCAGGGCCAGCGCCTCGTCCTCGTCGGGTGCCCAGCTCAGGTGCACCTGAAGGTGCAGAGGTCCGCGGCCGCCCGCGTCCCGGTAGGCGTCGGCGATCTCGCGCAGCCGTTCCCGCGGGGCGTTGACCGTGATGAGGCCGTCCGCCCAGTCCGCGCACCAGGCCGCGGTGGCGGTGCTGCACGCGGCCCCGATGAGCGGTGGCACGGCCGGCGGGAGGGTCCACAACCGGGCCCGGTCCACGGTCACCAGACCGTTGTGGCTGACCTCCTCCCCGTTGAGCAGCGCGCGGATGATGTCGACGCACTCCCGCAGACGCGCGTTGCGGACGTCCTTGCGGGGCCAACGTGCGCCGGTGATGTGCTCGTTGGAGGCCTCGCCGCTGCCGAGGGCCACCCAGAACCTGCCCGGGAACATGGACGCGAGGCCGGCGACCGCCTGGGCGATGATCGCGGGGTGATAGCGCTGACCCGGTGCGTTGACCACGCCGAACGGTGTCTGGTCGGTGGCCTGGAGAGCGGCGCCGAGCCACGACCAGGCGAATCCGGACTCGCCCTGGCGCACGCTCCACGGCGAGAAGTGGTCCGAGCACATGGCGGCGGTGAACCCCGCGCGCTCCGCCCGCACCACGGCGTCGAGGAGATCCGCGGGCGGGATCTGTTCGTGCGACGCGTGTAATCCGTAGACAGTCATGGCGCGGCGAGTACCCACGTGGGGGAACCTCAGTGAGGCCCGGGCCGGGGGAACTTCATGGACCCGCGGTGACCGTGACCCCGTCCGGCCGTGCTGTGACCGCGTTCGGGGTGGTCGGGCGGCGTGCGGGACGACAGAGCGAGCTGTTCCGCCGCCCGAAGAAAGGGCCTCTCGATCGCGACCGTGCCGACGCCGCTCCGCCCCCGCCGTCCCGGCGACGTCGATGCCTCATCGCCGCCCCTTCCGTCCCGCCCGCCCCTTCCGTCCTGCCCGCCCTTTCTGTCCCCACCCGTCATGAACGGTCCCCGCGTCCACGGTGGCGGCTGCGTCGCGCGACCGCACCGCGCCGGACACCACCCGGGCGAGGGACGGTCCTTCCGCCGGCGGAGCGGATCTTCCGTACAGTCGGGTGATCACCCGCACCCCGGAAGCGGGTGCGCCTGTTGATCATGGCGTGAGTACCGCGAGCATTCTTCCGATACTGACCGATCCGAACACCGCCGTCGGTGACACCGACCGCGCGAAGGAGCCGGGCGCCAGCACGCCCGGCGACATAATCATCCGTTCCTGCACCACCATCGACCGGGCCCTGCGCATCGAGCTGCAGGGCGAGATCGACCACTACAGCACCGGGCCGCTCCGGGCGCTGCTCGCTTCGGCCGCCGCCCTGGGCTATGTCCACCTCAGCGTCGACACGCGTCACGTCGTCTTCGCCGACTCCGCGCTCCTGAACGCCCTCGACTGCTGGAGCCGCCGACAACGGCGCCTTCGGCTCGGTTCCCGCTCTCCCGTCGTCCAGCGTCTCCTGGACGCCGCACGTCCCGTCCGCCGGGCGGCGCCCCAGGGGGTGCAGGTGTGACGTCCACCCGTACGAGTGTGGGCGCCCGCACGCCGCGTTTCCTCGGCCGGTACCGGCCGCCCGGCCCTGACGGATTCGTCGGCCGGTGCCACCGGCATCGTCGAGTTCACCGCCGTCGTCACTGACCGGGCGACAGCGCACCGCCGGTCGGCGGGGCCGGTCTGCCTCCGCTGTCCGACCGTGTCACGGCCGTGGGGGGCAACGCCTGGTGTCAGGTGTTGCCCCCCACGGCTCCGCGTCGGCTCCGGTCAGGTCGTCGGTACCGCGTCGGTTCGGGTCTCCGCCGGCTCGGTGGAGTCGATGCCCGTCGCGGGCGGCTCGCTCGCCAGGGTGAACGTGATGCGGGTGCCGTCCGTGTACGCGGAGTCGACGAAGATGGTCCCGCCGTGGAACTCGACGATCTTCTTGCACATCGCGAGCCCGATGCCGCTTCCCTTGTACGTGTCCTTGGTGTGCAGCCGCTGGAAGATCACGAAGACCTGCTCGGCGTACTCGGGGTCGATGCCGATGCCGTTGTCGGTGACGGCGAACTTCCACAGGCCGCCGTCCTGTTCGGCGGAGACGTGGATCGCCGGCGCCTCGCCGGGACGGCGGAACTTGACCGCGTTGCCGATCAGGTTCTGCCAGAGCATGTTCATCTGCGTGGGATCGGCGACCAGGGTCGGCAGCTCGTCCCGGGTGATCACCGCACCCGACTCCTCGATGCTGACGCTGAGGGCGGAGAGGGTCCGTTTCATCACGGCGCCGAGGTCGACGCTCTGGTGGGCGTGGTGGACCCGGCCGACGCGGGAGAAGTCGAGCAGGTCGTTGATGAGGGTCTGCATGCGGTTCGCGCCGTCCACCGCGAAGCCGATGTACTGGTCGGCCCGGTCGTCGAGCTGACCGCCGTAACGTCGCTGGAGCAGCTGGGTGAAGCTGGAGACCTTGCGCAGGGGCTCCTGGAGGTCGTGCGAGGCGACGTAGGCGAACTGCTCCAGTTCGGCGTTGGAGCGCTTGAGATCGGCGGACTGCGCGTCGAGGCGTAGGCGGGACTCCTCGCTGAAGTCCAGTTCCCGTACGAGCCGTCGGCGCATGAACTCGATCTCGCCGCCCAGCCGCCGCAGGTCGGCGGGGCCGGTCGGGGTGATGGGGTGGCCGAAGTCTCCGTCGGCGATGGTGCGGGCGTCGGACCCGAGCTGTTCGAGCGGCGCGGTGATGCCGCGGCGCAGCGCCTCGAAGACGATGCCCGCGAGGACGACGATGAGGAGTGCGATGGCGGCGAACACCCAGTTCCGCAGTCGCGTCGTGGAGGCCAGGTCGTCCCTCGCCCGCGTCCGGTCGTCACGGAGTCGGTCCTGTTGGGCGGTCATCGCGGCCCTGAGCCTGTCGAAGTCCTTCTTGCCCGTGGCGACCCGCTCGGCGGCCTTCGGTGACGGATTTCCGGGTGGCGATGCGGCAATGGGCCGGGCGACCTTCTCCTGCCACGTCCTGATGTCGTCCCGCACGGCCTTCAGGTCACGGAGGCCGGTGGGGTCGCCGCGGAGCAGCTCCGCGAGCCGTGTGGTGTTGGTCTTCTGGTCGGTGAGTCCCTGGCGGTAGGGGTCGAGGAAGTCCGGTGTGCCCGTGATGCCGTAGCCGCGGATGCCCGTCTCCTGGTTGAGGAGAGCCGATTCCAGGCGGATCGAGCTGGTCAGCGCGGGCGACTTCACGTCCACGAGGTCGTCGCTGATCGTCCCCGTCCGCCCGAGGACCCAGGCTCCCGTCGCCCCGAGCAGGCCCAGGACGGTCAACGACACCGCCACCCCGACACGAAGCCAGCGCCGGGTCGTCCACTTGGACAGCCCCCGCGTATGCGGCAGCCTCTCGTCGCCGGTCATCCGCTGACACTCCTCCGTTGTGACGGCCACCCTGAAAGCGGCGCAGCGCACACTCTAGAGGGCGGTCGACAACGGTTGTTGTCGCGGGGGCGGTCCGGGGCCTAATGTGCCGGGTATGCCTGGCAAGAACTTCGTTGTGCCGACCACTCCGCAGGAGACAGCCGCCGTCGCGGACGCCGCGGTCGACGAACTTGCGCGGCGCATCGCCCACCGGCTCATGGAAGACCCACCGCTTCCGCCGACGGCCGACGATCCCACACACGCACTGACCCGGCTGCATGTACTGACGCATCTCCAGCGGGCCGCCGAACGCCTCCAGCGTGAAGCGGCCGTGGACGCCGCCCGCGCGGGTGCCGGTTACCCGCAGATCGGCGAGGCGTCCGACATGACACGCCAAGGTGCCCGGCGTCGCTGGCCCGGGCTCTTCCACCACTCGAACGAAGCACCCACGGAGCAACGGATGATGACCTCCCCCAGTCGCGCCTTCGACGTCCTGCTCGTCGAGGACGACGTCGCCGACGCCATGCTCATCGAGGAGGCCCTCTCCGAGCGCGGCGCCCGCAACCTGGTCCAGGTCACCGACGGTGTCGCCGCGCTGGAGCACCTGCGCGACCCGGACAGCGTGCGTCCCGACCTCATCGTGCTCGACCTCAACATGCCCCGGATGAACGGCCGTGAGCTGCTCCAGGTCCTCAAGACGGACGAGGATCTGCAGACCATTCCGGTGGTCGTCCTCACCACGTCCTCCGCGCCGGACGACGTCACCGGCGCCTACAGCAGCCACGCCAACGCCTATGTGACGAAGCCCGTCAACCTGGTCGAGTTCGAACAGGCTGTGCAGAGCATCGACGCCTTCTACCTGGAGACGGCGACCCGGTTGCCGCGTGGCGAGAGCTGACGCACGAGGCGAGGGAGCCCCGGGCCGCGGCGTCGGGCCGTACCGGGGTCACCCTTCGTTCGAATTTTCTGGTGTGGAGGGCTCAAGGCTGGGTACGCGCCTTCTTGCGTCGGACTCCAGCAGCCGGCGGCACGGGGGCCTGCACCGTAGGGAGGGGATCTGACATGACGGTGACCGCAGTGACGGAAGCACGAACGGCAACACTTCCGGAGGTGACCGACCCGTCTCGGGTCACTCCGAAGGACGCCCGTCAGCTGTCGAAACTGTTCTTCGACCAGCTCGCCGTCCTGGAAGAGGGCACGCCCGAGTACCAGTACGCCCGTAACACCCTGATAGAGATGAACATCACCCTCGTCCGTTTCGCGGCCGCGCGTTTCCGCAGCCGCAGTCACGACGAGATGGAGGACATCGTCCAGGTCGGCACGATAGGCCTCATCAAGGCCATCGACCGGTTCGAGCTGACCCGTGAGGTGGAGTTCACCTCCTTCGCCGTCCCGTACATCGTCGGTGAGATCAAGCGCTTCTTCCGTGACACGTCGTGGGCCGTGCATGTTCCGCGGCGCCTGCAGGAGGCGCGGATCCAGCTCGCGAAGGCCACCGAGGAACTCCGCAGCCGGCTCGGCCGTACCCCCACGGTCAAGGAACTGTCCCAGCTGATGTGCCTGAGCGAGGAGGAGGTCAACGAGGCGCGTCTCGCCTCCAACGGCTACACGTCCTCCTCCCTCGACGCCACCATCAGCTCCAGCAACGACGGTGAGGCCGCTCTCGCGGACTTCATCGGCGCGGACGACACCGCCCTGGAACTCGTCGAGGACTTCAACGCGCTGGCCCCCATGATCGCCGGGCTGGACGACCGCGAGCGACGCATCATCCACATGCGGTTCGTCGACGAACTGACCCAGGCGCAGATCGGCGAGCACCTCGGCGTCTCCCAGATGCACGTGTCCCGCCTTCTCAACCGCACCCTGGCCAAGCTTCGCGAGGGCATGCTCAGCACCACGTGATCACGACGCGCGTCCGGCGCGTACGGAAGTCGAGGCGCCCACCCCGCGGGGTGGGCGCCTCCGCCGCTCCCAGGACGGGAGAACGGTGTCACCCGGGTACCCGTCGCGGCGATGCGCGTCGCACTCTTGGGGCGTCCGCGCGGTGGTGGGCCAGGTAACGTGCCGGAGCGAGCGTACGCGGCGCCTGCGGGGGTAGTCGGCGGGAGACGGAAGCGGGCACAGATGGACGAATCATCCGGCACGGTCGGCGGTGAAAGGGCAGGTGGATGCCCTCCTCTGGAAACCTCACTCGAACTGGACGGCGACGGTTCCCGTATCGCCCAGGCCCGCCATGTCGCGGCGGCCTTCCTGTCGAAGGTGAAGGACCCTCAGGGGATCCCGGTCGTCACGGCCGTGGTGGAAGTCGTCCAACTGATCGTCAGCGAACTGGTCACCAACGCCCGTAAGCACGCGCCGGGACCGGCACGACTGCGTCTGCGGGTGATGGGCGCGGTGCTGCGGGTCGAGATCTGGGACAGCAATCCCGTCCTGCCGTCCGCCAAGGCCGCGGACCCCGCGCGTATCGGCCAGCACGGCCTCGAGATCGTCACCGCCCTCGCGCAGACCCTCACCATCGAACAGACGGCGGTCGGCAAACGCATCACCGCCGACATCCCGCTGGGTGCGGCTCCCGCGCCGAGCCCCCTCTGACCGAACCCGGGCCCCGAGACCTTCGGCGCCGACGGCACGGTCAGGACGAAAAAGCGAGGATTTACGACATGGACGTACGGCGTAGGAACCATGTGACGGTGACCGGCCGAGCCGGCGCCCCGGTGGTGATGCTGGCCCACGGCTTCGGATGCGACCAGAACCTCTGGCGGCTGGTGACGCCGGCCCTGGAGCGCGACTTCACCGTGGTCCGCTTCGACCACGTGGGCGCCGGGAACTCCGACCTGTCCGTGTGGAGCCCGGAGCGGTACGCGACGCTGGACGGATACGTCGACGACGTACTGGACCTGTGCCGCGAGCTGGAGCTCGGTCCGGTGACGTTCGTCGGGCATTCGGTGAGCGCGATGATGGGAGTGCTCGCTGCCGCCCGGGAACCCAAGGCGTTCGCGGGACTGGTGCTCCTCGCCCCCTCGCCGTGCTTCGTCGACGACCCGGAGACCGGGTACCGGGGCGGATTCAGTGCCGAGGACATCGAGGAGCTGCTCGAGTCGCTGGAAGCGAACTACCTGGGCTGGTCGGGTGCGATGGCGCCGGTCATCATGGGCAATCCCGAGCGCCCCGAACTGGGTGAGGAGCTGACCAACAGCTTCTGCCGGACGGACCCCGCGATCGCCCGGGTCTTCGCCCGGGTGACGTTCCTGTCCGACAACCGCGCCGACCTCGCGTCGGTGGCTGTGCCCACACTGGTGGCCCAGTGCTCCAGCGACGCGATCGCCCCGCCGGAGGTGGGCGACTTCGTCCACGCGCAGATCCCCGGCAGCCGCCTGGTCACGCTGAACGCCACCGGGCACTGCCCGCAGCTCGCCGCCCCCGAGGAGACCGCCTCGGCGATCGCCGCGTTCGCGAAGGGGCTCCCGGACCATGGCCCAGGCCAGTGATCATGACGAGTGCGGCACGGACGGCGGACCGGTGGACGAGCAGGCCCAGTTCTCGGCCCTCCTGGAGGACAGTGCCGAGGATCTGTACGAGCACGCGCCCTGCGGCTATCTGTCGACCCTGCTGGACGGCCGGATCGCGAAGATCAACACGACGCTCCTGAACTGGCTCGGCTACCACCGCGACGACCTGCTGGGCCGCAAGCACTTCTCCGATCTGCTCACCGTCGGGGGCAGGCTCTACCACGAGACCCACTTCGCGCCCCTGCTGCGCATGCAGGGCGAGGTCAGCGGCATCGCCCTGGAACTCAAGGCGGCCGACGGCTCCCGGCTGCCGGTCCTGGTCACCTCCACGGTGAAGACGGCCGACGACGGACAGCCGCTCCTGATCCGTACGACACTCTTCGACGCCCGCGACCGCCGCGCCTACGAGACCGAACTCCTGCGGGCCCGCAAGGAGGCGGAGCAGGAACGCGAGCGACTACAGAAGCTGGCCACCACCCTGCAGCAGACCCTGCTCCCGCCCACGCTCGCGAACGTGCCCGGGCTGGAGGTCTCGGCGCACTACCACATCGCCTCCGTCGACCAGGTCGGCGGCGACTTCTACGACCTCTTCCCGTTGGCCGCGGGGACCTGGGGCCTCTTCATGGGCGACGTGTGCGGCAAGGGCGCCGCCGCGGCGGCCGTCACCTCCCTGGCGCGTTACACACTGCGCGCCGCCGCCGTGTACGACCCCGACCCCGCGGCTGTCCTGGACAACCTCAACACCGTCCTCAACCACGAGTACAACGGCACCGACCCCCGCTTCTGCACCGTCGTCTTCGGCCTGCTCACTCCGGACCACGAGCGCGGCGGGTTCCGCATCACGCTGGCAGGCGGCGGACATCCCCCCGCACTGCTCATGCGCGCCGACGGCACGGCCGACATCCTGCCCACCCCCGGCGGTCAGCTCATCGGTGCCCTGTCCGACGTCCACATCGCCACCACCGCCGTCCACCTGGCTCCCGGCGACACACTCCTGCTGCACACCGACGGCCTCACCGAGGCCCACACCGACGCCGTCGGCGGCCGCTACGGCGACGACGCCCTGCTCGGCTTCGCCCGCGAACTCGCCCCCACCACCGCGTCGGACAGCATCGACGCGGTCCGTGACCTGCTCGACACCTTCGGCACCGGCGTGGACGACGACGCCGCGGTCCTGGCCATCCACGTGCCCCGAACCCCCAGTGAAGAGCAGCAGTGACCCAGCAACTGACCCTCCACACCCGCACCACCCCCGAGGGCGCGGTCATCGAACTCGCCGGCGAACTCGACTTCCACACCGCCGATCAGGTCCGCGCCCAGCTGCTCGGCCTCGACCTGTCCCCGGGTGGGCAGCTCGTCCTCGATCTCGGCGGCATCACCTTCTGCGACTCCACCGGCATCACGGTGCTCATCGCGGCCCGCAACCACGCCCTGGCCACCGGCGCGGGCATCGCGCTGGCCGCCGTCCCGGACCCCGTCGGCCGTATCTTCCGCATGGTCGGCCTGGACGAGGTGTTCCCCTCCCACCCCACCGTCCAGGCCGCCGTGGCCGCCTGGCGCCCCACCGGCTGAGGGCGCTGCCCGGCACGCAGCGACACGGCAGGATCCGAGGCGAACCCGGTGTGTTTGCCTCGCCACGGTGAGGGCACTCGGGCCTCAGATTGGGGCGCCCCCAGACGACGCCCCGTCATCGGAGGACGCCATGATCATCCTTGGAGTCATTCTGCTCGTCATCGGTCTCGTGGCCGGAATCGGGATCCTGTGGACCATCGGCGTCATCCTGGTGGCCGTCGGTGCCGTGCTCTGGATCCTGGGAGCGGTGGGCCGTGAGGTCGGCGGGCGGCGCCACTACTGGTGACCGTGGCCGTCGGGCCGATCGTGACCGTGGCCTTCCGCGTTGCCCACGGGATCGGCTGAGCGACCGCGAGCCCTGACCGCGTTGAGACGGGCCGCCTGACGTGTCAGATGATCGCGCTCGGCGAGATTCGGCGCCTGGCGGGCCGCCTCGGTGTACAGCCGTGCCGCCGTCTCCGGGGCGCCGTCGCGCTCATGGAGATAGGCGGCCACGGCGGTGTGGCGTGGGAGCGTGTCGTCAAGTTCTGCGAGAGCCGCCAGGCCCGCGCGCGGACCGTCGGCCTCTCCGACGGCGACCACGCGGTTGAGACGGACGACGGGGCTGTCGGTCAGGCGGGCGAGTTCGTCGTACCACTCGGCGATCTGCACCCAGTCGGTCTCGTCCGCCTTCGGTGCGTCGGCGTGGAGGGCCGCGATGGCGGCCTGCGCCTGGTACTCGCCCAGCCGGTCACGTGCGAGGGCGAACTGGAGGATCCCGACCCCCTCGGCGATCATCGTCGTGTCCCAGCGGGTGCGGTCCTGTTCGGCGAGGGCCACGAGGCTGCCGTCGGGCGCCGTGCGGGCGGCGCGCCGGGCGTGGTGGAGCAGCATGAGGGCGAGCAGGCCCGCCACTTCGGGATGGTCGATCGCGGCCGCGAGCTGCCGGGTGAGGCGGATGGCCTCGGCGACGAGGTCCACGTCTCCCGAGTAGCCCTCGTTGAAGACCAGGTAGAGGACGCGCAGCACGGTGGCTACGTCGCCGGGCCGGTCGAACCGGACGCCCGCGACGGTGCGCTTGGCCCGGCTGATGCGCTGCGCCATGGTCGCCTCCGGCACGAGGTAGGCCTGGGCGATCTGGCGGGTGGTCAGCCCGCCGACGGCCCTCAGCGTCAGGGCGACCGCGGACGACGGTGTCAGCGAGGGGTGCGCGCACAGGAAGTAGAGCTGGAGTGTGTCGTCCACGGCGGGCGCGGTGCCGGGCGCCGGTTCCTCGTCGACGGTCTCCTCGCGGCGACGGCGAGCGGTGTCCGCCCGTGTCGCGTCGAGGAACTTGCGCCAGGCGACGGTGACCAGCCACCCCTTCGGATCCCGCGGCGGATCGGCCGGCCAGACGCGGACCGCCTCGATCAGCGCGTCCTGGACGGCGTCCTCGGCCGCCGCGAAGTCGGCTCCGCGGCGGACGAGGATCCCGAGCACCGCCGGGGTGAGACTCCGGAGCTGGAACTCGTCCATCTCCCAGGTCACTCCGTGATGGTGGGATGCACGCCGAGGAAGGGGCGCAGCTCCAGCCATTCGTGGATCGGCCTTCCACCGGCTCCCGGTGCCGCGGACAGTTCCCCGGCCAGTTCGACGGCGCGGTCGTAGGAGTCGACGTCGATGATCATCCAGCCGGCGATGACGTCCTTGGTCTCGGCGAAGGGGCCGTCGGTGACCGGCGGGCGGCCCTCGCCGTCGTAGCGCACGAACGTCCCCTCGGGGGCGAGCGCCTGCGAGTCGACGAACTCCCCGGTCTTCTCCAGCCTGGCGGCGAAGTCGTTCATGTACTGCACGTGGGCCGAGATCTCCTCCGGCGTCCATTCGGACATCGGGACGTCGTTGGCCGGGGTGGGGGCGCCTCGGTAGTGCTTGAGCAACAGGTACTTGGCCATCGTGCTCTCCTCCGTACTGGTGCGACCCATTGTGGTCGCAGTCACGGCGGGGACGGAGCCGACCACGAGTTCTCGACATGACCGGGCAGGAATTCTCCTCGGCCGACGGAAGGGCGCCCCTCGATCCTGGTCGAGGAGCGCCCTTCCGTACCGGGGTGGTGCCGACTATCGCTCGTCGCGGAGTGAGTCGCGGGCGCCGGCGGCCCTGTCCTGGGCCTTCTCGGCGACGTCACGGACGTTGCCCTTGGCCTGGTCGGTCTTGCCCTCGGCCTGCATGCGGTCGTTGCCGGTGGCCTTGCCGACCATTTCCTTGGCCTTGCCCTTGGCCTTGTCCATGGAACTCTTACCCATGATCACTCCTTGGTTGGGGGTGGTACGCGAGCCACGCTAGGGAGGGTCCGGGCACCGCGCATCCGGAGCGGGCCGCCTCGCTCGTCGTCCCGGACGCATACCTCCACTCCCCCGGGAGCCCTCATCCGGCACTCCGGCCCCCGGCACGGCCCCGGATTCGGCCTGGACACGCCCCTCCGGTCTGGACTTGCCGGTCCATTTTTCGAGTCGTACGTTGACGCAAGTGCCCTGTACGTCAGGGCCTCGTTCGGCCGAAGGCGGTGAGCCGTTCGGCCGTCCGGGTTCACGGTGAAGAACGAACGCGACGGAGTGGATCATGTCGATGCGGCTTGAGGGCAGGACCGCCCTGGTGACCGGAGCGACCAGCAACATCGGACGGGCGATCGCGGAGGCCTTCGCTGCCCAGGGCGCGCACGTCGCCGTCTCCGGCCGGAGCGCGGAACGGGGCGAGGAGGTCGTCGAGGGGATCCGTGCGCGCGGTGGGCGAGCGGACTTCGTGCGGGCCGATCTGGACGGCAGCGCCGCGGCCTCGCGCGCCTTGGCCGAGGAGGCGACCCGCGTCCTGGGGGGCCGGATCGACGTCCTGGTAAACAACGCCGGTATCTACCCCGGCGACTCCACGACGGCGACCGACGAGAAGACCTTCGACCAGGTCTACGCGGTGAACGTGAAGGCGCCGTTCTTCCTGACGGCGGCTGTCGCTCCCGCCATGGTGGAGGCCGGCGGCGGATCGATCATCAACCTGGGTTCCTGGATCGCGCGCCTCGGCATTCCGGTCGGCGCCCTCTACAGCTCCACCAAGGGAGCCGTGGAGACGCTGACCCGTGCCTGGGCGGCGGAGTTCGGCCCCCGGGGTGTCCGCGTGAACGCCATCTCGCCGGGTGTGGTGCTGACGCCGGCCCCGGGAGAGGAGCACCCCGCCGAGGCCATGATGAAGGGCACCCCCGCGAACCGGATGGGAAGCCCCGAGGACATCGCGAACGCCGCCGTGTACCTGGCGGCCGACGAGTCCGCCTTCGTGCACGGCATCGTGCTCGACGTCGACGGTGGCCGCACCACGGCCGCCGTCATCGCCGCCTGACCTCCCGCGCGCGTCCCGACGCGGCCGCCCCGCGGAGCGGTCCCGGCGGCGGACGGCACGCAGGTCACTCCGTGGCGCGACCAGCGTGCCTCAGGTCGTCGATCCCCTGGTCGAGAGCGGCGCGCAGGTGGGTGGACTCTCCCGTGGACAAGAGGATGGACACGCCTCCCTGGATCGCGGCCAGCAGCGAAGCGGCCCGCCGGTCGACATCGAGGTCGGCCGGCAGGCTGCCGGCCGCCTGGAGCGCCCTGACACCCGCCGCGAGGCTCTCCTGCCAGCGCCGCATCAGCTCGATGACGATCGCGCGTGTCCCCGGGGTCGAGCGGCCGATCTGAAGGAACAGCGACCCGAGCGGACACTGGTCCCCCTGATCCTCGTACCGCTTGACCACCACGTCCCGCCACCGGCTCCAGGCGTCCCACGAGTCGAGGCGGCTCAGATAGGGCTCCTGGTCCTCCAGGACCTGCTCCGCCTCGAACTGCGCGACCGCGACGAGGAGTTCGTCCTTGCCCGTCGGGAAGTAGTGGAAGAGCTGGCTCTTGCTGGTGCGGGTCCGCGCCATGACGTCGTCCAGGGTGGCCGAGGCGACCCCCTTCTCCCGCAGCACTTCTGCGGCGCCTTCGACGATCCGGCTCCGCGTCGCCTTCCCCTTGGCCGTCAACTCTCCGCGCATGCCGCCTACCTCCGAGGAATGGACCACCTGGTCCACTGTAGAGGCCGGCCCCGCATCCGTCCCGGCCGCCGCCTAGCGCCGGGTCACGGTCCGCGGTACGCAGCCTGCCGGACCCCACCCGCTCCTACATGAGGGGGCGGTCCACCAGGTCGCCGCCGGGTACGTCCCGCAGCGCGATGCGAGCCGTGATCCGCTTCCCCACCGGCTCGCGCTGCACCTCGAAGCTGTCGGCCACGGCCTTCACGATCTCCAGACCGTGCTGCCCGATCCGGTCCGGATCGGCGGCCCGCGCCACCGGCATCACCGGGTCGCTGTCCCACACCACGACGTCCACCATCGCCTCGGCGATGCGCAGCTCCATGAGGACAGGACCTGGGGCGTACTTGCGGGCGTTGGTGACCAGCTCACTCACCACCAGTTGCGCCATGCCGAGAGCGCGCGCGGAGACCGGCAGGCCGAGATCCGTCTGCGCTCGTGCAAGAAAAGCCGCCGTCAGATGGCGGGCTTCGGCGATACTGCCCCCCTCACCGTCCAACGCGACGGTCTGCCGCAACACCGGTGCGCCTGGCACCTCATCGTCTTCATTTCCGGGAACTGGCCCCAATGCATTCAACTTTCGACCCCGTGTACAGCGCCTGGTGCGTGTACCCGCCCACTTGCATTACACACCCTTGGCCCCGGGCATGAACCAGGAGGATGCTCAGCTCCGTACCATCGGGGTGGCCATCAATGTACGTCCCGGCCCAAAGCGAGCGCAGTCGAGGAAACGGTGACAGAGACCGATAAACCAGCACAGGACAGTCGGCTGTCCGTGGACTTCTCCACGGCGGACGGCGTCCGGATCGTCGCCCTGCACGGCGAGATCGACCACAACAGCCGCGGTCTCCTCGGCGAAGCCCTGCTCCCGTCCCCGGACGGGGAGACGCCCCGGATCGTCGCCGACCTCAGTGACGTCACTTTCATGGACTCCAGTGGGATCAACATCCTCATCGTCGCCCACCGGGCGTCAGAGGAGGCGCGGGGCTGGCTGCGGCTGGCCGCCCCGCAGCAGACCGTGCTGCGCGTCCTGCAGCTCGTCGGCGTGGACACGGTCATCTCCTGCCATCCCTCGGTCCAGCAGGCCCTGGACGAGACGGCCGGCTGACCGGATCCCGCGGAGCCGAGGGCTCCGGAGCCGTCAGAGGCTCGTGAGCAGGTCGTCGAGAGGAGCGGGTACGCGGTCGGGATCCAGGGCCTCGACGAGGACACGGCCGTACTGGATCTTGCGTCCCGACTTCGTGCCGAAGAAGCGGCGCAACCGCTGATGGGCGGCGCGGTCCCGCTGTGCGGGCTGGCGCAGGAAGGTGACCAGCGGACGCTGGTCACCTTCGGCCCGGACGAGCTCCTCCACCCGCGTCACACCGAGGGCGCGGATGAGCTCGTCCTCCAGATCCGCCGCGCAGACGAAGATCCCCTGCTGGTCCGCACCCGCCGCCTCGAAGGCGCGGGCGTAGAAGCCGCGCTCCGCCTCGTCGCACAGTCCGATGAGGCGCAGGCCCAGGCCGGGCGGGCCGAGGAGGCGAGCGAAACGACCGACGCTCATCGCGCCGCCCATGGACAGGACGCAGACTCCCTCGGCCGCCAGATTCCGCCCGCGGATCGCGGCCAGCGCGTCGACGGCCGCGACATCGCTCAGCCCTTCGAGCAGGACGACGGTCCGGACGGTCAGCCGCTCCGCCAGCTCGCGCGCCTCGTCCCCGGGGCCCCCGGCCGCCCACGCGGTGACGGCTTTCCGGAACGCCCCCATGTCAGTCACCAGACGAGTCTGCGCCCTTCCCGGCGCCGGCGATACGGAATTTCCGCCGGGCCGCCGACCGGGCGCGCGGATCGAGGGTCCCGCCGAAGCTCAGATCCACGGGATCGACCGTGGTCGGCCTCCGTGGCGCTGCTCACGGCCGGCCCGAATGCCCGCCCGTCACCGGGAACGCGAGTCCGGTCGGCGTGTTGAGGCCCGTCGAGGGGAGCGTGACCTGCCCGCCGCCCGACTCCCGGACGCGGACCACGCGGTTGTTGAAGCCGTCGGCCACGTAGAGGCCGCCGCGGCCGTCGAGGGCGAGGCCGAGCGGGTCGCTCAGACCGTCGGTCCGCACCGTGGTCTGCGCCCCGCCGCGCGCGGACACCTTCACGACGCGGTTGTTGCCGCTGTCCGCGATGAAGAGGTCTCCGGCGGCGTTCAGGGCCAGTCCGGTGGGCTGGGACAGGCCGTCCGTGGGGACGGTGGTCTGGCCGCCGTTCGCGGCCACCTTCACCACCCGGTCGTTGACGAAGTCGGAGACGTACAGGTCCCCGCCCTTCGCCAGTGCCAGCCCCCAGGGGTGCAGGAGGCCCGTGGTCGGGACGGTGGTCTGGCCGCTCCCGTCGGCGGGCACCTTCACGACGCGGTCGTTGAAGCTGTCGGCGATGTAGAGGTTGCCGGGCGCGTCGACGGCGAGGCCCAGGGGGCGTGACAGGTCGGTGGTCGGGACGGTGGACTGTTCCCCGCCGTTGGCGGCCAGCTTCAGCACCCTGTTGTTGCCCGTGTCGGAGACGTAGAGGCTGCGCTTCGTGTCGAAGGCCAGACCGGTGGGGCGGAGCACTCCGTCGAGGGGGACGGTCGTCTGGCCGCCCCCGCCGGCCGGGAGCCGGACCACACGGTCGTTGCCGTAGTCGGACACGTACAGCGCCGGTCTGACGGGCGGTCGGCCGTTCACCTGTGCCGTGCCCGCCGATGCCGCGCCCGCCGGCCCGATCGGCAGGGCGCACAGAGCGAGGACCCCTGTGGCGGCGGCCAGCCGCCGGGCCCAGCGCCGGGTGCGGCCGTCGCGGGGCGAGGCCTCGTGTGTCCCTGGTTCCGCTGTCGTGCGCTTCACGGTGCACCCATCTGTTCTCGACGGGCGCGTCGCCGGGCCCGTCTGCGGAAACGCTTGCCGCCGCTCGGACGTACGTCGGCAGGGCCGGTACGGCGAGCCGTCACCCGGGAGCTTCCGGGAGCCTGAACGGCAACTGCAGCCGCACGGTGGGCCGCATGATCGATGCCTTCCCCCTGACGCCCCGCATCCCGCACCCGTCGCCCGCTCGGCCGACCCGCGCGTCCGCCGCGGGGTCACGCCAGAGGGGCCGCCGGACTGTCGTCGCCCTCGGCGTGACCCGCCGAGACCTGGTACAGCTCCTTCGACGTGGTGATCAGCTCCTGTCGCTCCTCACGGGAACCGACCATGGGCTGGGATCCGTTGAGCGGCACCTGTGCGCTCTCCGGCATGAACCTCACGGTCACCAGGCCGATCACGCCGGCGAGCATCAGGTAGTAGGCGGGCACCATGTCGTTGCCGGTGACGTTGACGAGTGCCTCGGTCACCAGCGGGGTGGTGCCGCCGAACGCCGCGACCGCGAAGTTGAAGCCGATGCCCATCGCCGCGTACCGGATGGCCGTCGGGAACAACGCCGGCAGGGTCGCGGCACTGGGCGCGGCGAAGAACGCCAGCAGGGTGGCCAGGATCAGCACCCCGCTGAGCGGCGGCCAGAAGCCGTCCATCTTGATCAGCTCGAAGGCCGGAATGGCGAGCAGGATCATGGCGACGGCGGAGAACCCGTAGATCGGTCGTCTGCCGACCCGGTCGCTGAGGCGTCCGATGAAGGTGATGAGGGCGACGATCCAGACCATGCCGATCAGCACCAGGAGGTCGGCGCGGCTGCTGGAACGGTTCAGCGTCTCCGTCTGATACGTCGGCAGGAAGCCGGTCACCATGTAGTTGGTGACGTTGTAGAGCAGCACCAGGCCCATGCAGATCAACAGCGGACGCCAGTGCTCGGTGATGATGGACTTGAACTCGGTGCCCGCCGACTCCTGGGCGAGGCTCTTGTCGTGTTCGTCGAGCTGCTGCTGGAACGCGGGCGACTCCTCCAGCTTGAGTCGCATGTACAAGCCGATCACACCGAGCGGGCCGGCGATCAGGAACGGCAGCCGCCAGCCCCACGCGATCATCTGGTCGTCGGTGAGCGCGAGGTTCAGGACGGTGACGAGGGCGGAGCCGAGCGCGTAGCCGACGAAGGTGCCGAAGTCGAGCCAGCTGGAGAGGAACCCGCGGCGCCGGTCCGGCGAGTACTCGGCGACGAACGTGGTGGCGCCGCCGTACTCACCGCCGGTGGAGAAGCCCTGCACCATGCGGGCGAGCAGCAGGAGGATGGGTGCGGCGATGCCGATCGTCGCGTAGCTCGGGATGAGCCCGATGACGAAGGTTCCCATCGACATCATGATCATGGTGGTGGCGAGCACCTTCTGCCGGCCGAGGCGGTCACCCAGCGGGCCGAAGACGAGACCGCCCAGAGGGCGGACGACGAATGCCGCCGCGAAGGTGGCGAACGACGAGACGACCTGCGCGCCCGGGGACGCACCGGGGAAGAAGACCTTGCCGATCGTGGCGGCCAGATAGCTGTAGACGCCGAAGTCGAACCACTCCATGCAGTTGCCCAGAGCGGAGGCCCCGACCGCCCGGCGCAGCAGCGGCCCCTCGACGACCTGTACGTCGTCCTTCCGGAAGGCCCGTTTGTTGCGCCGCAGCCGGTGGGTGAGGTCCTCACGCACCTGCCGTGGCAGCCGGCCGACCGTCTTCGACATCTGAACCGGGCTGGGAGGACCGGACTTGCCTCCGGACGCTGACTCGCCCACACCGCCACCCTCTTCCGCGCTTTTCACTCCTGCGAATACTGCGGCAGACGCTTCTCCACCGCACGGCAACCCGCCGCGAAGACCGCGCCTACCCCGGGAGCGCTGGGTAAACGGTCGCGAGGCACCTCGGTTCTCGCGCGGCTGAGGGCCGGAGTGAACAGGTCCCGTGCCGTTCTCCGCGCACGGGACCGCTCGCACGCGCGGGTCACGGGAGGTGTGGCACCGCGCGGTCCGCCGCGGCAAGGCGGCGCGGGTGCAGCCGAACGCCTCGGCCCGGAGTTCGCGATCGCGACCTCACCGACCGGGCGGCGGGCCTTGGCCTATGATCGCTGCGCCGGCCGGTGGCCACGGCGCGTCAGTCCGCGGCCGGCGCAGGGTCCAGGGGCCGCAGGAATCGGCGTTCGTAGCGCTTGATGCACCGGGTCCGGCGGGCCAGTTCGAAGGCTTCCTGGCATTCCGGGTCGGTCGTGCTGTCCGTCCGGTAGCGCTCGTAGCGGGCGAGGTCCGGGAAGGAGAAGAGAGCGTAGGCGATGTCGCTGTCGCCCTCGCTGGGCAGGAAGTAGCCGTGGTGCGTGCCGCCGAACCGGTTGACTAGGGTGATCCAGCGGCGGCCGTACTCCTCGAAGTCGTCGAGGCGGTCGGGGTCGATCTCGTACTTCAGGTGAACAGTGATCATGTGGTTCATGGTGCCTGGTCGCCGGTGTGCTCTTGCGCTTGAGGGTGCTCCAGCCGCTTCGCCCGCGTGTCCGCTGTCGGTACGGTCCGGCGTCCGACCCGAGCCGGGTCGGACGCCGGACTTCATGTCATCGCCGCACTCACCCGCACGGCCTGCCGATCACAGCGGATCAGCGATGCCCCGCGCCCCTGGCGAGCGTCTTCATGAGGGCCTGCGCCATGGCTTCCTCGCCCTTGGCGTTGGGGTGGGCGGGGGCTGCCGGCGAGGTCGGGCGCAGCGGCTCGATCCAGCGGTCGGCGGGCGCCTTGCACATGTCGTGGCCCACTGTCGGGCCGTACGTGTCCACGTAGTCGGCGCGGTTCAGCAGCGCCACCGCGCGCAGCATGACGTTGAGGTGCTTCTCCGTGTCGCGCAGGTACGGGAAGTCCTTCGCGGCGAACGGGACGGTGGGGTAGCAGCCGGTGCCGTCGTCGGGAAGCAGGTCCGGATAGCCGACGACGACCACGCGCGCGTGGGGTGCCTTGGCGTGCACCGCCCGCAGCACACGGGCGACCTTGGGCGCCGTCTGGAGGATCTTCAGCGTCAACTGGTCGTAGCCCGCTGACCCGTAGTACTGCTGACAGGGGTTGCCGGACAGGTCCTTCGCGCTGAGGCCGGCGCAGGTGCCGATGATCGAGCCGAAACCGACGTCGTTGCCGCCGATCTGCACGGTCACGAGGTCGGTGTCCCGCTTCACCGCGTCCAGTTGGGGTCCGTTGGTCCCCTGTGCCTGCCACATCTCGGCGGTCGTCGCGCCGCCGCAGCTGACGTCCGTGAACGACGTGACCTTGCGCTGGTTCGCGGTGATCGAGGGGTAGTTGTGGTCGGACCGGGCGCAGTTCGCGTCCACTTGAGTGGGGATCAGGGGTCCGGAGGTGTAGGAGTCGCCCAGGGCGACGTAGTTGGAGTGGGGTGTTCCGTGGTGCTCCCCCGCCGTGGCGGAGGCCGTTCCGGTGGCGCCGACGGTGAGCGCGCAACTGCTCAGTACAGCGAGCGCCATGGCCGTGCGTCGCCTCGATATGGCCTCGCCCGGACGCGTCCGTTGCATCATGATGCCCCTCCCCTGAAGCCGTGACTGTCCACGGAACGGGCAACGGCGACCACGGCGCATGGGACGTTCGAAGGCACCCGGCCGCTCGGCGGCTCGTGCCCGGCGGACCCAACCTCGCCTGTATACCGGCCAGTAGACCGTTAGACCAGCGGTCGGGCGAACTCGGCTTGCACAAAGAGCCACAGGAGTCCGCCGGGACGACGTCCGTGGACCCGCGCGCGTCCGCCCCTTGGCCATCCGGCGTGACCGTTCGGCATCAGTGCTCCCAGACGCCGGGCCCGCCGCCCCGCCACTCGATCCAGTCCGCGGTCCTGACGTCGGAGGCCTCGATGTCCTCCATGCCGGCCCGGCGGAGGAACTCGGCGATGTCGAGGAACGTGTAGGCCATCCCGACGAAGCCCTGATGGAGGCGCACTCTTCGGCCGCCGTCCGCGGTGGGCGGGTAGACGACGACGGGCTGATCGCTGGACATGCACCCAGGGTGCGGGCGCGGGGGGCAGCGCGCATCCGGAGTGGTGGTGCCGGGCGGTCGCACGGCGTCCGATCGGGTGCACCACGGGATCGGAACGGGCGCGGCGATGAGTTCGGTCCGGGAGATCGGTCGATATGGGAGAGAGGAAGGGAGTTCTCCATGCCGACGCAGGAACCCGCACAGCAGCCCGTCACCGAACTCGA
Organism: Streptomyces sp. NPDC102279; assembly: GCF_044766365.1. Lineage (NCBI taxonomy): Bacteria > Bacillati > Actinomycetota > Actinomycetes > Kitasatosporales > Streptomycetaceae > Streptomyces > Streptomyces sp. NPDC102279. The sequence goes on along the minus strand of NZ_JBIWLU010000004.1, from coordinate 292,535 downwards.
CGCCCGTTACAGCTCCGCGCTCAACCCGCGCCCGGGTGCCGAAGGGGTCGCCGCCACCGACTGGGCCGAGGCCCGGCGGGAGCTGGGGACCGCCGAGATCTTCTGGTTGTCGACGGTCCGGCCCGACGGCCGGCTGCACGTCACCCCCGTGATCGCCGCCTGGCACGACGGGGTGCTGTACTTCTCCACCGGCCCGGCCGAGCAGAAGGCGAAGAACCTCGCTCACCAGGGGCACTGCGCGCTGACCACCGGGGCGAACTCGCTCACCGAAGGGCTCGACCTCGTGGTCGAGGGCACGGCGGAGCGGGTCGCCGATCGGGCGGTCCTGGAGGAGGTGATCACGGCGTACGAGACCAAGTACGGAGCGCACATCACGTCGCCGGAGGGCACCTTCCACGGCATCAGCGACGCGTTCCGCAAGGGTGACGTGGTGGTGTTCGCGGTGGCCCCGGCGACGGCGTACGGCTTCGGCCGGGACGACGGGGTGTTCACCCACACGCGATGGTCGTTCTGAGGGGAGGGTCGGCCCGGCCGACGGTGTGGCCGAGCGCATGATCGGGACGCCCCGTCCACGCCTCCTTGGGCCCTGCCCTGTGCGGTGGTCCTGACGCGGTGTCGCCCTGCGGCACCGGAGCCGGCCGGGTCAGTCCCGCGAGGGCGGTGACTGGCCGGTCGGCACGGGGCCTGACGTCGGGGGACAGGGCGGCGGGAGGCGGGACGGCGGGAGCCCGGACGTCGCCCGGCGCACCAGCAGGTGGAGCAGTCCGGTGACCAGCAGCCCGAGCAGGCAGCCGATCGCGGCCCCGGCGGTGCCCGCGATCACCGAGCCGAGCCAGCCGTAGCCGCCGGCCAGCACCGCCACGGTGGCGGCCGGCACCGGCCAGGCGGAGCCGGTCCCGCTCCCGTGCCCCACGGTCCGCCGTCCGGGCGGCTCGTCCCACGGCCACACCGGCGCCTCGCTCCCCCGTCCCGTGAGAGCCATCGTTCAGGCGGTGGCGATGCCGTCCAGCTTTCCGGCCTTCGCCTCCTCCACCAAGGAGGCGAACTGGTCGACACTCATCTGGACACGCTGGCCGAAGTCGTCGGTGAGCAGCACGCGACGCTCCGCCGGGGCACCCGGGTCGACGAACAACTGCGGGCAGCCGCAGTCGCAGTTCCCGCAGAACGTCGCCAGAGGCTCCAGACCGGTGATGTCACTCATCGTCAACTCCCTTTCGCAGGGCTCGCGGCCGCGGGTGTGTCGGTCACCCGGGGCCTGTGGCTGCCCTGGGCATACCCGGAGCCCACAGCGCCACGCGCCGGTGTACGGCGCGCCGGGGGCACGGCCCGCGGGGGTCATGCGCCTGTCCACCCCCGGTGCTTCAGCTCCCCCGTCCCGCCCGGGAACCAGGCCTGTCGGCCGTGCGACCACCTGAGGAGGGTGTGCCGCCCCGTGCCCCTCGCGGGGAGCCTGGGCTCGACCGGCGGGCCGGCGCCCCGCGAGGAGGCGCCGGCCGTCACGTCATGCGGCCCTGACAGCAGGGCAGTCCGCTTCGACGAGCAGCCGTTCGAGAGCGGCCCGGGCCCGTCCCACCCGGGAGCGGACGGTGCCGATGGGGCAGCCGATGAAGCGGGCCGCGTCGTCGTAGGAGAGGCCCACGATCTGGGTCAGCACGAACGCCTCGCGGCGTTCGTCGGGGAGCGCCTCCAGCAGGTCGAGCAGCGCGACTCCGTCGTCGAAGCCGGGGAGTCCGCGGGGCTGGGCTCGTTCCATGGCCGCCTGCCAGTCGTGGGTGTCGGCCTGCCGGGGCCGCGCGGCGGCGCGGCGGAAACTGTCGGCGACCGCGCGGCGCGCGATGGACAACAGCCAGGTGCGGGCCGAGGCCCGCCCCTCGAAGCGCGACAGGCTGGCGAAGGCGCGGACGAAGGTGTCCTGGGCCAAATCCTGGGCGGTCTGGGGGTCGCCGCTGAGATGGGCGACGTAGCGCAGTACGTCGCCGTGCAGCGCGCGGACGAAGTGCTCGGCGGCGTGAGGGTCTCCGTCGCGTGCGGCCAGTGCCCAGGCGGTGGCGGAGGCGTCCGTCACGGCCCGCGCCGTGGCGCGGGGGGCGGGCAGGACAGAAATGATCACGTGATGTCCTTCTCGAGGTCATCCGGGGCCGACGTCCCGTAACGAGGCGCGGCGCTCCGGCACATGGGGTGCGCCGTACGCGATGGGTACGGCGATGCCCGGGGCTCGTCGCGCGCGCGACGGACGTCACGGAAGGGGTGTGCGTGCCGTCGGGGAGATCCGCCGCACGGGAGGGCGGTGGACGTCGAGCGGGTGAGCCCCGGTGGATCCGGCTGTCTCAGGCGACAGCGGCATCCACGGGCGGTCCCCGGGAGGTGACGGCGTAACAGAGAAGGAAGCGGGCGAGGGAGACCCGGCGCGCGGTGGTGCGGCGCCCGCGTACCGGCGGGCGGCCGCCCGGCACGGGCAGCGCCAGCAGCATCCGCAGCGGGGCGGCCAGTCGGGCTGCGGCGGCCCGCAGGAGACGGAAGACGGCGCGCTCGCCGTACGCCAGCCACAGCCCGCACAGGACCGCGGCGAGGAGGTGGACGGCCGCCATCCCGAGGGCGCTCCCTCCCATGCCGACCATGCTGTGCGCGTGCGGCACACCGCCCGTGCCGTGTGTCATGCGGCCCATGGACCCCATGTCCATGCGGCTCATGTCCATCGACCCCAAGGCCGTACCGACCCCGTCGCCCGGTGCGGATGCCGGGCCGGAGGTCGTCGTGGACGTCGACTGCCCCAGCGCGAACGTCTCGTGGAGCACGGCCTGGGCGGCGACCACGACCGCGACGATCAGCGTGCGCCCGCGCTCACGGCCCGCCAGGAACCAGCCGGCGCCCGCGGTCGCCACGGCGCCGCCCGTCATGGTCCAGCCGGGGACTCCGGAACCGGACATCATCACGTGGCCGAGGGCGGCCAACACCACGCAGGCGGCGGCGAACACACCCGCCCGCAGCGTGCGGCACCACCCTCCGACAGTCATGACGCGCCCATCTTCGCACCCGGGATCCGATCGACATCAGGTGGTACGCGGGTGTGTGCGGGAGCACCTCACGGGTCTGACAGTGGCTCATGTCACAGGAGTTGCCCGGGAACTCGACGGGTGGCCGGGACGACTACGAGAACGAGGCCGTTCCCGGGCGGACCACCACGGCGAACACCTCGATGCTCCCGCCGCGCCGGAAATCGAGGGTGAAGGGGACGAGGTCGCCCGGACGCCATCGGACGGTTGCCGCGGAGAGCGTCAGGTCCACCCCATCGGGCGACATCGCGAGGGCGGTGCCCTCCGGTATCGCGACGGATTCGATGGTCTCCCGGTAGGCCGCGCTCCCACCGGTCATCCGGTGCCGGGAGAGGGTGACACCGCCCGGGGCGTCGGGCGAGCTGATGCTCAGGAGCCGGTCGGCCGAGCCGCCGTCGTTGTCGATGCGGAAGAACGCCGCGGTCTGCGGCACACCGGCCGACGGCAGCAGCAACCGTCCTTCGGTGACGGTGATGTGCGCGGGACTGCCCGCCTCGCCGGTCCGTACCCAGGTCGTCAGGAACGCCAGGGCCATGCTGCACGCGGCGACGGGAACGAGGACCGCGAGGGCGGCATCCGTCAGCCGTCGCCGGTGGCCGCCGAGCGCCGTCACCGCACGCCTCCCCAGGCTCCTCATCGCACACCGGCCCTTACCGGTCGGGTTCCGTGGCCGCGGCGGGCGGCGGCCGGTCCGCGTCGGGCCGGGGTGGGCTGCCAGGCCCGCAGGCGCAGGCTGTTGCCCACCACCAGGACCGAGCCGGCGGACATCGCGGCGGCCGCGACCATGGGGTTGAGCAGCCCGACCATGGCGAGCGGCACGGTGACGACGTTGTATCCGAAGGCCCACACCAGGTTGGCGCGGATCGTCCCCAGCGTGCGCCGGGCGAGGAGCACCGCGTCGCCGAGGGCCTCGATGTCCCCGCGGACGAGTGTCAGGTCGGCGGCGCCGATCGCGACGTCCGTCCCGCCGCCCATGGCGATGCCGAGGTCGGCGCCCGCGAGCGCGGCGGCGTCGTTCACACCGTCACCGACGACCGCGACCCGTGCGCCCTCCTCCCTCAACCGGCGGACCAACGCGGCCTTGTCCTCCGGGGAACAGCGGGCGTGCACCTCGTCGATGCCCAGCGCCCCGGCCACGGCCCGTGCGGGCGCCTCGCGGTCGCCGGTGGCGAGGACCGGGCGGATCCCGAGCCGCCGCAGCCGGTCGACGGCCCGGTAGCTGCCGGGCCGTACGACGTCCCCGACCGCGATCAGCGCCTCGGCCCGGCCGTCCACCAGCACCAGGACAGGCGAGTGGGCGGCGGTCTCCGCGGCCAAGAGGGCGTCCGCGAGAACCTGTGGCAGTTCACCCTCCGGCACCCGCACCTGGACCGTACGGCCCTCCACCCGGCCCCGTACCCCGTGCCCCGGAGTCGCGGCGAAGTCCTCGACCGCCGGAAGAGTCGCGCCGTCGGCCGAGCGACGGGCGTACGCGGTGACGGCCCGCCCCAGCGGATGCTCCGAGCCCTGTTCCACCGCCCCCGCCAGCCGGAGCGCGGCCTCCTGTCCGATGCCGCCGGACGCCGCGGTCACCCGGGCGACGGTCATGTGACCGGACGTCAGGGTGCCGGTCTTGTCGAGGACGACCGTGTCCACGTGCTGGAGCGCTTCCAGTGTCTGCGGTCCGCTCACCAGCACGCCCAGTTGGGCCCCTCTGCCGGTCGCGGCCATCAGGGCCGTCGGGGTGGCCAGGCCCAGCGCGCAGGGGCAGGCGACGACGAGCACCGCGACGCAAGCCGTGATCGCCGCCTGTGGGTCGGCCCCGGCGCCGAGCCAGAAGCCGAGGACGCTCACCGCGATGGTCAGGACGACCGGCACGAACACGCCGGCCACCGCGTCGGCGAGCCGCTGCGCCCGGGCCTTGCCCGCCTGCGCGTCCGTCACCAGCCGGGTGATGCGGGCGAGCCGGGTGTCCGCGCCCACGGCGGTGGCCCGTACGAGGAGCAGGCCGCCGGCGTTGACGGCCCCGCCCATCAGGGCCGAACCGGGGTTCACCTCGACCGGCTCGCTCTCCCCCGTCACCAGCGACAGGTCCAGGGCGGAACTGCCCTCCGTCACCAGGCCGTCGGTGGCGACCCGCTCGCCGGGACGCACGACGAACACCTGGCCCACCCGCAGCGCCTCGACGGGGATCGAGCGCTCGCCGTTCGCGTCGCGCACCGACACCTCCTTGGCGGCCAGTTCGGCCAGGGACCGCAGGGCCGCCCCGGTGCCGCGGCGAGCGCGTGCTTCCAGGAACCGTCCGGTCAGCACGAACAGCGGGACACTCACCGCCGCTTCCAGGTAGACGTGCGCCGTCCCGTCCGACGCGGAGGGCAGCAGGCTGAACGGCATCCGCATGCCGGGGTCGCCCGCTCCCCCCAGGAACAGGGCGTAGGCCGACCACGAGAAGGAGGCGACCACCCCGAGCGAGACCAGGGTGTCCATGGTGGCCGCGGAGTGCCGCAGCCCCCGTACCGCCCGTTCGTGGAAGGGCCAGGCGCTCCACACGGCGACCGGGACGGTCAGCGCGAAGCACAGCCACTGCCAGTCGCGGAACTGCAGGGCCGGCACCATGGACAGGACGAGAACCGGGAGAGCCAGCAGGGCGGTGATCAGCAGCCGTTCGCGCTCCCGCCGGGACGTGGCCTCCGCGGTGTCGGTGCCGTCGGCATCCGCCGGTTCGTCCGCTCGTGCGGGAGGCGTGGGCAAGGCGCCCTGGTAGCCGGCCTGTTCGACCGCGGTGACGAGGTCCTGTGGTGTCACGTCGTCGGGGTGGCTGACGCGGGCGAGGCCGGTGGCCAGGTTGACGGTCGCGGTGACGCCGTCCAGCTTGGCGAGCTTCTTCTCCACGCGGCGGACGCAGGCCGCGCAGGTCATCCCGCCGACGGTGAGGTCGGTGACCGTCAGGCGGGTCGTGGGTCCGGCCGCCATCACCCACCGTGCCCGTGGGTCGTACCCGGCATGTTCTCCATGCCGCCGTCTCCGTCGTCTCCACTACCGCCGGTCCCGTCACCGGTCCTCGTGCCGTGTATGCCGGGCGCGACCGGGCCCGCGGCCGACCCCACGGCGTACGACGCCCAGAACGCCAGGGCGAGCAGCAGCAGGAACCCGCACAGCGCGGGCGGGATCATGCCGTTGCGCGGCATCGCTCCCGCGGCGCCGGACGGCTGTCGGGACTCGGCCATGGTCGGCCTTCCTCGTTGTCTCGAACTCTTGTGCGGCAAGCGGTGGTTGAAGCGCCGCGCCGGTTGAGAAGTCGGACGGAAGAGGCGCCGAGTTCCGACGACGAATTATGACGTGCGCCACACGCGTCACGCGCGTCCCACTCGCCCGGCGCCGAGCGGCGCGAAGCGATCGCGCGTCCGGGGGGCGCACGTCGGCCGCGGCCGGTGGACACGGCCGACCGCTCGGGGCAGGGCCCCCGGCCGGACCCCCGGCGGCGTCCCCCGGTCGCGTCAACGACGCCTGGCCCCAGGCTGGTTCAGAGCAACAGGACGAACATCGCCGCCATCCCGAGCGCCATGGCCGCGTGACACGCCGGGCCCAGCGCCGCTTCGCCGCCGCCCGGCACCGGGCCGGCCGCGGTCGCGGGCACGGCCCGGGCACGGTCGAAGGCCTGCGTCAGCCACCACAGCGCGAACCCCAGCGACGCGAGGGCCAGAAGTCCTGCCGCCGCCTTCGGACCGGTTGCGGTGAGCGTCATGGTGGCCGCCCCCGCGCCCCCCGACATGTCCATTCCCGGCATGCCCTGCATGGCGCCGCCGCCCCCGGTTCCGTCGCCCGTTCCTCCGGAGTCCATGAGCGTCACCATCCAGGCCATGGCCCCCATCAGGACCGCTTGGGCCAGCGCGCCGGGCAGTGCCGTGAATCGCGTTCCATCGCCGCCACGGAACGGCGCGGCGCAGATGAACCACAGCGCGCCGGCCACGAACACCACGGCCTGCGGTCCCGCCGCGAAGGCCATGCCCCACGGCCAGACCATCGCGATCATCGCGAGGCCCATGGCGGTGTGGAGCGCGTGGTCCACCCGATCGGCCCTGCCGGTGGCGGGCATGACGGCGCGCCAGAACCCGTGAGCCGTCGTCAGGGCGAACACCAGGGTGAGGGTCCAGCGCAGTCCGCTCGCTGCGATCACGAGTCCACTCCTGACCGCCGTACGGCGTCGGTGTTCTGTTCCGGTGCCCGTTCGCTCGTCACGGTCGGCCCCCCGAAGGCCGCGTCACGCGGCGGCGTCGCACGACTCCGGTGGCGAGGTCGACGACGAGGAACGCGGCCAGCGGGACACCGAACAGGGGCAGTGCCCAGCCGAGCGCCACGACGGCGACGACACCGACGGCGAGGCCCGCCGACGGCACGCCGCGCCAGGCACCGCGGGCAGGCGGCGCGCCGAAGGGAGCACGGCGGTCGGCGCGGGTGGGACGGCGCTGCCACCACATGCGGTATCCCCAGAGGATCACGCAGATCAGGCCCACGGCCAGGACGGCCAGCAGCACCTGGTTGGCGAGGCCGAACAGGGTCCCCATGTGGACGTTGATGCCCCAGCGCGTCAGCTTGGACGGCAACGGCCAGTCGGCGAAGTCCACCCGGTCCACGACCTGGTCGGTGGAGGCGTCGACCGCGAGGCTGTCACGACCGACCGGCCACAGGTTGCGGGTCTGCGAAACGGTCCATGCCGTGGCGCCGTCCTGCGGTACGGCGATCTCCACCGGACCGTCCAGGCCCGCGGCCCGGGCCGCGGCGAGGACTCCGTCGATGGCCGCGGGATCGACATCGTTGGTCTCGTGGGGGTCCTTCCCACCAGCGTCGTGGTCGTGGCCGACCGTCGCACCCGCCGACGAGCCGGACAGGGTGGTGGACACCCCGGGGGTATCGGACCGCAGTGCGTCCAGCGCCTCGGAGAAGTGCTCGCCGGCGAAGCGCGACCAGGTCAGGCCGGTCGCGGAGAGGGCCAGCAGACCGACCGCGAGCCACACACCCGTCACGGCGTGCAGGCTTCTGGTGCGCCGTACCCCCTGCTTCGCCGCCCGGTCCGGCAGCAGCAGTCGCCGTGCCGTCCGGGTTCCACGGTGCCGGCGCCACCACAGGACCAGCCCGCCGAGGACCAGGATCCACAGCCAACTGGCGGCGAACTCCGAGTAGTACCGGCCGACCGTGCCCAGGTGCAGGTTCCGGTGGAGGTCGTCCAGCCACGTCGTCAGCGGAGTGCTGCCGTACCAGGTGGTCAGCTGCCCCGTCACCTCGTCCGTGTACGGGTCGACGTAGACCGTGTGCGCCTTCTCGCCCAGCCCGGGCAGCGCGAAGTCCACCTGCGTGGTCGCCTCGCCCCCTCCAGGGCGGACGGCGACCAGCGTGCCGGTCGGGTGCTCGGCCCGTGCGGCGGCCACCTGTCCGGCCGGCGGCATGACCCTGTCGCCGGTGTGGGCGACGCTCAACTCCTTGTCGTGGACGAACGCGTCGAGCTGTGGCGTGAAGGTGTAGAGGAGGCCGGTCACCGCGGCGACGAGCAGGAACGGCGCCACGAGGACGCCGGCATAGAAGTGGAGCCGCACCAGCAGCGCGCCGAGACCCGTCCGACGCCCCGCCGGTGCGGGCGGTCGGACCCCGGCCTCAGGTCTCTCGGTGCCCGCGTCGGGCAGATCGGGTATCTCGGAGCTGACGGACATGGTCGGACCTCGCTCTGTCGGCGGCGCACAAGGCGCCGTCAGGGTGCAGGGCAGGGCGACGTCCGCCGGAGACCCGCCGCGACACCGCCCTGCACCGGCCGCACTTCGGCCGCTGCCCTCAGACAGTCGTACGGGGACACGGGCGAGTTCCCGGGCCGGTCCACGTTCCTTTCCGGCGTCCCACCGACGCGTGGTGCCCCGTACGCGTGCGTACGGGGCACCAGAGGCGGGCGGAACATCGGGGCCGTTCGGCGAGGGGGCTCGATCGGCGGGTCAGCTGCCGAGAGTGCCCTGGCGGGCATCGCTCCACAGGTCGACGCTGAAGCTGCCGGCGGTCAGCTCGTCGATCTCGCGCAGCTCCTCCTCGGAGAAGTCGAGGTTGTCGAGCGCAGCGACGTTCTGCTCCAACTGTTCGGTACGGGAGGCGCCGATCACGAGGGAGGTGACCCGCTCGTCGCGCAGCGCCCAGGCGAGTGCCATCTGGGCAAGGCTCTGGCCGCGCCGGCCGGCGATGTCGTTGAGGGCCCGCAGGCGGCGCAGGGTCTCCTCGGAGAGCCACCCCGTGTCGAAGGACTTGTCCTGGGCGGCCCGCGAGTCCTTCGGGACACCGTCGAGGTAGCGGCCGGTGAGGAGCCCCTGCGCGAGGGCGGTGAAGCCGATGACGCCGAAGCCCTCGTCGTCGGCGGCGTCGAGGAGGCCGTCGGTCTCCACCCACCGGTTGAGCATGTTGTACGAGGGCTGGTGGATCAGCAGGGGCGTGCCCAGTTCACGCAGGATGGCCGCCGCCTGGCGGCTGCGCTCCGTGTCGTAGGAGGAGATGCCGACGTAGAGAGCCTTGCCCTGGCGGACCGCGGTGTCCAGGGCCGTCATTGTCTCCTCCAGCGGCGTGGTGGGGTCCAGCCGGTGCGAGTAGAAGATGTCGACGTAGTCCAGGCCCATTCGGCTGAGGGACTGGTCCAGCGAGGCGAGCATGTACTTGCGGGAGCCGCCGCCCTGGCCGTACGGGCCGGGCCACATGTCCCAGCCCGCCTTCGTGGAGACGACCAGCTCGTCGCGGTACGGCTTCAGGTCCTGTCGCATCAGCCGGCCGAAGTTGATCTCCGCCGAGCCGTACGGCGGGCCGTAGTTGTTCGCCAGGTCGTGGTGCGTGATCCCGAGGTCGAACGCCCGCAGGGCGATCTCCCGCTGCGACTCGAACGACTTGTCGTCACCGAAGTTGTGCCAGTACCCGAGGGACAGGAGCGGCAGGTCGAGTCCGGAGCGGCCGGTGCGCCGGTAGCGCATGGCGCCGTCGTAGCGCTTGGGATCAGGGACGTGGCTCATGGTGTGTTCTCCGCCGGCGACAGGTATCGGCCCTTTTCGCTGATCGAAAGGGGTACGAGTCAACTCTGCGCCGCCTCCGTGGCGAAGTCCAACCGCTGGGTCCGCTGCGATTCAGCGGCGCGGTGCATGAATCGCGACGCCCGCCTCCCGGGCGGGAAATGGGTCGCGCCTCCGTGCCCGGAGCCGTTAGGTTCCGCCCTGCCCGGTGTGGGGCACGACACGCGACCGCGGAAGGGGCCGGACATGGGGACCGAGGGCACGCGCACGGATCGCTTGGGCCTGTTGCTGGAACAGTTCGACAAGGCGAGAGAGGCGGCCCAGGTACGGCTCACGGGACTCGGTGACGAGGAGTACCTGTGGGAGCCGGTACCGGGAAGCTGGTCGCTCCGCCCCCGCGCCGAGGCGAAGACGCCCAGGGCGTTCGGGCCGGGCGAGTGGGTGATGGACCTGGGCGCCGCGGACATCCCGGCGAGCGAGTACGCCGAGGTCGCGCGGCAGGCCGCGGACGGCATGACGGTCGACAAGATCGCCGAGGACTGGAGTGTGAGCGTCGAGCGGGTGCGGGAGGTCCTCGCGCACACCGGTGAGCCGGAGCCCGACGAGACACCGGTCACGACCATCGCGTGGCGCATCGCCCACCTGCACTTCCACTTCCGGGGCGGGTGGGAGTGGACCTTCGGCGAACAGCGCCGGGAGCCGAAGCTGCTGGTCGACTTCACGCCCTCGGCAGACCTGGCGCTCGAACGGTTCTGGGCCCTGATCGACCGTTGGCGCGACAGCGTCGGCACCGTCACCGAGGAGCAGCTCGACACGGTCGGCTTCTCGCAGTACCCGTACGGCTCCGACCCCGACGACCCGTACGTCTCCGTCCTGGCCGGGGCCAACCTCGAATTCATCCACCACATGGCCGAGATCGCACTGCTCCGCGACCTGTGGAGGGCCCGCTCGACGACCACCGGGTAGGCCCCGCCCGAGTTGCGCTCCCGGCGGCTCCGTGCCCTGCGTCACCCGTCCGGCGGTGCTGGGCGCGGGCGTCCGCCTGGAATCCATCCAGCATGCAGCTCTCCTCACACGCGACACCGGCCCCGGTCCCGACAGATCCCCCGAGCGGCGCTCCGGCGCCCCCCGACGGGCGCCCCGAACAGGGACGCCGCCCGGGGCTCGAGGCACGGATGGAGGCGGCCAAGCGGCACATGGACGCCCGGCTCACGGTGGCGGCGCTGGCCTACGAGGTCAACACCGCTCACATCGACACGATGCCGGTCGACTGGTCCCGGATCCCGACCGCGCCCGCTCCCGCTCCCATCCCGCCGACCCGACCCCCTTGTCCGTACACGACGCCGGTCGCGGGACTTCTGCACCGAGCCTCCCTGCGACTGCGGGAGGCGGGTTGGTGCGCGGGAGCGCTGGTCGACGAGGACGGGGCCCTGTGCTCACAGGGCGCGATCCGCAGGGAGTCCGGCGGCGACCGCCGTCTGGAGGCGCAGGCCATGGAGGTGCTCCTGGAGGCGATCCGCCGGAAGTTCGGCCCGTCGGTGGAGTCGGTGCCCACCTTCAACGACGCCTGGGCCGACGGCCGTGAACCGACACGCATGATGGAGCAGGCGAGTGTTCTGGCGGACGCGCGGGGCATCTGAACGGGCCTGGTGGACACGGGCGTTCACCACCGACCGGACCTCAACCGGCACCGGCACCGGCAGAGCCGGTCACATCCGTTCGCCGGTCCCGGCGTCACCGGGCCGGTGCCGCCGACATCTCTGGCCTGATTGATCGTTGCGGAGGTCGCCGCCGTGAAACGAGACTGCTGTGCGTACAGCTGCACAGCGGACGGGGCACTCGGTGAAGCGGATCCATTTCACTGCCGGGGATCTCATGCGAACCCGCGTGGCCCCCACCATCGGTGTGGCGGCGGAGACGTTCGACAGCGTGCGGATGCTGATGGACCGCGGCGGCGGTCTCGCCTTCCGGCGCTGGCAGGTGGCGGTCCGCGGCCGAGTGCGCGAACAGGCTCTCCCGCTGGCCGCATTGATGCCGTCCCGAGGGCCGCTTGTCGACGTGGTGAGCCTGGCGGGCCGTTCGGCGTCCATCGACGAGGCGGTGGAGCATCTCCTCGGAGCACCGCGCGACCTGGTGCGCATCGAGCTCCAGAACATCGACTTCCATCCCGCGTACCGGTCCTTCGCGCGGAACCTGGTGGACGGCGACCGTGAGGCCCGCCTCCAGGTCGCGTCGGCCCTGCGGGCCTGTCACGGCCTGACCGTCGCGCCGTACTGGGCCAAGGTGCGCGCCCATCTCGCGGAGGCCCGTGCCGCGTACGTGAGTTCCCTGGCCGAGGGGGGTGTCGACCTTCTCCTCGCGTCGCTCTGCGGGCCCCTTGTCCGCTGGCGGCCACCGGTGCTCGAGATACGGCATCCACGGGACGAGGACGTGCACTTGGGCGGGCGGGGTCTCGTCATCGCACCGACCCTGTTCTCCTCGCAGGAGATCGAACTCCTCCAGGCACCACTGGACCCGGACCAGCCACCCGTACTGGCCATCCCGAGCGTGCGTGACACGCTCGACGGCACGACCTTGTGGGACGGGATCGGCACACCCGGCGCCGACCCGCTCGACGATCTGCTGGGACGCACCCGGGCGGCGGTCCTGCGCGCCACCGTCGGAGGCCGCGGAACGACGGATCTGGCCCGCGCTCTGAAGATCTCGCCGGCGACAGCGAGCCACCACACCTCCGTCCTGCGCAAGGCGGACCTGATCACCAGCCGGCGCGACGGGAAGACGGTCGTCCACACGGTCACCCCGCTGGGCCTGGCACTGCTGGACCCGGGATCGCGGCTGATCTGAGGGGAGTTGAGGCGCCCGGACCGCGCGGAGCCGAGAACTCGGTCACCCCGTCCCGACTGCCGACGCCGTCCGTGGGCACTTGTGCTTCTCGAAGCACAGGCCGACCGGGTACGCGCGGAACGGTGATCGACGAAGTCGAGGTGCCCGGACGGCTGATGGAAGCGAAGGGACCTGTCTTCATGGCGAGAGGCGATGCGATGGTCGAGGCAGTGCGTGACGTGATGACCGGTCCCCCGCGGTCGGTCTCGCCCCGGACTCCCGTCACCGAGGTCGCCCGGTACATTCGCGACGAGGACATCGGCGCCGTGCTGGTCACCGAGCGCGGGCGACTCCGCGGCGTCGTCACCGACCGGGATCTGGTGGTCCGCGTGATGTGCCAGGGTGGCGACATCGACCAGGTGACGGCCGAACAGGCCTGTAGCGACGTACTGGTGACCGTCTCCCCCGACGACGATCTCGACCGGGCGATCGGCCTCATGCGTCAACGGGCCGTCCGGCGCATCCCCGTCGTCGACGACGGCCACCCGGTCGGCATCGTCACCCTCGGGGACATCGCCGTCGAGAACGAGCCCGACTCCGTCCTCTCCGCGATCACCAACGCCGCGCCCAACGAATGACGGACAGGGGCGCCGGTGCGCGTACGCGGGCCCCCGGAGGCCTTCTCAGCCGTTGAGGTCGCCGACGGTGCGTGTCCTCAGGTCCTCGTCCGTGACCCGGCGGAGCACCCGGCACGGGGTTCCGACCGCGACGCTCATGGGCGGAACGTCGCGGCTGACGACACTGCCGGCACCGATGACCGATCCGTAGCCGATGCGGACGCCGGGCAGGACGACCGCGTTGCTGCCGATCCAGACCTTGTCCTCGATCACGATCGGCTCCGAGAACCGGGCGAAGTCCACGCGTCGCGCGGGATGTACGGGGTGTCCGGTCGTGGTCAGGGTGACGCTGGGCGCGATCATGACGCCGTCGCCGATGCGGATGTCCACGTCGTCGACGAACGTCAGGTTCACGTTGCCGAAGAAGTCGTCGCCGATATGGACGTTGCTTCCGAACCCCGCGTGAAAGGGCGGCAGCAGGACCGTGCGCTCTCCCACGGAACCCAGGACGGAGAGGAGCAGGGCGCGCCGCCTCTCGGGCTCGCTCGGCGGCGTGTGGTTGTACGCGAAGATCTCGTCGGTGCGGCGCCGGGAGTTCTGGAACGCCGCTTCGGACTCCATGTAGACGAGGCCCTTGGCTATCCGGGCGAGGACCTCCTCCTGGCCCGCCTGCGATCCGGCGGAACTGTCCATCGGTCCGACCTCCCCAGCGTGGGCACAGCGCGTTCCTCGTCAACTCCGGCTCAGAGACTACGTGTTGGACGGAGCCGGACGCATCGGCGTTACGGACGACTGCCGGGCCGGTTCACCCCGCAGCCCCCTGCGCCGCATCCGTCGGTCACCAAACCTCCACGGAATGGATCCAGTGATCACGGCGACTCCGGGGCACCCGCCGATCGACGTCGACCGAAGGGGGAATGGTGGTGACAGTGGTCGCTCTCCTGTTGCTGCCGGCCCAGGGAGCTCTGCTCTACGCGATGGACCGCCTCGAAGACCGGGTACTCAACGACGCGCCGACCCACTCGGCACGGCACGCGCGCTTCCGACATCTCCGCCTGATCAAGGGCGCCAAGGCGGACGCCGCCGCGCCCGAGCCGACGAGTCGGGGCGAGCGGCAAGTCGACGCAGCCTGACACCCGCCGGGCAGGCGGACATCAGACTGCGCGTCCCACGTCACGCCCCGCCGGGGTCCGTCACGCCTGCGGGCAGGTGCGCCGGGCCGGTGTGCGCTGCGAGCGGAGCCACTGGGCGATCAGGGCGAGGGCGGCCAGGAAGGCGACCGTCGCCGCGTAGACGACGGAGGTCTCGTGCAGCCCGGTGTGGGTGACGGCGATGCCGGCGACCACGGCGGGCACGCTGAAGGACACGTAGGAGATCACGAAGGCGACGGAGAGCAGTTCGCCGCGTTCGGCCGGAGCGGCTATCCGGGCCAGGGTGCCGAAGCTGGCGAGGGCCGAGGCGCCGAAGCCGACGCCCGCGATGACGGTGCCCAGCGCCGCCAGGGTCAGGGAGTGGTCCTCGACCCCGGACAGGGCGACGGCGGTGCCGGCGAGCAGGAGGCTCGCACCGAGCGCCAGGGTGCGCCCGACGGGCCAGCCGCGCAGTGCCAGTGCGGTCAAGGACGCCGGCACGGTCAGGAGCGTGACGACCAGTCCGCCGACGACGTGGTTGGAGAGTCCGAACAGTCCGGCGGCGACGGACGGCCCCAACGAGAGGTAGAGACCGCCGAGCGCCCAGCTCGCGACGAGGATCGGCACCAGTCCCAGCAGGTCGGCCCGCAGGTGCGTGGCGACCTTGAGGCGCGGCTGCAGCGAGCGTGCGGCACCGGGGCGGCGGAGCGAGGTCTCGGGAAGCGCCAGCAGCAGCGCCCCGGCGACGACCAGGCCTGCCAGCAGCAGCGCGTACACGAGACGGGTCGGGTGCGGCCCGTACTGGACGAGGAATCCGCAGCCCAGGGCGCCCAGCCCGAGCCCGAAGGTGGGGGCGGCGCCGGTGACGACGCCGGCCCGGTGTGGGGCGTGCGCCGGGTTGAGGTCGGCGAGCGCGGCGCCGAGGGCGGTCATGGCGGCGCCGGTCGCGATGCCCTGGACCAGTCGCGCGATCATCAGCGGAATGATGTCGTCCGCGGTGAGGAACAGGACCATCGACACGGCTTCGAGGGCGATGGCGGACAGCAGGACCGGGCGGCGGCCGAGGTGGTCGGAGAGGGCGCCCAGGACGAGGAGGGCCGCGATCATCCCCAGCACGTAGACCGCGAAAACGGTGGTGAGAGTGGTCGCGGAGAAGTGCCATTCCTGCTGGTAGACGACGTAGAGCGGGGACGGCGCACTGGATGCGGCCATGAAGAGGACGAACACCACGGCCAGAGCGACGAAGGCGGCCGGCCGGCCGAGCTCCCGTCGGCCGCGGCCGGGCGGGGCGTCGACGGCGGGCGGGGAGGTCTTGCTCTGGGGCGGGGCGGAACCGGGCATGGCAACTCTCTCCAAACGCAGCGATCAATGCGTTAACGACGCTAGCACTAACGCAGCGATCAGTGCGATAATTCCGTCATGGTTGACGTTTCAGCTCAGGTACGTCCCGGTGGCCGCTCCGCGAAGGTGCGGGCCGCCGTCCACCGCGCTGTCGGGGAACTCCTCGCGGAGGAGCCCACCGAGCCCCTGACGATCCCCGCCGTCGCCACCCGCGCCGGCGTGCACGCCACGACCGTCTACCGGCGCTGGGGTTCGGCCGCGCAGCTGTTGAACGACGTCGCCACCAGCAGGTTCAGCGGTGATGTGGTCGTGCCGGACTCCGGTTCGCTCAACGGCGACCTGGAGCGGTGGATGGAGGACGTGGCGACCGACCTCGCCGACCCGGACACCCTCGCGCTGATGCGCGCCACGATCGGCTCCGGGCCGGAGGGGGGCTGTGCCTGCACGGCGGACCGCCACGAACAGCTCAGCGCCATCATCGAGCGCGAGCGGTCCCGGGGCGGGGACGCGCCGGACGTCGAGAGCGCCGTGGACTCGCTGCTCGGCCCGCTGTACTACCGGGCGATCTTCAGCGCCCGGCCCGCTTCGCCCGACTGGGCACGTCGGCTCGTGGACACGTTCCTCGCGGCGTCCTGACCGGTTCCAGGCCCGCGGATCGAACCGCGCGACCGCTCTCCGGGACGCGCCCCCGCAGGCCGCCGGCCCGTTGTAGCGGGACGTTCTGGTCTTCCCCGGGTTGTCCGGCGAGCCGAGCGTCTACCATTTTGTAGTCGGCACACGGTGCCGCAGGCGATTTCGGGGAAGGACGAAGCGATGACGGACTCCGACGGTGAGCGCAGGCCGGCGGGCGAGCTGGAGGCCAGCGTGCTCGCGGTTCTGTGGACCGCGGGGAAGCCGCTGTCGGCCGCGCAGGTCAGAGCGGCCATACCGCAGCCCCTGGCCCGCACGACCGTGGCCACCCTGCTCGTCCGTCTGCACGAGAAGGGTGCGGTGGGACGCAGCCCCGCCGCACGCGGGTACGCCTACTTCCCCGTCGCCGACTCTCACGGCCTGACCGCCCGGAGGATGCACCGCGAGCTCGACCAGGACGGCGACCGGAGCATGGCGCTGGCCCGCTTCGTCGAGCGCCTCAGCCCCGACGACGAGGCCGAGCTGCGACGCCTCCTGGAAGGGGGCGGGCGATGATCGCTCTCCTGCTCGTTCCGCTCGTTCTGCCCTTCGCGCTCCCCCTGCCGGCCCGCCGCGTGGTCGAACGGGTCCGCCCCGAGACCGCCCTGTGGGTCCTCACCTCCGCGTCCGCGGCGCTGGCCGTGGGGGTCCTGGCGTGCCTGGGCGTCCTGCTGCTTCCCCTGGCCCTCTCCGTCCCCGCGATCGCCGGTCTCGCGCATCTGATCCACCCTCTCGACGCAGGACCCGCGCCTCTGGTCATGGGCGTCTCGGTCCTCGCGGGCGGTGCCCTGGCGGTCATGTGCGTCACCGCCGTGCGCAGGGCCCTTTCGGAGGTACGTCGGCTGCGTGCTGCTCGCCTCGACGTCGCCGGGGTCCCGGAGGCCGGCGGTCTCTGTGTCATCGACGACGCCCGGCCCGACGCCTACGCCCTGCCCGGTGGCCGTCGCCGTGCCGACCGGATCGTGGTCACCACCGGCATGCTGCGCGCGCTGACCCCCGGCGAGCGAGGAGTCCTGCTCGCCCACGAGCGCGCCCACCTCGCCGGACGGCATCACCTCTTCCTCGCCACCGCCCAACTGGCCGGCTGGTGCCATCCGGCGCTCGCGGCCGTCACGCGTCATGTGGCGTTCGCGGCCGAGCGCGCGGCGGACGAGGCCGCGGCGCGCACCGCGGGCGACAGAACGCTGACGGCGCACGCCGTCGGGCACGCGGCGCTGGCCACCACCCGCGCGCGCAGGGTGCTGCCCAGCTTCACCCCGGGCGCCGTCGGCGGACCGATCCCCGCGCGGGTGAAGGCGCTCCTCACGCATGCACCCGCCCGACGCCTGGCCCCCGCCCTGCTGATCGTCGCGACCGTGATCGGCCTGGCCGGCAGCTCCGCCCTGGCCGGGGCCGTCTCGGTGCATCACGGCGTCGAGATCGCCCAGGGCGAGCTTCCGTCGCACTGAAACCGGCGGTCTTGCCGGGGCGGGAACGGCCGTCTAGTCCCCGAAGCCCGGGGACGCCGCCGTCCCCGTAGGACCGACGGGAACGTCGCCGCGCAGGGTGATGCGGTGCATGACGCGGTGCTGGTCGCCGTAGTCGCGGTTGGCGTAGTGGGAGGTGGCGCGGTTGTCCCAGATCGCCACGTCGCCGGGCTGCCAGCGGTGGCGGACGGTGTGCTCGGGCTTGGTGAGGTGGGCGTAGAGGATGTCGAGGATGCCGCGGCTCTCGTGCTCGGAGACCCCGGTGATGTGCGAGGTGAAGCCCGGGTTCACGAACAGGCCCTTGCGGCCGCTCTCCGGATGCACGCGGACCACGGGATGCTCCACCGGGACGAGGTCCGTGAACACCTCTCCATCCCACAGATTTCCGCGGCCCTTCCGCTTCTGGGCGAGGTAGTAGCCGAACTCGCGGCTGCCGTCGTGCACGGCGGTGAGCGGGTCGATCAGTGCGCGCAGTGCGGGCGTCAGCGACTCGTAGGCCAACTGGCTGTCCGCCCATGACGTGTCGCCGCCGCGGGGCGGGAGGACCACGGCGCGCAGGACGGAGACGGCCGGGGGACGGCGTACGAACGTCACGTCGGTGTGCCAGACGTCGGCGAAGCCGTTGTCCTGACTGTCGAGGGAGTACACCTCGTCGGGCACGTCGCCCGAGTCGTGGACCGGGTGGCCGACGGTCGGCTCGCCGAGTCGGCGGCCGAAGTCGATCTGCGCGCGGTCGTCGATGTCCTGGCCGGGGAGGAAGAGCACCTTGTGCGCGACGAGTGCCGCCCGCAGCGCCGCGACCTGGTCGTCGTCCAGTCGGCCGAGGTCGACGTCGTACACCTCGGCGCCGAAGCTCGGCCCGAGCGGGACGACGCGCGGTCCGGCGCTGTCGGACCGGTGCGGTCGGATCGACTCTGCCTCGTGCGTCTGCTCGCTGATGACGGTCATGCCGTCGCTCCTTCCATCGGGTTGGTCTCTCGGACGCTTGCTGAGCACCACCGCGTGGACTCCTGGGAACACGGCATCGTCCGCCGCGTGGGTGTGGCGGACACCGCGACAGGTGCTGGTCGGGACCGCATTCGGAGGGAGGCCTCGCGGGCCGCCGGCGGGTACGCGCGACGGCAGCGGGATCGAGGCTCAGCTCGGTCGGGAGGTCCCGGACGGGGCTGCGGTGCCTCAGACGTGGAGGATCAACAACACGAAACAGAGCGGCGGCACAGGTCGACGACCAGGCGGCGCACCAACGTTTCGTGGATCACGAGGAAAGTTGTACAGCAGCGGGACGGCATCGCACCAGGAGCCGTCCACGCTGTGGAACGGCGGCGTCTTCGATGATCTGCGGAAGGGGACCGCATCCGGACGGGCCGCCCAGGTGACGGGCGGCCCCGCGCGGCGTCAGCGTGGTTCCAGCCGCAGCGTCGAGGTGCGGGCCTGCTCGGTGAGGACGGTCTCGATGATCGTCGAGTAGTGCCCGTACTTGGCACGGTAGGCGGTGTCCACATCGTCGTGCTCGCCGGACCCTGCCTCGACGAAGGTGACGTCCTTCCGGACACCGCCCGCCTCGACGACTCCCTCGTGGCGGGATCGCGTCCCTCGGTACCAGGGGCCCTCGGTGCCCTTGACCGAACGGACGTAGAGCTGGTCGCCGACGCGGACCACCCACATGGTGACGGGGGTGCGCAGCGTGCCGTCGGCGCGTTCGGACCGCAGTTCCAGTTCCTCGGCGGCGCCGATCTTCCCCAGCTCGCTGTCGTTCCAGTTCGTCATATCCGTTCCTTCCCCGTCGTACGCGGGCCCGCGTACCTGCGTCGCGGAAGCCTCGTCGACGGCACCTGTGCCGGGCACCTCTGCCATCAGCCCCACCGTCACCCGTCGGCGTCGGGTCCGCCAGCGGAAATCGAGCGCAGGCCCCCGGCCCGCGGTCTCGCGTCCGCGCGGACCAGGCACTGCCGTACGGGAGCGATCGAGGGGTCAGCCGCGCAGCTTCCTGGGCCGGGCCGCCGCGCGCACACGGGCCCACGCCTCGGGAAGCCGGCGCTCGCGGGACCTGGCCGAGGCCCGCTCCTGGCCGTACAGGAGGCCCCAGGTGAAGCCCGGTTCCCCGGCCGCGTGCGCCGCGACCGCCAGGTCTCGCAGTACGTCGGAGGTCACCACACTGTCGTGCTGGGCACCGCTGACCTGCTGCACGGCCTTGGCACGTTTGCCCAGACGTGCGGCCGGCTTCCCCAGGGCGGCGCGGGCCGCTTCCGCGGCGTAGCGCAGCCGCTTGGCGGCCTTGCGCGCGTCGTGGATCGCGGCGTCCCGCTTGGGGCCGGGCGTCATGTCGAGAGCGGGCTCCATCCGGGCCGCGAGCCGTTCGTACTCCTTCAGGAGCGCCTTGACCAGGACCTTCTCGGGTTCACCGGCCGCCTTGGCGCGCAGTGGCGGGGCGTCCGTCAGTGCCTGCAGGTTGTCCAGGAGGTTCAGGTAGCGGGGCGAGGCGAGCGTGTCGAGGGTCCGGCGACGGGCCTCGGTCCGCTGCGCCGCGTCCCAGGTCCGCAGGCGCGCCTCGACCGCGCCGAGGACGAGCTCGCCGGGCAGTTCGCTCACCCCGGTGGTCAGCCGCTCGCGGAGTACTTCGTGGTCGCGTTCCACACCGAGTTCGTTGGCGAGCCATTTCAGGTCCTGCCGGACGAGGTCGGTGGCCTCGCGGTCGAGGACCGAACGGTAGGAGCGCAGGCAGCCTCGCAAGCGGCGAGCCGTGGTCCGCATCTGGTGCACGGAGTCGGGCAGTTCGCGTCGCACGGCGGGATCCAGGTCCCTGAGGGCGCCGGCCAGGCGGTCCACGTAGGCGAGTACATGGTCACCGGCCGATCCCGGGGTGACGTCGCCGCGCGTGTCCGTCGTGCCGTTCAGGAGGGACGTGGTCTCCCGCAGTCCGCGGGCCACCTTGGACGGGCTCTGCGCCCGGTCGACTCCGTGCTCGCGCAGAGCCTTCTCGACGGTGTCCAGAAGGGCGGGGTCGCCGTCCTCCGCGAGTTCGACCTCCATCTCCTTCCATGTCGCGCGCCCACCGTCGTCGAGCAGGGCCTCGGCGGTCACGTCGTCCACGCTGAGTTCGGCGAGGACCTCGCCGTCGGCGCCGAGCAGGTGGTGCAAGGAGCGGGTCGAACGGATGCGGATCACCGGGCGGAGGGGCGCGCCGCGGGTACGGGAGAACGCGAGGTCGCGCAGTTCCTCGGGGACCTCCTCCGAGGACAGGGGCGCCTGGATCTCCTCGCGGCTGTCGCCCGGCAGCGGCAGCTTCAGATGCCAGCCGGCGTCGGTACCGCCCGTCCTGCGCCGCAGGGACGCGCGGCTACGGGAGAGGCGCAGGTCCTCGGTGTCGTAGTAGACGGCGTCCAGGTCCTGCACCCCCTGGTCCGCGAGCTCGGCGACGGGGCCCACGCCCGCCAGGTCGGGCGGCCAGGACATGCCATCGGCTGGCGGCGCGTACTTGCGTTCTGTCTCGCGGGTCGAATGGGCCATACAGACCGCGTAGACCTATTTGCGGAGATCAAACCCGTACGTGCGTGCGTTTCGCGGCTGCCGCGCACGCGCTGCCGCCTCACCAGGGCGCACCGCGCCCTCGTCCCCCAGCGCCTACCCGATGCCCCCGTTGCTCTGAACGAGCTGGCCGTTGATCCATCCTCCGTCGGCCGAGCAGAGGAACGTCACGAGATGCGCGCAGTCCCGCGGCAGTCCGAGGCGTCCCAGCGGAGTCGCGGCGATGGTGTCCGTCTTCTGGGCGTCGGTCATCCATCCCGTGTCCGTCGGGCCCGGATCGATCGCGTTGCAGGTGACGCCCAGGTGGGCGAGTTCACTGGCGGCGGCCAGGGTGATCCGGTCCATGGCGCCCTTGCTCGCTCCGTACGGCAGGTTGCCGGCGGTGTGGTCGCTGGTCAGGCTGATGATCCGACCGCTCCCGTGCCGTCCCCTGTAGCGAAGCCCGTACTCCCGGATCAGCAGCCACGTGGCCCGCGCGTTGACGGCGAAGTGCCGGTCGAAGCTCTCCACGGTGGTGTCGAGAAGCCCGGAGTCGACGGACTCGCAGTGGCAGAGGATCAGCGCGGTCACGTTCCCGCGCTCGTGCTCGACGGTGTCGAAGAGGTGGGCGGGGACGGCCGGGTCGGACAGGTCCGCCTCGATCGCCAGGGTTCGCGCGCCGAGTGCGGCCGCCTTCTTCTCCAACTCCCCGGGCGCCCCGGCCTCCATGCCCCACTCCATCCGGGCGTCGTACGGAGTCCAGTACGTGAGGGCGACGTCCCAGCCCGCCCGTGCGAGATCGAGGACCACGGAAGCGGCGATGCCCGCGGAACGGCCGGCCCCGGTGACCAGGGCCAGCGGACGCCCGGCCTCTTCGCCGCCCTGGCGACTCCGCTCGTGCGTCACGTCGGTCATGATCTCCATGGTGGCAGGCACGGCTGCGCGGTTCCCCCTGGTTTCTCGAGGAAGACCTGACCTGAGCGAGGCGTCAAGCGAGCGACGAGCCGACCGGGGCGGCGGCCTCAGCCCCTCGGCCTGACCGGTGCGCTGCCGTGTCCGTGGTTCCGGCCGCCGAGTTCCGCGTCGAGGGTCTCCTGGGCCACGCGCATCGCGTCGGCGTAGGCCGGTTCCTTCAGTCGCTTCCACATCTCGTCCTCGGGGACGTCCTCGATGTGGCTGATCACCCACCAGATGTTGCCGAAGGGGTCCTTGACGCGTCCGCCGCGCTGTCCGAAGGCGTCGTCGGACAGGGGCGTGACGACCTCGCCGCCGGCTGCCACGGCCCGTGTCATCGCCGTGTCCGCGTCGGCGACGAAGACGCGCAACAGGCTCGGCAGGGTGGGCCAGTCGGCGTGCCGGTCGAAGGCCAGGACGACGGTGTCCCCGATCCGGATCTCGCCATGGCCGATCAGACCGTCCTCGGTCGTCACCCGGCCGAGCTCCTCGCCCCCGAACGCCCCGGTGACGAAGTCGAGGAACGCACCCGTGTCGTCGGTGACGACCCAGGGTGCCACGGTGGTGTAGCCCGTCGGAGCGGCGCTGCTGTACTCGGACATGACGGTTCGTCTCCCAGCTGTCGGTCACGGCTTCAGCGGGGACGATAGGCGCGGATCAGGTCAGTTCCTGTCCGCCTTGGGGCGCGGGCAGGAACGTCAGTGCCTCCCGGAGGTTGTGCTCGGCGATTCCCCGCATGAAGTCGCGGTCGGGGAAGTCTCCGTCCAGGAGGCACAGGGGCCCGGCGACGAGGGACAGGTGCATCGCCAGGGTGTAGAAGGTCATGCGGTGTTCGTCCAGGTCGCCGCTGCTCAGCCCGACGTAGTGTTCGCCGAGGCGCAGGCGGAGGAACGCGTGTTCCCACTCGACGTCGAAGAACATCAGCCCTTCGATGTCGATCAGAACGGGCTGCCCGTTCCGGTCCACCAACACGTGATCCGGGCCGAGTTCACCGTGGACGAGTCCGTAGCGCGAGCGCGTACGCACCCGCGCCGCCAGCTCGCCGACGACGGAGCGCAGTCGGTCGTGCGACGCCGACAGGCGTGGGTCACGGGCGGCCGCTTCGGTCAGGTCGTCGAGGGCTCGGTCGAGGACGACCTGTTCGCAGGAGGCGCCTTCGGAGGAGCCGCCTCCGTCGATGAGAGCGACCTTCCCGAAGCGCGGCGCGAGATGCTGTCGCATCGCGCTCAGGGCCTCGGCCAGTCGGGCCATCGCCGGAGCTGCCCTGCTCGGGTCCTGCCGGAGCAGGGACTCCAGGTTGTCCCCGGGCACGTCCTCGACCACCGCGACGTCCGCCGGGTAGCGGCTCCCGCTCCGGTCGGCCAGCAGCAACTGAGGTGTCCGGATGTCGAGTTGACGCAGACGCCGGTGGGCGGCCTCGAAGAGGTCGAGGCCGGAGGCGGGCGAGAACGGGTCCGCGTGGCGGTCGGTGTCCGTCTCCGTGGTGGGCCAGTAGTTCTCGGACTCGTCCCAGATGTAGGCGACGGCGGTGGAGTCGTCGTCGAGGACGAGGCGGTACACGCCCTTCTTGCTGCCGCCGCGCAGGCGTGAAACTCCCGTGAGGCGCCGCCCGTTGCCGAAGGCCGCACACGCGACGCCGTCGAGGTCGTCCCGGGTCACAGCTCTGCGTACCGCGTCCATGTCCCGCCTCCCCGCCGCCCGTCGTCGTGGTCCAGGGCGGTCGGGGCAGCCTACCGACGAGGACGTACGTGCGGGCCGACCGCTGGTGTGACGGGAACCGGCGCCACGAACGACCGGATCGTCGCCGCCGCACTGTCGGACCCGTACGCCAGGGCCGAGGCGGGCATGCGGGGACGGGTACCTGGGCCGCGACCGGGCACACTCTCCCCGACAGGGGCACAGGACCGGGCGGGGAGCGGCGGGACATCACCGTGAGGACAGCTCGGTCCACCGGACGCGACACCGCCTCCACGGCGGCCCGGCGGTGCGGTCGCACCCGGGGAATCGGGGCCTTCTCCCTGGAGAGCGGCCGGCCGACGGATCCGCCCGGCGAGCGCTCGGTGGTGGACGCGACCGGCCCAGGACGCGCGTACCCCGATATCGTCCGCGCGTCCCACGTACCGTCAAGCCACCCGCTCAGCCTCGCCGTCCCCCCCGCAAGCACGACCGCAGTGCCACCCGGCCGGAGTCGGCCTTCATCGATGTCACCGTCGGAACAGGAGCACGTCCATGCGTCTCTACGCCCAGACCCCAGCGCGCCGGGGTCGTCAGCTGATCGCGGATCTGATCGCTCTGCTCCTCATCGCGATCACGGTGAAGTTCGCCCTGGTCGTCCGTGACGCGATCCTGACGCTGGCCGAGCCCGGGCGGAAGGCCGAGAGCGCGGGCGACAGTCTTGCCTCCGGTCTCGACGACGCCGGCAACGCGGCCTCGAAGGTCCCGTTCGTCGGGGACTCCTTGAAGAAGCCGCTCAAGTCCGCGGCCGACGCCGGCACCAGCCTCGCCGACGCCGGACAGTCGTTGCAGGACACCGTGGGCCACGTCGCCACCCTCACCACGATCGCCCTGATCGTCCTGCCGACCGCTGTCATCCTGGTGCTGTGGCTCGTTCCGCGGCTGCGGTGGATCCGCCGTACCGCCACCACCCGTCGCCTCCTCGACGCCCCCGGCGGCGCCGATCTTCTCGCGCTGCGCGCGCTCACCGGGCCGCAGCGGCCGCTGTCCGCCATTCCCACTCCGCCGGGCGGCCTGGCCGACGCCTGGCGACGCGGGGATCCGGACGTCATCGCCGACCTGTCGACGCTGACGCTCCGACGCGCGGGCCTTCGGCCCTGACCGGGGGCCCGCGTTCTACCTGTGCCCGGAGGGATGAACTGGGGCAGTGCGGCGACGTGGAAGGCCCCCATCTTGGGCTTCGAGAGGTTGGTGAGCCTCCCCTGCCGTCCGCCGCCGCCGACCGAGTCCTTGCCGGCCGGTGTCCATGGTGGCAGGCGCTAGCCGGCGCGCTTCGAGGTGAACGGGGTGACGGGCCGGTCCAGACGTTCGCCGTCCACGGTGATGTCGACCGCCTCGTTGTAGAAGGCGAGGAGGTCCTTGACGGCGGCCACCGCGGGCAGGGGCTCCGGGTAGCTCCAGACGAGGTTCTCGGGTTCGTCGCCGGCGCCCTGCCACGCCCGGTACGTGGCGGTGCCCTTGTACGGGCATCCCGTGCTCAGGTCGCTGGGCTGGAACAGGTCGAGTCGGACGTCTTCGCGCGGCATGTAGTACCGGGTCGGGAGGCCGGTCTCGAAGAGCAGGACGGGGCGGTGCGTGTCGGCGACGAGGGTGCCGTCGATCTCGACCTGGACATGACGACTGCTGGGGACGGCGTCCACACGCTTGTACGGGTCGCGGGGGTGGATGAAGATCTCTTCCTCCTCCTCGTACCAGTGCTCCAGACCCCGGCCGGCGCGCCGGAACCATTCGAAGGCTATGTGCCCGGCGAGTTCGTCGGCCGGGAACGTCCAAGCCGCGTTCTCCAGCAGGTCGCCGTCCAGCTCGACGTCGTAGAAGATCCGCGATCCGGTGTGGGTGCCCGTGCGGGGGCTCTTCGCCGGGCGGAGGAGGTCCTCCCGGACCTCTCCGCGCGGGAAGGCGTACAGCGGGACCGGCACTCCCGGCTCCCAGACGAGGACGGGGTTCCTGCTGTCCACGACGGTGATCCCGCCGGTGCGGCCTCGCACCCAGCGTTCGCTCGGCGCCCACAGAAGGCCTTCCGGGGTGGTCCTGACGTCACGCGCGGCGGGAATCGTGGACATGCGGGGCTCTCCTTAGGACGGCTCACCGGCTCACTCCCACCCTGCCACGGGTCGAGGTCAGCTTCTCGGCCGCAAGGAGAACGCCCGCACTTGCGGTGCCGACCGAGGCCTGTCACGCGGATCATGTGACCACTAGGCTGCGCCGATGGAACACGTGACCGACGTGCCCGAAAGCCTCCCACGGTCCGCGGATCAGGACCCGGTGAACGACTACGACCGTTTCGCCGAGGCGTACGCGGCGGAGAACGAGAACAGCCTCGTCAACGCCTACTACGAGCGCCCCGCGATGGTGGCCCTCGCCGGAGAGGTGACCGGCCGTCGGATCCTGGACGCCGGCTGCGGCTCGGGCCCGCTGTCCGCCGCGCTCCTCGACCGCGGTGCCGTCGTCACCGGCATCGACGTCAGCGCCGGGATGCTGGAGCTGGCCGGACGGCGGCTCGGTGACGACGTCGACCTGCGCGTCGCCGACCTGAGCGAGCGTCTGCCGTTCGCCGACGGCGCCTTCGACGACGTGGTCGCGTCGCTGGTGCTCCACTACCTGGAGGACTGGGGGCCCGCGCTGGCCGAACTCCGGCGCGTGCTCAGGCCGGGCGGCCGGCTGATCGCGTCGGTGGAGCACCCCTTCGTGGCCTACACGTTCCAGGATCCTCGGCCCGACTACTTCGCGACCACCAGCTACACCTTCACCTGGACGTTCAAGGGACAGTCCATGCCGATGAAGTTCTGGCGCAAACCGCTGCACGCGATGACGGAGGCCTTCACCGCCGCGGGCTTCCGTCTTTCCGCCATCGACGAACCGCGGCCCGACCCGGCCGCCCGCGAGCTGTTCCCCGACGCCTTCCACGACCTCGCGACGAGGACCACCTTCCTGTTCTTCGTCCTGGAGGTCCCCCCGTCGACCGGCGGCTCGGACGACCGGCGGGCGATGGGTGCCCGTCGCTGAGACAGCCGACGAACTCTGCCCGACGCGGCGGATCAGGCCCCCGCCAGCGTCACCGTCCCCGAGGCCACGTCGAGCCCCTCGGCCGTGACGAGGAACCGCGCCCCGTTCTGCTCCGGCGCCACGTCGATCACCGCACCCCGGCACGGCACCGGGCCACGGACCTGGGCGGCGAGCCCGACCACGGCCGAGGCGAGCCGCCCCTGGTACAGCAGGGCCGCCTGTCGGCCTGCTTCGAGCACCGCGTGCAGGGGCAGCTCGCGAGGGTGGCCGGGGAGCAGCACGGGGTGGGTGGGGTCACGGGGAACGATCACCAGGCGTCCCTGCGGCGCTCGCGCCAGGAGAACGTCGGGGTCGGCGGCCGCTCCCACCGCCGCGGCCGCGGGATGCAGCAGGCCGGTGAGCGTGCCCACCCCGGGTTCCGGAGCAGCGTGCGAGGCGGGGGCGAACACCATGGCGCACACGCCGAATCGCGAGCCTGCGTGGAAGTACTCGGCCGTGATCCGGTAGCCGGCCAGTCGGCCGGAGCGCACGGCGACATCGCTCGTCGTGACCCGCACGGCGACGTCGGTGGCGCCGCCCGTCTCGATCGGCCGTGTCTCCGGATCCGTCCCCAGGGCGACCGACGTGGGCCGCAGTGGAGCGGAGTCGGCGACCGGGAGATACCGGTTCTGCGCGAGGGCGGCGAGCTGGCGGGTCGACTCGACCAGGATCAGCGGGTGGTGCGTCACGGCGAGGGCGTGTTCGTTGAGGGGATGCCAGCGCGGCCACTGGCAGACGGCCTGGAACGAACGGCTTCCCGCGCGGCTCAGGGAGACGACCAGCATCGCCGACATGGACGACAGCCCGAGGTCACGCCACGGCGGCGGGGCCTCCGGCGCCCGTACAGGCTCTCCGGCGCCCTCGGTGCGGGGCAGGGCGTACGACGATTGCGCCGCGCCCGCCGCCTCGATCGTCGCGGTGGCCCGCATCAGTGCCTCCTCGATGAGTACGAGGCAGGACGTCGTGGCCGGCGTCCCCGCCCTTCGCGTGGTGGTCCACTGAGCACCTTTTCGGCGGCGGGCGGCCGGCCGGATGCGGGGCGCGCCGACGGGGCGCGGTCGCGGGTGTGGTTCTCCTCCTCCTCAGGAGGGTGCCTGAGGGGTACGCGGAGTCTCGGGCGCCCGCGAGCGCGTCCTCGGATGCCTGACGGACGGCCCCGTGCGCCGGTCCGAGCTCGCGGCCGTTCTGGGCGTCGCGCCCCGGACGACTACCGGGATGGTCGGCGGCCTGGAGCGCGACGGCCGTGGCGACCCCGGCGGGCGCGGCTGGTGCGCCTCACGCCTGCCGGCGAGACCGCCGACGACCGGGCGATGCCTTCTCGCGCACAAGCGATCGAGGAGATCATCGATGACCTGGGCGGCGCCGAACGGTCAGCCCCGGCCCGGATCCTCACGACCGTCGACGACCGCGTCGTCACGATGACCGGGGCACCGCAAGCGCTTCCCGCCCCGGGCCTTCATGGGACGGGCATTCCGATCGGTGCGCCGGACGTCGGCATCGGCTGAGCCCCGGCCGCCGATCGCGGGAGGTCCGGCCGACCGATGGCCGCGGAGCCCCGTACGTCCGCGGCCCCGGCATCCCGTCCCGCCCGCAGCGGCCCCACCGCTCCGCCGTACCCCCGCGTCAGCCGTTGTGCCGCGGCAGGCGGACCACCTGGACGAAGAAATCGTCGATCTGGCGTACGGCGGCTATGAACTGGTCCAGGTCGACCGGCTTGGTGACGTAGGCGTTGGCGTGCAGCTTGTAGCTGCGCAGGATGTCCTCCTCCGCCGCCGAGGTGGTGAGGACCACGACCGGGATGTGCGCCAGGGCGGGGTCCGACTTGATCTGCTCCAGGACCTGCCGGCCGTCGTACTTGGGCAGGTTGAGGTCGAGGAGGATCAGGTCGGGCTGCGGGGCGCCGGTGTGGGCGCCGCGCTTGTAGAGGAAGTCGAGCGCCTCCTCGCCGTCCCGGACGACGTGCAGGGTGTTGCCGATCTTGTTGTCCTCGAACGCCTCCCGGGTCATCAGCTCGTCGCCCGGGTCGTCCTCGACGAGGAGGACGTCGATGGGAGTGCCTGAGGGGGTCGTCATGTCAGGGCCTTGTCCTCGGAGTGCGCGGGAGTGCTGTCCGCCACCTCGGCGGCCGGCAAGGTGAAGCAGAAGCGTGTGCCATCGGTGTGGCTCGTGTCGAGCCAGATGTGGCCGCCGTGGTACTCGACGATCTTCTTGCACAGCGCGAGGCCGATACCGGTGCCGCCGTACGAGTCGCGGCTGTGCAGCCGCTGGAAGATGACGAAGACCTTCTCCTCGAACTCGCCGGGGATGCCGATCCCGTTGTCCGTGACGCACAGGCGCCAGGCCCCGGAGTCGTCCGGATCCCGTCCGCAGGTGATCCGGACGTGCGGTGCGCGGTCGGGGTGACGGAACTTGACGGCGTTGCCGATGAGGTTCTGCCAGAGCATCGCCAGGAGGGTCGGGTCCCCGACGACCTCGGGCAGTTCGTCCGGCCGGTCGACGCGTGCGCCGCTCTCGGTGACGGCGCTGTCCAGGTTGGCGAGCGCCTTGGTGAGCCCGAGGCCCAGATCGACCGGGAGGCGGGCGTCGTTGACCCGGCCCACCCGGGAGAACGTGAGCAGGTCGTTGATGAGGACCTGCATGCGTTTGGCACCGTCGACGGCGAAGTCGATGTACTGCTTGGCCCGGTCGTCCAGCTGGTCGCCGTAGCGCCGCTCCAGCAGCTGGCAGAAGGAGGCCACCTTGCGCAGCGGCTCCTGGAGGTCGTGCGAGGCGACATAGGCGAACTGTTCGAGTTCCGCGTTGGAGCGGCGCAGTTCCACGGCCTGGGCGTCCAGATCCGCGGTCTGCCGGGCCAGGATGTCGCGCTGCTCGCGCGAGGAGTCCAGCTCGTCGACGATCCGCTGGCGCATGCCCTCGACGTCCGCCGCCACCGCCCGCAGGTCCACCGGTCCGCCGCTGGTGATGGCGTGGCCGAACTCGCCGCGTGCCACTTCACGGGTGGCGGTCCGCAGGGCTTCCAGCGGCCGCGCGACCAGGAGGCGTACGAGGAACATCAGGGCCACCCCGGCCAGCAGGAACGCCACGACCATGCCGACGAGTACGGCGTCGCGGACCTTCCGGGAGTGGTCGAGTCGCTTCTGACCGTCGTCGACCGCTGCCGTGAGTCCGGCGTTCTGCCGGGCCGCGGCCTTGCGAATCTCGTCGAAGGCCTTCTTGCCGCGTTCGGCGGACGCCCGGTCGATGGTGCGCGGCTCGCCCGGCGTGACGCGGGCCACGAGGGGCTCGGCGTACGCGCGCCGCCACGCGTCGGCACGTTTCTCGACCGTGGCGAGGTCGGCGAGGAGCGCGGGGCGGTCGCTGATCAGGGCGCGGATGCTGCCGGCGGCACGCGCCTCTTCCTTCTTGCCCTGCTCGTAGGGGTCGAGGAACTGGCGGTCGGCCGCGATGGCGTAGCCGCGGACACCGGTCTCCTGGTTGACGAGGGAAGCCTGCAGCCGGTACGCCTCGGTCTGCGCGGGCTTGATGTCCCGCAGCATCTGGTCGGTGACCGTGGCCGTCTGCTGCAGCATCACCGCGCCGATCACGGCGCCCACGAGCACCAGCAAGGCCATGAGGCCGAGCACGAGCCGGAACCAGCCCTGGACCGTCAGCCGGTGTCCGGCCCACCGCTCGCCGGTCATCTTCGCCATCCCATCCTCGGAACCACTCTCCTGTCGCACGCTCTCCACGCCCGTCACCGCCAGCGCAGGTAGAGCACGGCGACGTCGTCGGCCAGGCCGCCCTGCTGCTCGGCGAGCAGCTCGGCCCGCTCGATCAGCCCGTCGACGAACGCGGCGGGCGCCAGGGCGGCCAGCTCGCGCGCGACGCCCAGCAGCCCCTCCTCGCCCAGGCGCTCGATGCCGCGCCCCACCCGCCCCTCGAAGAGCCCGTCGGTGAAGAGCACGATCGCGGCGCCCTCGGGGACGGTCAGCTCCTCCACGGGCCAGCAGGCTCCGCCGGGCACGATCCCGAGGGCGGGTCCGCCCCGGACCTCCACCCACTCGACGCCTTCCTCCCCGACCAGCAGTGCGCCGGGATGGCCTGCCCGCACCATGCGGACGCGTCGCTCACCGGGACCGATCGAGAGGATGACCAGGGTGGCGAAGACTCCCGCCTTGGCCCGCTCGACCAGGAGGATCTCCTCGAGCCGGGCCACCTGGTCGGCGCCGGTGACACCACTGAGCACGAGCGTGCGCCACGCTATTCGCAGCGCCACCCCGAGTGCGGCCTCGTCCGGTCCGTGTCCGGAGACGTCACCGATCATCGCGTGCACGGTGCCGTCGGCGCTCTGCACGATGTCGTAGAAGTCACCACCGAGCAGGGCGTGGGCGCGGCCGGGACGGTAGCGGGTGACGGCTTCGACGGCGTCGCCGCGGAGCAGCGGGCGCGGCAGCAGCCCACGCTCCAGGCGCGCGTTCTCCCGTGCCTGCATCTGGCTCGCCTGTAGCGCCACGGCGTCCTGTTCGGCCTGTTTGCGCTGGATCGCGTAGCGGACCGCACGTCCGAAGAGTTCCGGCTCGACGCGGCCCTTGACCAGATAGTCCTGCGCACCCGCGGCGACCGCGGCGAGCCCGGTCCCCTCCTCGGCGAGGCCGGTGAGGACCACGATGGCGACGTGTTCGGCGCACTCACGGATCCGGGACACCGCCTCGAGCCCCTGGGCGTCGGGCAGGTGCAGGTCGAGCAGCACGCAGTCCGGCACCTCGGACGCGAGCACGTCACAGGCCTCGGCCATCGAACGCACCCAGCGCAGCCGCATCCCGAGCGCGCTGTCGGCGACCAGCTCCTCCACGAGCAGGGCGTCACCGGCGTCGTCCTCGACGAGGAGGACCGACGGCTGTTCCACCCCCCAGGCCGCTGCATGGTCCAGCGCGGGAGAAGCCACGCCGGCAGCCCCTGGCTGCGACGTCATCATCGAGAGAACCCCCCACCCACCACCATTCCGCCGCTGCCTGACGGATAACTCCGCGAGCATACTCAGGCTCGCCATGAAGCACCTCATGGGGAGAGTCACTGACCTCGGACGCGGTACGTGGGGGCGGCCGGCACCGGGTGTGCGCCATCTCTCGGACAGAGAGGGTGCCGAATCACCGATGAGTCTCCTCGTCCGCCACGGTCCGAAGAGTGCGAGAGTGAAGCGGACGGAAGTGAGGGTGCCCGTGTTTGTCCTGATTCCCGGTGCCGGTGGTGCGGCCTGGTACTGGCACCGTGTGGTGTCCGAACTGCGTGCGCGGGGCCACGAGGCCCTCGCTGTCGATCTGGACGGCGCGGACGAGTCCTCGGGGCTGCCCGAGTACGCCGACGCGGTGGTGGCCGCGATCGGCGGTCGTGGCGGGGTGGTACTGCTGGCCCAGTCCATGGGCGGCTTCACCGCACCGATGGTCTGCGCACGCGTCCCGGTCGACCGGCTGGTGTTCGTCAACGCGATGATCCCGCTGCCGGGAGAGACACCCGGGCAGTGGTGGGGCGCCACGGGATCGGAGACGGCCCGGGTCGCGGCGGCCGAGGCGGGCGGGTACACGACCGAGATCGACCTCGACACCTACTTCCTGCACGACGTGCCGGCGGAGGTCGCCGCGGGCGGCGCCGAGCACGAACGACCCGAGGCCGAGATCGCGTTCGGCCAGCCCTGCGCCATCGAGCGGTGGCCCGATGTGCCCACGCGAGTGCTCGCCGGAGCCGAGGACCGGTTCTTCCCGGCGGAGTTCCAGCGCCGAGTGGCCCGCGAGCGTCTCGGCGTCGACGCCGAGACCGCCCCCGGCGGCCATCTGGCCGCGCTGTCGCACCCGGGGCCTCTCGTCGATCGCCTGCTCGACCCGGCGCCCTGAGAAGGACCGCGGGGGGCCGACGGCTCGGACGAACCGATTCGTATCCATCCCGCGCGAACGTCGTTGAAATGGTCGTCGCGCTGCCACCCCCGAGGACGCGCGATACGTGAGGGCCCGAAATCCCCGCCCGGTCTCGGGCCCTCACTCCCCTCCCCTGCGCGCCCTCCCGCAGGTCGCGGCGGTCCGCTCGCGGCACCTGCGGAGTCGGCTTGCCAACGTTGTCGCGGATGACTGGTCTACACCCTTGACTGGTACAGACCAAAGCGGTTGAGTGTGGCAGCACACCCCCCACCGCGGCCGCTCCGGAAGCCGTGGCGCCGGCCAACGTCGGCGCGTGCGAGCAAGGTTGCGCCTTGTCTTCCGGTGCGGCCCTGCCGTGCAAAGGAATTGATCCTGTGTCAAAGCGACGCGTCTCTTCCCTCCTCGCCGCCATCCTGATCGGAACCGCAGCACCGGTGTTCCTGCCGGCCGCCGGCGCCTCCGCCGCATCCTGTTCGAGCTACCCGAGTTGGGTGGCCGGCAAGTCGTACGTCACCGGCAACATCGTCCGGTACACCGACGGCAAGGCCTACATAGCGGAGCACGACAACCCGGGTTACGACCCCACGATCAGCACCTGGTTCTGGGAGCCCTACGCCTGCGACAGCGGTTCGACCAACCCCTCCGAGGGCTTCGTCGTGAGCGAGTCGCAGTTCAACCAGATGTTCCCGAACCGGAATTCGTTCTACTCCTACAACGGGCTCAAGGCGGCACTGAGCGCCTACCCCGGATTCACCAACACCGGAAGCGACACGGTCAAGAAGCAGGAGGCCGCGGCCTTCCTCGCGAACGTGAACCACGAGACCGGCGGTCTGGTCTACGTGGTGGAGCAGAACACCGCCAACTACCCCACGTACTGCGACTGGAGTCAGTCGTACGGCTGCCCGGCGGGCCAGTCGGCGTACTACGGGCGCGGTCCGATCCAGCTCAGCTGGAACTTCAACTACAAGGCGGCGGGCGACGCCCTCGGCATCGACCTGCTGGGCAACCCCTGGCTGGTCCAGAACGACTCGGCCGTGGCCTGGAAGACCGGGCTCTGGTACTGGAACACGCAGTCGGGCCCCGGCAGCATGACCCCGCACAACGCGATGGTCAACAGCGCGGGCTTCGGCCAGACCATCCGCAGCATCAACGGGTCGCTGGAGTGCGACGGCAGGAACCCCGCACAGGTTCAGAGCCGCGTGGACGCCTACCAGCGCTTCACGTCGATCCTCGGCGTGACGCCGGGAGGCAATCTCTACTGCTGATCCGGCGCACTGCAAGCTCCCGCTCCACGCCTGCCTCTCCCTCCGCGCCTGCCGACCTTCATCGAGGTCGGCAGGCGCGGTGGCATGTGCGCGACCGGACGACGAGAACGTCAGGGTCCTACTGTCCGCCCCGCCTGTCCGCCTCCCGCCGCAGCCAGTTCTCAAGGGTGTCGAAATCCCCATCGGTGAGGCCCTGTTGAGGATCGACGCGGTGGAGCAGCGCCGCCCCACGGTGGTGCTCGGCGACCCAGGCCCTGTCGGTGTCGGTGATCTCGTCGTCGACCCAGGCGAAGGCTCGTCCGGCCGCACGGTCCACGAGGGTGCGCGTCTTCCAGTGCAGCCCCCTCCGCTCGTCCCGTTCGTCGACGTCGGCCGGCTCCGGCCAGACCACAACGGGCAGCTCCGGCAGGCCGAGCACCGGCGCCACGCATGCGTTCGCGTCGGCCATCCAGGTCGTCGCCCAGATCAGTTCGCACGGAAGGGCGGCCAGCCGACGCCCGTGCTCGGGATCGATCCGGGCGAGCAGCGGGTTCACGTGTTCCCCCGCGTACGCGGTGCCGTGCTCGTGGGTCCGGTACGGGGACGCGGCGCCGAAGGGGATGAGAGGTCCGTCGACGTCGAGGAAGAGGAGCGGGCTGGGCGGGGAACCGGGCATGGCCGCAGGTTAGCGGCGCGTCCGGCGCACAGCGGCGTGGCCCGTCGTTCGGGGGATGTCGACGGGCCACGCCTTCTTTCACGGTCCCACGGGTAGGACGAACATGCGCGCAATACGGGCAAACCGGCTAGTCGGACTGGCGCCGAGCGCCACGGGGATTCCTGTCGAAGACCGCGTACGGAGCGGTCGCGGGCGGCGGAACCCGTGGCCGGCGGGATTCCGCCCGCCGGCCACGGGGTGGGGTCAGGAAACGGCGACCACGCTCTGACGGAAGAGATCGCTCTTGGCGTTGCATGGGGAGGTCCCGCGCGACACCGGGCCGGGATTCGTCGTCTCCTGACTGAGGGGGACAGGCCTTCCGGATGAGGGAGGGGCTCGGCGCGGATGCTCGTCGGGCGGGAGGTCCGGGGCTAGTGTGCGGTCCTGACGAACCGTCACGAAAGGATCTCGCTGTGGGCTCTCGCCTCAACCCCTACATCAGCTTCTCCGGTGATGCCAGGCAGGCCATGACCTTCTACCAGGACGTCTTCGGCGGCGAACTGACGGTCCACGAGTTCGGCAGCTTCGGCTCCGACGCGCCTCCCGGGTACGCCGACAAGGTCATGCACGGCATGCTGGAGGCCCCGAACGGTTTCGTCCTGATGGGCGCCGACGTCCCGCCCGGCATGGAGCGACGCACGGGCAACAACTTCGCGGTGAGCCTGAGCGGCGACGACGCCGGTGAGCTGAGCGGCTACTGGGAGAAGCTGTCCGCGGGCGGCACGGTGGCGGTCCCGCTGGAGAAGCAGATGTGGGGCGACACGTTCGGCATGTGCACGGACCGCTTCGGCGTCGACTGGATGGTCAACATCACGGGGGCGTCGGGGGCCTGACGCCCCCCTGCGGAAACGGCTCGGGGTGTGCGGTGCGGCCGGCGAAGTCCGCACCGCACACCCCGTCGTTCGTCCGTCAATGGACGAGTGGGTGTTCAGTTCAGCTTGCGGCACAGCAGTGCGGCCGGGCCGGGGCGCGACCCCAGGCGCGTGGTGAAGGCGATGCCGGCCGCGTACTCGTCGTCGGCACACTGGCCCT
The DNA here is from genome assembly GCF_044766365.1 of Streptomyces sp. NPDC102279. NCBI lineage: Bacteria > Bacillati > Actinomycetota > Actinomycetes > Kitasatosporales > Streptomycetaceae > Streptomyces > Streptomyces sp. NPDC102279. The sequence goes on along the minus strand of NZ_JBIWLU010000004.1, from coordinate 256,316 downwards.
TGTAGTCGCCGGAGGCGAAGTCACCGCCGGAGGCACCGGCGGGCCGGTTGTCGGAGCGGTCGAACCACACCGTTCGCCCGGCTCCCGCCGGCGCGGGGGCCGCCGGTACGCAGAGCGCGGCCGATGTCCGGCCATCCCGGCGGCTGTATCCGACGAGGAAGTCGCCAGCCGGACACTGCAGTTTGGTGTAGCCGGACGCCCAGTCACCCCCCGAGGGCACGTGCCGCTCGTCGGTGACGACGGTCTGGGTGCTTCCCGCCGCGCGGAGGTCGCCGGTGGACACGTCGGTGCACAGCGCGCGCACTCCGCTGTGGCCGAGTCCGATCAGCCGCTCGCCGTCGGGACAGGCGGCCTTGGACGCACCGGAGTCCCAGTCGCCGGCCGCCCGCACCCGGAGGGACCGCACCTGGTCGCCGTGATCGGTGGCGAGCATGTCCCACTCGGGGACCGGGGCGACGGAACCGGTACGCGACGGGGCGGTCATGAGCCTGCTCCACGCGGTTCCGCGCCAGTCGGCCTGGTCGAGGACGCCGTGGCGGTTGCCCGCCGTGTCGTATCGCAGGAGCGACCAGTCGTCGTGTCCGTCCCAGCCGACGAGGGGCCAGTAGGCGAAGTCGGCGTCATGGTCGGCGAAATAGTCGGTGATGTTGCCGAACCATGCGCGGGCCGCGGCTCCGGTCTCGCCCGCGCCGATGCCGAACTCACTGATCCACACGGGTGCGGTGAAGTGTTGGTTCGCTTCGTCGGAGACGAAGAACGCCTGGTCGTGGAGGACTTGGGCGAGCTGGTCGCGGGTGAGGTCCTGGTAGCGGGCGTCATGGGTCTCGCCGATCCCGGTGGCTCCGCTGTGCTGGGGGCCGGTGTAGCCGTAGAAGTGGGCCGAGTACACCAGTTTGCGAGCGGCGACGAGGGTGTGGGACAGCGTGCGGGCGGGGGTGAGGGTGGGACGGCCGTGCGGGAGACCGTCGACCGGAAGGCCCGTCCAGTTGATCCCTTCGATGACGATGAGGAGGTCGGGATCGGCCTCGGTGAGGATGCGGTCGGCGGCGAGCTGGGCCGCCGCGTACCAGTCGTGGGCGTCGCCGAGGCCCCAGTTGGGGTCGTCCAGGACGTCACGGCGTACCTCGTTGTAGAGGTCGGCGCCCACCACACCCGGGTCGTCGGCGTATCGGCTGGCCATGAGGACCCAGTCGTCGGCCCACCGCTGGGTGGTCTGGGCGCTGTTCCAGCGCTCGTTGCCGTCGATGCCGCAGCACCAACGCGACGTGTTGGTGTGGTTGTTGAGGACGACCGCGAACCCGCTCCGGGTGAGAGCGGCGACGACGGCGTCGTAGACCTGCAGAGGTGTCTTCCCGCGCAAGTCCGGGTTGGCCGTGACGGCCACGTCGGGGACGGGTGAGGTCGCGTGGATCATCTCGTTGGAGAAGGGCAACCGGACGCTGTTGATGCCGAGTTGATGGAAGTCGCTCAGCAGTTGGGGCAGGGGGACGCGGTCCAGTCCGAGGGGGATGCCGTGGGAGTTCTGGCCCGCGTGGTGGCCGGCCGGGTCGCCGGTGCTGCCGCTTCCCGTCCAGGAGCCCTGCGCGCCGTCCCAGTTGGCGGACTTCAGGCGGAAGCGTTTCCCGTCGGCGTCGACGATGTAGCGCCCCCGCGTGGACAGCGGCGGCTGCCAGGCTTCGGCCGTCGCCTCGACAGCTGAAGCCGCCGCCGCACCCGAGGGAGCGGTGGGCGCGGCGACCGCCCCGGGAGCGGTGGCGAGCAGCAGAAGCACCGCACTCGCTAATGTCAGGTACTTGCCAAGCCTGAGAGTGGGCATCGGACCTCGGGGTGCCTAAAGGGGGGTGTGGGCGCCCGAGCCTAGCGGGACGGTCCGGCGCCGGGAGCTATGGTTCAGGCCAGACGCCGGGACCGCGCCACGAAGCGCCCCCGGGCCCACCCCGTACGGGGCCTACAGCCGGCGCACCTGGCGTGCCGGGTTGCCGACAGCGACGACGTCGGCCGGGATGTCCCTGGTGACCACCGCTCCGGCGCCGATGACGCTGTTGTCGCCGATGGTCACGCCCGGGCACACGATGGCTCCGCCGCCGAGCCAGACGTTGTTCCCGATGGTGATGGGGCGGGCCGCTTCGAGCTTGTCCCGTCGCGGGTCCGGCTCCAAGGGGTGGGTGGGGGTGAGCAGTTGGACGTTCGGGCCGAGCTGGCAGTCCTCGCCGATGGTGATCCGTGCGACGTCCAGCGCGGTGAGGTTGTAGTTGACGAAGGTGCGCGCCCCGATGGTGATGTTGCTGCCGTAGTCGACGTACAGCGGCGGCCTCAGATCGACGTCCTCACCGACCGCGTCGAGCAGTTCGGCGAGGATCGGCCGGGAGCCGACGGCGTCTTCAAGGTAGGCCGCCTGGTAGCGGGCGGCCAGGCGCATGGCGCGCTGCTGTCGCTTCGCGATCTCCGGGTCGTCGGCGATGTACAGGTCCCCCGCGAGCATGCGCTCCAGGTTCGAACGCGGGTCGTCGGCGAAGTAGTCGGGCGGCATACGGACGAACGTACACGCCTGGGCCCCTGCCGAAGGAGAACGCCTCGGGCCCTGCTGTCCCCCGGAGGCCGGCTCCGTCAGGCCGCCTCGGCCGCCGCGCGCACCTCGTCGGCCAACGCCTTGTCCAGGGCGACGTGCACGAGCCCGTCGGCGAGCCGGGGCATCTCGTCCACGGTGACGAGACCGCTCAGCCTTCGGGGTGAGACCGGCAGCCCGAGCCTGCGCGCTCCGTCCTGCGCCTTGCCGTCGATGTACGGCGCGAACTCCTGCCACACCCCCTGCACGGCACGCAGGAAGATGTCGGCGCCCGTGGGACCGATCCCGGGGACGTCCTGCAGGGCCTTCTTCGGGTCCGCTTCCTCGCGCAGCCGGCGCAGGTCACCGCCGTAACGCTCCAGCAGCAGCTCGGCTCCCTCACCGAGCTGCGTCGAGGTCCGCTCGTCGTAGCGCCGGTAGCCGCCCTCCCCCAGGGCGTCGACGCGCCGCTGCCAGGACGCCTTCGCCATGGACCGCGCGTCGCGCAGCCCGGCGTCGGACAAGGCCCTGGCCGCGGCCACCGCGATGTCGGCCCTGATGCGGGCGCTGAGCAGGAGTGCGAGGACGAGTGTCCGGTAGAGCGGGGCCGGGGTGTCACGCAGCCGGATGCCCGCCTGCGCCGCGTAGGTACGCGGCTGCCGGTCGAGCAGGGCCGCCACCAGGGCTCGGTCCGTCGGGCCGGTCGCCCGCTTCCCGGACTTCTTGCCGGCCCGGGCCCTGTCGGCGGTCCGGGCCCTGCTGTCGGTCCCGCTGTCGGCCTTCGTACTCGTCGCCTGATGCGGCACGGCACAACCTCCCTCGGGGAAGACGGGTGGCGTCGCTGACGCGGTGCACAGAGGTCGCGTAGCCCTCACCGGCCACACCAAACCGTCCTCTGCCCGACATCTTTCTCAGGAAGCGGCATGATCGGGGTGGCCGCCGGTCCGGCGCTTCTCCTTCAGCTCGGCCTCGAACAGGTGGTCCACCCCGTCGGCCAGCTCTCCGCGGATCTCGGTCTCGGCGCTCTTGAACGGCTCGTAGTACGTGGCGTTGTACGCCTCGACGATCTGGAACGTCCAGTGGCCGGGGATGACGTTGCGTCCGACGATCTCCCGCTCGACGCGGTCGGCCCATGCGGCGTGGCCCGCTTCACGGAGCAGCCTCACCGCGCGGTCCAGTTCGAAGTCGGCGCCGCCCGTCAGCTGATGGAACTCGTACAGGTGCCCGCGGGCCCGTTCGGTCGTCTCCAGGGCCTTCGACAGCGCCCCGAGGGCCTCCACCGTGGCGTCCGAGACGCCGCTGGGACGTTGGTGCACCGGAGTGGCGCCCGTGTCGTGTTCGTTCATGGATCCATGGTGTCCAGATCGGCGCGATCCTCACCTGTCGACGTCCGATCGGGCCGGCGTGCCCGCCCCGTCCGACCCGCCGGACGCGTACCCCGATGGACCGTCGAACGCGCTCACCGAGGCGTGGGCTCGGTCTCCCTGGGAATGGTCGTCGCCCGCACGGCGGGGCCCGGCGCCCCCGCCCTGACCGTGCGGCGGACGCGCACCGGCGGTGCGGCCGCCGTCACCAGGTAGGCGTGCGCCCTCGTGAGCGCGTCGGCGATCTCGCGGGTTCCCGTGGACACGCACAGCGTGTAGGCGAGATCGCGGAGCCGGGCGCCCGGAGCCGTGACCCCGGGGCGCGCCTCCTCGGCCAGGAGCGTTTCGTACTCCTCGACGAGCCGGTGCAGGGTGGCGGGGAGGGGCATCAGCATCGGTGCGACTCCTTGCGTGCGGACGACGGTGTCATGACGCGGAACGACCACTGGAGTACTGCCCCAGAGCCTCGTTGCGCACCTGGGCGCAGCTGCGGGTGATGAGCCGCGATACGTGCATCTGCGAGATGCCGAGGCGGTCGGCTATCCCACTCTGCGTCATGTCCTCGAAGAAGCGCATGTACAGGATGGCCCGCTCGCGCTCCGGCAACCTGCGCAGTTCGTTCTTGGCAGCCTCGCGGTCCACGACGACGTCGTACGAGGAGTCGGACTCGCCCAGCGTGTCGCCGAGGCTGTAGCCGTCGTCGCCGGCGGCGAGTTCGGCGTCCAGCGAGAGCGTGCTGAAGCTCTCCAGCGCCTCAAGGCCCGCGGCGACCTCCTCCTCGGTGAGTCCCGTGTGGGCGGCGAGGTCCGCGGGGGTGGGTTCGCGGGTACCCGGGCGCTCAAGGAGGTCCCGGCGCGCCACGCGGACCCTGTTGCGCAGTTCCTGCACCCGGCGCGGTACGCGAAGGGCCCACATCCGGTCGCGGAAGTGACGCTTCACCTCGCCGGTGATGGTCGGCACCGCGTAGCTCTCGAAGGCGCCCCGGGCCGGGTCGAACCGGTCCACCGCCTTGACCAGCCCGAGCGCCGCGACCTGGCGCAGGTCTTCCATGGCCTCGCCCCGGTCGCGGAAGCGGCCGGCGATCCGATGGGCCATGGGCAGCCAGAGGGCCACCAGCTCGTCGCGCAGGGCGTCCCGCTCGGGGCCGTCGTCCAGTTCCACCAGCCGCTCGAAGAGCGCGGTGGCCTCGGGGGAATCATCATGGGTACGGCGCGCCGGCGCGGAGGGCGAGGCGGAGGCGTTGTGGGTGTGCGGACGCGCTGCGGTCATGTGGGTAGGCACGCGGATTCGCTCCTGAACGGAAGTCTCAGGACGCGCCCGGGACGCACTCCGGGCACGACCCGAACGGAAGGTCTGGGTCACCGCGCGGAGTTGTCCGGCCCACGACGAGGTCGCAGCCGGCCAGGGAGATCTCCGCTCGGCTTGCGCCTCCAGTCCGAAGCACGGACTTCCGGGTGCCCCGGCGTCCCACCCGCAAACGCCGCGTTCGCGGCCGAGGGCGGGCGGCACTCCGTGGCACGCGTTCCGCGAACGGGTTCCCGCGACTCCCCGACGCGGTTCGGCCCCGGCTCGGAGGCAGGCTGTGGGGTACTCCGCAGGAGACGGCGCGGGCGCCCTCGGGCCGTCGAGTCCGTCCGCCGGGAAAGGAGCACGGGATGGCTGAACAGGACGCCTTGGGGCGCTATCGCGGCAAACGCGACTTCACTCGGACCGGGGAGCCCAGGGGCGGCGGAGAGGGCGGGGACGAGGAGCCGCACTTCGTCGTGCAGATCCACGACGCCCGCCGCATGCACTTCGACTTCCGCCTCCAGGTCGGGGACGTACTGAAGTCCTGGGCCGTCCCCAAGGGGCCTTCCATGGATCCGAAGGACAAGCGGCTCGCGGTTCCCACCGAGGACCATCCGCTGGAGTACGAGGAATTCGAGGGTGTGATCGCCCGGGGCGAGTACGGCGGCGGAACGGTCATCGTCTGGGATCACGGCACCTACCAGCCGCGAAGCCACGACCGCCGCGGCAGGCCCGTACCGTTCGACGAATCCCTCGAACACGGGCACGCCACCTTCTGGCTCAACGGTTCGAAGCTGCGCGGCGAGTACGCCCTGACCCGGTTCCGCAGCGGCGAGGACGGCGACGAGGAGGCCTGGCTGCTGGTGAAGGCGAAGGACGTCCACGCCGGCGCAGGTCACGGGACGCCCGACCCGCACCGCGCCCGCTCGGCGCGCAGCGGACGCACGCTGCGCCAGGTCGCGGACGAGGCCGCTGAGTCGTGACGGGCCTTTGCGCCGGCCCGGCATCACGCGCCGCCGTCCGGGTCGGTTCCTGAGCGACGGGGCCTGTTCGGCCGTACGCCGATAGCCCGGAAAGCCTGGTTTGTGCCAGCCTGGACGCAGCACCGACCGGGTGAACGGCACGGGCCGTCGTCCGAACGTCCCTCACAGAGGCGAGGCCTGCCATGAATCCCGGCTCGGCACGCGGCACGTCCCTTCCGCCCGACCCTCATGAATCGAAGATCACCCTGCGGGTGAACGGCGCATCGCACGTCCTCACCGTCGACCACCGCTCGGTGCTCCTGGACGTCCTGCGCGAGCGTCTCGGTCTCGTCGGCGCGAAGAAGGGCTGTGATCACGGCCAGTGCGGGGCCTGTACGGTCCTGGTCGACGACCGGCGTGCCAACAGCTGTCTGCTGCCCGCCGTGGCCCTGGACGGATGCCGGATCACGACCGTCGAGGGGCTGTCCGGGGACTCCGGGGACCTGCATCCGCTCCAGCGCGCCTTCATCGACCGCGACGCCCTGCAGTGCGGTTACTGCACCCCCGGCCAGATCTGCAGTGCCGTGGGCGCCCTCGGCGAGGCGGAGACAGGGCATCCCTCCCACGTCACGGACCCGGCCTCACCCTCCGGTCGTTCGGTCCCCATGAGCCGGGACGAGATCCGCGAGCGGATGAGCGGCAACCTCTGCCGGTGCGGCGCCTATCCGCACATCGTCGAAGCCATCGAGGACGTGACCCGGTGAAGCCTCTCGGATACGTACGTGCGGGCAGTGTCGAGGAGGCCGTCGCGGAGTTCACCGCACGTCCTGGCGCGCGCTACCTCGGAGGCGGCACCAACCTCGTGGACCTGATGAAGCTGGGCGTGGAACGCCCCACCGCCCTCGTCGACATCAGCAGACTGCGTCTGGACACGGTGGAGGAAACCGCCGACGGCGCGCTCCGCGTCGGGGCCACCGTCCGCAACAGTGATCTCGCGGCTCATCCCCTGGTCCGCGACCGCTACCCGGTGCTCTCGCAAGCGATCCTGGCAGGCGCCTCCGGGCAACTGCGCAACATCGCCACCACCGGGGGCAATCTCCTTCAGCGCACTCGCTGTTCGTATTTCCAGGACACCGGCAAGCCGTGCAACAAGCGTGAACCGGGCAGCGGCTGCGGAGCCCGGGAAGGCGTCCACCGCGAGCACGCGGTGCTCGGCCACTCCCTCGACTGCATCGCCACGCACCCCTCGGACATGGCCGTCGCGCTGGCCGCCCTCGACGCGCAGGTCGAGCTGTACGGAGCCGACGGCGCCCGCACGCTCCCGGCCGCCGAGTTCCACCGGCTGCCCGGCGACCACCCGGAGCGGGACACCGAGATCCGGCCCGGCGAACTGATCACCGGTGTGGTGCTGCCCGCCGACAGGGCCGGGGTGCCGTCCCTGTACCGCAAGGCCCGCGACCGGGCGTCGTACGCGTTCGCCCTCGCGTCCGTCGCCGCCGTGCTCCGGGTGGAGGAAGGCGTCGTCCAGGAGGCCCGCATCGCCTTCGGCGCTCTGGCCCACCGACCCTGGCGTGCCCGACGCGCCGAGGAGGCACTGTTCGGCGCCGCCGCCACGGAGGCCGCCTTCGGGCGCGCTGTGGACTTCGAACTCGAAGCGGCCCAGCCCCTGCGCGACAACGCCCACAAGGTGCGTCTGGCCCGCAACCTCGCCGTGGACGTACTGACCCGGCTCGCGACGCCCACCACCGCCTGAACCGGCCTCCGGACGTTCCCGGCCCGGCACCACAAGGAGCAAGGAGGACCTCCATGGCCCGAACCGACACCGTGCTCGGCACGGCGGCCGAACGCCGGGAGGGCCCCGACAAGGTGACGGGCCGGGCCCGTTACGCAGCCGAGCACACCGCCGCCGGCCACGCGTACGGCCGACCGGTGGCCGCCACCGTCGCGAGCGGCTCGATCCGCGCGATCGACACGTCGACGGCCCTGGCCGTTCCCGGCGTACTCGCCGTACTCACTCCCGAGGACGCCCCCCGGCTCGCCGAGGCGGACGACCCCACCCTCGCCGTCCTGCAGAACTCCGACGTACCGCACCGCGGCTGGCCGGTGGCCCTGGTCGTCGCGGAGACGATCGAGGCCGCCCGGGCCGGCGCCGCGGCGGTGCGGGTCGAGTACACGACGCGGGACCACGACGTCACGCTCACCGACGGCCACCCCGCCGGGTATTTCCCGGAGGAGGCCAACGGCGGCTATCCGGGGCAGCGCGAGCAAGGCGACCCCGACGGCGCGTTCGCGTCCGCGGCTGTCCGTGTCGACGCGGCCTACCGGGTGCCACCGCTGCACAACCACCCCATGGAACCCCACGCGGCCACCGCGCACTGGGACGACGAGCGTCTCGTCGTGCACGACTCCAGCCAGGGCTCCACAGCCGTGCGCGCGACACTGGCCGGGCTGTTCGGGCTCCCCGAGGAGCAGATCACCGTCATGGCCGAGCACGTCGGCGGCGGCTTCGGGTCCAAGGGCACGGCACGCCCGCACGTCGTGCTCGCAGCGATGGCCGCACAGCGGACCGGACGGCCTGTCACCGTCGCCCTGCCCCGGCGCATGATGCCCGCTCTGGTCGGCCACCGCGCCCCCACACTGCACCGCCTCCGGCTCGGCGCGACCGAGGAGGGCACCCTCACCTCGCTCACGCACGAGGTCACCACCCACACCTCGCGCATCAAGGAGTTCGTGGAGCAGGCAGCCGTACCGGCGCGCATCATGTACGCCTCGCCCAACAGCCGCACCACGCACCGCGTCGTACCGCTGGACGTTCCGAGCCCGTCCTGGATGCGCGCCCCCGGAGAGGCACCGGGCATGTTCGCCCTGGAATCGGCCATGGACGAACTGGCGGTGGCCCTCGGCATGGACCCTGTCGAACTGCGGATCGCGAACGAGCCGGAAACCGAACCCGACAGCGGCAATCCCTTCAGCAGCCGGCATCTCGTCGAGTGTCTGCGGGACGGCGCCGAGCGCTTCGGCTGGGCGCGGCGCGATCCCCGGCCCGGCTCCCGTTCCGAAGGTGCCCTGCTGCTGGGCTCGGGTGTGGCGGCCGCCACCTATCCGGTGCTCGTGTCGCCCTCCACCGCCGTCGCGCGAGCACTGCCCGGCGGAACCTTCTCGGTCCGTGTCAACGCGACCGACATCGGTACCGGCGCCCGGACCGTGCTCGCGCAGATCGCGGCCGACGCTCTCGGTGTCCCGCTGGACCGGGTCGGCACCGAGATCGGCAGCAGCGACCTGCCCTCGGCCCCGCTGGCCGGCGGCTCCTCGGGCACCGCGTCCTGGGGCTGGGCCGTCCACGAGGCCTGCACCCGGCTGCGCGCCTCGCTGGCGGAACGTTCAGGACCACTGCCCGACGAGGGGCTCTCGGCGAGCGCCGACACAGCGGGAAGCGCCGACGCGGACAGCGCCTACGCACGTCATGCCTTCGGCGCCCACTTCGCCGACGTCGCGGTCGACACGGTCACCGGCGAGGTCCGGGTACGCCGGCTGCTGGGTGTGTACGCGGCCGGGCGCATCCTCAACGCCCGCACCGCCCGGTCCCAGTTCATCGGCGGCATGACCATGGGTCTGGGCATGGCGCTGACGGAAGGCAGCACCATGGACCCCGCGTTCGGCGACTTCGTCGAGTCGGACCTGGCCGCCTACCACGTCCCCGCCCACGCGGACGTGCCCGCGATCGAGGCCCACTGGATCGATGAGGAGGACCCGCACCTCAACCCGATGGGCGGCAAGGGCATCGGGGAGATCGGGATCGTCGGTACCGCCGCGGCCATCGGCAACGCCGTCCACCACGCCACCGGAACCCGGCACCGCGAGCTGCCGCTGACCCCGGACCGAGTGCTGGCCGGTCCGCGGTTGAACGGACCTTCTTCGTGACCACTCCGTGCGGGGTCGGTACACACTCCGTGTGGAACCGGACGTGTCCCGCTCCAGGACGCATCCTGATCGTCGGGACGTGTTTGGACGGAGCTCAGCCCGGTAGTCCGCAGTGAGGTGGGTTGCCTGCCAACCGCTCCCGGGAGGGTTCGGCAGTGAGCCCGCCACCGGCCGCCCGGTCGGCATCTCTGGCGGGCGGCCGGCCCCCTTCGCTGAGCTGGATCAGGCCGCGTCCGACATCACCTGGTCCCGCAGCGAGGCACAGCAGTTGCTGATCAGGCGCGAGACGTGCATCTGCGAGACCCCGAGTTCCTCCGCTATGCCGCTCTGCGTCATACCGCGAAAGAATCGCAGGTAGAGGATGGTCTGCTCGCGTTCGGGAAGCCTCCGCAGGGCCGGCTTCACGGCTTCGCGGTCGACGACCAGGTCGTATCCGGCGTCGGTCTCCCCCAGCGCGTCCGCCAGCGAGTATCCGTCGTCGCCGTCGGTGAGTTCGGCGTCCAGCGACAGGGCCGCGAAGCTGTCCAGAGCCTCCAGGCCGCTGCGGACCTCCTCCTCGGTCAGCCGTGCGTAGGCCGCGATCTCGGCGACCGTCGGCTGCCTGCCGGAGCTCACCGCCGTCAGATCCCTGATGGCCGTACGCACCCGGTTGCGCGCCTCCTGGACGCGTCGAGGCACATGCAGCACCCACATGTGGTCGCGGAAGTGACGCTTGATCTCGCCCGCGATGGTCGGCACCGCATAGCTCTCGAAGGCGTTCCCCCGATCGGGGTCGTACCGGTCCACGGCCTTCACCAGGCCCAGAGCGGCCACCTGGACCAGATCCTCCAGCGCCTCACCCCGCCCGCGGTACCGGCCGGCGATGCGCTCGGCCATGGGCATCCAGGCCTGGACGATCCGGTCCCGCAGGGCATGCCGCTCCGCCCCGTCCGGAAGCCGGGCGAGCCGCTCGAACGCGGCGTCCGTGTCGGGGGCGTCGTCATGCGGACGGCGGCCCTTCACCGTGCTTGTGGTGTGCATGTGCTGACAGCTCCCTCAGGGGTTGCTGACGGGACAGAACACCATGGGAGGCCGTCGCACAGCACTTTCGGGACACACCCGCACTGCGGAGCGAACCGCTCCCACGGACGTGCCTCCTGTCCGAAGCACTTGTGTCCGATTTCCCCACTTTACCGCCAGTAAACCCCTTTGAGAGACGCCGTGACTCAGCATGACGGGTTAGTGACGGAGGGGCGTAGCAGGCTCTGCGGGACGTTGAAGGGAGCGGCGTGCTCCGCAGGCTGCTGAGGGCTACCGCTCGGACTCCCAGCGAGGGCGCTCCTGCCGATCACTCCGCTCGCTGCCCGAGGCCTGGACCTGACGCGGCGTGAGGCGTTCGCTCTTGTCCGCGGCCCGGGGGACCTCGCTCGGCTCACGGATCTCGCTGGTCTCCCGCACCGGGCCCGTTTCCGGCAGCCTGGGCTGCTCGGAGGGCGTGGGCGGCGCGGACTCGCGGCGGCGCGTCCTGATGCCCAGCCGCACGGCCCACACCAGGGCGCCCGCGACGACGAGGCCGCCGACGAAGGCTCCGAATGTGCCGTAGGCCGCGTTCGACAGCGCGATGTCCCAGTAGTTGTCGTTCATGGTGACCCGGGTACCCCGACTCGTGAGGTGAAGACTCCGGAACCTCTTTTGTCCCTTCCCGGGGACTCGTCTCGCGCTGTAACGGGACCGACTTGGCCCGCGACGACCCCGGCCTTCCCGGAACAGGTGGGCGCGGGCGGCGAGTTCAGGTCACTTCCTCGGCCGACAGGTGGGGCAGGCGTTTCCCGGTTGAGGGCCGGGGCACCCGGGGCTCCGGCGATCGCTCGTCCGTGATGCCCCGCGAATCCAGAAGGAGACACATGCTCTTCCTCGTCGCCGCGTTGCTGCTCCTCGGCGTTGTGGTGGGTGCCGCAGCCCACCTGCCGCTGCCGGTCACCTTGGTGGCCGCAGTGGCCATCGGTTGCTGGCTGCTCTTCTACGGGCTGCGCAAGCACCGGACCGGCACGTCGCAGAAGACGACCTCCTACCGGGGCGGGGAGGCACGATGAGCCAGTCCACCCAGGAGACGACGCGGACGCGGTCCCGCCGCGACCCGTACAGCCTCGCCGTGGCGTCCTTCATCCTCGGCCTCGTCGGCCTGCTGGTCTTCAACATCGTCCTCGGCCCGACAGCCGTCGTCCTCGGCCTTGTCGCCCTGCACCGCGGCACGCTGCATAGGCACCGGGCCTATCTGGGGATCCTGCTCGGGGTCGCCGACCTGGTCGTGCTCGCCGTCGTCACGGCGGCCGACAACAGCGTCGCCTGGCACATCTGAGCCGGGCACCCGGCGCCGACGGCCCGCCGGTCACGCCTCAGGGGGCGTCACCGGCCCAGTCGAAGAACATCGGCTCCCCGGGACGCGGGTCGTACATGGCGCGCGCTCCAGGGCCGAACTGGCCCAGCTCCGTCTCCAGCGCCACGCCGCCGGATATCTCCTCCGGCGTGCGGCCGGTGATGTCGAGCAGCAGACCGTCCAGCGGTCCACCCACCAGTTCGGCATAGTCCCGGCCGCGCTGCGGGCCCTGACGGGGGTCGTCGTGGTCCGCGCCGTAGACCCGGCCGCGCAGCAGCTGTTCGTCGTCCTTGTCCATGCCCTCCACCATCCCAGCCGCCACTGACATCGCGAGTCGTGCCGGTGTCGCCTCGACCGGCTCCCGCCGCCCCCGGGCGACACCGACGGCACGTCCCCGCGCTGCCCTCCGTGCGGGAAGTGGCCGTCCAGGTCCACACCGTCACTGCTCCGATCGGGTGAAGCGCGAAGGTTCCCGGTTCGAGGCCTCTTTCCGGGACGACGGGGCCGTCCGGATCCGCCCGCCCAGCGCCCGGCCACCGGTCCCGTCGGGACCTCAGCCGCGCAGTGCCGCAAGGCGGCGCCCGGTTCCCGGTTCGAGGCCTCTTTCCGGGACGACGGGGCCGTCCGGATCCGCCCGCCCAGCGCCCGGCCACCGGTCCCGTCGGGACCTCAGCCGCGCA